>NZ_VFVV01000019.1:0-82725 GCF_006442695.1 Mesorhizobium sp. B2-3-7 | reverse complement strand
CTACTCCCCTACTCCCCTACTCCCCTACTCCGTGAGCATCATGCCCTACCAATCCCCGATCTCCCCCGGCCGTTCCTGGTACGAGGACACGGCCGGCCCGCGACCCGAGTATCCGGCGCTGGACGGTGACCGGAGCTGCGACGTCGTTATCGTTGGGGGCGGTTTCACCGGCTTGTCGGCGGCGGTGCATCTGGCCAAGGCGGGCACCAATGTGGTTTTGATCGAGGCGTATCGCTTCGGAGACGGCGCTTCCGGGCGCAATGGCGGCCAGCTCGGCACCGGGCAGCGCGCCTGGGCCGAGGAATTGGAGGCCGAGTACGGGTTTTCCCGCGCCAAGGCACTGTTTGACCTCGCCGAGGAGGCGAAGGCGCATCTGCTCGAATTCGCCGCCGCCAACCAGATCGATATCGACTACATGCCGGGCCAGCTCTCGGTTGCGCACAAGCCGCGCTATGTCGACGACTACAAGGCGCATGCCGAGATCATGGCCAGCCGCTTCTCCTATCCGCACATTTCGTTCATGGACGCGACGGAAACTGCGCAGCGGCTGGGCTCGACAGCCTATTTCGGCGGGACGCGCGACACCGGCACCGGCCATATCCATCCGATGAAACTGGTGATCGGCACGGCGCGGGCGGCGGCACAGGCCGGCGCACGATTGTTCGAAGCGACGCCGTCGACCGGCATTGTTTCGAGCGGCGGCACGGTGAAGGTTTCGACAGCCAGGGGGACGATCACAGCGCAGAAATGCCTGATCGCGGTCAATGCCTATGGCGGCACGCTCGAACCGGTGAGTGCCGCGCACATCATGCCGATCGGCTCGTTCATCGGCGCGACCGTGCCGCTTGGAGCGGATTCGAACGTGCTGCCGGGCGGCGAGGCCGTCGATGATTCCCGCTTCGTCGTGCGCTACTTCCGCAAGTCGAGGGATGGCCGGCTGCTGTTCGGCGGACGCGAGGTCTACGGCGTCAACGACCCCAAGGACATCCATGTCCATATCCGCCGCCAGATCGCGGAACTCTATCCCGCACTGAGGGACGTCGAAATCACGCATGGCTGGGGCGGCTATGTCGGCATCACGGTGCCGAGAAAGCCGTTCGTGCGCGAAGTCATGCCGAATGTGATCTCGGCCGGCGGCTATTCCGGCCACGGCGTCATGCTGTCGAACTTCTTCGGCAAGCTCTATGCCGAAACGGTAGCCGGCAACCGCGACCGGCTAAAGCTGATCGAGGATTTGAAGATTCCGCCGTTCCCCGGTGGCCGGCGCTTGCGCGCGCCGCTGCTTTTCCTGGCGCTCAACTGGTTCGCGTTGCGCGACAGGATTTAACAATTGTTGAGTAATATCGTGGGGGCCGCGACATCCAAGCGTTGCAGAATCTTCAGCAATGGCGCACTGATGCCACAATCGCGGGCAAAAAGTGCAATCTCTAGGCGAATATAGACGGGGATTTTCTGCGGGCCCGCCCGCTGTTTGATTTGGGACCGGTGCGACCGACGCACGCATTGCGGTGTTTGATCGAAGAACATCGGCCCCTTATGGAGGTGGCAAGAGTGAGAGAGCCCTTCAGTTTCGGTGCTCCGGAACGTCGGCGCTTTGCCATGCAGTTCGGCTACGACATGCGCCCGTCATTCTGGCAGGAAGTCCGTTCGAACTCGCATCTGGTGATTGCCGCGGTCGGCACGGCCGCGCTGCTCGGCGTGGCCGCGGTGGCACTGTGGCTGGCGTTGCCGGCGAACGAGCGGCAAGCGGTTGCCAATCCAGAGCAAGCCATTCCGGCCGTTCCGGTGAAGACGACGAAGATCGCGCCAGCGGGGATCACGGCGGCCGCGGCGGCGGTGCCGCAAGCGGCGCGAAAGTCCGACCAGGTCTCGCCGACCGTGGCTGTCTCGGAAGCCGCCATTCCGGCGCTCGCGGCGAACGACCCGCGCTGGACCGCGTCCCAATCGAAGACCGCACCGGCTGCTTCCGGCCAGTCGGCGAGCAAGGCCGGGCAGACGCCTGACAAGCCGGCGGCGGCGGCATTCGCGCAACCCGCTGCCGACACCGACGCCGCCACCGAGCTCGCCAAGGTCGCCGCACCGGCCCCGGCGGCGGGCAGCAGTCCCGATGGCGCGCAGACCGCCGCCATTCCGGCCGCGCAACCACAAGTAGCGTCGCAGCAATCTGCCGCGCAGGATGACGACAGCAAGGCCGAACCGCGCAAAGCGGCCGCGGCTGGCACCGGGCGCATCCTCAGGGCCGTGACTATGCGTAGCGGCCCGAAGAAGAATGCGGCCGCCATCGTCACGGTGCCCGCCAAGACCTCGGTGCAAGTGATGAGCTGCAAGCGTTGGTGCCAGATCGTCTACAACGGCAAGACAGGCTGGGTCTACAAAACTTACATCAAGACCGGCGCCTGACGCACCAGCGCCCCGATCAAGGCAGGCACGGCCGAGCCGATCTTTGGCGCAGCGATGACGGTGTGCGTCAGATGCAGCGCCCGCCGTCGACCTCCAGTGCAACCCCAGTAATGAAGGCGGCCTCGTCGGATGCCAGCCACAGTGCCGCATTGGCGATGTCGAGCGGGGTCGAAAGCCGGCCGAGCGGGATCGAGGCGCGGAATTTCTCGCGGATTTCGGGTGTATCGGCGCCCATGAATTTTTCCAGCATGCCGGTCTCACCGGCCACCGGACACAGGCAGTTGACGCGGATGTTCTTCGGCGCGAGTTCCACCGCCATCGACTTGGTGGCGGTGATCGCCCAGCCCTTGGAGGCGTTGTACCAGGTGAGGCCGGGCCGAGGGCGCAGGCCAGCGGTGGAGGCCGTGGTCAGGATGACGCCGCCGCCTTGCCGCTCCATGATCGGCACGACGGCAAGGGCAGCATGATAGATGGCCTTCATGTTGACCGATGTGATCAGGTCGAACGTCGCCTCGTCGACTTCGAGCATGTCGCCATTGCGATGGGTGAACCCGGCATTGTTGACCATGATGTCGATACGTCCGAAGGCGCTTTTGGCGGCATGGACCATCTCGTCGAATTCGGAGCGCTGCGAAACGTCGGTCTGGGTCCAGATCGCCGCCTCGCCGATCTCGCCGGCTACGCGTTCGGCGCCCTTGGCATTGAGGTCGGCCACGACGATCCTGGCGCCCTCCTCGGCGAAGCGACGGGCAATGCCCTCGCCGAAACCCGAAGCGGCCCCGGTGACGATGGCGACCTTGTCCTTCAGACGCATGTTTTTCCGCTCCCTGGGTTCATCGCGTGGCTTTTACCGTGGGCTGCCGGCGTCATGGCCTGTGCCACGACAGGCAAAGCGCTGATTCTCCCTTAGCTTTCGTCACATTCACGTCCTATGCTGCAACTGCGAAGGCTTGGCGGAGTTGTCGTTTGCCGACAAGCCTTCGCTTGGTGCCAGTGTCAAGCGCACATCTGGACCGACGCAAATATGTAGCGATCGGTCGTCGATGTGACACCATGGCACTGGAAAATTTAAATCGATTAGAATATATCAGCCGCGTACTCGCGACCGGCGTCAAAGCGGATAGACCATGACCAGCCAGATCATCCCCGTCGACCCTTTCGACTTCATCATTTTCGGTGGCACCGGCGACCTGTCGGAACGCAAACTTCTGCCGTCGCTCTACTATCGCCAGCGCGACCATCAATTTTCCGAGCCAACCCGCATCATCGGCACGTCGCGTTCGAAGATGAGTGATGACGAATTTCGGGCTTTCGCCAAGCAGGCTATTTCCGACCACGTCAAGGCGGCCGATATCGATCCCAAGGAGCTCAAGACCTTCCTGGCGCGGCTTTCCTATGTCCCGGCCGATGCCACGAGCGGCGCGGGGTTCGACAGACTGAAAAAGGCGATCGGTGACAGCGACTGCATCCGCGCCTTCTATCTGGCGGTGGCGCCGGCGCTGTTCGGCGACATCTCGCACAAGCTGAAAGAACACGACCTGATCACGCCGAATTCGCGCATCGTGCTGGAGAAGCCGATCGGCCGCGACCTCGCCTCTGCGCAAACGCTCAACGATCTGGTCGGCGACGATTTCCACGAAAGCCAGATCTTCCGCATCGACCACTATCTCGGCAAGGAAACGGTGCAGAACCTGATGGCGCTGCGTTTTGCCAATGCGCTCTACGAGCCGCTGTGGAATTCCGCCCATATCGACCACGTGCAGATCACCGTCGCCGAGACGGTCGGCCTGGAAGACCGTGTCACCTATTACGACAAGGCCGGCGCGCTGCGCGACATGGTGCAGAACCATATGCTGCAACTGCTCTGCCTGGTGGCCATGGAAGCGCCATCGTCGATGGACGCCGACGCCGTGCGTGACGAGAAGCTGAAGGTGCTGCGCGCGCTCAAGCGCATCAACGGCAACGAGGCGCCGAAGCACACGGTGCGTGGACAATACCGCGCCGGCGCTTCCGCAGGCGGGCCGGTGAAAGGCTATGTCGAGGAGCTCGGCAAGGACAGCAACACCGAAACCTTCGTCGCGATCAAGGCCGAGATCGGCAACTGGCGCTGGGCAGGCGTTCCGTTCTACCTCAGGACCGGCAAGCGGCTGGCAACCCGGGTCTCGGAGATCGTCATCGAGTTCAAGCCGATCCCGCATTCGATCTTCGGCGGCGACAGCGCCGGGCCGATCTTCGCCAACCAGCTGGTCATCCGGCTGCAGCCCGACGAAGGCGTCAAGCAATTCATCATGATCAAGGACCCGGGTCCGGGCGGCATGCGGCTGCGGCAGATTTCGCTCGACATGAGCTTCGCGCAGTCCTTCGACGGCCGCGCGCCCGACGCTTATGAACGGCTGATCATGGATGTTGTGCGCGGCAACCAGACGCTGTTCATGCGCCGCGACGAGGTCGAGGCCGCGTGGAGGTGGATCGACCCGATCCAGAACGCCTGGGAAAGCGCCAGGCAGGAGGCGCAGGGCTATACGGCGGGCACCTGGGGACCTTCGGCCTCGATAGCGCTGATCGAACGTGACGGGCGGACATGGCACGAGAGCAATTGAACAGCGCCAGCTACAACTGGAATGGCTTTTCCGACCGCGCGGAACTGGCGGCTGGGCTGGCCGGCCGCGTCGCCGACCGGCTGGCAAAGGCAATCGCGGCGCGCGGCACGGCGTTACTGGCCGTTTCCGGCGGCACGACGCCGGCAAAATTCTTTGCTGCCCTGTCGGGAATACCGATCGCCTGGGACAAGGTAACGGTGACGCTGATCGACGAGCGCTTCGTGCCGGCCTCCTCGCCGCGTTCCAATGCCGGACTGGTGGCCGCCAATCTGTTGCAGAACGCGGCTGCGGCGGCACGGTTCGTGCCGCTCTATCACGAAGCCGTCAGCATCGAGGATGCCGCGGCATCGGACAATGCGGCGCTCCAGTCCCTGCCCTGGCCGCTCGACGTCGCCGTGCTCGGCATGGGACCTGACGGCCATACCGCCTCATTCTTTCCCGACGCCGACGATCTGGCGAAATTGCTCGACCCGTCCTCGCACAGGATCGTGCTGCCGGTTCATGCGGCAAGCGCCGGCGAGCCGCGGCTGACCCTGTCGCTGGCGCGCATCATCGATGCCGGCTTCCTGGCGCTGCACATAGAGGGCGAGGACAAACGCACCGCCTTCGACGGCGCGGTGGCACCCGGTCCGCGAAAGCCGATCCGCGCCGTGCTCGACACCGCCCCCAGGCCTGTAGAGGTTTTCTGGGCACCCTAACTCTAGACTTATCTGGTCCCGGCAAACGGCGGGAGGATGTTTCCGGGACCTCGCTTGAAAGGACCGAACGCCATGACCGCAAGACGCGATATCGAAGTCATCACGGAGCGCATCCGCCAACGCTCCAAGCCGGGCCGCGAGCGCTATCTCGGCCGCATCGCCAGCGCATCGAACCAGACCGCCAACCGGGCGGTGCTGTCCTGCGGCAATCTTGCCCATGGCTTTGCCGTGTGCAGCCCCTCGGAGAAAGTGGCGCTGGGTGCCGACAAGGTGCCGAACCTCGGTATCATCACCTCCTACAACGACATGCTGTCGGCGCATCAGCCCTTCGAGACATTCCCGGCGCTGATCAAGGAAGCGGCGCGGGAGGCCGGCGGCATCGCCCAGGTTGCCGGCGGCGTGCCGGCGATGTGCGACGGTGTCACCCAGGGGCAGCCGGGCATGGAGCTTTCGCTGTTCTCGCGCGATGTCATCGCCATGGCGGCCGCGATCGGCCTGTCGCACAATATGTTCGACGCCGCCGTTTATCTGGGCGTCTGCGACAAGATCGTGCCCGGGCTGGTGATCGCGGCACTGACCTTCGGCCATCTGCCGGCGGTGTTCATTCCGGCCGGGCCGATGACGACAGGCCTGCCCAACGATGAAAAGGCCAGGGTTCGCCAGCTCTATGCCGAGGGCAAGGCAGGCCGCGCCGAACTGCTGGAGGCCGAGTCCAAATCCTACCATGGACCGGGGACATGCACCTTCTATGGCACGGCCAACTCCAACCAGATGTTGATGGAGATCATGGGCCTGCACACGCCAGGCGCTTCCTTCGTCAATGCGGGCACGCCGCTGCGAGACGCCTTGACCCGCGAGGCGACCAAGCGGGCGCTGGCGATCACCGCGCTTGGCAACGCCTATACGCCGGTCGGGCGGATGATCGACGAGCGTTCCATCGTCAACGGCGTGGTTGGCCTGCACGCGACCGGCGGCTCGACCAACCATACCATTCATCTGATCGCCATGGCCGCAGCCGCTGGGATCGCGCTGACCTGGCAGGATATTTCCGACCTCTCGGAAGCGGTGCCGCTCCTGGCGCGCGTCTATCCCAACGGGCTTGCGGATGTGAACCATTTCCATGCCGCCGGCGGGCTCGGCTTCCTCATTCGCGAGCTGCTCGACGAAGGCGTGCTGCATGAAGATGTGCAGACGGTATGGGGCGAAGGCCTGCGGCCCTACGCAGTCGAGGCAAAGCTCGGTGCCGACGGCAGCGTCGTGCGCGAAGCCGCCCCGCGCGCGAGTGGCGACGCGAAGGTCCTGGCGCCGTTCAAGAAAGCCTTTCAGCCGACGGGCGGCCTCAAAGTGCTGGCCGGCAATCTCGGCCATGCCGTCATCAAGACGTCCGCGGTGAAGCCGGAACGGCGCCTCATCGAAGCGCCGGCCAAAGTGTTCGACAGCCAGCAAGGGCTGAACGAAGCCTTCAAGGCCGGCACGCTCACCGGCGACTTCATCGCCGTCATCCGCTTCCAGGGGCCGAAGGCCAACGGCATGCCGGAACTGCACAAGCTGACCACCGTGCTCGGCATCCTGCAGGATCGCGGCCAGCGCGTCGCACTGGTCACGGACGGGCGCATGTCCGGCGCCTCCGGCAAGGTGCCGGCGGCGATCCATGTCACGCCGGAAGCGGTCGAGGACGGCCCGATCGCCAGGATCCACGACGGCGACATCATCCGGCTGGATGCGGATGCCGGCACGCTTGAAGTGCTGGTACCGGCAGCGGAATTCGCGCTGCGTCGGACGGCGGAAGCCGATCTCATCGGCAATGAGTTCGGCTTCGGCCGTGAGCTCTTCGCCGGGTTCCGTCAGCTGGTGGGTCGAGCCGACCATGGGGCCAGCGCGTTTGGAACCGACGCAGCGGAATTCGCACTGCAATGAAAAGGGACGGCTCCTGGCCGCCGTAGCTGAAATGTGGATTACTTGCTTGTCGCGGGGATCGTCGTCAAAGCCGGTTATTTTGTTGCGAAGATTAGGATTTCTGAGATCGGACGTGGCCGAAAGGGCAAAGCACAAGGCTTTCCGTAAATAACTCGCCCCACTGTGCTTCTCGAATGCAACTGCTCTCCGCTGGCGGCGTACGCTAGCTGTTCATGATTCCTCCGAATCACCACAAAATCTCAATTTTTCGTCAGCTCGCCATATGGGCAAATTCGCGAAGCTGCCGAAACTACGACATGCAAGCCGAAACTCCTCGGTGACGCCAGCTATGCGACGGCCTTCGCCACCATGTCCGGATGCTGACCGATCACGCGCACATAGGCGATAGCGAAATCCGGCGCGGTTGCCCGCGCCTGCTCCCAATCGCGTAGCGTGCCGACCGGAACCCGGAAGCGGCTGGCGAACTCGGACTGCGACAGGCCAAGCCCGGTCCTCGTCTTGCGGATCAGGCGGGCGCGCTGGCCCCGGTCCATCGCCCCAGCCGTCACGTCGAAGTCATCGGCGTCAGCCGGGTCAGCAGGTAGCGAGATATGCTCGTTCTTCACCCTTGTTGCTCCTTCTCACTGAGATGAAGCGGGGCTGTTCACCCCGCCAGACGAAGACGCCGCAGCTTCTCCCCGACGATGCCGACCACCTTGAACCGTTCCTCGCCGTCGATCTCTCGGATGGAGGGGATAATGAGATGGTTGTCGTCCTCAAAAATCCGATCGCCAAAGGCCAGCGGTAATTTGTGCTTTTCGCGATTCGCCGCATCCTTGGCAGAGTCGAACCTGTCCTGCGTCATGGGCTACAATCATACGGGATTTCCGTATAGATCGCAAATCCCTTTTCACTCGTGAAATGTCGAGGGTTTTAGGAGCGCGACAAACCCACAGAGGAAAGGCGCTTAAACCGCTCGGTATGGTAACTGGAGCCGCTGGGTAAACCTTCGCTCGGCCGGCTAAAGCGCCGGCGATTTCGGGCAGCACATTCATCGCATCTCGGCCATGGTCGAGCTTTCAGCACGGCCGGAATGTCGTAGGTGTCGTTGATTGACTTGACGGTTCGCCAATCGAGACCGGCCTGGTAGGCCGGCTCGTGGGCCGCCCCTTCTGTTGCTGACAACCAAACCCTACTGAACCGTGATCTCGGCCCGTTCGCCAGCCTTGACTGTCACCGGCATCTCCTTGTCATGACCCTCATCCGACATATGCCGGACGACGACATAATCGCCGGCGGGGATCGTCTGCTGCCAGTTGTCGCCGTAGTTGAAGCCGAGCGATTTGCGCTTGCCATCGATGTCCTTTTTCGACGAAAACACCTCAATCGAATAAGCGCCGGGCGCCGATATTGCGAGCACGCCCGCATCGAGCACGACCTTCACGTCCTGGCTGTCGCCGGGCTTGATGCTGAAAGGCTGCTCGACGACGGCGAGATCGAGCGTTGTCACCGCCACATAGTCGTCGGGCGGCAGCCAGAACTTGCTGTCGGCCCCATAGGAGTGCTCGACGCTGTCGCGGCTGCCGTCGATCTTCTTCTTCGCCTTGACGATCTCAAAGCCGATGGCCGAATTGTCGGCCTTCTCGCCGCCAGACGTATAGTAGGCATTGAGCATGGCCTGGCCGACGCCGACCACGACGTCCTTTTCTACGGTCTGCCCGGCGGCGAGCTGGATTGTTTCCGTCACCGTGCCGGCACCGATCTGCACCGTCACCTTCTGTTCGCCCGCCGGCACGATGGCCTGGGTGTCGCCGTAATGGGTGGTGCTGCCACCGGGATAGGCGAAATCGACGCGGGCTTCGCTGCTGATCTCGGCACCCTGGCTGGCATGCGGGTGAATGATCAATGTGCCGGCGTTCAGGATAAAGAGCGGTTTTTGGACCTGGCCGGCCTCGATCTTGACCTTCTGCTCGACCTTGGCTTCGTCGTCGCGCGCGACGACGATATAGTCGCCGGGATCGAGTTTGCCGCTATAGCTGCCATATTCGGTGGTGACGGACTCGCCGCGCGAGCCGTCGGGGTTGGCTTTGTAAATCTCCCAGGCATTGCCGTCGGTGATCGGCTCGCCGCCTTCGGCCATCACCACGGTCGGCTGGAAATTGAAAGCAGGCCTTGCAGGCTCCGGCGCAGGCGCTGGCGCTGGCGCCGGTTCGGTTGCCGGCGCCGGCGCGGGGGGCGGTGACGGCGCCGGTGCGGCGACGGTTTCGACCAAAGCTTGCCGCAGCGCCTTCTCGTCGGACGCCTGGATGTACTTGCCGCCGGTGTTGTCGGCGAGGCAAGCGATCTGCTTGCCTTCGTCGGCCGTAAGGCCAAAGCCGACAACGTCGGCTGTGAAATCGACGCCGGACGATTCGAGTTCCTTGCCAAGCGCGCAAGGATCGCCGCCACAGGTCTCGAGCCCGTCGGTGATGAGAACGACGGTCGCCTTGTCCTCGGTGTATTTCAGCGCTTCGGCCGCCTGCTTGACGGCTGATGTCAGCGGCGTCTTGCCGAGGAATTTCATGCTGTCGGCCGCGGCCGAAATCGCGCTCGCCGAGCCGGCCTGCGGCGGTACGATCAGCTGGATATCCTCGCAACTGCCTTTCTTGCGATGGCCATAGGCCATGAAACCGAGTTCATCGTCGGCGGGAACCGATTGCAGCACGCTTCTCAGCGACTCACGGGCGATTTCGAGCTTGGGCCTGCCGTCGATCTGCGCCCACATCGACCCTGAAGCGTCGAGGATGATGATGACCTTGTTCGCGGCAAAGCCGAATGTCGTCATCGACAAAAGGAGAAACGCCGCAGCGACGCTCCGTGCAAGTCCCGCCATCAAAATCTCCTGAGTAGCCGCCCGTCCGCCGGCTGAAGCTATTTGAGCCCACCCTGGGACACAAGCCCGGACGCGGCTTGTCCGAGGCTTAGTAGGTGGTGCGGCGCTCTTCGGAAGGCGGACGGCCAAACTGCAGCCGGTAGCTCTGGGCAAAATAGGAATGCGAGGTGAAGCCGGTGGCGATCGCCACATCGAGGATCGGCATGTTGGTCTGGCGCAACAATTCGCGCGCCCGCTCCAACCGCAGCCGCATGTAGTAGCGGCCGGGCGTGACGTTGAGGTGGCGCAGGAACAAACGCTCCACCTGACGCACCGAAAGGCCGGCCGATTTGGCGAGCTGCACCGCCGAGAGCGGCTCGTCGAGATGGTCGGCCATCAGCTCGACGATGCGCCTGAGCTTCTCCGACTTGCCGGTGAGATCGCGCTCCGGCCCGACGCGCTGGCGGTCGCCGGCCGAGCGGATGCGCTCGTGCTGGAACTGGTTGGCGACGCCATTGGCGAGGTTCGAGCCGAAGTCGCCGCGCACGATCTCCAGCATCAGGTCGATCGAGGTGGTGCCGCCGGCGCAGGTGTACCGCTTGCGGTCGATCTCGAAGACGTTGCCAGTGCAGTTGATGTCGGGAAAGCGCTCGACGAAGCCGGCGCGGTTCTCCCAATGGATGGTGCAGCGATAGCCGTCGAGCTGGCCGGCCTCGGCCAGCAAATAGGATCCGACCGACAGCGCGCCGAGCGCATTGCCGCGCCGGCCCCAACTGCGCAGCGCCGCCAGCACCTTGCTCTTGCCGGGAAATTCGGTGGTCAGCCCGACCGAGACGAAGAGGATATCGACCGGCGGCAGGTCGGCAACCGCATAGTCGATCTTGAGCGGCAAGCCGTTGGACGCCATCACCGGATCGCCATCGGCCGATACCGTCGTCCAGCCGTAGAAATCGCGGCCGAGCAGCCGGTTCGCCGAACGGAACGTGTCGATCGCGGCGGCCAGCGAGAACATGGAGAACTTGTCGACCAGCAGGAATGCGAATTGCCGGCCGCCTTGAACGGGATCATTCATGACCGGCCGTTCCAAGGGAATAATTGGGTTCGGCAAAGCTGCTGCTTTCTGGTGGTCAGAAGGAGGGCCGTTTCAACCCGGCCGCAAGGTAGGCGGAGGCTAACGTATTGGCCATCAGCATGGCAATGGTCATCGGCCCGACGCCGCCGGGCACGGGCGTGATGGCGCCGGCAGCCTTGGCCGCTTCGGCATAGGCGACGTCGCCGACGAGGCGGGATTTGCCCTCCCCCTTCTCCGGGGCCGGGATGCGGTTGATGCCGACGTCGATGACGGTTGCGCCGGGCTTCACCCAATCGCCCCTGATCATCTCCGGCCGGCCAACGGCGGCGACGAGAATGTCGGCGGTGCGGGCCAGCCCCGGCAGATCCTTCGTGCGGCTGTGCGCGATGGTGACGGTGCAATTGGCGGCGAGCAGGAGATTGGCCATCGGCTTGCCGACGATGTTGGAACGGCCGACGACGACGGCATTGAGGCCCGACAGATCCTTGCCGCGCACGCGCTCGATCAGGAGCATCGAGCCGGCGGGCGTGCAGGGAACGAAAGCGGTGTCGAGTTCGCCGGTGCCGAGCTTGCCGACATTGATGAAATGGAAGCCGTCGACATCCTTCTGCGGCGCGATCGCCTGGATGACCTTGCCGGCGTCGATGTGGGCGGGAAGCGGAAGCTGCACCAGGATGCCGTTGATGGCGGGATCGGCGTTGAGGTCGGCGATGATCTTGAGCAGCGCCTCCTGGGAGGTGTCCGCCGGCAGCGTGTGCTGGACCGAATGAAAGCCGCATTCCTTGGCGGTGCGGGATTTGGAGGCGACGTAGACCTGGCTCGCCGGATCCTCGCCGACGATAACCACGGCGAGGCCGGGCTGGATCTTGCCCTTGGCGACAAGCTCCGCGGTCAAGGTCTTCACCGTCCGCACCACGTCTTCGGCAACGCTTTTGCCGTCAATCACTTCGGCCATATGAATCACCCCTCGATACGTTCCGCCAAACCGGCCGCGTCTGAAAATGCGGCGCTTTGGATCCTTTTCTCAATCGCGTGCCGAAGCCTGCATGGCCCGGCCAGCCGGGCTGCGTCTCCGGCAAGACACCGCGCGGCATTTTGACGAAAATTCGAACACGCAATCCCGTCAAAGCGCCGTCCGATGCCGTTTACGCGAAACCGGCCCGCTTTTGTTCGACACAGGAGACTATCTTGTGGCTCAGAAATAGCGGCGGCCGGCGCGGCTCTCGGTAAGCTCGCGAACAGCCTCGCGAAATTCGCGCAGGCTGGCGCGAATTTCCTCGATCGACGCCTGCTCGGCGCCCTTCTCGGCGGCGGCGGGCTGCTCCAGCGGCGCGGCGGGATAGGCCGACGGCTGAGCCGGAGCGGGTGCGGCCGGGTAGGGCATGGGCGCGCCATAGGGCGCCGCGGCCTGGGGATGACCTGCCGCCGACCGCGTCTGCCAAGGCTGCATGTGCGGATAGACCAAGGGCTGCGCATAGGGATGGGACGAGGCCGGATACATCGCCTGCTGCGGCACCAGGGGCGACCGCAATGGCGGTCCCATGGGCCGCGTATAGCCGGCGTCCGCGTCTGGCTGAAAAGATGGCCGCGGATAGTCTGGAGCTGGCGGGCGATGTCCAAAGGCGGAATCCGGAGCCGGATAGTCGGGAAATGCCGGAGTGCTCGCCGGCCGGCCCTCTTCGGCGACAGCGGCCGATGCAGATGCACCGGGAAACGCATCGTCCTGCGCCTCGGTGCCGGGCTTGCGGGACACGGCTTTGCGCAGCCTCGACATCAGCAAGCCGATCCGGCTTGGACCCTCGGTGGCAGCGGCTCCGGGCTGCGCGGCAAGCGGCGGCACTGATGCTGGTGGCGGCGGCGGTGATTGCGGCGGCGATGCTTGCGGTATCGGCGGCGCCGGCGGAGGCGGCGCCCGGAATGCCTGGTCATCGAGCGGCGCCCGGCGTTCGTCCATCTTGCGGTCACGGCGGGATCGTGACCCGGCGGTCTCACGCAGGCTTTCATAGGCGCCGCGCATGGCGCCGAGACCGACGCCGGAGGCAAAGCCCAGCAGCAGGCCGGCAAGCGCCACCACGGCGCGCGACGGCCCGTTCGGCTCCAGCGGAATGGAGGCGGGCGAGATGACGCTCATATTGGCGGTGTTGATATTCTTCTGCTCGCCGGTCTCCTTGGCGCGCAGGAGATATTGCTCATAGACCGAGCGCTTGGCCGAGGCCTCGCGTTCCAGTTCGCGCATCGAGACAAGGTCGCTGTTGACGTCGCCGCTGCGCACCTTCATCTGCGCCAGGCGGGAAGCAAGGTCCTGTTCGAGCTGGACCGAGCGTTTCAGGTCAACCTGCAGCGACGACGCGATGCGGCTGAGTTCGGCGACGATGCGTTCGCGCGCGCCGGTGAGCTGGGCCTCGAGCGCCTGGCGCTCGGGATGGCGCGGTCCGAGCCGGACCGCTGCCCGATCAGCCTCCTGTTTGAGCGTTGCGTATTGCGAGCGCAGATCGCTCATGGAGTTGGAGTTGATCTCTTCAGGCAAGGTGCCGCTGAGCACCGAATTCACGTTGACCTGACGTGCCGAGGCCGCGCGGGCGTTCAGCTCCAGCGTGCGGGCGCGGGCGACGGAAAGCTGCTCGTTGAGCTTGAGCATCTGGTCGTCGCTGATCAGATGGCCCTGCGCGTCGACAAGATCATGGGTGGCCCTGAAATCCTCGACCTTGCGCTCGGCGGCTTCGACGCCCTTGCGCATCTCGTCGAGTTTCGCCGTCAGTTCGTTGTTGGCCCGGCCGGCAGTGTCGGACTGGATTTCACCCGAAGTCTGCAGGAAAACCTTCGTCATCGTTTCCGCGATGAGCGCCGATTTCTGGGCGTCCTGCGTGGTGACGCCGATGGTGATCACGGAGGTCTTGCCGCCGCGCTCGACCGAAACGCTCTCGGCCAGGTTGACGATGGCAAGGGAAAGGCGGCGGGATTGGTCGACACCGCCCGGTCCGTCCTGGCGCAACAGGATCGAGCGGATCAGCGACATGACGCCCAGGCCGCCATTGCCTTGGCCGTTGAACTCGGGGTCGTCGACCAGGTCGAGCTCCTGGACAACCTTGTTCAACACGGTGCCGGAGGTCAGCAACTTGATCTGGTTCTCGACGTTGACGAGCGCCGCGTCGGGCATGACCACCGCCTGGGTGAGATCGCGATCCGTAAGCTTCAGGTCGCGCGGGTCGACGATCAGTTCGGTGGTGGACTCGTATTTCTTCGGCGTCGACAGGGCAATCGCAACGCCGAGCGCCGCGCCCAGTACCGTCGTGGTGATGATCAGCGCTTTGGACCTGGCGACGCCGCGAACCACCTGCATCGGATCGATCAGGGGCTTCCATTGCTGGCTGTCGGCATCCTCGCCAGGAGATGCTCCCGCTTCGCTCGCGCTCAGCGGTTCGGATGTGCTGCGCGGGGAATCAACGCTCGAGGCGATCTCAGGAACCGTCTCTTCATACGGCATCGCCGGGTCCGAACCGCCGATACCGGCCCCATGGTGCGAATGCGAAATGCCGGCGGACGCCGGAGCCGGCTCGTCGCCCGGCTGCAAGCGTTGCGTTGCGGCGGATGCGGAAGGCGCCGGATTCATCTTCGCCTCGCGCTGCGAACGCGCCAGGCGATGACGTGTGGCGGCATCCTCGCGCCATGACGGATTTGCCCGATCCCCTAGCGAGACCAGCGATGCCTCGTCCTCACCGCGCACGGCTTGGCCAAGCGCCAGCAAGGATCGCTCGCGCCTCCAGTCCTCACGATTTTCCCTGTCGCCCATTGTCGCGGAGCTTACTTTCAGCCGCCAGACAGCGGCAGTCGGCCATTTGTTAAGCCACGCTAAACAAGCATAGAAAACAAAAGGTTAATTTTAGGCGGCCGAAAGCATTGCTTGATGCCGGCTGCTTGGAATTTCAGCAGATGCAGGAAGATTTCAGAAGGGCACGTTAAACTTTGCCGCCTATGCCTTTCCCTGACCTATGACTGAGGCCAGCGACATACCGCAGAGGCGGCCCCTCGCCCGGATCGGCACCTTCGTGGCCGAAAGACGGGGGATGGTTCGCGACTATTTTTCGGCGATCAGCGGCGCCGGCGGGCGGCTGGTGTTTTCACTCGCCTACTTCATCGCCTTGGCCAACACGCTTTCCATCGCCGAGTTCGGCATGTTCGCCACCGCCTCGGCCGCCGGAGTGATGCTGTCGCGGCTTCTGGCCTTCGGCTTCATCTCGGCACTCTACCGCACCGCCACCATCCGCCCCAACCTGATCGGCACCTTCACCGCAGGTTTCCTGCTGCTCGGCATCGTCTCGTTGCCGCTGCTCGCCGCGGCCTCCTACATCGTCTACCTGATCTTCTTTGCCAGCACCGTGCCGCTGCCGGTGTTCGCGGCAATCGTGTTTGCCGAGGCGCTTCTGTGGCGGCCGGTGGAGGTGGCGCTGATCGTCAACAACGGTCTCGGCAAATTCGGCCGTGCCGCCGTGCTGGCGATCCTGGCGACGGCGTTGCGGGCAGCCGGCGCGGTGCTGTTCATGTTCTGGGCGCAACACAGCGTCTGGGTGTGGTCCTGGTTCTATATCGGCGCGAACGCGGCCTCGCTGCTGGTCGCGTTCGGCCTCTTCTATCCGCGCCAGCGGCTGCGGCTGCGCGGCGAGCTCTATCTCAGGCGGCTCGCCGATTCGATCTACGTCGCCGGCGCCGAGGTGTTGTTCTACCTGCAGATGGAGTTCGACAAGCTTCTGGTGCTGGCGATCGGCGGGCCGCACCTGGCCGGCATCTATGCCATCATCATGCGGCTGGTCGACCTGACGGCGATCCCGATCCGCACCTTCTCCATGATGCTGGTGCAGCGCATGATGCGCGCCCCGGAGCTCTTGTCACGGCTGGCGGTCAAGAGCGGCATCGAAGGCGGCGTATTCGCGGTCTCGACGCTGGCGCTGCTGGCGCTTGCCGTGGTGCTGCATTTCTTCCCCGGGGCGCTCGGCAAGAACGTCTCGGAGGCCGCTCCCCTGGTGGCGCTTGCGATCGGCGTTCCGGGACTGCGCAATCTGGTCGAATACCAGGCGGAACTTCTGTTCGCGCGCGGCCAGACGCTGGTGCGGGCGCTCAATCTCGGCCTGCTCGCCGCTCTCAAGGCGCTGCTGCTGACCTATGTGCTGACAACCATTGCCGACACATCGAAGCTGGTGCTGTCGCTCAACGTCGTCTTCCTGCTGCTCTATCTCGCGTCGATGCTGCTGACCTATTCGGCGCTGCGCAAGCCGGCGAAGGCGATCTGATCCTTCATCCGGGCAGTCTTTCCGAGAACCGGTTCGCTTTTCAGGATCAGGATCGGTCGAGCCCGATCAGCCGGCGGATGCGGCCGGTATCGGTGCCGATGAAGGACTGCATGCCGATCGCCACCTGTTCGGGCGCCATGGCGGCAGCGAAGCGACGGAATTCATCATCCGACAGCGCCTCACCGGTCCAGTGGACGCGGCAGAATTCTTCCGAGCCATGGAAGTGGCCAGCGCCGTCCAGCAGATCGTCGACATAGCGGCCATAGATCATGCATTCGGAGAATTTGCGCGCCGAGCCGACGACCTCGACCCAGTTTCGGCCATGCACCTCCTCGATCCGACTGCACATGGCCAGCACGGTGTCGCGGCGCCAGGCGATCAGCGTCGAAATGTAATCGTGAACCGAATTCCTCGACGGATCGATGCCGAGCGCGGAGCCGGCATTGCGCGACCATATGCGATGCTCGTCATGACCGTCCTGCGCAAGCACGCCGTCACGGCGGAACAGCCGCGCCTTGCCGTCGCGCCAGAACGCGCCGCAATCGAAAGGCTTCAGGAAGGCGACGTCGGAATCGCAGAAGACCAGGACGTCCTGGCATGCGTGCGCCGCAACGGCGATGCGGCGCAGCTGCTGCACGTGCCAGCCGCGCAGCGGCTGCGTCTTCAGGCTGAGCCAGACGCGCCGCCGGAACAGGCTAAGCGGATCGTCGAAGACATGCAGCCAGCGCGGCAGCAACTCACGTTCGTCGACGACGGAACGGTTGGCGCTCTCCAACCGTCGAAACAATTTGACGTCGCGGCCTTCGACCAGAATGTAGTGATGCGCGACGCCCGTGACGTGGCGGTCGAGGGTTTCGCAGAGCAAGCGGCAACGCTCGAAATCCGGCGCATAGCTTGCCGTCACCATGGCTGCCGTCGGCGTTGCCCGAAGCAGTCCGGGTTCGGCGATCGCGCCCGGAACGAACCTCTCGTTCAACGGACGTCTCCGGCTTGGGGCCGGAACAATTTCTGTTTGAGGACCCGCCACAGGAACAAGGGGTTGCCGACCACATAGCGGCGCCAGAGCCGTCCCGGCTCGACCGCCAGGCGAAACAGCCACTCCAGCCTGAGGCGCCGTATCCACAAGGGCGCGCGCGGCACGGCGCCGCTGAGAAAATCCAGCAGCGCGCCGACCGCGATCGGCAGCGTGCAGTGGCGCTCGTCGATGTGCCGTTCGATCCACAATTCCTGGCGCGGCACGCCCATGGCGACCAGCAGCATATCAGGCCGCAGCGCCGCGATGCGTTCGATGATTTCCGGCTCCTGCGCAGCGGAGAAGTAGCCGTCATGAATGACCACGAATCTGTGCTGGACGGCAATCGCCGCGAGCTTCTTCGACGCCGCCTCGGCATTGACGCGCGTCGCGCCGAGCAGCCCCACGGTCAGCGGCCGGGTCACCGACCGCAGAAAGGCCGGCACGAAGTCGGTGCCGTTGAGATTGTCCGGGAACGGCGCGCCATAGAGAAGCTGCGCTGCGAGATCGACGCCGATGCCGTCCGGCAGGATGAGAAAATCGTCGAGCGCCTGGGCGAACACCGGATCGGTGTAGGCGAGATTGGCGTTATGGGCGTTGAGGAAGCTGACCTTGGTGAAGCGTCGTTCCGCGATCAGCCGCGTCAGCAGGGCGATCGCGTCGTCCCAGCGAATGGCGAGCACGGAGATGCCGAAGATCGTCTTCAATGTGTCGGGCCCGAACGAGGCGCGGGCGGCGTGCATGTTCATGCAAACGCCTCCTGCATGACCGGACCGAGCTTCTCCAGGCCAAACCGAATGGCCGCGTCCAGCGCCTTGAGCTGCCGGCGGTGGAACGCGCTGCCGTCGACGTCCGTAATATCGGCCGCCGCGGCCTCCAGCGCCTTGGCAAAGGCGACCGGATCGTCGGTGACGGCGCAATTGACCGGGCGATGGTCGATGCCGCGCAGCGCGTGGCTGGTGGCAACGGCGGGCAGGCCGAGCTCGAACGTTTCGATCGTCTTCAATTGCACGCCGCTGCCGGCGGTGCTGATGAGCGGGATGACGGCGCCGCCGCGTATGAAAGCCTGGGCGTCCGGCACGCGTCCGACGAAAGCGATGCCGGGATGCGTCGAGGCGATGTCAGACGGCATGCTGCCGGCGATCCTGATGCGGAAGTCCGGGCGCAGATGCGGTACCACCTTGTCGAGGAACCAGCCGAGCCCGATGCGGTTCGGCTGCCAAGTCCAGGTGCCGATCAGCGCCGCGTCGCACTCGATCTTGCGCCGACCGTTACGCGCCGGTGGCGTGGCGCCCGTCACCAGCGGCAGCACCGCCGAGCGGTCGTCGGAGGCCACGCCAAGTGCCGAACGGTCTTCCTCGGCCAGCGTGAAGACGAAACGCGCGCGGCGGCACAGACGCTCTTCCACGCTCTCGAGCAGCCTTGCCTCGCGGCGGAACAACAGGCGCTGGAAGATGCCCGGGGCGGCAGCGGCATTTTCCCGCGCCGAAAGATGCTCGACATTGTGGGCGACGAAGATCGAAGGCCGCTCGTCGAAGAGCTTTTCGAAGGCGCCGGCGAACTGCACGGAATTAAGCACATAGCCGTCGAAGGGGCCGGCGCGCTCGATGGCGGCGAGGACTTCGGCATCGGAGACCGCACGCACCTTGGCCGACGCGAAGGTGAGGCCCGAAAGCATCGCCTTGCCGACCCAGGCAAGCTTTTGCAGCGCTGAAGCATTTTCGGTGCGCACGTCCACGGCACCCAGAACGATGGTGCTTTCAGGATCGGCGGCGGCTTTCCCCGGCCAGATGAAGCCGATGACGGTGACGCGCGCGCCGGCGCGCCGCAAGGCAGCGATGATTGCAGCATTGGCGATCTCGTAGCCCGATGCGAGAGCGCCATCGGGCACGATCGATGTGGCGAACAGCAGATGCATCTCACCTATCCTGTGGTGCAGCCGGTAGCAAAGCGCGGTGAACCCTTGATTAAACGCGCGCGCATCGACGACCCAAAACCTCGGCTTGAAGAGCCACTCCGTGAAAGGTGATTAACGAAACGTTATCGTCATGGTGCTAACAGAACTCGACCCACCATGCGGCTGACACGGATGATCCCTTTGCCATCAGACGGTTCGGTATCGATCGCGGGACGATCCCCCCGGCTTGACACGCAGGCCGTCGAAGCCGTCGTCACCTTGCCGACCTTCAAGCGGCCGGACCAGGTCCTGCAAACGCTGGCGTCGCTGCGCGCGCAGCTGACCGGCAGGCCCTTTGCCGTCATCGTCATTGAGAACGAGGCCGAGGCTCGGGCCGGCGCCCAGGCGTCGCTGCCGCTGTTCGAGCGCGGCGAGATACCGGGCATGGTGATCATCGCGCATCAGCGCGGCAATTGCAGCGCCTACAATGCCGGCTGGCAGGCGGCGATCCTGCACTTTCCGAATTTCAGGCACCTGCTGGTCATCGACGATGACGAGATAGCCGATCCGCACTGGCTGGAACGGATGTGCGGGGCGGCCGAAAGCCTTGGCGCCGATATTGTCGGCGGCCCGCAAGTGCCCGACTTTGCCGATCCCGCCCATGCGCGCTGGGCCGAGCATCCGGTTTTCGCGCCGCCCTACCGCAAGACGGGCCTCGTGCCGGCGCTCTATTCGTCCGGCAATCTCCTGGTCGGGCGCAACGTGCTTACCGCCATGGGGCCGCCGTTCCTCGACCTGAGATTCAATTTCATGGGCGGCGGCGATTCCGACTTGCTGAGCCGGGCGGCGCAGCGCGGCTTCGCGCTTGGCTGGTGCGCCGAGGCCAGCGTGACCGAGACCGTCCCGGCCCGGCGGGTCGAGGCCGACTGGATCCGCGCCCGCAGCCTGCGCAACGGCGTGATCTCGACGCTGGTCGAAAAGAAGAAACGCGCCGGCACCCCGCTGGCCGGCGTCAGGGTGTTGCTGAAGAGCCTGGCCCTGCTTGCCGCCTCGCCATTTCGCGGGGCCGCCAGGCTGGCACGGACAGGATCGCCCGCGGCCGCAATCTACCCTGTCCATGTGGCGCTGGGCCGCGTGCTGGCCGAATTCGGATATGCCAATGAGCAATACCGCCAGCCTGAAAAGAACTGAGCGCGCGCCGCTCGGCGCCGCGTTCACGCGCGACGGCGTGGCAACCGCGATCGCGGCGCTGCTGTTCACCGTCATCCTGGTGTCCTTCCGCCCGTTCCAGCCCGCGGGCGCCGAACTCACCGGCGAAGGCGGCGACATCGTCAACCAGCTCGGCTTCGGCTCGCTCGGCGCCGTTTCCGTCTTTTCGCTGATGGCTTTCGCCGACCCGCGCATCGTGCGCTCGCTGCTCAGCCCTTCCTGGATGCTGATGCTGGGCTTCTTCTTCCTGTCGGTGGTGCTGGCGACAGACCCGCCCTCGGCGATGCGCGCCGCCTCCTTCACCATGATCGGCATCCTGACCATGGCGACGATCCTTGTGCTGCCGCGCGACGCGGATTCCTTCTCGAAGGTCATCATCTTCACCGCGGTGGCGGTCATGGGCCTTTCCTACCTCGGCCTCATCGCCTTTCCGCACGAGGCAATGCACACGGCCGATTCGCAAGAACCGGAACATGCCGGCCTGTGGCGCGGCGTGTTCACCCACAAGAACATCGCCGGTCCGGTCATGGCCTGCTTCAGTTTCGCCGGCCTCTATCTCTTCCGGCGCGGGCAGCGGTTCTGGGGCGCCGGAATTTTCGTCGCGGCGATGGTGTTCATGCTGCACACCGGATCCAAGACCACGGCCGGCCTGGTGCCGTTCTCGATCCTGATCGTCATGTTTCCAAGCATCGTCGGCATGCGACTCGGCACGCCGATCCTGTTCGCACTGGCGATCATCGCCACCGCGGTCGGCACGCTGGGCATCGTTTTCCTGCCGCCGGTGAAACAGCTGGCGGCGATCTATTTCCCCGGCCTGACCTATACCGGGCGCACCACGCTCTGGGAGTTCGCCGGCGAGATGCTGGCGAAGAAACCGTGGACCGGCTACGGTTATGAGAGTTTCTGGGGAACGCCGCTGCTGCTCAACCAGGATCAGCCCTTCGACCGACCGTGGGATATCAGGACCATCGTGCACGGCCATGACGGTTATCTCGACATCGCCGTGCTGATGGGCATTCCGGCGCTTTGCGTGGCGGTCTACACTTTCCTGATCGCCCCTTTGCGCGACTACATGCGCATTCCCTTGCGCAAGGAAAACATCTATCTCGGCGATTTCTTCATGATGGTGGTGCTGTTCGCCGCGCTCAACGCCTTCCTAGAAAGCTTCTTCTTCCACCGCGGCGATCCGGTGTGGCTGTTCTTCGTGCTCGGTGTGCTTGGGCTCAGACAAGTTTCGCTGCGTCCGGTCGCGCTGCGCAACGCCGGTCGTGGCGCGCGATTGGGCCACTCCACCTGACAGGGCTTCCCCGTTGATCCGCGAGCGTTTATGTGAAGCCTTTCCTCGGAGGGCTTTCGATGACGATCAGGCTTGTTCTCGCCGGCTGCGGCAATATGGGTTACGCCATGCTCTCGGGCTGGCTGAAATCCGGCAAGCTTGCACCGTCGTCCGTTTTCGTGGTCGAGCCCAATGCCGACCTGCGCCAGCGCGCGGCCGCACTCGGATGCGGAACGGCTGCCGACGCCACCGATATCCCGGCCGGTGCCGTGCCTGATCTCATCGTCATCGCCGTGAAGCCCCAGGTGATCCGCGACGTCACCGCCGCTTACAAACGTTTCGGCGAAGGGCGCACCACCTTCGTCAGCATTGCCGCGGGCACGCCGGTCGCCACCTTCGAGGAAATCCTGGGCGACCGCGCGCCTGTTGTGCGCTGCATGCCCAACACGCCTGCTTCCATTGGCAAGGGCATGATGGTGGTGTTTTCCAATCCGCTGGTTTCCGACGACACCAAGCGTTTCGTCGCCGACCTCTTGTCGGCCAGCGGCGAAGTGGCCACCATCGACGAGGAGGGACTGATGGATGCGGTGACCGCCGTGTCGGGATCGGGGCCGGCCTATATCTTCCATTTCATCGAAGCGCTGACCGTCGCCGCCGAGAAGGCGGGCCTGCCGGCGGCGACCGCCAGGCTGCTCGCCATGCAGACCGTCTATGGTGCCGCCTCCCTCGCCGCCGAAAGCGGCGAGGAGCCGGGCCTGCTGCGCCAGCAGGTGACCAGCCCGAACGGCACGACGGCGGCGGCGCTTGGTGTGCTGATGGGCGAGGACCGGTTGACCAATCTCCTCACGCAAGCGGTGGAAGCGGCGCGGCTGCGGTCGATCGAACTGGGGAAATAGAGCAGACTCCCTAGGCCAGATCGGTATGCGAGAAGTCGTTGCCTTTGTAGAGCAGAGCAGAGCCACGACTCTTTGCGCATGCATAGGACAGGCAATCGGCCAGGTTGAGTTGGGCGGGATGCCCGCGTCCTTTTCCATAGTCTGAAAAAGCTTGGACCGCGAGCTTGGCGTCGCCGGCGTCGATCGGAACGATTTCGATTTCGGACTCGCGCAGAAAAGCCTCTATCGCCACGTCAGCGACAAGCGGCTCAACGGCCAGCATAGTTGAAAGCCGCATAGCCGCTTCGAGCACCACCAACGCGGAAGTAATTTTGCGAGGTGCTACCGCGATGCGGTTGCTCCACTCGCCAGCATCTCCCTCTCCCGAAAGAATTGCGACGACCACCGAGGTGTCGACAAACATCAAGAGTGGCCCCACATCTCATCGATCTCATCCTTGTCTACGGGCCGGCCGCCATGACCAGCTCTGGCTTTGAGTTCATCAGCGATGGCAGCCAGCCGCTGCGCCAACGGAGCGCGTCCACTTTCCCGTTTCAGTTCGGACTCAAGAGCTTCGATCACCGCCTCGGTCATCGAAATCTTGCGTTTGGCGGCGAGCCGCTGTGCCAGCTCACGTGCACGCGGGTCCCTGATCTGGAGGTTCATTGGTCGATCCTCAGCGTCATCTGCCATTACAATATAGTGCATCTGTCATGACAGCGCCACAACGGGCTTATTTTTCGTACAGCATCTCATCCTGCAGCCGGCGCAGAGCGAACAGTCTCGTCGCCCGGTCGGGTGCGGCGTTGTCGGCCGTCAACAGCTCGCCTTTCCTCACCGGTTTCAGCACCTTGCCGCCCTCGAGTAGGCCGACCGGCACGGCACGCCGGGCGCGAGCGTCTTCGACGGTCATCGTCCAGGAGCGATAGCAGGTCTCGCCGATCGCATCGAAGGTTTCGCCGGCGAGCAGATCCCGCTTGGCGACGGCGCATACCTCGGCGACGGGTCTTGGCAGCGGCACCATGTCGGGCTTGCCGAAGAGCACGATGCGGGCCGCCGTCAGCGGCACTTCCAGCGAGGTCAAATGGTAGGGCCGGAACAGGCTGTAATAGGGACCGTGGCCGATATGCAGGTCGTCCATGCGCTCGACGATGCGCGGGTGGGTCGCCTCGACGATGACGAAGACACCGGGTGCGACACCTTTGCCGACCGTGTAGTCGACAACGCCCTTTTTCGTGAGCAGCCCGCCATGCTCGCGCGGAATGAGCACCTTGACGAGGTCGTCGCGGTCGGCCTTCGGGCCGTGCATGCCGGGCACGTCGGGCACCAGCCCGGTGGCGTTGGCGATGGCGCACATCTCGACCATGGTTTTCGAACCGTCGACGAACTCGACCAGCATGCGCGGGTTCATGTTGCGGCGGATCGCTTCCTCGCGATAGTCGTCGGGCACGGCATCGTGGTTAAGCGGGTTGTTCTTGCCCTTGCCGGCCGAGACGATGGTCAAGCCCAGTGCGGAGGCGAACTCGATCAGTTCCATGCAGCTCGAGGGCTCGTCTCCGGCGCCGACCGAATAGACGACGCCGAGGCGATCTGCCTGCTGCTTGAGATAGCAGCCGATAGTGACGTCGGCCTCGACATTCATCATCACCAGATGCTTGCCATGCTCCATCGCCATCAGGTCGAAGTCGGCGGCGACGCCGGGCTTGCCGGTGGCGTCGATGACGACGTCGATCAGCGGATTGGTGACCAGCATCTCGTTGGAGGTGATGGCGATCTTTCCCGACTCGATCGCCGCGGTGACTTTCGAAGTGGTATCGGCTTCGACGGCCATCGCTTCGTCACCATAGGCGATGCGGATCGCTTCGCGTGCCGTGTGCGGACGTCTTGTCGAGACCGCGCAGACCGAAATGCCGGGCATCAGCATGCCTTGCGTGACCAGATCGGTGCCCATTTCGCCCGAACCGATGACGCCGATGCGTACCGGGCGGCCCTCGGCGGCACGGCTGGCGAGATCGCGGGCGAGCCCGGTCAAGGCGACATTGGTCATGCGGAGATGTCCACAGCTTCCTGGTTCGCGTCGGATTAGCAGGGAATAGCTCCTCCTTGCCAACGAAACTGGCCTCGGCCCGTCAATTTCCCATGAAATCGCGCAGGACAGATGCGCTCGCCACGGTTCGGTTGGCCCAAAGACTGGGCTCCGAACTCGGCGACAAAGACCTGACGACTGCCAGTCCGCTGTGCCGGCGGTTTCTCCTGATAGGAATTTTTTCTTGACTGGGTGAGGGCAACTATGCTACATATTTGCCTATGGTGCTGAGTTGCGCCAAGGGCCCGCCGCACAGGCGGGTTTTTCCGTTCAATGGTCCGTCAAGAGCGCACAGGCGAAGGCTCCGTCAGCCCGGATGCCTTGGGTTCAAAGACTTGCCAATTGACTTTGCCTTGAACTGCCTCAATAAAACATTCGTTCGCCAGCGAAGGCAAATGTTCATCCCGCATCACCGAGCGGGACGCATTCCGCCTCGCGGGCAGAACGGGGAGTGCCTTTGCGCCGAGGTTGGCGGCAAAGGCGTTGGAGGTCAACGGAGCATCATTTCGAACCCGGGGGTCGGGCTCGGTGCTCCAGGGGAGGACAAATGGATACTATTCTTGCGGGCCTCAAAGGGGCCATCGACACGCTCGGCGCAACAGTGCTGCTGCCGATCGTCATTTTCATCATAGCCGTCGTTCTGGGCGCAAAGGTCAGCAAGGCTTTTCGCGCCGCGGTCACCATCGGCGTCGCCTTCATCGGCATCAACCTCGTGCTTGGCCTGATGTTCACGTCGATCGGCGACGTCGCCAAGGCCATCGTCACCAACACCGGCATTCATCGCGACATCATCGATGTCGGCTGGCCGTCGGCGGCCGCCATCGCCTTCGGCTCGTCGGTCGGCCTGTGGGTCATCCCCGTCGGCATCCTGGTCAACATCGTGCTGTTGCTGACGCGCATGACGCGCACGCTCAATGTCGACGTCTGGAACTTCTGGCACTTCGCCTTTGTCGGCTCGCTGGTCGTGGCGGCGACCGACAATCTGGCCTACGGCATCGCCATCGCGGCATTGGTCGCGGCACTGTCGCTGCTGTTCGCCGACTGGTCGGCGCGCGCAGTGCAGCAGTTCTACGGCGTGCCCGGCATTTCGGTGCCGCACCTGGCTTCCGCGCAGATCCTGCCGATCGCCATCATCCTGAACTGGATCATGGACCGCATTCCCGGCATCAACCGCATCAACATCAACACCGAGACCATCGAGCGCCGGTTCGGCGTGTTCGGCGAACCTGTCGTGCTCGGCTTGATCATCGGTCTCGTGCTCGGTGCCATCGCCTTCTACAATGCGGGCGATCTCGGCACGGTGCTCGCCAAGGTGCTTGGCACCGGCATGACCCTGGCAGCCGTCATGCTGCTTTTGCCGCGCATGGTGAAGATCCTGATGGAGGGCCTGATCCCGGTCTCCGACGCGGCGCAGGAATTCGTGCGCAAGCGCACCGGCGACCGCGAGCTTCTGGTCGGCCTGGACTCCGCCATCCTGATCGGTCATCCCGCCGCGATCTCGTCATCGCTGATCCTTGTGCCGATCGCGATCATCCTGTCGGTGATCCTGCCGGGCAACCGCGTCATCCTGTTCGCCGACCTGGCGGTCATTCCCTTCATCGTCGCCATGACCGCGCCATTGGTCAAAGGCAATGTGTTCCGCATGGTGGTGATCGGCACGGTGACGCTGGCGATCGGCTTCTACGTCGCCAACGCGCTGGCGCCGCTGTTCACAAGTGCTGCCGTCGCCTCGGGCTTCAAGCTGCCGGCAGACGCGCTGCAGATCACCTCCGTCGTCGACGGCTTCCTGTGGGTGCCCTATGTGATCATCGAGGCGATCCAGGGACTTGGCCTTACCGGCATCGTCGTGATCGCCGTGGTCATCGCCGCACTGTTCGTCCTCTATCGTCGCAACACGCTCGGCTGGGAGCGGGCAGCGGGCGCCGAGGACGAGCCGGCCGAAGGCACGGCCTGAGCCTCGTCGCGCCTGACGTTTGAAATGATCGTGCGCCCTCCCCGGGCGCACGATTTTGCCGACGGAGCAAAAACATGTCTGACAGCCTCATGCAGCTTCTGGACCCCGAAGCGATCGTGCTCGGATCCGATGCCTCGACCAATGAGCAGATCATCCGCATCCTGGCCGGCCGGCTCGAGACGCTCGGCTATGTCAAGAACTCCTATGCCGACGCGGTCGTGCGTCGCGAGTTGACCATCCCGACAGGACTGCCGCTGGAGCGCCCCGACAATGTCGCGGTGCCGCACACCGATCCCGAACATGTCCTGAAGCCCGGGATCGCTTTGGGCACATTGAAGCACCCCGTCGTCTTCGCCAACATGGAAGACCCCGACGAGAAGCTGCCGGTCGGCTTCGTCTTCCTGCTTGCCATCAATGACAAGGACAAGCAGATTGAAGCGCTGCAGGCCGTCATGGCCACCATCCAGAATTCAGATGCATTGGACGGCCTGAGGTCGGCCACGACGCTAGACGACGTTCGGGCCGTGCTCGGCTGAACAAGGAGAAGAAAGAGATGTCCAGACAGAAAACAATTCTCTTTGCCTGCGGCACGGGCATAGCCACCTCGACCGCGGTCAACGTCGCCGTCACCGAGGCGATGAAGCAGCGCGGCCTGACCTTCAACGCCCAGCAGGCGAAGGCGACCGAAGTGCCGGGGCTGGCCGACAGCGTCGACTTCATCGTCGCCACGACGCCGATCTCGGCTTCGGTGACCAAGCCGGTCATCAAGGGCCTCGCCTTCCTCACCGGCATCGGCAAGGACAAGGTGCTCGACGAGATCGAGGTGCAACTGCGCAAGTAGGCCGCGGCACGCGCTCGGTTTCAGGTCACCCTGACGTAGCTCGTCATGCCCGATTTCTGATGCTCGATGATGTGGCAGTGCAGCAGCCAGTCGCCGGGATTGTCGGCGACGAAGCCGAGGCTCACCTTCTCGTTGGGCTGGATGAGATAGGTGTCGGAAACCAGCGGCTGCACGGGCCGAGTCGAGGATGACAGCACTTTGAAGCTCATGCCGTGCAAATGCATCGGATGCGATTGCGGCGTCAGGTTCTCCATGTCGATGACATAGCTCCTGCCAAGCTTCAATTCGGCCAGCGGCGCGGTCGGATCCGGCGTGTCACCCGGCCACGGCACCTTGTTGATGGCCCAGAAACTGTAGCCGAGCGAACCGCATATGCCGTCGCTCGGAATGTTCTCGGCCGTGGCGCTGAGCGCCAGCGAAATATGCTGGGCAGCGGAGAGATCGACCTCCGCCACCGGATTGGCCTCCAGCGGCGCGACATCACGAATGTCGCGCTTCAGCGAGCTGCCAGCCGCACGCAAGGTAGCCAGCACCTTGGGCTTGGTGCCCCTGACGTCCCGCAGGCTCATGACCGCGCCCTCCGCGTCAGGCATGCGGATGGCGAGTTCCATGCGCTGTCCCGGGCCAAGCAGCAAGGCATCGGGCGAAAAACGCTGCGGCACCGGATTGCCATCCAGCGCGATCACCGTCGCCTCCGCGCCGTCGACGCGAAAGGCATGGATGCGCGTCGCGTCGGTGATGGCGACGCGCAGCCGCACCAGCCCGCCGGCTGGCGCGTCATAGTGCGGCTGGTCGAGCCAGTTGGCCGTGCGCACCGTGCCATAGGTGCCGGTTCTCGCGGCATCGCGCGGCCGGAACTGATCGATGAACTGGCCATCGTCGCCGAGGCGCCAGTCGCGCAGATTGAGGACGATTTCGGCATCGAATTTCGGATCACCGGGATTTTCGACCACGATGACGCCGGTCAGGCCGTGCCCCATCTGCTCCAGCGTGTTGCAATGCGGGTGATACCAGAAGGTGCCGGCATCGGGCGGCGTGAAGGCGTAGTCGAAATGATCGCCGGTATAGACGTAGGGCTGGACCAGGAACGGAACGCCGTCCATCTTGTTGGGGACCCGAACGCCGTGCCAGTGGATCGTCGTCGGGTCGTCGATCGCGTTGACGAGCCGGGCGGCGAAGGGCTCGCCCTTTTTCATCCTCAGCACAGGCGGCATCCCGGCGCTGCCATAGGTCAGCACGTCCCGGGTCGGACCGATCTCCATCAGCCTGGCCTGGATCCTGGCCGTCCGCAGCACCACCGGCTCGGGCGTGGCGGCGGCCCAGCCGCCAAGCCTCCCCATCGCGACGAGCCCGCCCGCACCGGCAAACGCTGTCGATTTCAGAAGTCGACGGCGTGTGATCAAGGTCATGCTGCGCTCCAGCGGGAAAGCCCTCGGAATCGCCGACTTGAATCACGATCGGGCGACCAGCGCAAATGGCGATATCGGAATTTGCGTCCCGATGAAGCCGCGGCCAGCGCCGTCTGCGCGGACGGCGCTTCGCCCTGCGACTCTGATCGGGACGACGGCCGCACCAGGTCATGCTTCAAGGCACTGACCGGAGCGGACTCGCCCGGCTCGCCAATGCCGATGTTTTCAACCGTCCGATCGGGCGGGTGGGGGGCGGAAGGGCGCCAAGCGGTCGCCCGCTATGGGCCGGCGCTCGTCGCGGAGGAAAGCAAGCAGGCCGATTTGCTCCCGCCATGAAAGCGCGACGAGAACCAACCTTGCGCGAAATCTCGGATTCAGGTGCCGGATGCGCCTTTTTTTGCCCGTTCGTGCCGCAAGGGCTTAAGAATGGGACGGATGGCGCTGAAAATGTCGGGCAGTCTGGTGCTGCGAGAGAGGATTGAACTCTCGACCTCTCCCTTACCAAGGGAGTGCTCTACCACTGAGCTACCGCAGCCGCTGATGGCGGGGCTTCTGCCATATCGAACCGGCAAGCGCAAGGCCAAGTGCAAAGCATCTGTGAAAGCCTTTGCCGGATACGTTTTGATGACATGGCCGCGCCACAATGTTGGTTATGCCTGAATAGCGGGCTGGCCGGCCGCCGGCTAGGACGGGACGATGAACGATAAGACAATTCCACCGAAAAAGGGCGGCACCGGCCGCAAGGACCGCCTGGCCGAGCAGCTGCGCGCGAATCTGCTGAAACGCAAGGCGCAGTCGCGCTCGCGGCGCGCCGGCGACGCCGGCAAGCGGCCGGACGGGGTCGGCGCGGCGAAGGAAATACAAAAAGATTAACTCAAATCCGCCACTCTTGGGTCGGGTGCCAGGAAATCCTATTTCTTGAACCAGCTTGGCCGATGGTCTAGACGGGCCGATACTCAAACGATTGAAACCGGCTTTCAGGGCCAAGGGGATAGTCTTCATGGATCGCATCAGAATTGTCGGCGGCAACAAGCTCGCCGGAAGCATTCCGATCTCGGGCGCGAAAAACGCCGCCCTGCCGCTGATGATCGCGTCGCTTCTGACAGACGACACGCTGACGCTCGAAAACGTGCCGCATCTGGCCGATGTCGAGCAGCTGATCCGCATCCTGGGCAATCACGGCGTCGATTATTCGGTCAACGGACGCCGCGAAAAGCAGAATGAAGGCTATTCGCGCACCATCAACTTCTCCGCCCGCAACATCGTCGACACGACGGCCCCTTACGAGCTGGTGTCGAAGATGCGCGCTTCGTTCTGGGTCATCGGCCCGCTGCTGGCCCGCATGGGCGAGGCCAAGGTGTCGCTGCCGGGCGGTTGCGCCATCGGCACGCGGCCGGTCGACCTGTTCCTGGAAGGCCTGCAGGCGCTGGGCGCCGACATCGACGTCGACACCGGCTATGTCATCGCCAAGACCAGGAATGGCCGCCTCGTCGGCAACCGTTATGTCTTTCCGAAAGTGTCGGTCGGCGCCACCCATGTGCTGATGATGGCGGCGTCGCTCGCCAAGGGCGAGACGGTGCTTGAAAACGCCGCCTGCGAGCCCGAGATCGTCAACCTCGCCGAATGCCTCAATGCCATGGGCGCCAGGATTTCCGGCGCCGGCACGCCAACCATCACCATCGACGGCGTCGAGGCGCTGTCGGGCGCGCGCGTGCGCGTCATCCCGGACCGCATCGAGACCGGCACCTATGCCATGGCCGTCGCCATGACCGGCGGCGACGTCGTGCTCGAAGGCGCGCGTCCCGATTTGCTGCAGACCGCGCTGGACGTGATCTCGCAGACGGGCGCCGAGATCACGCCGACCAATTCCGGCATCCGCGTCAAGCGCAACGGCGCCGGCATTTCACCGGTCGACGTGACGACGGCGCCCTTCCCGGCCTTCCCCACCGATCTGCAGGCGCAGTTCATGGGGCTGATGACCATGGCCAAGGGCAAGTCGCGCATCACCGAGACGATCTTCGAAAACCGCTTCATGCATGTGCAGGAACTGGCGCGTCTGGGCGCCCACATCACGCTTTCCGGCCAGACGGCGATCGTCGACGGCGTGCCGAAATTGAAGGGCGCGCCGGTCATGGCGACCGACTTGCGTGCTTCGGTCTCGCTGGTGATCGCGGGCCTGGCGGCCGAAGGCGAAACCACGGTCAACCGCGTCTATCATCTCGACCGCGGCTTCGAGCGGCTTGAGGAAAAACTGTCCAATTGCGGCGCGGTGATCGAGCGGATCTCGGCTTAGGTCGATCGCCGCCCGCCTCACGGCTGCACGGACCGGAATGACCTCCGGATTCCTGCTTGAGCATGATCTTTTCCGAAAAGCGGTTTCCACTTTTCGGGATCATGCTCTAACAGAAGGCTGAACAGTCAATTTTCAGGTGCGAAATCCGCATGACCGGCCTCAAGCTTATCGCCCTCGACGACCAGGACCTGAGCATCGTCTCCGCCCACGTCCAGGACGCCGTGATGAAAGTCTCGGACCTTGAATACCTTCCCGCGGCCAAGCGTTTCGTGCTGACCATGAACCGTTTCGTCTGGGAGGCCAAATCGGGCTTCTTTCGCCAGCACAATGAACGGCGCCAGGCCGTGCTGCATTTCGATCGGGTTCTGGGCGCCAAGACCAGCGGCATTGCCCGCGACAAGCCGGCCGAAGTGCTGTCGCTGCTGGCGATCAGCTTCATCGAGATCAGCAAGCCGGCCGGTATCGTCGAGCTGATCTTTTCCGGAGGCGGCGCGATCATGCTCGATGTCGAATGCATCGAGGCCCGCCTTGCCGATGTCGGCGGCGCGTGGGAAGCCACGTCGCGTCCCGTGCACAGGGCCTGAGCGATGGCCATCACGCTTCGCCAGTCCGACGCCGATTTCGAACAGCGTTTCGCCGCTTTCCTCACCACCAAGAGAGAAGTGTCGGCCGATGTCGACGCGGCCGTGCGCCAGATCATCGCGCGCGTGCGCGCCGACGGCGACGCCGCCCTCGTCGACTTTACCAGACGCTTCGACCGGGCCGACCTCAGGGAACTCGGCATTGCCGTGTCGAAGGACGAGATCGCCCGCGCCTATGCCGCTTGCGACCACCAGACGATCGAGGCGCTCGAATTCGCGCGCGACCGCATCCGCGCCTACCACGAGCGGCAGCGGCCGAAGGACGACCGCTTTACCGATGCCGCGGGCGTCGAGCTCGGCTGGCGCTGGACCGCGGTCGAGGCGGTCGGGCTTTACGTGCCGGGCGGTACTGCGAGCTATCCGAGTTCGGTGCTGATGAACACCATACCGGCCAAGGTCGCCGGCGTGGAGCGCATCGTCATGGTGGTGCCGGCACCCGGCGGCGTCATCAATCCGCTTGTGCTGGTGGCGGCCGACCTTGCCGGCGTGCCGGAAATCTATCGCGTCGGCGGCGCCCAGGCGATCGCTGCCCTGGCCTATGGCACCGAGACGATCAAGCCGGTCGCCAAGATCGTCGGCCCTGGCAACGCCTATGTCGCGGCGGCCAAGCGCCAGGTGTTCGGCACCGTCGGCATCGACATGATCGCCGGCCCCTCGGAAGTGCTGGTCGTGGCCGACGGCGACAATGATCCCGACTGGATCGCCGCCGATCTCCTGGCCCAGGCCGAACATGACGCGTCCGCGCAGTCGATCCTGATCACCGACGATCCGGCCTTTGGCAAGGCGGTGGAGGAGGCGGTCGAACGGCAGCTGCCAAACCTGCCGCGCGCGGAGACGGCAGCGGCGAGTTGGCGCGATTTCGGCGCGGTGATCGAGGTCGAGGCGATCGAGGCGGCGCTGCCGCTGGTCGACCGCATCGCGGCCGAGCATGTCGAACTGGCAATCGACGACGCCGAGGGCTTCCTGTCGCGGATGCACAATGCCGGTGCCGTGTTTCTCGGCCGCCATACGCCGGAAGCCATCGGCGACTATGTCGGTGGTTCCAACCACGTGCTGCCGACGGCGCGCTCGGCGCGTTTCTCGTCAGGCCTTTCGGTACTCGATTTCGTCAAGCGCACCTCGATCCTGAAGCTCGGGCCCGAGCAATTGCGCGCGCTGGCGCCCGCCGCGATCGCGCTGGCCAAGGCGGAAGGGCTCGACGCGCATGGACGCTCCGTCGCTATCCGGCTGAACATGTAGGCGCCATGTCGGGCTCCGATCAAACCCGGGCGAGGCTGATCGATGTCGAACTCGATGAATCGATCGGCCGTTCGACGCCCGACGTCGAGCACGAACGCGCGGTGGCGATCTTCGACCTGATCGAGGAGAACAGTTTTCAACCGGTCAATGACAGCGGCGCCGGCCCCTACCGGCTGAAGCTGTCGCTGGCCGAGTCCCGCCTGGTTTTCGCCGTGACGCGCGACGACGGTTCCGCCGTGGTGACCCATATCCTGTCGCTGACGCCGCTCAGGCGCATCGTCAAGGACTACTACATGATCTGCGAAAGCTATTACGACGCCATTCGCTCCTCGACGCCGAGCCATATCGAGGCGATCGACATGGGTCGCCGCGGCCTGCACAACGAGGGTTCGCAGACGTTGATGGACCGGCTCGCCGGCAAGATCGACATCGATTTCGACACGGCGCGCCGGCTGTTCACGCTGGTCTGCGTGCTCCATTGGCGGGGTTAACCCCTGACCGCCGGCGCACCGCCCCGTTCGATCCTGTTCCTGTGCGGCATGAATGCCGTGCGCTCGCCGATGGCCGAGCTGTTGGCGCGGCGCATGCTGCCGGCCAGCACCTTCGTCGCCTCCGCGGGCGTGCGCAGCGGCGAGCGTGACCCGTTCGTCGATGCCGTACTTGCCGAGGAAGGCCTGTCGCTGGGCGAGCGCCATCCAAGGACGATGGACGAGCTGGAAGACGACTATTTCGATCTCATCGTCACGCTCGCGCCGGAGGCGCACCATGCCGCGCTGGAGCTCACCCGCTCGCTCGCCGTCGAGGTCGAATACTGGCCGACGCCGGATCCAACCGGCGCCAGCGGCACGCGCGAGCAGATCATCGCGGCCTATCGCGATGTGCGTGAACGGCTGAAGTTGCGCATAGGCCGACGTTTTTTGCTTCCAGAAGCAAAAAACGCGACGGATTAAGCGTGTTCACAAGCCGACGATTATCATATAGGTTCCGCCGAATTTCCGGCTAGAGTCGGATGCGGTTGGGTCTCTTCGACCTGACAGCTTCCGACTCTAGATCAAAGAAGTAGAGCATGATGTCGTCCGAAAACCGCTTCATACTTTTCGGCATCATGCTCTAAACGCCGGGAAACCATCCAAGCAAAGGTATCGAATGCCGAAGGAAGAAGTCCTCGAGTTTCCGGGTGTCGTCACGGAACTGCTGCCCAACGCCATGTTCCGGGTGAAACTCGAAAACGAACACGAAATCATAGCCCATACGGCCGGCCGCATGCGCAAGAACCGCATCCGCGTGCTGACCGGCGACAAGGTCCTGGTCGAGATGACGCCCTACGACCTGACCAAGGGCCGCATCACCTATCGTTTCAAGTAAGATCAAGGCCGACTGGTCCGCGATGAGCATTTTGCTGAAGCTGGTGCTTGCCTCGGGTTCGCCGCGCCGCATCGAACTCCTGCAGCAGGCCGGCATCGAACCGGACCGCATATTGCCCGCCGACATCGACGAGACGCCGCTGCGTGCCGAGCATCCGCGCTCGCTGGCCAAAAGGCTGTCGAAGGAAAAGGCCGAAAAGGCATTTGCCTCACTGAAGTCGGAAACCGACTACGCGCCGGCCTTGGTGCTGGCCGCCGACACGGTGGTCGCTGTCGGGCGGCGCATCCTGCCCAAGGCCGAGACGCTCGATGATGCCGCCAACTGCCTCGGACTGCTGTCGGGGCGTTCGCACCGGGTCTATTCCGGCATCTGCCTGATCACGCCCGGCGGCAAACTGCGCCAGCGGCTGGTCGAGACGCGGGTGCGGTTCAAGCGGCTGCCGCGCGAGGAGATCGACGCCTATGTCGCATCGGGAGAATGGCGCGGCAAGGCCGGCGGCTATGCCGTACAGGGGCTTGCGGGCGCTTTCGTCGTCAAGCTGGTCGGCTCCTACACCAATGTCGTCGGCTTGCCGCTTTACGAGACCGTAGCGTTGCTTTCGGGCGAAGGCTTCAAGGTCCATCACAACTGGTCCTCGGCGCGGCCATGAGCGCGGACGACAAGGTGACGCCGCTGCGGCCAAGGCGCCCCTGCCCCGAATGCGGCAAGCCTTCGGCGCGCGAGACCTACCCGTTCTGCTCCAAGCGCTGCAAGGACATCGACCTCAACCGCTGGCTGAAGGGCGCCTATGTCATCAAAGCCCGCGACGACGAGGAAGAACCCGACGCCGACGAGCCGAAATAAGCTAAGAGCGACGCTTGATCAGGCGGCTTGGATCTTGCGGCTCACGCGCGCCCAGGCCGGCAGCCAGTCGCCGTGAGCGGCAAGAAGCTCGTCCACCAGTGACCATATCTGGTCGAGGTCGAGCTCGGCTGCCGTGTGCGGATCCATCATCGCCGCATGATAGATGTGTTCCCGGTTCTCGCTCGTCAGCGCCCGCACCGTCAGTTCCTGCACGTTGATGTTGGTGCGGATCAGCGCCGTCAATTGCGGCGGCAGGTCGCCGATGTAAGTCGGCTGGATGCCGGAGGCGTCGACCAGGCACGGCACCTCGGCGGCGCACTCGCGGGGCAGCGAGGTGATGCAGCCATTGTTGCGAACATTGCCGTAGATCACCGACGGCTCGCCGGTCCAGACCGAATTCATGATCGAGGAGGCATATTCCTTCGACTGCTCGACCTCGATGCGCTCGGCCGAACGATAGGCTTCCGCCTGTCCCTGCCAACGCTCGATCTGCTCGATGCAGCGCTTGGGATATTCATCCAGCGGGATACCGTATTTCTCGATCAGGTCGGGACGGCCGCTCTTGATGAAATAGGGCGTGTATTCGGCGAAATGTTCGGAGCTTTCGGTGACGAAATAGCCGAGCCGGGTCAGCATCTCGTAACGCACCTTGTTGGGGCAGCGCGGATTCCAGCCGGGCTTGGGCGCGCGGCCATCGCGATAGGCGCGCAGGAGATCCGGGTAGAGGTCGCGGTAGGAGCCGTCGGCCTGGCGGTGCTCGAACTTCAGGTAGAAGGCCATGTGGTTGATGCCGGCGGAGCGATAGCGGATGTCCTCGTAGGGAAGATCGAGATCGTGCGCCAGTTCCATCGCGGTGCCCTGCACCGAGTGGCAGAGGCCGACCTGCCTGATCTCAGGATATTTCTCCGATATCGCCCAGGTGTTGATCGCCATCGGGTTGACGTATTGCAGCATGATCGCCTCGGGGCAGACGGCGAGCATGTCCTCGCAGATCTTCCACAGATGCGGCACGGTCCTCAGGCCTCGCATGATGCCGCCGATGCCGAGCGTGTCGGCTATGGTCTGGCGCAGGCCATATTTCTTCGGCACTTCAAAGTCGGTGACGGTGCAGGGCTCGTAGCCGCCGATCTGGAAGGCGACGACGACGAAATCGGCACCGGCCAGCGCCTTGCGCTGGTCGGAATAGGTCTCCGCTTTCGCCTTCACGCCGAGCGTCGCGATCAGCTTGTTGACGACGACGGCACTCTCTTCCAGCCGCTGCGGATCGATGTCCATCAGCGCGATCGTCGCGCCCGAAAGCGCCGGCCGCTGCAGCACGTCGCCGACGATGTTCTTCATGAACACGGTCGAGCCGGCGCCGATGAAAGTGATCCTGGGATTTCTTGCCACGCTAACCTCCGGCATGTGTTCAGGCCACGTCGAAAGCGGCCCGGACGAGCCGTTCGGTGTAGGCGGTCTTGGGATTGGTGAGGACCTCGTCGACAGGTCCCTGTTCGACGATCTTGCCGTGCTGCATGACGATGACGCGGTGGCACAGAGCGCGAACCACCTTGAGATCGTGCGAGATGAAGAGATAACTCAGGCCGCGCTCGTCCTGCAGCTTGCGCAAGAGATCGATGATCTGCGCCTGGACGGAGAGGTCGAGCGCTGATGTCGGTTCGTCGAGCAGGATGAATTCCGGTTCCAACGCGATGGCTCGGGCAATCGCGATGCGCTGCCGCTGTCCGCCGGAGAACTCGTGCGGAAATCGCGAAAGGATGTCGCCCGGCATGCCGGCGCTTACCAGCGCCTCGCGCACCCGCTCGACCCGCTCGCGCCGCGTCGCCCCGATGCCGTTGACGATCAGCCCTTCCTCGATGATCTGCCCGATCGTCATGCGCGGGTTGAGCGAGGAGAACGGATCCTGGAAGACGACCTGCATGCGCGATCGCAGCGGCCGCATCTCGGCCCGTGACAGCCCATGGATCGGCTGGCCGTCGAAACGGATCTCGCCGCGCTTGGCATCGATCAACCTGAGCAGGCACTGGCCGAATGTGGTCTTGCCGGAGCCGGATTCGCCGACCAGTCCCAGTGTTTCGTGGCGGCAAAGCTTGAGATCGAGATCGTCGACGGCGACCAGCTCGCGCCAGTCGGGTTTGAGGAAGGTGCCGTGACGCAGCATGAAGCAGACGCGCACCCCGTTCGCTTCGAGGATGGTGCCGGAGCCCTCCGGCAGCGGTTGTGGCCGCCCGCGCGGTTCGGAGGCGAGCAGTCGTTGCGTATAGGGATGCTGGGGATCGGAGAACAGACGTTCGGTGACGTTATGCTCCCGCATCTCGCCATGCTGCATGACATAGACGTAGTCGGAGAATTTGCGCACGACCGTGAGGTCATGGGTGATCAGGATCACCGCCATGCGCAGCTCTTTCTGCAGATTGCGGATCAGGTTCAGGATCTGTGCCTGGACGGTGACGTCGAGCGCCGTCGTCGGCTCGTCGGCGATCAGCACGTCGGGGTCGTTGGCCAGCGCCATGGCGATCATCACGCGCTGGCGCTGGCCGCCCGAGAGCTGATGCGGATATTGCTTGAGCCGCGCGACGGGATCCGGGATCTGGACATGCTGCAGGAGTTCGAGCGCCCGTGCCCAGGCTTGCCGCCGGCCGACCTTGCGATGAACCCTGATCGCCTCGACGATCTGGCTGCCGATCGTATAGATCGGATTGAGCGAGCTCATCGGCTCCTGGAAGATCATCGAGATGCGGTTGCCGCGCAGATTGCGCCGGGCGCTTTCGGGGAACTTCAGGATGTTCTGCCCATCATAACAGACGGTCGATCTCGGCGACACGGTGGCGCGCCGGGACAGCAATCCCATGACGGTGCGCGCCGTCACCGATTTGCCGGAACCGGATTCGCCGACGATGGCGATCGTCTCGCCGCGATAGAGCTGGAACGAGACGTCCTTGACCGCCTCGACCGTGCCGTGCTCGACCTTGAAGACGACCTCGATGTTGCGGGCATCGATGACGGGTTCTCCCTGGCGTCCGTCATGGTCGTGCCGGACGGAAGGTGCGAAAGGTTCGGCGAGCGCGAGCGTCATCCCAACCACCTCAATAAGGATCGACGGCGTCGCGCAGCCCGTCGCCCAGCGCGTTGAAGGCAAAGACGGTGACCAGCACGAAACCGACCGGCGACAGGATCCACGGATAGGTGCCGATGACGGAGTAGGTCGCGGTGTCCTGCAGCATCAGCCCCCACGAGATCAGCGGCGGCTTCACCGCGAAGCCGAGGAACCCGAGGAAGGATTCGAGCAGCACCACGGTGGGGATCGCCAGCGTCACCGCGACGATCACATGGCTCATCACATTGGGGAAGATGTGCTGCATGATGATGCGCCGGTCGGTGGCACCGACCGCCATGGCGGCGCGTACGTATTCAATGCGCGCAAGCGCCAGCGTCTTGCCGCGCACCTCGCGCGACATCTGCGCCCAGCCCAGCGCCGACATGACGATGATGACGAAGGCGAGGAAGACGTTGGTGGGCGCGGTGACCGGGATCAGCGTCGTCAGCGCCAGATAGAGCGGCAGCTGCGGGAAGGCCAGCACGAGTTCGACGAAGCGCTGCATCCAGACATCGAACCGACCGCCGAAATAGCCGGAAGCCATGCCGACCGTAGTGCCGATGACGGTGATGATGAAGACCACCGTCAGCGCGATCATCAGCGAGACGCGCGAGCCATGGATGGCGCGCGAGAGCACGTCGCGTCCGAACTTGTCGGTGCCGAGGAAATGCACCGGCTGGCCGTCCATCGAACCGAAGAAATGCCGGTTCGCCGCAATGAGCCCGAAGAGCCTGTAGGGCGCGCCGTCGACGAAAAGGCCGAGCAGTCTTGGATGATCATAGTCGGGACCGACGATGGGCTGAAAGGTGACCGGATCGAGATCCGCCGAATCCGCCAGCGCATAGACCCTGGGCCGGGCGACGAAGTTGCCGTCCCTGTCGTGGAAAATAGGGGTTTGCGGCGGCGCGAAGGCGACATCGGTCACCTTCGGGTCCATCGGCGCCAGGAACTCGGCGAATACCGCCATGAGGATCAGCAGCACGACGAGCCAGAACCCCGCCATGCCGGTCCAGGAGCGCTTCAGCCGGCGCCAGACGAGCGCGGTGTAGCTCTCGTTGCCGCGCGCGGGTCTCTCGACGGGTCCTTCGGCCGGCAGCGGCGGCGGCGATGTATCGCGGGCTAGCATCTAGCTCTCCCCGAACTGGCGCACGCGCGGATCGAGCAGGACCAGCAACATGTCGGCGACGATGTTGCCGACGATCAGCGTGGCCGACAGCACCATCATGAAAGTGGCGGTGACATAGACGTCGCCGACCGCCATCGAGCCGACGATCGCCGGGCCGACGGTCGGCAGCGCGAAGATGATCGCCGTCTCGATTTCGCCGGTCAGCATGTAGGGCAGCACCACGCCCTGATACATGACCAGCGGATGCAGCGCATTGGGCACGGCGTGTCGCATGACGACGGCGCTGCCGGTCAGCCCCTTGGCTCTGGCCGTCTCGACATATTGCGCATTCAGCGTGTCGAGCAGATTGCCGCGCATGACGCGCATGTTGTAGGCGAGCCCGCCGAAGGTGGCGATCGCGACCACCGGCCAGACATGCTTGACCAGATCGACGAACTTGGCCCACGACCATGGCGCACCGCCATATTGCGGCGAGAAGAAGCTGCCTATCTCCGAGACGTTGAACTGGAAGACCAGGAGATAGACGATGATCAGCGCCATCAGGAAGCGCGGCACCGTCATGCCGAGGAAGGAAATGGCCGAAAGTGTCGAGTCGATCCAGGTGTATTGCCTGGTTGCCGCCCAGATGCCGAAGGTGATGCCGAGCACCGAGGCGAGCAGATGGCACACAAGCGCCAGGATGAGGGTGCGCGGCAGGCGCTCGCCCACGACGTCGGCTACCGGCTTGTTGTAGTAGAGGCTGTAGCCGAAATCGCCGCGGGTGACGATGCCGCCGATCCAGTTGAGATACTGGACGGGCAGCGGCTTATCGAGGCCATGTTCGATCCGGTAGGCGTTGGCCTGAGCGTCGGCTTCGGCGAAGGAAGCGCCTCCCTGGTTGATCAGCTGCGAGCGGATGTAGTCGGCATAGTCGCCGGGCGGTGCCTGGATGATGGCGAAGGTGACGAGGCTCAGTATGGCAAGGACCGGGATTGCCGACGCTATGCGCATGAGCAGAAATCGCAGCATGGACGGTCGCTTCCTCGTCTTGCCGATCGCGTCTTTTTGGTGCGTTCGGAGGTTGCCTTTGTCCGGCCGCGCCAGCGGCGCGGCCGGAGGTCTCAGTCAGGGGAGGTAAACTTACATCGGGCCCTTGTCTCCAGGCTTGCCGGGCAGCTCTTCCGGGAACAATTCGTATTTCGCCTGCTTGTCGGCCGCCACGAAGACCCGTTCTCGAATGATCGAATCCTCTGCCCAGTTGAACATGTAGATCGGCGTGCTCTTTGGAACGTTGGAGAAGCGCTTATTGACGATCAGCGCACCGGGATATTCCGTCAGGCCGACATTGTAGACGTGCTCCGTCGAAATCTTCTGGAAGTCTCTCATCAAGGCGGCGCGCTGGTCATTGTCCTCAGACGTGACAAATTTGTTGACGATGTCGACGAGGTCCTTCTCGAAAGGCATCAGGTCGACCTCGCCGCTTTCAGGTGCGCGGTGATCCCAGCTGGTCTTGGGGCCGACGGGAGCGAGCTGCACGGTGTTCTGCACGACGGAGGTCAACTCCTGGTCGTTGCGCCGGATCAGCCAGTCGAAGCGCCCGGAATATTGCGAGGCATCGCGCTGGGTGCCGTTGAGACCGTTGAGCACGATCCGCAGCCCGAGCTTCTCCATCTGGGCGACAACGCCTTCGGCGAGGCTCTTGTCGGTGCCGTAGTCATTGTTGACCAGCATGACGATCTCGACATTCTTGCCGCCGGCCGTGCCGGCCGGGAAGTTCACGAAACCGTCGCCATCGGTATCCTTGAGTCCGGCCTTGGCGAGTTCGGCCTTAGCGCCCTCGAGGTCGAAGGGATAGTAGACCGTCGACTTGCGGTCATAGAAGCTGGTGCCGGAGGACAAGCCGCCGGGGTAGATGGCGGTGAACGGCCCCTTGACCAGGGAGTTGCCAAGCGCCTTGCGGTCGAGCGCCATGGTAACGGCCTTGCGGAAATCCTCATTGCGGTTCAGCTCGCGAATCGCCTGACCGCGCTCGTCCGGGTTGCCCCAGCCATTAGCGGAAAAATTGAGGCGCAGATTATAGCCGATCAGCCGTGGACCGAACGCCAGGCGTGCAGGCGCATTCGCCTCCGCGGCCCGCTTCAGCGAGGCGACGAAGTTCTCCGGCTGCTCCAGATTGGAGAAATCGCCCGAGCCGGCCACCGCCTGGACATCGCGGTCGGCCCAGGTGGACAGCTTGTAATGTAATTCGTTGAGGTAGGGCAGCTGATTGCCCTTCTCATCGACCTTCCAATAATAGGGATTGCGGCGCATGACGATGATGTCGTCTGGCCGGTATTCAACCGGCACCCAGGCGCCCATGACCGGCATGTTCATATATTCCGGCGGGAAGGCGTTCTTGAACTGGTCGTAGGTGTTCTTCGAATATTTCGGATGCTGCGGCTTCAATATGTGCGCGGGGCCAGGACAGAAAGTGCCGTAGGCCATCGCGTAGAGATACTGTTTCGGGAAGGCTTCCTTGAAGGTCCACTCGACGGTGTAGTCGTCGACCTTCTTGAGCGTGGTGCCGACGCCGAACGTTTCCTGGGTGGCACCATTGAGCGGCGAGACATTGGGATCGACGACCTCGTCGTCCCAGTAGAACATGACGTCGTCTGAGTTGAAGGGCGCGCCGTCGGACCATTTGGCACCCTCGACGAGGTGCATGGTGAGCTTGTGGCCATCCGCCGACCAGTCCCAGCTTTTGGCGAGGTTGGGCAGCGGTTCGGTGTCCTTGGCCTCGACCTGGAACAGCGGCGCGGTGCGCGTCAGGCATTCGGACAGGCCGATATCGATGCCGCCCCATCCCTGCGTCTGACCGGCGCCGTAGTTCCAGCCTTCCGGCCGCCCGCCGATAACGTGGCGCATTGTATCGCCGTAGACGCCGATGCCATCAGGCATGTTGCCCGTCTTGAAAACCAAGGGCTCCTTCGGCAGCCTGTCTTTCACCGGCGGCAGCTTGCCGGCCTTGACGTATTTCTCGGTCACCCAGTCCGGCTCGTGATAGTCGGGCAGCGCCTTGAACTCCAGGATGGACTTGCGCGGCACATAAGTGATCTTGCCTTCGGCCGGAAACGCCGCCGGTACCGGCGGGACCGTCGGCTCGGAGGCGAAAGCGTTGAGCGCCGGGACGGAGACGCCCAGCGCCAGTCCCGCGACCATGCCAATGCTGCGTAGGTTCCTCATTGTCTCCTCCCTCGTGTTCGGACGTTTTGTTTTGCTGCTGCTCGTCTTCTGCCCGGACGGCGACCGCGGCGGACCTGTCTCCCGCAGGCCCGTCGCCGCCACCTGGGTTTTCAGCCGGCCTGCTTCAGCGCGGCCTTTTCGGCGCGCAACTCCTCGATCGAGCGGACGCTGCGCCAAGCGGCGCCCGCCCATTCGCGGGTCTTGACCCTGGATTTCGACAACCTCTCTTTTGCCGCCGGAACGGCGTGCGCATATTGCGGCAGCCAGGCGGCTTCAGCGACGACCATTTCGTCGACCATCTGCCAGACCTCCTCCGGTGTCGATACCGCACCAACCAGCGGGTCATGCAGCACGGCAAGCTTGAGCAGGTCGATGTCGCCGGATATGGCGGCATGCACCGACATGCGCTGGACATTGATCGAGGATATGCAGGTCGCGGCACATGCTTCCGGCAAGGTGATGCCGGCCGCCATGTTGATGCCGAAGCGGTCGACGAAGCCGGGCGATTCGACGATGGCGTCCTGCGGCAAATTGGTGATGACACCGTCATTCTTGACGTTGAAGTGGCCGCGATAGACGCGGTTGGTCTCCAGCGCCTCCAAGATGTGGCTGGCATGCTCGTTGGAGCGTTTTGACGGATCGATCGGCTTCGACGCCGCTTCGAGGAATTGCGGATATTCCGTCTCGAACCAGTTGCGGGTCTCGGTGGAATAACGGAGATAGCCGCCCGTCTCGCCATGGATCCAGTCGGACATGTCGATCCAGCGGGTGATCTCGTCCGGGCGCTTGCGGTACCAGGGAAGATACTCGGACAAATGGCCATTGCTTTCGGTCGAATAGACGCCGAAGCGCTTCAACACGTCTATGCGCAGTTTCTCCTGCCTGGAATAGACCGGATGCGCCTCGAAGGCGGCGACCAGCTCGTCCTTGCCGATTTCGCGACCGTTCAGGCGCAACTCGATGAACCAGGTCTGGTGGTTTATGCCGGAACAGACATAGTCGAGCTCCCGAGGCGACTTCGCGCCCAGCACCTCGGCGATCTGCTCGGCGCCGTGCTGGACGCCGTGGCACAGCCCGACCGTGTCGACCTTGCCGTACTCGATCGCCGCCCAGGTGTTCATCGCCATCGGGTTGGCATAGTTGAGGAATTTCGCATCGGTCTCGGCGACCTCGCGTATATCCTTGCAGAAATCGAGGATCACCGGGATGTTGCGCTGGCCATAGAGGATGCCGCCGGCGCAGATCGTGTCGCCGACGCATTGGTCGATGCCGTATTTCAAGGGGATCCTGATATCGTCGGCATAGGCTTCGAGGCCACCGACCCGCACACAGCTGATGACATAACGAGCGCCCTCGAGCGCCTTGCGGCGGTCTGTCGTCGCCGTCACCTTGGTCGGCAATTTGTTGGCCTCGACGATCCGGTCGAGGATCGCCTTGATCATCTGGAGATTGTGCTCGCTGACATCGGTCAGCGCGAATTCGATACCCTTGAATTCCGGCACGCACAGTATGTCGGTGAACAGTTTCTTGGTGAAGCCGACGCTGCCGGCGCCGATAATAGCGATTTTGAAACTCATCACCTTCACCTCGATCCGATCGGATGCTAGGCAAGGAGCAGCAAGGGAGGATATGGCCACACGCCAAGGCGCACGTGCCAATCGAGCCGAATTCCGGCTTTTCTCCTCCCGCCCGCTCCTCGACCGCGGGTTCTTCACGTTCTTCGGGGATGGATTATGCGCTTATTCGCGAGCGCGGCCAGAGAAGGATTATGCTTTCAAGGGTAATTTTGTGCTGCGGGATCTGATCGCCAACGGACAGTCGATGCGCACGATCTCGCTGCCGCGCGGTCGCCAGCGCCTGCATGCCATGCCGACGAGCACCGGCTACGAAGTGCGCGAAGGCGAAATCTATGATTGGGACGGGCGCAAGCGCGGCCAGACGCCATTCACCGTGCTCCAGCACACGATCAACGGAAGCGGCCGGCTTCGCTATGAGAACCGCGACTATCGCCTGCAGCAGAACGACACGCTGCTGGTGCTGGTGCCGCACAACCATCGTTACTGGCTGGCCAAGGACGAGCGCTGGGAATATTTCTGGATCTCGATGAATGGCGAGGAGGCGCTGCGCATCCACAAATCGATCCTCGACGTCTCGGGTCCCGTGTTCCGGCTGCAGCCGGAGACGATCGATCACCTCGCCGATTGCAGCCTGCGTCTCATCAACGGGGCCGCTGCGCCGGGGGCGGCTTCGGCGATCGCCTACGAGGCGGCGATGGCGCTCTACGACGATGTCTTCGGCTCACATGCCTTTGCCGAGAAGCAGAGCGCCATGCAGCCGGTCATCGACCACATCAACGCCAATCTCGACAGGCCGCTGCCGGTAGCGGACCTCGTGGCGATCAGCGGCCTCAGTCGGGCGCACTTCTCGCGCTGCTTCGCCGAGAGCGAAGGCATCCCGCCCGCGGAGTTCGTGCTGCAGCAGCGGCTGCAACGCGCCGCCAAGCTTTTGACCAAGGCTGATTTCCTGCCCGTGAAGGAAGTCGCCATCCTGTGCGGCTTCGAGGACGCGAACTATTTCTCGAAGGTCTTCCGCCGCTGTTACGGCATTAGCCCGGGCCAGTTCCGCACCACCGGCATGTATGCCAGCATGAGGGTTCCGGCCAGGCGCGACATCAGGGTGTCCGACGACGAGACCTGACCCCGTCGCCGTCCAGCGCAGCCTTGGACGACATGCACTACGCCGCTTGCCGGCTGCCGCCGTCCAGCCATTGGAGATCGGCAGGTGAAAGCGCGATGTCGAGGGCGCGCAAGCTGTCGTCCAGTTCGCCCAGCGTGCGCGGGCCGATCAACGGCACCGATGGGAAAGGCTGGTTGAGCACATAGGCGAGCGCAATATGGATCGGGCTCTTGCCCAGCCGCGCGGCAAGTTCGATCGCCCGGTCGCGGCGGCCGAAATTGCGCTCCGAGTACCAGACCCGCACCAGCTCTTCATTGTCGCGCCGGTCGCGCCCGGCGCGTTCGGTGAAGAAGCCGCGCCCTTGGCTCGACCAGGCGAAATTCGGCATCTGCCGGGCGGTCAGCCAGGCTTTCCAGTCATCGGTGGAGGAGGTCACGCAACCGGCCCAGATCGGCTCCAGCATTTCGGCCAGCGAGAAGTTGTTGGAGAGCGCGCCGGGCTTTTGCTTGCCGGTGCGCTCGGCATAGGCGATCGCCTCGTCCATGCGCTGCATCGTCCAGTTCGAGCCGCCGAACGGGCCACGGATGCGGCCTGCCTTGACCTCGCGGTCCATCGCATCGACGAACTCGCCGACGGGCACGTCCGGATTGTCGCGATGCATGAAATAGATATCGACATGGTCGGTTTGCAGGCGGTCGAGCGACTGGACGAGCTGCTTGCCGATCACGTCGGGATAGCAAAGCGGCGAATGTGCCCCCTTGGCGATGACCACCGACTGCTCGCGAACGCCACGGTTCTTCAGCCATTGCCCAAGCAGCGTCTCGGTGTAGCCGCCGCCATAGACATAGCCGGTGTCGAACAGATTGCCGCCAGCCTCGAAGAAGGCATCGAGCAGGATCGAACCCGAGGAGAAGGTGCGGAAATCCTCGAAACCGAGCGCCACGATCGAGGCCGGCTTCGACAGGCCCGGAATGGCGCGTTTGGCGATCGCCGTGCCGCCGGATCGCAAGGGCCGGTCGGCGATGGTGTTGGTGCGTCGCGAGGCCTTTTCGATCTCGTACTCCAGCCCCACAGCCGCGCGCCATCTGTCGAGCACGCGCAAGGTGCCGAGGCTGTCGGCCCAGGCCATGCCCGGCCAGGCGAACTCCTGCCGGCCGGCAAGGATGGCGTCCCCGGCGGCGTCGACTTCGAAGGAATAGACGTGACGCTTTTCGTTCACGCTGATGGTTTCGCGCACGTCGTCCGCGCCGATCACATCGATCCGGCCGAGGCCGACATCGCGGTCGCCGCCGGCGAACCAGAAATCCGGCACTTCGATGCGGCCCCTGGTGCCGAAAATCCTGAGCACATTGTCCTGGTTGAGGGAGATGCTGCAGGAGACCTCGGCGACGATGCCGCCCGGGAAATGCAGCAGCGCGGAGGCCCATTCGTCGACGCCGGACTGGCCAAGATGGGCAACGCCGGTCACCTTGTCCGGCTCGAGGAACGGCTTGCCGGCCGCGGCGCCGGCAATCAGCCGCGCCATCGAGACGGGATAGCCGCCGACGTCCAGGATGCCACCGCCGGCGAGGTCGTTGGCATAAAGCCGGTGCTGCGGCATGAAATCAGGCATGGCAAAACCGAAGCTCGACTTGATCATCCTGATCTCGCCGATGACGCTGGATTTGATCAGTTCCACCAGCTTCAGCGTCTGCGGGTGCAGCCGGTACATGAAGGCCTCGCCGAGAAAGGTGCCGGCCTTGCGCGCCGCATGCATCATGGCGTCGGCCTCGAAGGCGGTCAGCGCCAGCGGCTTTTCGCACAGCACATGCTTTCCCGCGTCCGCCGCCCGGATCGCCCATTGCGCGTGGCCCGGGTGCGGGACCGAAATGTAGATCGCGTCGATTTCCGCGTCAGTGAGCAATGCTTCGTAGCCCTCGAGAATGCGCGCGCCGGGAAAGCTCTGCGCCAAACTCGGCTTGCCCGGATCGCGCGCACCGATGGCGACCAGCTTTCCGTTGCGGGAGCCGGCGACGCCGCCGGCGAAGGCCTTGGCGATGCTGCCCGGGCCGAGAATGCCCCAGCGGATGGGCGTGGTTGCAGTCATTGTCATTCTCCTTGCGGGATGGGAAAGGGCAGCCGATCAGCGCAGCCGCAGCCCTTTTTCGTCGAACAGGTAGGATTTGCGGATGGATACGATGATCTCTGATGTCTCGGGGACCTTGGCCGCGTCGCGCTGGATCACCACGTCCTCGCCATTGGCCGTTCTGGCGTAGAGAAAGCTCGTACCGCCCAGGTGCTCGACCACATCGATGGTGACGGCAAGATCGGCGTCGCCTTCTCCGGCGCTGCCAAAATGTTCGGGTCGCACGCCAACGATGACCTTGCTGCCGATTGCGGACGCGGCGCCCTTCAACGGCTGCGTGATGCGGGTCTTCTCCTGGCCAGCGAGTTCCACCACGACGCCGCGCGCATCGCAGCCGACGACGCGGCCCTTGATGAAATTCATCTTCGGCGAGCCGACGAAACCGGCCACGAACTGATTGTCGGGATTGTCATAAAGATCGAGCGGGCGGCCGATCTGCTCGACATGGCCGCCGCGCAGCACGACGATCCGGTCGGCGAGCGTCATCGCCTCGGTCTGGTCGTGCGTGACATAGACCATGGTGGTGCCGAGCTCCTTGTGCAGGCGCGAGATCTCGACCCGCATCTGGACGCGCAGTTCGGCGTCGAGGTTGGACAGCGGCTCGTCGAACAGGAACACCTGCGGCTCGCGCACGATGGCGCGGCCGATGGCAACGCGCTGGCGCTGGCCGCCGGAGAGTTTCTTCGGACGGCGCTCCATCAATTCGCTGATGCGCAGGATCTCGGCCGCCCGTTTCACCCTGCGGTCGGTGTCGGCCTTCGGATTGCCGGTCATACGCAGGCCGAAGGAAAGGTTCTGTTCGACGCTCATATGCGGATAGAGCGCGTAGGACTGGAAGACCATGGCGATGCCGCGGTCGGCCGGCTCGACGTCGTTCACCACCTTGCCGCCAATGGCGATCTCGCCATCGCTGATATCCTCCAGTCCGGCGATCATCCTGAGCAGCGTGGACTTGCCGCAGCCAGACGGGCCGACGAACACGACGAACTCGCCATCCCTGATGTCGATGTTGGCGCCATGGACGACCTCGAAAACGCCGAAGCGCTTGACGACATTCGTGAGCGTGACGGTTGCCATGCCTACCCTTACTTGACCGCGCCGGCGGCGATGCCGGCAATGAAATGGCGTTGCAGCAGCACGAACACGATCAGCATCGGCACCGTCAGCATTACCGCGCCCGCCATGATGCCGCCCCACGACACTTTGGTGAGGCCGATCAGCGTGCCGAGCGCCACCGGTGCGGTCATCGCGCCGGGCTGGCTGTTGATCAAAAGCGGCCAGAGATAATTGTTCCAGGACGCCAGGAACAGGATGATGCAAAGGGCGGCCAGCATCGGCCGCGCCAGCGGCAGCGCGATGAAGACGAAGATGCGCCACTCCTTCACGCCTTCGACGCGGGCGGCATCGAACAGGTCATCGGGCATCATGGAAAAGCTCTGGCGCATGAACAGCACGCCCAGCGAATTGAACAGCGGCGGCACGATCAACGCCACCCAGGTATTGGCGAGCTTGAAATCGCGCGCCACCATGATGAATTGCGGGATCAGCACCACCGCATAGGGAAGCGTGATGGTGCCCAGGATGATGGCGACGACCAAGCCCTTGCCGACGAACCGGTAACGCGCCAGCGCCCAGCCGGCCATCGACGTCAGCAGCACCGACAGAAAAGTGTAGGTGACCGCCACCGAGACGGAGATGAAAATCGCGCCGACAAAGTCGGTGTCGCGCTGCAGGTTGTTGAAATTGTCCACGAAATTGCCATGCGGCAGCAACTCGATGCCGGGGCTGAAGATGCCGTTGTCCGGCATGGTCGAGAACACGACCATCATCCACAGCGGAAACAGCCAGATCAGCGCCAGTGGCGTGAGAAAGAGATGCAGCAAAAGGCTGCGCTTCAGCCTGGCCGAGGCGAGCGAGCTCATTTCGGTTCCCTCGTCAGCCACAGTTGCACCAGCGTGATGGCGATCGCCAGCCCCGCCATGGTGTAGGCGACGGCCGAGGCGTAGCCGAAATTGAGCGACCGGAAGCCCTGGCGATAGAGCAGCAGGCCGAGCGTCTCGGTGCCGCCGCCAGGTCCGCCGCGTTCGGTGATCAGGAACGGCTCGGTGAACAGCTGCATGGTGCCGATGATCGACAGCACGGTGCAGAACACGATGACCGGCTTCAACAGCGGCAAGGTGATGAAGAAGAACTGCTTGAGCTTGCTGACCCGGTCGAGCGTCGCCGCCTCGTAGACGTCCTCGGGGATGGACTGCATGCCGGCCAGAAGGATGATGGCGTTGTAGCCGGCCCAGCGCCAGGTGACCGCGATCATGATCAGCGCCATGGCCGGGGTGACATTGGAGAACCAGTCGATCTTTGGCAGCCCGACGCTGTTCAGGAGCTTGTTGATGATGCCGAAATCGAGGTTGAACATCAGCCGGAACACCGCGGAGTAGGCGACCTCGCCGACCACCACGGGAGCGAAGAAGGCAAAGCGGTAAAGTCCCCTCGCCCTCAGGAGCGGCGAATTCAAAAGCACGGCCATCACCATCGCCAACGCGATCATCACGGGCACCTGGATGACGAGGATGAGCAGCGTGTTCTTCAGCGCATTGAAGAAGGCCGGATCGCCGATCAGCCGGCCCCAGTTGAAGCCGGGTGCAAAGCGCCATGGCACGGTGCGCGTCGCCTGGAACGAGATCAGGAACGAAGAGATGATCGGCCATACCCAGAAGACGGAGAAGATCAGCAAATAGGGCGCGAGGAAACGATAGGCCGTGGCGTTGCGGTTGCGCATCGTGCTCCTCCTTCTCTCGTCGGCGTTTCAAGCTGTGGTCCCGCGCGCAGCGGCAACCGGTTGGTCGGGACATGCGACATTTCACACGTCCCGCGAGGAAGCCCCGCGGGCCGCGGTCGGGTCCGGGCGGCGCATGCCTGCCCGGACCCCGTCTGGGAGGTTATGACTTGACCGGCAGCCCGGTCGCCGCCGCGATCTGGCCGGCGGCATCGTCGAGTGCCGCCTTGGCATCGGGATAGCCGCCGGCGAGATATTTGGTCTGCACCGCGCGCATGATGATTTCGGCATCGCTCTGGAACTGCGTGCCGCGGCTGGGGACGATCTTGGGCAGAGTGGCGAGGATGTCCTTCCACACCGCCTGGCCGCCCCAATAGGGCAGGCCTTCAGACACGTAGGGGTCGTTCAGCGCCGACACCAGCGAGGGAACGAGGCCGAACTCCTTCAGCATGGTGATCTGGCCCTCATTGGTTTCGAGCGTGTATTTCAGGTACTCGTAAGCCGCTTCCTTGTTCTTCGACCCGGAAGTGATGGCCAGCGACGACCCGCCGAGATTGGCGGCGCGTGGCCCGTCGGCGGTAAGGCTCGGCATCAGGTAGACGCCCCATTTGCCGTTTTCGCCGGCCGATTCGGTGCGGATTGTGCCTTCATACCAACCGCCATAGACCTGGGTGGCGACGGTGCCGGCGGTGTTGTTGGTGATCTTTGTGCCCCAGTCGGCCGACGAGATGACGCCGGCGTCCTTCATCTCCTTGATCTTGGCCAGCGTATCGATGCATTTCGGCTGGTTCACCGTGATCGACTGGCCATCCTCGGAGAAATAGCCGCAGCCCTGTTCATTGGAGATCATGCGGAAGAATTCGGTGTCGCCGTTGAAGTCGGCGTTGGTCATGGTGACGCCGGGATTGGCGGCCTGGATCTTCTTGCCGGCGGCAATGAAATCGTCCCAGGTCTTGATCGACGCCGGATCGACGCCGGCCTTTTCGTAGAAGTCGCGGCGGTAGAAGGCGGCGACAGGGCCGGAATCCCACGGCATTGCATAGGCCTTGTCGCCGACTTCGAGCTCGGTGCGCTTGAAATCGGGGAATTTCGCCTGGTCCTCGGCGCTGTAGCCCAGCGTGTGCAGGTCGACAAAGCAATCGGGAAACTGGCTCCAGTAATTCTCGGCCTCGCCGTTCTCGATGGTGACGACGTCAGGCAGGCCGACGCCGCCGGCGGCACATCCGGCGATCGACTTGTCATAGGTCGGCTGGTTGCCGAGATCCTGGACGGTGACCTTGATGTCAGGATGCCGCTTGTTGAAGCCGGCAATCGTCGCCTTCAGCGACGAGGCGGCGATGTTCCAGCTCCAGATGGTGATTTCGCCCGATTGCGCGAAGGCCGGGGCTGAACCCAAGGCAAGCGCGAGCGCGGCGCAGGACAGTGTGATGCGCATTGAAATCCTCCCATTTCATTTGCTCTCTCTGCGAGCCGGGCTAGACTATGCGGCGCGGAAGGCTTGTCCCCGACAAAGGGAATACGAAATTGGCGGAAAGTAAGATGCCGGACCGGCCGTTTTACCAGCCTGGCGCCAGCAGCGTGGAAGGAATGCCGCTGCTGTTGCAGATGTTCCACACCGCTCCCCTGGTGATGCTCAAGCCGCATTGGCATGCGCAGGTCGAGGTGAACTTCATCGTGCGCGGCAGCGTGCATTACCGCATGAACGACCACGAAATCTCGCTTTCGGCCGGTGAGATGTGTCTGTTCTGGGGCGGACTGCCGCACCAGATGGACGATTTGAGCGACGACGCCATCTATGCCGGCGCGCATCTGCCGCTGGTGCATTTCTTCCGGCTGCATCTGCCGGCTGACATACGTCACCGGCTGATGACGGGTGCCACGCTGGTGACCAGCGCTACCGATCAGTCCGACAACGATAATTTCGACCGCTGGAACCGCTACGCCCGCTCCGGCGACCCGGCCAGGGCGGAGCACGCCGTCAACGAACTGTTGCTGCGGCTCGAGCGGGTGCGGTTCGAGCCGTACAGGCTGGTGCCGGAAAATGCGGCCGGACAGGAAGCGGGCAGTCCGTTCGACCAGCAGTCGTCGCGCAATGTCGGGCGCATGTGCGATTTCATCGCCGAGAACTTCCTCTACGACATCGATTGCATGAACATAGCGGCGGCCGCCGACCTCCATCCCAAATACGCCATGAGCATCTTCAAGAAATCGACCGGCATGACACTCAACGAATATGTCAACCTGTTGCGGCTGAGCTATGCGCAGGCGCTGCTCATGCACCAGGATGCCAATGTGCTCAGGGTCGCGATGGATTCGGGCTTCGGTTCGCTCAGCGCCTTCAACAAGTCATTCCGGAAGCTCGCCGGCATGACACCTACGGATTTTCGCAAGGGATTGGCGGGCGCCAGATAGCGGCGGCGTGGCGCGGAAACCAGCGCATCGGGCGGCATTTCTTTTCCTGCCGGAAATCCACATCTGGGCGCTGGACAGGCCGGATTCCCATGCTATAACCCACGCGCTTTCAAGGGGACGCCCACGGCGCTTCCATGAAATCCGGAGCGCGAGTTTTCGTTAGCCGGAACAGGCCCAGATAGCTCAGTTGGTAGAGCAGCGGACTGAAAATCCGCGTGTCGGTGGTTCGAATCCGCCTCTGGGCACCATTTCCCCCTAAGCCGCTGATTTTCCTGAAGCGTTATTTTCCAAGGGTTTGACCCACCTCGACTGTCATACACGCTGTGATACAGTCGAGGAATGGACGACATGCGCAAGATTAGCCGCCCTGCTTGGGGCAAGAGTTGTCGAAGGTGACGATGGCCCAGCGGTTCTGGCGCAAGGCCAACTTGCGCATCCATCCGGTCCTCTCCCCGAACTTGGCGCGGCACCAGGCGCCGTCGGTCGCCGTCATGCACAGTTCGGTCGTGACGCAGGTTTGCGACGGAACCACGCCGACCACCTCGGCGTCGTCGCGCGCCTCGGCGCGGACGTTCAGGTTAACCAGGACCTGGACGCTGGCGCCTTCCGGCGCGGGAGGCGCGGCCTGTGCCGCATCCGCGCACTTGCTGGTGAAGCCCGAATAGAAGCAGCCCCCGGCCCGCTTGGCAGTCTTGAGCATGGCCGCCGTTCCGGCAACACCGACCTTCTCGAAGATCAGGGGAGCGCCCGATACGCTGGTGCCGCTGATCCGCCGCTGGTTGCCGCCAAGACGGGCGATCACCGCTCCGGCCGCATCGAACAGGGCCATCTGACCCTCGCTCACGCCCCAGGAACTGACCAGAGCGGCATCGCCGCGGCAGCCCAGCCCCTTAATGGCGAAGCGGCCGTTCGCATCGGCTGTCGACCCCAGCGCCATGTGGCAAGTTGAGGGAAGGTTGGAATAGCGCGCATCGACGAGCTGCCAGGTGCCGCTGAATGCCTGAACGAACTGGTCCACGGACTGCGCCCGTACCACCGTGGCCGGGAACGACATGCCCGCCACGGCCAGAACGACGGTCAAAAATCTCGCAACCTTCATGATGCCCTCTCCGCTGCGCAAAAGTCGAAAATTAGGGAGCTAGCGACTTCCTCAGGGCTCGCCCGCCGAAACCTCGGCCTGGCCGACGACCCTGCCGTCCTGCCGGAGAACAACCCTGATGGAGATGTGGTCGCCCTTGGCGAGAGACAGCGCAGTCCTGGCTATGTCCTGGGATTGGCCGGCGGAGAGCCTCAGTGTGCGGTTCTGGCGCGTGGTCATCGTGCCCGAGCCGCCCGTCCGGTCGATCTCAACCGAGCCCTCGATCTCCACAACGCCAAGGCCGACGGCCGATGCAGTGATCTGGACCCCGGCGCCCGTGGGCACAATGGCGATGGAGGGGACCGCGACGGCGCCTCCGTGCTGCGCCACCGCGCCGCCTGCACCGCAGGCGGCGGCAAGACCCACGACGAGTGCAGCCGCGCCGCGCATCGCTAGAAACCGGTCTGGGTGATCGAAACTGTTCCCGGCGCCGTCGAGAACACCTGCATGCCTGTCACGCCGACCGGGCTAAGATTGTTGCCGTTCTGCGTGATGGTCACGGCGGTGTTGGCCGCCACGGACGTGGAGAAGGTGTTGCCGTTGCCGTTCTGAACTATCTCGCCGCTGCCACCAGAACCCACGGTGAGTGAGTTGGCATTGCCGCTGCCGTTCTGCACGATCAGACCGGTTGCGCCACCGCCTACGGTCAGCGATGCATCGTTGCCATCGCCGAGCTGCAGGACGGCGCCAAGGGAATCGGCTCCAAATGCGCTCAACTGAGCCGAATTGCCCAACGTCCCGCCAGCCGAATTGTCCTGGAGAAGAAACAACTGACCACCATCGCCTTCGATGGTCAGCGTTGCGGTGTTGCCCTGGCCTGTCTGAAGCGCGGACGGCGCAGTCGCCTGGTCCATCCGGTACAGGTCGCCGACAGCAAGCGTGCCGCCGAGCGCGTTATCCATCATCTGCTGCGTCGGGCCGGCGACAAGCGAACCGGTGGCGCGCGACTGGTCTGACGACAGGACGTTTCCCTCGAGCGCGCCAGGAGGGCTGGTCTGGATGATCTTCAGGACGTTATTGTCGCCAGCAAAGGCCGGAGAGGAACATAAGACGAGAGCGCTCGCCAGAACAGCCGTAGATTTGCGCATGATGCGAACAAGCTCCCTGTGTTGCGTCACCAGGATGTCTGCGAGACGCTGACCGTATTGCCGTTTCCGGACTGTGAAAATCCCACGACGTTATTTCTTCCGGATTGGGTGACGGCTGCCTGATTTGCCATGCCCGAGATCGAGGCTGTAAGCCGGTCGCCGCTGCCCTCCTGCGCGAAAGCGAAGAGATTGTAGCTGCCGGTTACGCTGGCGATGATGTGGTCGTCGAATCCGCTCTGTGTGATCGAACCGGGCGTGAGGCCAGCCGAGAGGATCGCTCCGATGAAGGACGGGCCAAGCGGGCCGCCGTTGAAATCGCTCTCGATGTTGACGTCGATCACGTTCGCCGCGCCGAGACCGTGGTGGGCCTGAAGAACGGACACCGCATTGAGGCTGCCGCTCACGCCGAGCATGAGCGAATTGGACAACCCGTGCTGGGCCAGGATAACCAGTTCGTTGCCGGCCTGGGCAGGCGCCGACGCCAAGACGACGCCCGCAACAAAGACAGAATGCAGATTCATTGTTACAGTCCCCTCGTAATGTGGGGAGATCATCGCAAGTGCTGCCTAATATCCGGGCCTCGGGATCGATCAAAGTTGAAGCAACGTCGCTTTCTCCGGTCCGACCGAAGACAAGGTCATTGCTGGAGCACGACGGCGCTCTGCCAGAACCAGCCTGAGGCGCCACGCCACCGAACTGGTTGCTGTCGCCGTGCACCGACGCCAGGAGGGTAAGCGCCGCGCCGCCCTTTGCGTTGGAGAACGGATTGAGAGGGTCCATGAGCATCGTCAACGCACCGGCGCTATCGAGGCCACATAGTCACGTTGCCGGGCCGCCTTCGGAGTCGCGGCAGGGTTTGGCGCCGTCGCCGCGCCGGCGACCGCAGGCGAAGCCTCGGGAACGGCCACGCCCGGCTCAAGCGAGCCGACGGTTTCGTCCGGCGCTGCGGGAGGCGGAGCCACGGGAACGGGCGCGCCCGGCGGCGGAGCCGCCAGGGCCGGAGTCGTGCGTCGCGGCGCAGCCGCCGCGCGCGGCCATGCGGCTGTCGTCTCGACGACGTCCGCGGCGTTGCGTGTCTTGGGCGGCGGCACGATTTCAGCGGCCGCGGTCAGCTTGGTGCCATACTTCTCGTTGCGGTAGTCGGCTATCAGCTCGCGTCCTGCATCCCGGTCCTCGAACGACCAGACACCGAGTTCGGCGCCCTCGATGATCATACCCATCACCGCCTTCTCGATGGCCTGCTGCACGGCGATCTGCTTGGGCTCGTTCTGGGTGACGCCCGCCTCAGCCTCGAGGATCTTGTCCAGGGCGACATAGCGGAATGCACCGCCCTGCAGCGCGTAGGAGGCGATCATCTTGTGAACCGCCACGCTGGACAGCACCTCTCCCGTGTTCGTCGAAACGGCCCGCAATGTGACGGTCACAGTGTCCTGCTGCCACTTCACATCGCCGCCGATGCCCAGGTAGCGCGCGCCGATGCCGCCCGTCATGGTGTTGGTGTCGTAACCGGTGATTCCGCCCTGGAGGATGATGCCCGCGTGATCGAGCGGCGGCAGGACCCGCGCGTCGATACGCTGCTCGTTGCGGTAGAGCCGCCGCATCTCGGTGACGATCTGCCGTTCCTTGAGCAGGTCGTCAAGGCGGGCACGGTCGAGCACAGTGAACCAGCGCTTCTCGCCAGCATCCTGCAAGGCCTTGATCAGCATGGGCGCACCGCCCTGGGTGACAGCCCGCGACAGGGTCTGGACGTTCTCGCGTTCCTTGTACTGGCCGGTGAGATCGGGGAAATCGTAGACGGCGACGGTAATTCGCTTCGAGGGGGCCGGGATGGTGCGCAGGCTGTGGCTCTGCTTCGTCACAGGCGTATAAACAGGCTGCAGAACGCCTTCGGTCGGCACCGCTTGGCATCCGCCAAGCACTGACACGAGTGCGCCTACGACGGCGACCCTTGCGATCTTTGTCCCAAAGCGCCGGCTTTTCGGCATGTCGCCCTCCCGTGAGGCCGCTGCCCGCACTCGCACTGATCCATCCCGCATCGAAATCAATTGAGCCCCGGGCTGAGCGACGTGCTCGACGTCAGGTCGCCGCTCAGGGCGCCGGTGTTCAATCCGCCGGACAGAGCGTTGCCCGACTCCAGGCCACCAGCGCCCTGCATGAGGGAATTCACGGTGTTGTTTGTCGCGACCAGCAGGGGCACCACGATCTCGGTGACGCCGGTCGGGTCAGTGATGATCAGCCGGATCGAATCGACGGTCCGCTCGAAGGTGACGGTCGTCTCACCGAAACGGACCGTACCCGAGTCCTGGGGATTGTCACCGAAGATCGCCTCGGTAACCTGACTCGCGAGCCCCGAAAGCAGGCGGCTCTGGAGCTGGCGGATGAAGAGGTCCGCGTCGGTGGAGCCCGGATCGCTCGGATCCGTCGAATCCGTGCCCGGGCCTGGCGTGCGGGCCGTGGCCGTACGCTGGGCGTTGGCGAGGCCGAGCAGGTGAGACGAATTCAGCGGGCTGCCGCCGAAGGAGGGGTTGACCGGAGTGTAAACCATATCCTGAGCGACCGAACCGCCCGCGGCAGCCAGAACAACGCCAGCGGTCAGAAGCGCCGCACAAGCAGTCTTCATCATCTCATCTCCCCCAACACCTTGCGAATGAAAACCGCCATAACGGCGTTTCTTGCAAACACTTCCAGGCACCGTTTCCGCCACCCTGCCGCTTTTCCCCAACGTACATGGCAGGATCGCTATTTGCGCCTGCGCCCGCCCTCACTGCGCTTTTTACGGAACGTGCTGACGGGGCCGCCCGGCGACCCTACTGCGAGACGCCAATGCTGTTTGAGCTGCCGATCTGGCTGAACGATGCATAGTTGCTGTTCCCCGCCTGGACGATCGCGACCTCGTTGCCGGTTCCCATGGTCGACCCGTCGATCGTGTTGCCGCCGCCGATCTGGGCGAAGGCGAACTGGTGCAGATTACCGACGACGTCATAGGTCAGGCTATTGCCCGACAGCGCCGAGGACGAGTCCTGAAGCGCCCTGCCCGCCACGAGTTGACCGCCAGACGTGCTGACCAGCAATCCCGCGGCGCCGGTCAGGCTGCCACTGCCGTTCGAGTCCCCCTGGAAGGTCATGCTGACCGTATTGAAGCTGCCGTTCTGGTCGATCGCTACATCGTTCTGGTCGCCGAAGATGTCGACAGAGCCGGTATTCACGTCTCCTGTCTGACTCAGCGTGACCTCGTTGGCATTGCCGTTCGCCAGCGCCACCGCGTCGTTGAAGGTGCCGTCCTGATCGACGTCGAACTGGTTGCCGTCCCCGTAGATCTCGATGAGCGCGCTGTTGATGGCGCCGTCCTGGGCGAGCGTTGCGCCGTTGAGGTTTCCGGTGACGACCATCCCGCCCGTATTGCTGCCCTCCTGGTCGACCGCCACGTCGTTCTGGTCGCCCTGGATGTCGACTGTCGCTTCGTTGGAGCCGGCCGCGCCGAGTTGATCGACGACAAGGTTGTTGCTGTTTCCATCGACGCGGATCCCGGCTTCATTACCGAAGGAGGAGATGGCTTCCTGGTCGAGCGAAACGACGTTGAGGTTTCCGGTGACGAACACCTCGCCCGTATTGCTGCCGTCCTGGTCCACCGCCACGGCGTTCTCATCGCCGAGAATGTCGACGGTCCCGTAGTTGCTGCCGATCACGCCCAGCTGGTCGAGCGAAATCGTGTTGGCGTTCCCGTCGACGTCGATCTCGCCGACATTGCCGAACGAAGCGAGGCTGTCCTGGTTCAGGACCACCGCATTGTCGTCGCTGCTGCCGGCGGTCCGGGATCCGATCAGGACCTCGCCGAGATTGGCGATTCCGATCTGGCTCGGTGTAAGTTCGTTGGAGTTGCCGTTCGCAAACGCCAGCGCCTCGTTTGCCTCGCCAATCTGGGCAATGCCGAACTGGTTGCTGTCTCCGCGGATCTCGAGTTCGGCGCTGTTGACGTCGCCTTCCTGCGATACCGCGACCTGATTGGCACTTCCGTCCACAGTGCCGACGATCCGGTTACCCAGCCCGTCCTGGACGAAGCCGAACAGGTTGCCGTCGCCGGTCGCGACATAGCTCAGGTCGTTGCCTTCCCCGGTCTGGCGAATGCGCGACTGGGAGATCCCCACGCCCAGCGCCACCCCGGTGAAGACGCCGGACGTCACCCCGTTGCCGGCACCCGAGAAGGTCAGCCTCGCGGTGTTGTCCAGGGTGCCGGTGTTGGTCTGGCTCAGCTCGCGAATCTGGTTGCCATTGCCGCCGCCCTGGGTCACCGACGCGACGTTCGTGCCGCCGCTCGAGGCGCTGTTGATCTGCGTCGCCGTGTAGACGAGCTGGGAATTGCCAGTCTGGTTGACGGTCAGCTGGTTGCCGAAGCCGGTCTGGTGCGCGCCACTGCCGTCATTGCGCGGGCCGCTGCTGGTGTTGCCCACGCGCGAAGACTGGCCGGTCTGGGTGATGGTGACGTCGTTGGAACCGTCCGCGGCGCCGCCGGTGAAGGTCTGCCGCAAGTTGGAGACGCGTGCCGACCAGCCGCCGTTCTGGGTGATCGTTGCGTTGTTGGAAGAGGTCGTCGCAGACGTGCCGCCATTCTGCTGCACCTCGAAGACGGCCTGGTTGGCACCCGTCTGATCGATTCGCAGATAGTTGGAGTTTCCGATCTGGTCGATGCCAAGACCCGCCTGGTCGCCCGGCGCTCCTGCCCGGTTGATCTGGTTGCGCGGCGGGCTGTTCACGTTCGAGTCATGCGTCTGGTTGATGATCAGCTCGTTGTCGGTGCCGTCCTGCCGGATTCGCTGCGTCGTATGTCCGGCTCTGTTGCCGACGGCCGAACCGTTCGACTGACCCTGGACGATGGAGGCCGAGTTACCGTCGCCGATCTGGTCGATATAGGCCTCGTTCTCGCTGCCTGCGAGTGCCGCCCCCATCAAAAGTCCGACCGCCGTGGTGGTCGCAAGTGTCAGCTTGAGTGTCATCGTGTAACTCCTGTCACGCGGTTGAATGTTGCTCGAAGACGTCGGCCGGGCGGCTTCCCGCCCGGCCGATAGCGCTTACTGCGAGACGGAGAGGTTGTTCGAGCCGCCACCGTTCTGGGTGAACGACGTCACGTTGTTCGACCCGTTTTGCAACACGGCGACCTGGTTTCCATTGGATGCGCCGGCGTTGCCGACGAGGCCGGTGATGGAGTTGCCGCCACCGATCTGAGCAAAGGCGAACTGGTTCAGATTGCCGATGACCTCATAGGTCAGGCTGTTCCCCGTCAGGGCCGAGGACGAGTCCTGAAGGGCCCTGCCCGCCATGAGGAGGCCGCCAGAGCTGCCGGCCAGAGCTCCCGCAGCGCCAGTCAAGCCGTTCGCGCCGTTCGTGTCACCCTGGAAGGTGATGAGGGCCGTGTTGAAGCTGCCAACCTGGCTGATCAGCGCTTCGTTGCCATTGCCGGTCGCCAGGCCCAGCGCATCGTTCAACGTGCCGGACTGGACCACCGCCAGCTCGTTGCTGTCTCCGAGGATCTCGATCTGCCCGTTGTTGGAGTCGCCGGTCTGGTCGAGCGATGCGGTGTTGAGGTTTCCGACCACCGACACCAAGCCCTCGTTCCTGCCGACCTGGTCGACCGCGACGTGGTTCGTGTCGCCGAAGACGTCGGCGAGCACGTTGTTGCCGTAATCGAGACTGGTCACGCCGAGCTGGTCGACGGAAATCGTGTTGGTGTTTCCATCGACGAGAATCTCGGCTTGATTGCCGAACGAGGCGCCGCTGTCCTGGTTCAGAGCCACGACATTGTCGTCGCTGCCGCCGTTCCGGTCGCCGACCAGGATCTGGCCGATATTGGTGCCTCCCGTCTGGCTCATCGTGACGTCGTTGGCGTTGCCGGTCGCCCGCGCCGTCGCCTCGTTGTAATCGCCGGACTGGTCAACGTCGAACTCGTTGTCGTCCCCGATGATCTCGAGCAGCGCGCTGTTGACGGCGCCGTCCTGGTCCAGCGTTGCGTCGTTGGCGTTTCCGACGACGTACACGTCGCTCTGATTGCTGCCGTTCTGGTCGACAGCCAGGTCGTTGTCGTCGCCCTGGACGTCGACGGTCGCCTCATTGTAGCCGATCGCGCCGAGCTGATCGACCGACACCGTATTGCCGTTTCCGTCGACCAGGATCTCGGCTTCATTGCCGAACGAGGAGCCGGTGTCCTGGTTCAGAACCACCAGGTTCTCGTTGCTGGCGCCATCCCGGTCTCCGATCGCGATCCGACCGATATTCGCGTCGCCCGTCTGGCCCACCGCGAACTCGTTGGCGTTGCCGGTCGCCCGAGCCACCGCGTCGTTCCCCGAGCCGGACTGGTCGATGCCGAACTGGTTGCCGTCACCGAGGATGTCGAGCAGCAGGCTGTTGCCGTTGCCTTCCTGCTTGATCAAGCCTTGCGTCACCGAGGACGAGGTGCTGACAAAGGTGCCGAAGCCGGTCGTGCCGTTCGAGTTGCCGACCTGCGACGCTTCCGCGGTGTTGCCATCGCCGACCTGCGACCCGTCGATCGCGTTGCCGTCGCCGTCCTGGCTCATGGCCGTCGCATTGCCCTGGCCGTTCTGGAGCGAGGCGCCGATGCGGTTGCCTGCCCCGGTCTGGCTCAGGTTGGCGTCGTTGCCGCCGCCGGTCTGCGTCACCCCGCCGCTGACGGAGTCAGCGTTGCCGGTGCCGATGATGTTGCCGCCGGCGCCTTCGCTGGTCTGGGTGATCGCCACAGTGTTGGCAGCACCCGAGACATGCGTCTGTGCGATGCCGGTGACGGTGGAGAGCCCATCCACCGGCTCGCCCGAAGCGGTCTGCTGGGTGACGGTCGCGCTGTTGAGCGTCCCCGAGCCGCTTGCGCTGCCCTGGTTGATCTGGTTGACGCGGTTGCCGTCGGAAAGCTGGTCGATGACCAGCACATTGCCGTCGCCGGTCTGGTCGAGGCCGGTGCCGCGGGTACCCACCTGGTTGCGGTTGCCGGCCTGCCCGACGTCGAGGCTGTTGCCCGAGCCGTTCTGGCTGGCCGCGTCGGTCGCGGTGCCGACTTCGTTCTCGTCGCCGGGACCTTGGACCACCATGCCAGTGTTGCCGCTGCCCGTCTGCGAGACGTTAGCGAAGTTGTCGTCGGCCCGGGCCGGCGCAGACACCAGCGCCATCGCCGTCGCGGCCAGAAGTGTCGAAGCGAAACGTTTGGATGAGAGTAGTGCCGTCTTCTTCATTTTGATTGTCCCCAACTAGAGGTGAGAGATATCGATGCCGGTCGCGCCGGATGCCGGAAGCCGGATTGGAGCGCGGGGCATCGTCAATTTGTTGAACCTTGGCGTCTGCGACGTGTCGTAAGCCGCGCACACTGCTTGCGGCTTCAAACTGACTCGGACGCACGATGCTTCTGCAAATGGACGCCGGAGCAGGCGAACCTGGCTCCGGCGCCATAAGACCTCTATGGCTTGGCAACTGCCGCCATAGCGGCGCGCGCCTGGTCGACCAGATCGACGCCGATCTTTTCGCTGTACTCTTTCACGACAGGCGCAACGCGTTCGGTCATGGCTGCGAGCGCTTCAGGCGTGGGTTGGGAAATCTCGAAGCCCTTCGCCGCGAGCTCCGCCTCCAATTTCCCTGCCTCCTTGCGAGAAAGATCCCGTTGGAAGGCTGCCGATTCCTTCGCAGCTTCCATGACGGCTGCCTTGTCCTCCTCGGAGAGGCTTCCAAACCATTTCTGGCTCGCGAGAAGAACAAACGGCGTATAGACATGGCCCGTCTTGGTCAGATACTTCTGCACCTCATAGAACCTTGCGGTGTAGATAAGAGCGTACGGCGTCTCCTGGGCATCGACGGCGCCATTTTCGAGCGCGCTGTACAGCTCAGGCCAAGGAAGCGGCGTCGGATTGGTTCCCAAAGCCGTCCAGGTCGCAATGAACAACGGATTGGGTATGACGCGGATGTTGATCCCTGCCATATCGTCCACCGTTTTGACGGGACGAACCTTGTTGGTCATGTGGCGGAAGCCGTTGTCCCACCACGCCAGACCGACGATGCCGGTCTTTTCCTTCAGCTGTGCAAACAGCTGCTCGCCGACCGCGCCGTCCATGACGGCATCGACCGCGGCGAAGTCCTTGTAGAAAAACGGAAGATCGTAGATCATGAATTGCGGAACGACGCCGACCAGGTTGGGCGTGGGACCAACCATGATATCGATGAATCCGGCCTGAACCGACGCCTGCATCTCGGGCTCGCTGCCGAGCACGCCATTTCCGAACGTGTCGATCTTGATGCGCCCGCCCGTCTTCTCTTCCACCAGCTTCGCAAAATAGCGCGAAGCCTGTCCGACCGGATGGTCTTCCGTAGGCACGTAGCCCAGGCGCGGGTTCTGAGCCATGGCCGGAGCGGCGGCCAAGAGCCCTCCCAGCAGCGCCGCAGTCAGAAACAATACTTTCTTCATAGTTCAACCTCCCAAGAATTGGTTCAAAGGAACCAGAATGCAGGAACTGCAACCACTAAGGAACAGGACCGGCGGTACGAGAATGGCCTATTCGGCCAAGACTAACGATATGGCGTCCCTGGCTACTGAAGCGGACGGTACGCCGCTTCTGCTACGGCGCCGACGAGCCTCCGACGGGCGGTGTGATCAATTTCTGCGGCCACGATGAACGCGCCCCCCCGAATACACCCCGGCCGATGCTCCCCTGCGCCAAAGTCAGGTCAGACCAACGGCCCGCCCTCACGATGAGGACGGGCCACCGGCAACATCAATCAAGCCATCCCTTGCCCGAGATCGGGGGCATCGGTGGGTTGGGCTGGCTGGCAGTCGGCGGCCAGTTATGCGTACCGGTCGGGAAGGGATTGATGGCAATCCGCGTGTCACTCCCCGGACAATAGTTCGCCGCCGAGTGCCACCGGCCGGCCGGGACATAGACAATGTCGCCGGCCTCCGAGACGAAGCCCGGCAGGCCTTCGAGGTTGTATTGGATCTGACCTTCCATGATGAACCAGAATTCACCATAGTTGATGTGCCTGTGTCCGAGCGCCGTGGGGGACTGCATATTGCAGTTGAACGCCTGGCCGCGGATGGCGTTAACGAACAAGCCAGGGGCGGTTACGAATGCGCCGCCCGAGGGCGAAGCAAGGAAATCCCTGAAAGTAGAATTGCCCGTCCCAAGGGCTTCTGCACCCGGATCCTGTCGCGTCAACGCCCAGGTCATCCCCGGCTGCGGCTTAGGCAAGGTTGCCGCCGCCTGCGGGTAAGTGATCTTGGCGTCCGCGGTGAAGACCTCGAAGTGCAAGGACGGCACCGCGCCGACGTTCTTCATCTGGAACTGCGTACGCGCGGGAACCTGGACCATAAAGCCTTTGGTGGCCGTAAACGGCGCCTCGCTCCCGATCGTGAACTCGACCGAACCTTCCCAGACAATGAAGGCCGCGCGGGTATCCGATATGAACATGGCCGGCGACTGATCACCGACCGCCAACTGAACCCATGAAGCCCGCAGGTGCGCGTCGCTGACGATCTCCTGGTGCCAAGTCTTGGACTGATTGGCGGGAGAAATCTTGGCGCGCACGTCGGCTATCGTCGTGTGTGGCTTGTTCGGGGCCTTGTATGGTGCCAGCGCCACCGGCTTTGGCGTCCAGGTGAACACCGTCTGTGCGAGCGCCGCGGTGGACGATACCGCCCCGATCGCCAGCGCGGCCACCACGGCCAATCCGCCTTTCCATAGGTTCATGAGAGTCACTCCTCCGTTTTCTGCTTGACCGATGGTGACACCGCGAATCTGACCGAAACCCCAAGCATCGACCGATCAGAAAAATCCACAATGTGGACGCGATGTCCAATAATGCATATTGGGCAGACTATTAATGGGTTGTCAACGCCTCACCGCGGCGCTTCAGGGCCTGTCGATCGGATGCTTGCCTGTTGGGTTAACGTGCATGGATCATAACGTCCGCTGACAGTGCAGGAGGCCTCGGCGGCTGATCGGAGGCTGTCTAGGGTACGGGTGTGATCGCCGCTCCACTCTGGAACCAGGCGATCACGTTCTGGGCCACGAGGTCCGCCATTGCGGTGCGCGTACTGACCGACGCGGACCCGATATGCGGCAGGATCGTCAGGTTATCGAGCGCCAGCAGGTCTTCGGAGACATTGGGTTCATCCGCGAGCACGTCGAGGCCGGCCGCCGCAATGGCTCCTGTGCGCAGGGCGCCGATCAGTGCATCCTCGTCCACGACGGTTCCGCGGCCTACATTGATGAACACGCCCTCGGGCCCGAGGGCGGACAGCACCTCGGCATTCACGCTGTTTGCGGTCGACAGGTCGCCCGGCACGATGGAGATGAGTACATCGACGGCACTGGCAAGTTCCAGCAGTGAAGGAAAGTAGTCGTACGCAACCCCCTCCGCCGGGCGCCGGCTGTGATAGCCAACAGGAAGCCCAAACGCTTCAATTCGTCGGGCAATGCAGCGACCGATCCGCCCCATTCCGTAGATGCCGACCCTGCGGTTCCGCAGTGTCAGACGGCTAAGCGGGTAGTCGGATGCTTTCCACCGGCCCCCGCGAACGAAGGCTGCCGCCTTGGGTATCTCGCGCACGACGCTGATAAGGAGCCCCAACGTGAGATCGGCGACCTCCTCGTTCAGGACATCAGGGGTGTTCGTGACGACGACGTTCTTGCTGCGTGCGTAGGCAGCATCCACCGCGTCGTAGCCGACGCCGTAGCTGGCGATGATCTCAAGGTTGGGAAGGGCGTCTATGAACTGCCGATCGATTGTGGCGCGACAGGCCACGCCACGAATTGACGCCCGCACCTCCGGGGACAGATGGGCGTGAATGTCACAGTCAGGGGTTTCGACCAGGCTGAAATGCGTTCCGAGCATGCAGCGGGCATGCTCGTGCATCCAGCCTGGTATCAACACGGTGGCGGGTTTCGACAAAGGCTTTCCTCCGGTTCGGGGTGTCACTGCCGGCACGAATGGCCGCAGGTGAATCAGGGTTTTCGCACGGGAGGCCTGTGGATTGCGCAATGCGCCGATAGTGAGCCGCGGACTTGATTTTGGCTTCGAGTTCGCGGCGGCTGGCCAGTTTCTCCAGCGCAATCGGCATGTCAGCGGTTCCTGTACCACGTCCTCCAAGGTCGCCATCGATGTGACCATAATGTGGTCAACCTGCCCAAAACTTTGATAGGGGCCCGCGACCTCTTTGTCAAGGCGGCGGGAACGCCGCAACCAAAAGGGGGAGCTTGACAAGTGTGCAGTTCCACCCAATGCTTGGGCATATTGTCCATATTATGGACGAAGCGATTCCAAAAAGGTCGCGCGTTCGCATTCACCGGCTGCACGAATGTGCCGAATGCCAGGCGGTGGCTGCAGCGATGCATGTGCGGAATGTCAAGGAGAGTGGCAGCGTGAACAACATAAACTACCTTACAAATATCAATTTCGGGCTTGGAGCGGCCGAGTCACTGGCAGAAATTTTGGGCGAACTCGGCGTGTCCCGCCCTTTGGTGATCAGCGATCACGGCATCAAATCCGCTGGTTTGCTTGAGCGTCCGGTATTCGAGTTCCTGAGAACAGCGCCGATCTTCCTGGACGTTCCCTCCAACCCGACTGAGAGCGCAGTTGCTGCCGGTCTCGCGCTATACAGGCAAGGCGGCTGCGATGGGGTAGTGGCGATTGGCGGAGGCTCTCCGATCGACCTGGCCAAGGGCGTGGCGCTGCTTGCCACGCACGATGGTGAACTTGAGCGTTATGCAGCGATCCTGGGCGGGGTGGCACGCATCACTGGCGCGGTAGCGCCGCTTGTGGCCATCCCGACAACGGCGGGTACGGGGTCCGAAGTTGGACGCGCGGCACTGATTACACTGGATGACGGCCGGAAGCTCGGATTTATCAGCCCGCACCTCATCCCGCGCAGGGCGATCTGTGACCCGGGGTTGACGATGGGGCTCCCCCCGGCTCTGACGGCCTCGACAGGGCTCGACGCACTGTCGCATTGTATCGAGACATACCTTTCCCCCCGCTATAATCCGCCTGCCGAGGCAATTGCCACCGACGGCTTCCAACGGATATGGAAGGCTTTGCCTGTCGCCTACGCAGACGGCGCGAACGCGGAGGCGCGGACCGAACTCATGATGGGTGCCCTCGAAGGGGGCATGACGTTTCAGAAGGGGCTTGGCGCCGTCCATGCGCTTAGCCATGCATTGGGCGGTCTCAAGGAGGCTAAGCTCCATCATGGGACGCTCAACGCCATCCTGATGCCGACCGTCCTTCGGTGGAACGTGGAAGTTCAAGCCGTGGCTCAGAAGGTCGACTACCTCGAGCGCCTGGCGGGACTTGAACATACAACGCTCGCAGATGCACTGGACGGGTTGAACCGTAGTCTTGGCATTACGCCCAGATTGTCCGAACTGGGGGTTCCCCGGCACGTCATCGATTGGGTGTGTGAGCGAGCCATTGCAGACCACAGCCATCCCACAAATCCACGTTCGCTGACCAAGGAAGACTACGCCGCGATCCTTGAGACCGTTTTCTAGGCTGCGAATGCCCTCAAAGGAGGAGCGAGGAGGTAATTCCGTGAGACCGATCGTGATCGTAACGGGCGCAAGCCACGGCATCGGTGCCGCAACGGCGCGGCTGTTCGCCGTTGAAGGCTACGATGTTTGCATAAACTATCTTTCGGACGCTGCCGCTGCATCCGAAGTCGTTGAGCACTGCAAGGCCGCAGGCGCCCGCGCCATCGCGGTACAGGGAGACGTGGGCAAGAGGGAGGACATCGAGGCCCTGTTCAGTGCCTGCGACGATGCACTGGGGCGAGTGACCTGCCTGGTCAATAATGCCGGGATCATTGGGAAAGCCTGCAGAATCGATGAGTTGCAGCCCGCGGTGCTGGAAAACACCTTCAGGACCAACGTCTTCGCCGTCATGTACTGTATACAGGAAGCCGCGAAACGCATGTCCAACCGCAAGGGCGGCAGAGGCGGGACGATTATCAACATGTCTTCGCTCGCCGCCTTCCTCGGCAGCCCGAACGAATATGTGCATTATGCCGCAAGCAAGGGTGCAGTGGAATCCATCTCCATCGGCGCGGGGAAAGAACTGGCGCCGGAGGGCATCCGTGTGAATGCCATACGTGTCGGGACCACCAACACGCGGATACACACACAAGGCGGAAACCCCGAGCGACCAGCCAGGATTGCGGCGGCAACCCCCATGGGGCGCATCGCGGAGCCTGAAGACATCGCGCGCGCGGCCCTGATGCTTGCGTCTCCTGGCGCGGGGTTCATGACAGGCACCCTGATCACGGTGTCCGGGGGGCTCTGATGCTCCGCGGTCGGGATATTCCGCTGGGAGTGCCAGGCTGGCCTGGCACTCCTGCTGAGACCGGTCGCGCCCCATCCACGGGCATTCATTCCAGCTCAATTGCCGCGCGACGCCAGTCAAGCACTCTGTAAGGTGCCTCGTCCGCGTTCGATACAAGTATCAATGCCTCGAAAGATTCGCTGTAGCCGGACCGCAGGGTCGTCCTGAGATCGACGCGCCAGCTCGGTGCCGGCTTCAGTGTGTTGAAGGTCACCCCCGCCAGCGACTGATCGAGTTGCTCGCGCGACAGACGGCCGGCGTGGAAATCCTTGATCGCCTTTCGCACCGACGGCGGCAGGCCAGGAATATCGCCCAGCAGTCCATCATCGAGCGCTTCCAGGCGAACGCCGGCCAATCCGGAGGAGACGGTGACATAGGGTTCGATGGCGATGGCCATGTCGGGCGTTATTCCCGGGAAGGCGGCCAATTCGGAGACCGTCTGAAACAGCTTTGTGTCGTTTCCAGCCTGCTGCGGAGCGGAACCGGCCGGCTGTCCGTTCGCCGGAGTCGGCCGGGCGCGGTGGCCGATGATCTTTGTCGCCAGATCCTCCGCGGTTCCGGGAGCGGCGCCGGCGGCTCGCAACGCGCCAACGATCAGCGGCCGCTCGGCGGTGTTGAGATCGATCCGCAATGCTTCATTTCTCGCAGAGATGGAAGCGACCCCGGCCGGCAGGGTGATCGTGGACGAAATCTGATCGCTCAGCTTGCCCACACTGTCGGGCGGGCCGGCGCGGATCTCGGCCGCGGCCTGCGACAGCCCGGCTTCCGCCAGAATGCGCGCCGACGCCTTGTCTTCCGTGACGCGCACACTGGCCACGACCCCGGTCATCTGCACGCGAAGTATGACGGCAAGGAATCCCAGAAAAATCATGATCCACAGGACGCTGACGAGGATTGCACCTCGCCGGGTCGTTGCCGAGTTCATGCCCACTGCCGCAAGACCCATTTCGGCCCCATGCTTCGCCACGAAAGGTGACGCCACGATCGCGTCGAAATCAAGACTTCGCTCCCCGGCTCAAGCAATGTGATCACCATGCGGCGGGCAGCCACGCCCAGATGATGACCAGTGCCGGCGCGAGGAACGTTCCGAACGGAACGCGCGCCGCGGCACGGAGCGGGCGGCGCAAGCGAACCGCGCGGATGATGCTGAAGATGAAAGCCGCGACCGAAGCAAGCAGGATCTGGGCGCCGACGCCGGCCAGCCCGGCCAAGACGGTGGATACACCGATCAGCTTGATGTCGCCGAAGCCTATGCCGTCGCGGCCGCGCAGCCTCCCATACGCGACGTCGAACAGACACAGCAGGAGCATCAGGACGCCCCCCGGCCCGATGCGCCAGGCCAGCGCGGCGAAATCGCTCGCCTCGAACCACCAGTCGGCGAGCGCGACGACCAAGATGCCGGCCGTGTAGCGGTCAGGAATGAGCAAAGACGCAAGATCATGGACCGCGATTGCCGCGGCCAGAAGGCATAGCGCAAGCGCCGAAGCGACGACGAATGCGGGGCTTCCGATGACAGCCGGCACGGTAGCGGCGGCGAGCGCGACTGCGACGGCGGCGGTAGACCGACGCCGCGCCCTCAGAATCTTCATTCGATCATCGTCTTGGCCGGCCGCCGAAGCGGCACGTTTCTGGATGGCTCGTTCATCAGCCGCAATTGCGACCGCATCTCCTCCGCCACATGTTGCGCATCCATGCCGTCCTTCATGACCTGAGGCCGGATCAGGATGATCAGCTCCGTCCGCGTCGCGGAGTTCTGGTTGCTCCGGAAGGCGTCGCCGATGACGGGCAGATCGCCAAGCACCGGCACACCGTCGCGGCCGCGCTGCTGGCGTTCGCTGATCAGTCCGCCGAGCATCACGGTCTGGCCGCTGGTGACCGATACGGTCGAGCTGACCTTTCGTTGCGATATGGTCGGCGTCAGGGACTGGGCCTGGCTGCGCTGGACCGAGCTGATCTCCTGTTCGATGACGAGGCTGATCGTGCCGTTCCCGGTGATCCGGGGCAGAACCTTCAGGATCACGCCGGTATCGCGGAACTCGACGTTGTTGACGACCGGCGCTTCGGGATCGGTGACGGACTGCGCGGTGCGGGTGACGATCGGTATTTCATCACCGACCTGCAGCAAGGCGGGTTTGTTGTCGAGCACCACTACCGAGGGCGAGGAAAGCACCTTGACCTCGGTAACGCCGCGCAGCGCATCGATGACAACGCGCGGCTCGGTGTCGGGGCCAAGCAGCAGGTTGAAGCCCGGAAGCGTTCGCGACAGCACGGCCTTGCTGGCTTCCTGGAACAGACCGACCGATCCGTGGTTGCCGCCCACGCCGATATCATTGGATTTCAGGAAGAACTGCACGCCATAGCGCAGCTCGTTGGTCAGGGTGACCTCGGCTATCGTCGCTTCGATAGCGACCTGCTCTTGCGGCCGGTCGAGTGCGGTGATCGCCTGTTCGATCAGCCGTTGCTGGTCGGGCCGCCCGTAGATGAGAATGGTGTTGTTTTCGGGGTTCGCGGCGATGCGCACGCCGCTTTGCGACCCACCACCGCCCGGGATAGGCTGGTCGGTTTCGCCAGCGGGGGCCGGCAGGCTATCCGCCATGCGCTGATCCGGCGTCGCAGTGGCCGCCTGCGAACCGTTTGCGCCCTGATTCTGGCCGTCAGCCTGCGAGCCGGGCGGAAACTGCGAGGCCGGGTCTTCTGAAGCCGACGATGCCGGGGCGCCGTTGAATATTTCGTTGACCATCGATGCAAGGCGCCGTGGCTCCAGGTGCTGGACCTTGTACACCCGCAAATTGGAGGCAGACGCGTCGATCCGGTCGAGCCGCTCGATCCAGCTCGCCGCGCGCTGCAACTGGTTGCGCGTCTTCGCCACCACCAGAATCGCATTGCTGCGCTCGATCGGCTCGACCCTGATCGTGTTGCGTCCGCGACCGCCCTCCCCGATGTCGAGCACGCGGGTCAGCTCGGGCATCATGGTGGCCGCGCTGGAATTGTTGACAGGGAAAATGCCGACTGACTGGTCGGCCAGCCAGTCCTGGTCGAAAGAGCGCGCTGCTTCGATCGCCGCAGTCCGCTCCGCCGCCGTCCCCTGGAAGATCAGCGCGTTGCGGCTGGGATCCTCGCGCACCATGCCGGGACGGGCGACGAAGTTTTCGAGCAGCGGCAGGATCGTGCTGGCGGAAACGTTTTTCAGGGGAAACACCGTGACGGCGTAGCCAGGCTGGATGGTGGTGCCCGGATCGAGTTGGGCGGCTCCGAACGCTTCGTTCGCAGGTATCAGCCGCAGACGGTCGCTTTCGCGCATCATGGCCACGCCGCTGCTGTGCAGCGCGGACTCGAACATGGTGAGGATTTCCGCGGCCGGCGTAGGCTTCGACGTCGTGATCGATACCTTGCCCGCGATTCTGGGGTCGAGCGAGTAGCTGATCCCCAGCACCTCGCCCAGCACCGTGCGGGCCGCGACTTTGATCTCGGCCTCCTCGAGGTTGACCTCGAACTTTTCGCCGCTCAGCCGCTCGAGCGACTTGCGCTCGCCGGCAGTCAGCTGCTGTTGGTATCCGTAGTATACTTCACCCTGCCGGTTGTTCTGCGTGCGGCCGAAGCCGAGCCTCGACAGAAAACCGCCGCCGGAAGGTTTGCGCGCACTCAAATCTGCGTTCGCGACCTTGTCCAGGGCATCCGGCCGCGCGGCAACGTCTCCAAGATAATCACCAGTGGAGGTACACGCGGCCACTACCGCCAAGAGGCAGGCCGCCGCGCCTCTGCGAACCCACACGGAACAGGCATTTGGGGCACTGCCTTGCCGACCTACGCTCACCTACACACCCAACCCAAGCCTACGCCCGGCGCCTCGGGAAAGTACCGTTCTATGACGCTTGAAAACCACAAGGCACGCTTTCTGCTTCCCGCTTGGACACCGTACACCTCGTCGACCTCGGTCAGCCCGAGGTAGGTGAAGAACTCGAACTTATGCCGCGATTCGACATGGACCTGCGCCAGCGGCTGCAACTCCTCCCGCGTCAGGGCCCCGCCGACGTCGTCGTTGAGGCCCTGCTCGCATGGGCGGCAAAGCCATCGTCGAATGTTCAGCCTAACTCCTCCACGGTTGGGATTCTCAATGGAACCAGCCCGCTGGCACGGTCACCAATGCCGGGAACAGAACCAGCAGCACGATGAGGACCATCTCGGCCAGAAGGAAAGGCCACACACCTCTCAGGGCCGACCCCATTGAAACTTTGCTGATTCCGCACACCGTGTTGAGGACAGTTCCGACAGGGGGCGTAATCATGCCGACCGCGGCGGTCATGATGAACATGACCCCAAAATAGATCGGGTCGATCCCGGCCGCCGTTACGAGCGGCATGAGGATGGGTACCAGTATGGTGATCGAAGGTGCGAAATCGAGCACCATGCCGATGACAAAGATCGCCAGAACGATCATGGCCATCAGCAGGATCGGCATATCGATGAAAGGACTGAGGAGAGTAACGAGCTGGGCGGGCAGACTGGCGATCGTCATCATGAAGCCGGTGACCACGGAGGCTGCCACCAGCAGCATGATTACTGCCGTCATTCGACCGGCGTCGAGCAGCGCGTCAAAGAGCAGCCGCGGCGTCAGCTCCCGATAAACAACCAGCCCCACGAACAGTGCATAGAAGGCTGCAACGACGCCGGCCTCCGTGGGGGTGAAGATGCCGAACCGCAGTCCGACCAGGATAATCACCGGCAGCATCAACGCCCAACCGGCGGTCAGAATGGCTTTCGGGATGTCCCTGCGCGGGAGTTTGGGCTGGACCGCCGACGTTTCCTTTCTGGAGACGATCCACCAAGTCACCACTAGGCTCAGCCCCATCAGGATCCCTGGCACGATTCCGGCGAGGAATAAGCCGACGATGGAAATGTTTGCGGTGACGCCCAGGATGATGAATCCGACAGAGGGCGGGATCACGGGGGCAATGATGCCCGTCGCCGCCATCAAGCCCGAGGCGCGACTCATGCTGTAGCCCGCATCGCGCATAAGAGGGATCAGCATGACGGCAAGCGTCGCCGTATCCGCGATTGCCGATCCGGAGAGGCTGGCCATCAGCAAGCCCGTGCCGATGACCACGTAACCGAGGCCGCCACGTATGTGACCGAAGAGCGCCAGGGCCACGTTCACGATGCGGCGGGAGAGGCCGCCGGCGTTCATGAGCTCGCCGGCAATGAGAAAGAACGGGATCGCCATCAGCGGATAGCTGTCAGCGCCATTGACCAGCCTCTGCGCCAGAATCTGTGCATCCAGATTTCCCATCAGCATCATCATCGCGACGCCCGACAGCATCAGGGCGAAGGCGATTGGAATCCCGATGCCCATTGCACCGAGGAGTGAACCTATGAAGACCAAGCCGCTCACGGTGTTTTCTCCGAAACTAGCGCGGGGGACACGGCCGGTGGCGGCACATCGATCTCTGCTCCCGACCACGGGGCGGGCAGGATGCCGCGCAGCGAGCGCCACAGATCAAGAAGGAGGATCAGAGCCATCATGATGGCAGCGGTAATACCCGCGGCGTAGATGGCCCCGACGGGAATTCCCGACAGTGCTTGGACGTTGCCCCATTCGATCACGGTGAGTGACCAGCTGCCTTGTGCCAGGAGCCAGCAGCACCAAAGCATCAAGCCATACGAAACAAGAAAGCAGACGAAGCGCGCCCTGCGAGGCAACCGGACCACCAATGAGTCGACGCCGAGATGCGCGCCCTTGGCTAGGGCCACCACGGATCCCATAAAGATGATCCAGACGAGGACCACACGGGAGACTTCAACGGCAAACGGAATGCCTGAGCTGAAGCCGTAGCGTAGCACGACATTTGTAAAGATTAGGATGCTGATGACGGCCATGCCGACGACGACGAAGACGTCAAAAGCCTTGAAAAGCCACTGTAACGGCGTGGTCATGACTGCTCCCAAAAGGTTGTGCGCGCATGCATCGATCCTTGCGGCACTCTGACGAGAATCCGCAGACCGTGAGCAGGGAGCCTCCAGCATGCTGATGGGGTAGAAACACCCAATCGCGTGATGAAGGCCTGTCCTGCTCATCCGGTCGAACAGCGCAGGGGTAAAGCCAACGATCCCTCCAACCAGTAGGAGGTCCCGGGCGAGCTTCCGGTGTCAGACACCTTCCACCACGGCCAGATGTGCCTTGGCATGCTTCTCGCGGGCCTTGATCGCCGTCTGATACTCTGGAGAGTTGTAGCAGGCGAGAGCGGTCTCGTAGTCCCTGAACTCGATGACCGCCAGGCGGTTCGCGTGAGGGCCCTCCATGACTTGGCTCGTTCCCGCGCGAACGACGAAGGACGCCCCGTATTTGTCGAATGCTGCCTTGTTCAAGGCAATGTATTCTTTATAGCCCTCATGGTCCGCGATATCGACCATTGCAACCCAGTATCCTTTTTTGGTCATCTGCTTCCTCTCCCACAGAAATTCCCATACCCTCTCGCGGAAGATACGGACGTCCCGATGCATTCAAATTCGCCACAAGTGCGTTTGCCGTTGATCCTCCTCGATCACACGGCTAGAACCGAAACTACGACGCTGACTACAATATGGACAGCTTGTCCAAAAGCGTGTAGTACCACCATGTTTCGTTGTCAAGCTTGCAAGGAGATGCGCCATGGGCCTAAGTGAGCTCCAGGACGAAGCCGATGAGAGAGCTTCTACTCACGTGCAGGGAGCGGCCTCGTTCTCGAAGTTCATCACGGTGCTGCAGATCATCGCGGATGCCCCTGGAACCTTGGACATTGCCCAACTGACAAAGTGCGCGCCATTTCCCCGGGGGACGGTCTACCGTCTCGTTTCGGCGCTCACGGCGGAGGGACTCATCACACAGTCGGGAGAGGGTGGAACGTTCCGCTTGGGGCCGCGCCTCCTCCAGCTTGCTGCCAAGACCTGGGAGGACTCCGACTTGCGGACGATCGCCAGGGATTTTCTGGTTTCGCTCCGCGACGCAACCGATGAGGCGGTTCACCTTGCGGTGCCCAGCAACAACCGGATGGTCTACATAGACAAGTTGGTGGGCTCCAGCAGGGTTCAGATGAAAACCAGCATTGGCGGCCAGGTTGAACTTCACTCGACATCCGTGGGTAAGGCGTGGCTGTCTGGTCTGCCAGACCAGCGGCTGTTGGAAGTCATCAAGAGCCTGGATCTGAGACGCCATACCGCCAAGACGTTCACGACACCCGAAGCGCTGTTCGATGAGTTGAAGCGGACGCGCGAGCAAGGGTTCGCGTTCGATGACGAGGAGAACGAACCGGATATCCGCTGTCTCGGCAGCCCGATCTTCAATCGTTCGGGGGAACCGATCGGAGCGGTCAGCATCAGCATGCCGGTGTACCGGCACGACGCTCGGCGCCACGAGCTCTGCGCAAGGCTGGTGCGTCAAACGGCGAAACAGATCAGTGGCGAATTGTCCAGGATGGTGTAGCGCCGGGCGCGCCACCGCGTCCATCGCCACCATCGACGTACCGCTTTAACGGCATCGCTATCATTCGACGCTGAGGAAGATGGCTGATCCAACAGCACCGAAACAGCCTTGGGGGCCGTTCAAGCCAGGTCAGTCCGGAACCCGGCAGGCAGGCCCGAAGGGGCCCACAACAAGCTCGTTGAAGCATGCCTCGAAGACATGCTCGCGGATTGGGAGGCCAACGTGCCAGCAGCCATTGGCAAGAAGCGAGAGAAAAAGCCAGACGCACACCTCGAAATCGCCGCTTCGATCCTGCCGCGAGACTTGCCGCACCAGATCGACAAGCGGCAGCCCTTCGTCAATGCCTTCGCCCACCGCTACAACCGTCACAGGGCACACGACGCTCTCGACGAATCAACTAAGCCGAGTATCTCAAGACCTTCAGCGGCGCGCCCCGCAGGCCTCCTCACATGTCTTGAACCAGGACATCCTCCAGGATGACACCAAGCGAACTCACTGTGCCGGAATGGCTGCGACGATCTCAGGCGATAGCCTGGGTGACATTGCTTGGCATGCTCTTCCATATCGCATTTGCTTTCGGACACATCGATGGCCCGACGCATAGAAACGGCTTGCTCTTATCCAGCTTCGAGCGGTCGCTCGCAGGATCCGGAGAAGGGCCCGCGTCGGGGCACCACGACGACAAGTCCCAGGGCCGTTGTGACATATGCATCATCGGCTCCATGGGAGCCGCACTGCCGGCGCCTGCGGCAGTTCATGTCCTTTCCGAGCTCACCTTCTACGCGATCGACTGGGTCGCGACTGCGGCGCGCCCGGACACCAGAGAACTCTCTTCACACTACGACATCCGCGGCCCTTCGCGAGCTTGAATGGATGGCTGAACTGCCGCTTCTCGCGGTCGCGCAACGCGCCGACACTTGTTATGGCGGCTAGTGACCATATCGATCTGGAGAGACAGAGATGGGATTGCATCACCACACCGGGACGTTGTTTGCCGCTGGCATGTTTATTGTTATTTCGACGGCGCACGCAGAAGAAGATCGTCGAGAGCTTGGACCACATGTTCATGGACACGGGACATTGGCGATCGCTTTCGAGGCCAACAATGTTGAGATGGAGCTCGCTGCCCCTGGCATGGATATTGTCGGGTTTGAGCACGAAGCTGAAACCGCGGAGCAGAAGAGCGCCGTCGAGACCGCGCTCGCCGACCTTAAGGAACCCTTGAAGCTCTTCGCGATGCCCGACTCCGCAGGGTGCACCGTCACCTCCGCCGACGTCAAAGTCGTCGCGGAAGAACATGAGGACCACCCTGCTACCGCGGAGGCTGGTGAGGCCGCGGGTTCTGAAGAGCACGGGACCCATCACACCGAGTTCCGAGCAACTTATGCTCTCGCCTGCGCGGATACTGCCCAGGCCGCGTGGCTCGACTTCCCCTTCTTCGATCGCTTCGCCGGATCCTGGAAACTCGGCGTGACGGTCGTCGATGCCAATGGACAGACCGCTTTCGAGGTGTCCCGCGAGGCGCGCTATCTGGAGAGATGAGATGAACGCGGACGCCGCGACGGACGCCGTGCGCTTGCACGGCGTCGAATACAGGTGGAACGCGCGAGACCCGTTTTGCCTCTCAATCGGCGAGTTCGAAGTTTCCCGCGGTGAGCGTCTTCTGCTGCTTGGCGCATCCGGTAGCGGAAAATCGACGCTCCTCAGCTTGCTGACAGGCATCGCGTTGGCGCAAGCTGGGCGCTTGGAAGTCCTCGGGCAACGGCTTGACGAATTGAGCGGCAGCGGGCGCGATCGGTTTCGGGCGGAACATTTTGGCATCATCTTTCAGATGTTCAATCTTCTTCCCTACGGCGCCGTCATCGACAATGTGCTGTTACCGCTCAGCTTCGCGCCGGAACGTCGCGCCCGCGCAACGGCCGCGGGAGGCGCGGAGAGCGAAGCCCGGCGCCTCTTGTCGGCCCTGGGACTTCCGGCGGATATCGGGCAGCAGACGGCGGCCACCCTGAGCGTCGGTCAGCAGCAACGCGTCGCGACGGCGCGGGCGCTCATCGGCTCCCCCGATATTGTTGTCGCCGACGAGCCTACATCGGCTCTCGACGACGATCGGCAGCAGGATTTTCTCGACCTGCTGTTCGGCCAGATCGAGGCCACAAAGGCAACTCTGATCATGGTCAGTCACGACCGCCGCTTGGCGCAGCATTTCACGCGGGCGATCCAGCTCAACGACATCCTTACAACGTCGAAAAGCCGAGCCCGGGCATGATTGTCGCACGTCTCACTCTGCAATCGCTGCGCAACCGCTGGATCACGGTGTTGCTGACGATCCTTTCGATCTCCGTCAGCGTCATGCTTCTGCTCGGTGTCGAGAAGGTGCGCAGTGGCGCGCGAGACAGCTTTGCCGGGACCGTGTCTGGTGCGGATCTGGTCATTGGCGCCCGATCGGGTGCCATGCAGCTCCTTCTCTACTCGGTGTTCCGCATTGGCAACGCGACCAACAATGTCACCTGGCGCAGCTACGAAGACATCGTTTCGCGCCCGCAGGTAGCCTGGGCAATTCCGCTTTCACTTGGCGACAGCCATCGCGGCTTTCGCGTCATCGGGACGACTCCGGATTACTTCGAGCACTTCCAATATCGCGGCGGCCAGGCCTTGACGTTTGCCGCAGGCGCACCCTTTGACGACCTGTTCGATGTCGTCCTCGGCTCGGATGTTGCGAGCCGGCTTGGCTATTCCATCGGCGACAAGATCACTGTCGCGCACGGTGCGGGCTCCCTTGGGCCGCAGCATGACGACCTCCCGTTTCGCGTGTCCGGCATACTGGCACGTACCGGCACGCCGGTGGACAAATCCCTCCATGTCAGTCTCAAGGCTATCGAGGCCATTCATGTCGACTGGCGGTCCGGTTCACGGATCCCGGGACAAGTTACACCGGCCGACCGTCTGCGGCAGATGACCATTGCTCCGAAGGCGGTAACCGCCGCGATCATCGGCTTGAAGTCGCGCCTGCAAGTCATCGGGTTCCAGCGCGGCGTGAACGAGTACAGGGCCGAGCCTCTTTCGGCTGTGCTGCCGGGGGTCGCCTTGCAGGAGATGTGGGGACTGGTCGCCACCGCCGAGACCGCATTGCTTGGCGTCTCCGCGATGGTCGTGGTGACCTCGATGCTCGGCTTGTCGGCAATGATCCTGTCGACGCTCAACGAGCGACGGCGTGAGATCGCGATATTGCGCTCGCTGGGGGCAAAGCCCGGCACGGTTGCAGGACTTCTTGTCGGAGAGGCGACACTGCTGACAGTAGCGGGAATCGCAATAGGAACGGCGGCACTTTATGCGGTCCTGGTGGTGGCCCGCCCGCTTGTTGACAGACAGTTCGGCATCGACATCGGCATTCAGCCCCCATCCGCAACCGATGCCCTGTTGTTATTGGCAATATTGATCGGCGGGATGGCCGCCGGGTTCCTGCCGGCCTGTCGCGCCTACAGGATGTCACTCGCAGATGGCATGATGGTGAGAACATGAAGACTTCCGGATTCCTCGGCAACGCGAGGTCGATGTTGCGCTGCATCGCTCTCATCCTGGCCGTTTTGGGCGCGGGCTGCGGCGCGGCATTCAGCGAGGCCGCAACCCAGCTGAAATGGGAGATGCTGATCCCGCCGACAGAACCGCTGGCAAATTTCCCGGACGAACTTCCTTTTGAGCAGCAGGAGGCCCTGAGAAATGTCCTATACTGGAAAGGTCACCCGTCGGGCGAGTTGAGCGAAGAGTTTGCCCTTCAGCGCGACGAAGCCAAAAAAAGGGTCGACGCCGACAGGGAGAAACTTGCAAAGCAAGGCGTCGATCTTGATGCGCTTTACGAACGATACGTCGCCTGGGCTACGGAGATCGAGAGGCGTGGAACCCTCACCGAGAAGAAGTTGGACGGGGCGCAGGTAGCCATCGCCGGCTATCTGCTGCCCCTGGATTTTAACCCGGACGGTACGACGGAGTTCCTGCTGGTCCCCTATTTCGGTGCGTGCATCCATGAGCCGCCACCGCCGCCGAACCAGGTGATCTACTTGAAATCCACCGCTCCGTACGCGCCTGCGGCCCTGTTCGAGGGCGTGATGATAACCGGCACGATGCGCGTGCAGTCCGAAAGGAAAGACCTCTCCTTTGTGGACGGTTCAAGCGAAGTTGCTTCGGGCTACGTCCTGGAGAGCGAAAGCATCGAGCCCTATCAAGGCGAAGGTGGCGGGCAATAGTGGCCACCAGTCCTGCGGAGGCGATGCCAACCGCCAGTCCGCGGGTCAGAGGCAGGCACGGACGTGGATGGATGCGCTCAGCGAAACCCGGTGACCCTGAGCACCTCCGCCGGCGAGGTGAGACCTTGCCCTGCCTTCCTGGCACCGTCATGCGCCATCGTGCTCATGCCCCGCTCCAGCGCGAGCGCTTCGATCCTGGAGTGGTCTGCTCCTTGTGAAGCGAGCTCGATGATAGCCTCCTCGAGGACCAGGATCTCGAACACGGCGATGCGGCCTCGATACCCGGTGCCGTTGCAACGGCCGCAGCCCACTGCGCTGAACACTTTCTGGCCCTGGGAGAACCCGACGGCCTGGTAACGCGAGTCGGAGGAGAAAGTCTCGGCCGGAAGAATTCCTTCCTGCTTGCAGTGATCGCAGAGCCGCCGCAACAGGCGCTGGGAGATGATGCCGCGTACGGCGCCGACCAGCAGATAGGTCTCGACACCCAGGTCGCGCATACGGGTGAAGGCCGCCGCCGCGGTGTTCGCGTGGACCGTGGTGAGAACGAGGTGTCCGGTGAGCGCTGCCTGGACGGCGGCCCGTGCCGTCTCGCCGTCGCGTATCTCGCCGACCAGGATCACGTCGGGGTCCTGTCGCACGAACGTCCGGATCGCGGATGAGAAGGTGATGCCGATCGCCGAGTTGATCTGCGACTGCACGATGCCGGGGATCTGGTACTCGACGGGATCCTCGATGGTCACGATCTTGCGGCCCGGATCGTTTAGCTTCGAGAGCGCGGCGGCGAGCGTCGTCGTCTTGCCGCTGCCGGTCGGGCCGGCGACGGCGATCATTCCGTGGGTGTGCTCAAGGAGCCGGTTCAGCGTCTGCCGTTCCTGGTCATCCAGGCCCACGCCCGCGAAATCGAGCAGGACGCTGTCGCGGTGCAGGATGCGCATGACGACGGTCTCGCCATGGATGGAGGAGAGGGTGGCAACGCGCAGTTCGACTTCGCGGTCGCCGATGGGAAGGCGCATCGCACCATCCTGAGGCTTGCGGCGCTCGGTGATGTCGAGGCCGGCGAGAACCTTGATTCGCGACACGATCGCATCGCCCATTTCGTGCGGCGGCGGAGGCATGATCCGCAAGACGCCGTCGATACGGAAACGCATCACGAGCCGTCCGCGCATCGGTTCGAGGTGGATGTCGGTTGCCCTCAGGTCGAGCGCGCGCCGGAAGATGTCGTCGACGACAACCACAACCGGCGCGCCGCTCGCGAGATCCCGCAGGCTTGCGATAGCCGCTTCGGAGGTTGCTCCTTCGCCGGTGGCCTGGGCAACGTCCTGGGTGCCGGAAAGACGTTCCAAGCAGGATTCCAGGTCGGGTGCGGGAACCACGCAGACCTCGACGTCACCGTCGAGAACGGATCGCAGCGCCTCTATCGGGTCTGCGTCTCCAGGGTGGAGAACCCCTATGACGGCGCTCCCGTCAGGCGCCGTGAGCGGCGCGATCCAGTTCTCCACAAGAAATCGGTTTGAGAGATTCTGCGCGACGGGCCTGTAGTCGGCGAGTTGGTGCCGGTCGAGAAGCCGCACGCCATAATAGGACGACAGGAAGCCTGCGAGGGCATCGGCGTCGACGATCTGCGCTTCGATCAGGCGGTGCAGGTCGGAGGCTCGCGAGGCCGTGCTCTCACCGAAAAGGCCCCGCGTAGCCTCGCGGCTCGCCAGTCCGGCACCGGCCATGGACGACAAGAGCGAGTGTAAGTCTGTAAGCTGTGGGTTCATTGAACGTACCTGTCGCACTTGACCCTTGAGCACAATGGACGCCGGCTTGCGCATGCCGAATCCGTCTGTCGGTTTAGTCCGCAGAGCGGTCTGCCTGACGTACGATTCCGGACCCGGCGGTTCCCCGGAAAGCTGCGCCAGACCAGAAGGCTGTGCGGTATGGGTGTCAAGAGCCCGTGCCCTTCTACTCCCACCAGACGGTGAACCGGGTGCCACACGAGGTAGCGATTGAGAATCTTTCGCTACACCCACATATCGCCGCCAATATTGCGGAACCCCACTCGACCAAGGCAAGCGTCACGCCCGCCAGCAGCTGGTGGGAAATCGTCATGACCCATGCGACCGTGACGATCGTAGCCGAGGGCCGCAGACTGCGCCGCGTTGGAATGAGCAGGCTTGGAGTGGCTGGAGCCCTTCCCGCTTCATCGCCTTGCCGGGCGTATCAATCTCAGTGATCCATGGCCTTGACGATTTCCTCGGTCATCTTCTTGGCGTCGCCGAGCAGCATCATGGTGCCGTCCTTGT
>NZ_VFVV01000018.1:0-110817 GCF_006442695.1 Mesorhizobium sp. B2-3-7 | reverse complement strand
GTGCGGGGTGAGGCGGGCGGGTGAGGCATTGTCTGCGCAGCGATTTCGTTGAGCCGCTGCAGAAATTGTCTGCCGATAGAAAGTCTGGCGTTAAAGTTTAATTTCCCGAAGAGGAATACCAAGGCAACGGCAATAGCTTGTGCCGGAATAGCCGCAAGGGGTAGCGGGCGTGGCCGTCAAAATTGTGGTCGCGGTAACGGATGGAGACTGGTTCGAGCAGCTCCGCCGGATGCCAGATTTGATGGAGGTCAATTTCTGGTCGCCATCGCCAAGACCGTTTCGAGCGTTGCAACCGGGTGAGCTGTTTCTGTTCAAATTGCATGCCCCGATCAACATGATCGTGGGAGGTGGGATCTTCGCTTCCTCTACAGTCATGCCCCTATCGCTGGCATGGGAGGCGTTCGGCAAAAGCAATGGGGTGACGAGCCTCGCCGAGATGCGAACACGCATCCTCCGCTATCGAAAGCTCGATCCGAGAACAGCCGGACCCGTCGAGATCGGTTGCCGAGTTCTCACCCAGCCCTTCTTTCTCGAAGAGAGCCGCTGGTTTCCGCCACCGCCATCTTGGTCAAAGAACATTGTTTCGTTTACGACCTACGGGACTGATAGTTCTGAAGGCGCGGCACTTTGGAATTCGGTGCAGGACGCAATGACTCCCGCTGTTTCCACCAGCACAGGGTTTTCGGAAGAGGCGTCGCGATTTGGTGAGCCTGTGCTGATACGACCGCGTCTCGGTCAAGGAGCGTTTAGGCTGTTGGTGACGGATCTTTATGACAGGCGATGCGCCATTACGAAGGAGCGTACCTTGCCAGCATTGGAGGCCGCCCATATTCGCCCCTATGCCGACGGTGGAGAACACTCTCCGAACAATGGCATCCTCATGCGGCGGGACATCCACAGCCTGTTCGATCAAGGGTATGTGACCATTACTCCTGATAGTCGTTTTGAGGTGAGCCGGCGCATTCGCGAGGAATTCGAGAATGGTCGACACTACTACGAACTTCACGGATCGTCCGTTGCTGTCCCTTCCATCGCCAGTCAGCAGCCCGATCGCGATGCGCTGACCTGGCACAACAACAGCCGGTTTCTCGGATGACTCGCATTCGAACAAAAATGAGTTCGCCGTTGAAGCCCGCGCCCGCTTCCGCTAAGAAGCCGTGACTTGCCGGTTCACCCGGTTCGTTTTCCGGCCCGCCGGGAAGCACCCGTAGCTCAGCTGGATAGAGCGCTGCCCTCCGAAGGCAGAGGTCACAGGTTCGAATCCTGTCGGGTGCGCCAAGGGCACCGGGTCCGTTCCGGACACATAGGTTACGGTTTATACCGGAGACATGGGTAACACTTTTGGCCCGAAGGGCTTTGGAGTGGTTCAACCCTACGCGCCCGACCCTCCGATATCCTAAATCCACCCAGCCTCCTCGAAAAACCCCGGCACATCGTCCAGCCCATGCGCCACCGCGTCCGGCTCATAATCCGCCGGCGGCCGCCGTCCCGTCCCGCGATCGACCCAGACCGCGCGAAAGCGCAGGTCGCGGGCGGCGGTCAGGTCGAGATGCGGGCTGGCGCAGATGTGGACCAAATCCCTGGTCACGCCAAGGGTGCGCCAGGCGTGTTCGAAGATCCGTCGCGACGGCTTGTAGGCCTGCGCCTGTTGCGCCGTGATGACCCGGTCGATGGCGCCGCCCAGCTGCGCGACATTGCCGGCGATGATGGCGTCGTCGGTGTTGGAGATGATCGCCAGCCTGAAGCCGGCTTGCTTCAGCCTTTGCAGCGTCGCGACGACCTCCGGGAAGGGCGGCATGCGGCCGATCGAGGATGTCAGCAGTTCGGCGTCGCCGGCTTCCGCTTCCAGCGAAAAGTCCTGCATCGCCAGATGCAGCGCTTTGGCGGTCACCTCGGCGAAGGAGAGGTGCGGCTTGGTATGCTCGAGCTGGTGTTCGTGCCGGTCGTAGACCGGGATGAATGTCTGCGCCTCGATCCTGCGGCCCTTGCGCGACAGGATCGTCTCCATCGCGGTCATCAGCCCTTCATCCCACTGGATCAGCGTGCCGTAGCAGTCGAAAGTAAGCCAGGTCGGGCGCGGTCCGCCAAGTGTCATTCGGGAACCTTTTGCGAAAAGACGTCGGGAGCCTCCGGGCACAACTTAGACCATTGGGCGCTTTTATCCAGGTGCAGGATTCTCCGCGTCGGACGGCCGGCTCTCGGCCGCAGCGATGATCTTTGCTGTGTCCAGGCATCCGAGGCACCGAAGGCCGCCGTTACGCCGGAAGCATGCCGATCACGCCTATGTACCAACTGCGCCTAGGCACTCGTCGTCAACGTGGAGAGCTGGTCGGTATCGTAGCGGTTCCGCAGTTCGGTGAGCGCCTTCGGATCCGGGGAGCCTTTTGCGGCGAGCCTGGCAAGGTCTTCGAAATAGTGCTCATGCCCGGGCGGCGAGACGGTCATCAGCACGCGGGCCGGTTTTTCGCCGACATTGGTGATGTTGTGCCGCACGCCGGGCGGAATGAACAGGAAGGTGCCCGGGGTCGCCCGGATCACCTCCGCCCCGACGTGCCAGACACATTCGCCGTCAAGCACATAGAAGGTTTCTTCCTGCACGCGATGGACATGCAGGCCGGTGGCGAAGCCGGCCGGTATGGTCCAGTCGAACATGCTCGTGTGCCTGGTATCCTCGCCGGTGACGAGAAACACCATCGGCTGGCCACGCAGCATGACCCCCTTGTTCTCGTCGGGCATCCGGATGACAGGGGCGGCGCTCATTTGATCCTCCATCGGTTCGCTGCTTTTTCCCGCAGCCACCGGCACAGGATGCCTCTACCCGGCCGGCCAGTCGTGAAGCCGTTGCGAAATCATTGCGAAAAGATTGCAAACGGTATCTCCTTCGGGAATGGCAACGAGCCTCGCCTTTGGCCCCTTTCGCATCGACGGCGAAGCCGGGATCCTGTTCCACGGCGACCAGCCGACGCCGCTCGGCCAACGGGCCGTCGCGCTGCTGGCGCTGCTTGTCGAACGCACGGGCAAGCCGGTTCCCAAGCAGGCGCTGATCGACGCCGCATGGCCGGGCCAAGCGATCGAGGACAGCAATCTGACGGTGCAGATCGCGGCGGCCAGGCGCATGCTGGAGAGCGCGGCCGGCGGCGGAAGCTGGATCGAGACGCTGCCGCGGCACGGCTATCGCTATGTCGGGCCCGAGGTCGCGATCGGTGGCCTGGGCCCCGAGGCGGCAACGCTGACATGGCCCGGAAAGCCTTCGATCGCGGTTCTGCCGTTCTCGAACCTCAGCGGTGATCCCGAACAGGATTATTTCGCCGACGGCATCGTCGACGACATCATCACCGGCCTGGCGCGCATCAACTGGCTGTTCGTCATCGCGCGCAACTCCTCCTTCACCTATAAGGGGCGCGCGGTGGACGTGAAGCAGGTCGGCCGCGAGCTCGGCGTCCACTATGTGCTCGAAGGCAGCGTGCGCAGGGCCGGCGGCAGCGTGCGCGTGACCGGCCAGATGATCGACACCTCGACCGGCGCCCACATATGGGCCGAGCGCTTCGACCGCGCCTCCGCCGATATTTTCGCGCTCCAGGATGAGATCGCGCTGGCGGCCGTCGGCGCGATCGCGCCCAGCCTGCGGCGCGTCGAAATCGAGAGGGTGAGGCGCAAGCGCCCCGACAGTCTCGATGCCTACGACCTCGTGCTGCGCGCCCAGCCGGACGTGGATTCCGGCATGCCCGAACGGGTGGCGCAGGCGCTCGTGCTGCTCGAACGCGCCATCGAACTCGAGCCGACCTATGCGCTTGCCCACGGCAATGCCGCCATGTGCCATCATTGCCTGTTCCTTCGCGCCGGCTTGCAGGAAGCCGATCGCGAGGCTTCGGTACGCCATGCCCGGCTGGCCATCCTGCACGGACAGGACGACGCGGCCGCGCTTACCCTTGCGGGGTTTTCGATCGGCATGGATGGACATGACCGCAAGGCCGCCTTCACCGCCCTGGAAGCCGCGCTTGCCGTCAGCCCGTCATCCGCCCTGACCTACATTCTGGGCAGCGTCATCCTCGGCTGGAGCGGCGAAGCGGAGCAGGCCATCGCGTGGAGCGAGCGCGGGATGCGGCTCAGCCCCTTCGACCCCTGGGCCTTCGCCGCCTTCGACGCGCAGGCGATGAGCCATCTGCTGCGCGGCCGCTATGACGAGGCCTGCCGTGCCGCATACAGGTCGGTGCAGGCCAATCCCGCCCACAGCATCACCTATGTGCAACTGGCCGCCGCCTTGGCCAAGCTCGGCCGGCTGGACGAGGCGATGGCGGCAGCGGCGCGGGTGCGTGAGCTGCATCCGACGTTTCGCTACGGCCGGCAGTTCGCGGCCGTGCATTGCGCCCCGGCGCTCGCGCAATGCCTCGGCGACGCGCTGCAGGCCGCCGGTCTGCCGCAATAGCGCCGGTGCGTCTTCATGGAGACCGGCCTGGGCGGCAGATGGCGGATGGGCGGTTCTTCGGCGCCCTTACCGCACCACGCCCCTGCAAGCCCAGGCAACATTCGCAAACGACCGCGCGCCATCCGGCCGGCCGGCCTCGTAGGCATCGCGGACGGCGGCCTCGCTGCGCGTCCGCTCGGCTGGATCGAGCGTCATCATGTATTTGCCGAGCGGGCCTTCGCCGGCCGCTATCGGCGCCCAATAGTCGTCGAAGTCCCGGTAGTCCATGCGGATCATCAGCTCGGTCTCGGTCACATCGGCCAGGTCCTGCTCGACAAAAGTCCGCTTCATTTCGCCCGGCTGCATCATCGGCTGGAAGCAATAGCGGCTGCGCATCTGGCGTCCGCCTTCGCTGAGCGCGGCCACCGTGTCGATCATCATGCGCATGCCGGGCATACCGCCGAGATGATCCCACACGACGGCCGCCACCACGCCGCCCGGCCGCACCACGCGGCGCATCTCGCCCACCGCCTTGCCGGCCTCCGGCACGAAGTGGAGCACGAGCAGCGCAAGCGCGCGGTCGAAACCATCGTCGGCGAACGGCAAGGCGGTGGCGTCGGCTTGCTGGATTTCGATGCGCGGGTCGGTGTTGCGCCGCTTTGCCGCCTCGACGAAGACAGGCGAAAAGTCGATTGCCGCGATTGCCGCGAGCTCGGCGGATTTCGCCAGCTCGAACGTCAGGCTGCCGGTGCCGCAGCCGACGTCGAGGATCTTTTCGCCACTGGCAAGCCCGGCGAAGTCGATGAATTTGGGCGCGAGCTTGCGGCTCCAGCGGCCCATGAGCTGCTCATATCCGCTGGCGTCATGAACGGTGAAACTTGAGGTCATCTCGCTCTCCCTGCGCTGAAGAGGCGAGGCTAGGGCAATTCCGGGAAAGGTGTGAGGCGGTTTTCCGTCCGCGGTCGCGCGACCTGCCTTCGACGAATGGCTAGTGCCTGGGCGTGGGCTCCGCGCGGTTTAGCCCTCGCTGGCGGGTCAACGTCGCCCAGCTCCGTCTTTCGGTGGGTGCCTGAAGGTCACTTCAACCGTACGATTCCCGGCCCGCCGGATCCGCGCCTCGCCAGCCCGTTCGGCATCCTGGCGCAAGACTGGCCGAACGCCCCGGCTTCAGGGCCGCACGGCGGTCACTTCGATTTCGACCAGGAAGCCGGGGCCGGCAAGGCCCGCGACCTGCACCACCGAACGCGTCGGCAGGTTCGGCTGGTCCTTGGTGCCGAAGAATTTCGTGTAGCCTTTCATGAAGCCGGCAAAATCCATCTTGCCGCCCTTGGCGGGATCGCCGACCAGGAAGACCTGCATCTTGACGACGTCGCCCATTTTCAGGCCGAGATCGGCCAGCGTCTTGTCGATCGACTTCAGCACCGAGCGGGTCTGGGCTTCGGTGTCGCCATAGGCGGCAACTGTTGCCTTGTCGGCCTTCTCGTCGATAACGGACGGCACGGCGCCGCTGAGATAGACCGTGGTTTTGCCGGCCGGCACCTCGACGGCGCGCAGGATCGGAAAATCCGAATTCGGAATCTTGTGGCGAACGACGTCGTCGGCCAAGGCCGCGCCGGCGGCCAGCATTCCCGCCGCCAGCACGGCGGCCCCGATCCATGATTTCCCGATCGATGGTTTCATGACCCGTTTCCTTCTGTTCGAGAGGGCGGCGAGCGCCGGAATGCCCGCCGCCGTTTGCGTTGCCGCATGAGCGGGCGACATCCGTCAATCAGCGGACATCCTTTACGTCCTGCGCCGTCACGGCATCCTTGTAGTCGTTGCCGAAATGCGTCCTGACATAGTTGACCACGGCCGCGACCTGGTCGTCGCTCATCATCTGCCCCACCGGCGGCATGCCGTTTTGCCCGTGCAGGACGAGGCTTACGGGATAGCCGCCGGTCTCCAGATTCTTGTTCTTGGCCAGCGCCGGATAGTGGCCGGCGCCGACCGCGCCTTGCCCTTTGTCCAGGTGGCAGGCGGCGCAGACATTGGCATAGAGCGCCGCGCCGTCCTTTTCGGTGAAAGTATCGCCCTGGCTGAATGTGACGCCGGCCGAATCGGCGAACGCGCCGGGGGCCGTGAACGCCACGGCGACGGCCATGGCGGCGATGAGACCGCAGGGTCTTTTGAAGGAGCTGCTCATGATGGGATGCCTCGCGGGATACGGGGTGAACGAAGGGATCGGCATGACCTCATCCCTGCATGACGCGCTGGTGCAGGCGGGTGATGGCGTTGAGCGAGGACAGGATCGCGCCCTCCTGCCAGGCGGGAATGTAGGAGGCATGCTCGCCGGCCAGCACGATGCGGCCGTCGATCTGGCACAGGTTGTCGTAGTGCTCCTTGCGCGCCTCCTCGGTCCAGTCGCCCGCGCAGCCAAGCGTGAAGGGCGAGCGGTGCCATGCCCAGGAAACGCCGGTCTCGAACTCCTGTTTGTATTGCGGGTGGAGCTGCGCGCCGTATTCCACCGCCTTCTGCACGCGCTCCTGCGGGGTCATGGCGGTGAATTCGTAGGAGTTCGGTCCGTTCCATGTGTAGCAGCCGAGCAGCACGCCCTTGCCGCCGGCGTTGAAGCCGGTGCTGGGGTAGGAGATCTGCGAGATCGGCAGGTTGGTGTAGCTGACCCCGCCGAAGATCGATTCGTCCTCCTCCCAGAAACGGCGCTTCATCTGCAGGCCGACCTTGACCGAGGACGCATAGGGCACCGCCCCGATCGCCGCCTGCATGGCGCCGCCGACCTGGATTTCGATCTGGCTGAGGATGGTGAGCGGAATGGTGCACACGCACCAGTCGGCGCTGGCTTCCTGGGCGGTTCCGGGGTTTTTCGCGTCCTCATAGGTCACCGTCACGCCCTTGTCGTTCTGGGCGATCTTGGTGACCTTGGCATTGTAGGTGATGAGGTCGCCGACCTGCTTGGCGAAGGCTTCGCCGATCCTGCCCATGCCGCCGACCGGCTGGAACATGGTGGTCTGGAATTCGTAGAGCGAGAAGTTGGCGAGGCTGCCCCACAGGCGCGAATTCAATACGTCGGACGCGCCGATGATCTGACCCGCGGCCGGCTCGGCGCCGATGCCGCCGCCCGGCTCCTTCTCGTAGCCGCGGAATTCGGCGGTCGCGAGGCTGGATTTGTAGCTGTAGTCCTTGTCCAGCGCGCCCCAGGACTGCAGCGCCTCGAGCAGCACCTCCTGGTCCTCCTTGGAGACGAGCCCCTCCAGCTGGCCCTTCTTGGCCACCTTGGCCAGCAACTCCGAAGTGTGGCCCTTGAAGTCGGTCTCGATCTCGCGCACCCGCTTGGGCTTGCCGCCGAAGGCCTCCGTCGAGTGCAGCAGGGCGTTGTGGTTGGTCTGCTGGAACGGCTCCAGCGTCACCCCGAGCCTCCGGCAGTAGGCCAACAGCCCGTTGTGATGGTAAGGGATGCGCCAGGGGCCGGGATTGAGGTAGAGCCCCTCGTCGAACTCGCATTTCTGCGTGTAGCCGCCAAGTTCGGTAACGGTGTCGCCGCCGCGTATCGTCCAGTTGCGGCCGCCGGCGCGGGCATTGTATTCGAGGATCTTCACCTTGTAGCCGGCCTGGCGCAGTTCCAGGGCCGCCAGCATGCCGGCCAGGCCGGCGCCCAGGACGAGCACCGAAGCGCCCTTCGGGTCGCCTTCGAGCTTGATCGGTCCCTTGTAATCGGACTCTGCCGCCAGCCCCATGCTGGTCATGGCCTGGTACATTGCGGCGCTGCCCGCCGTAATGCCGATTATTTTGAGAAGGTCGCGCCGGCGCATGCCGGCAAGGGATTGTTCGAGCTGCATGTTCGTCTCCTCGATCAGCGGCACGCCGCGATCCGCCGCCTGTTGCCCCCGCAAGCTCGAGGCGAGCCCCGGTGGACGACGCAAGGCTATGCCTGCAACCCAATCTGTTCAACCAACACGCCGCGCTTGGAACAAATGTCCTCGAATCTTGGCGCAATCGGGCTCTCGCGGCGTCGCTGGCCGGCATTTTTCACGCCTTCGCGGCCTCGGGGCCGGCGGCCCGACCGCTTGCTGTGCCAATTGAAAGGGCATGCCTGGCTGGCCCCGGCAGCGGGAAAGTCCGACGGGAAAGTCCGTGGCCTGCCGGCGCTCGCGGCGCCGGTTTTCATCGCCCAAATGCTTGCCTTGTCGGCCGGGTCGGTCAGCCTGCCACGGCCCGCACGCTCTCCCTCTCCACCAGCGGACATTCCAGCTTGGTGATGGGATAGCGCCCCCGTCCCACCGTCGCTGGCGCTTCGAGCTGTTCGATCGCCCATTGGCCCATCGCCATATGCGGCAGGATCGAGGTGGTCAGCGGCGGGAACAGATGCCTGGCGATTTCCTCGTCGTCGTAGCCGACCACGGAGATGTCCTGCGGGATGTGCAGGCCGGCTTCCTTCAGCGCTTCGTAGCAGCCGATCGCGGTGCGGTCGTTCTGGCAGAAGATGGCGGTCGGGCGGTCCTTCAGCGCCAGGAGCTTGACGGTCGCGGCATAGCCGGCACTTGCCGACCAGTCGCCCTCGACCACCAGTTCGGGATCGAAAGGGATGTCGGCAGTGGCAAGAGCGCGGCGGTAGCCTTTCAGGCGGTCCTGTGCCGCCTGCATCCAGGGCTCGCCGGTGATGGTGGCGATGCGGCGGTGGCCGTGGCTGATCAAGTGCCGGGTGGAGCTCTGGCCGCCGGCGATCTCGGAGGGCACCACGGCGGGGAAGGCGTAATCCGACGTGTAGCAGTTGAGCAGGATCACCGGGATGTCGAGGCTGTAGAGGAAGTCGGGCGCCGTGATCTCGCGGGTGAAGATGGTCATGTAGATCAGCGCCGAAATGCCCCGCCTGGTCAGCGCCTCTATGGCGCGCGGCTCCATCACGGCGTCGCCCATGGTCTGCGCCACCAGAAGCACGTTGCCGGCGTTCCACGAGGCCTGGCGCGCGCCCTCGATGGCGACGACGGCTTCCGGGCTGGTGGCGAGCTGGTCGACGGCGAAGCCGATCACCCCGTCCAGCCCGTCGAAGGCGCTGGCCGGCGCCTTCAGTGCCGAAAAGGCCGGCGCACTATAGCCCAGCGCGCGCGCCGCCTCGATCACCCGCTCGCGCGTCTGCCGCGACAGTTTTATGCCAGGCGAATTGTTGAGCACGAAGGAAACAGTCGCCTGCGAGCAGCCGGCGGCGCGCGCAATGTCGGTCATGGTGACCCGGCCCTTGGGCTTCACCGGCGCCTTGCGGCGCCTTGCCGTCGCGATATCGGTGGTCTCGCTCATGCTGTTCGTGTTCCCCAGCCTGTCCGGCCTGCCCGGCGACCATCAAGGCCGCGCCGGTTTATAGAAATATCGGCTAACTTATACCTATTAGCGGACGACGGGTCTACTGGCTAGCCGGCTCCGGGCAGCTCAAATCACAGCATATGAGCCGATTACCCCGTTTGCCCCAAGCCATTGCGTTTCAGGCAAACCCAACGGCGTCGCCGCCGGCGTGGTCGCCATCGAACGCAACTAATACCGTTTACTAATACGAAAATGCGCTGTAACGTCGGTCCGTCGCGTCCGTTTTCCCTGGGGCGCGGTGCATGCGAATGGCCCGATGGCAAGCGGATAGTACCCCCGCGAAGCCTTGTCGCGGACATGTGATATGTCAGACAAATCGGACTATTTACGAACGGGGGATGAGTCTCTAAAGTCCGTCGCCGTGGCTGGAACGACGCCATCTTCAGTGCCGGGAACCCTTGAGGAGGAGGGCGTCCAAGCCGCGAACGGCAAATCAGACAAGTGCAGGATCGGCCGGTCCGACGACCGGCCAAAACGGGAGGTTGAACATGAAATCCTTGATACGCAATGCATCCGTGGCCACCGCGGCGCTGCTGCTTGGCCTGACGGCGAGCACGATCGCGCGCGCCGACGACAAGCCGACGCTGGCCTTCGTCGTCAACGGCGCTTCCGACTTCTGGAAGGCGGCCGAAGCCGGCGTCAAGAAGGCGCAGGGCGAACTGCCCGACTACAATCTCGAGCTGAAATATCCCGAGCAGTCCTCGGTCGCCATCCAGCAGCGGCTGATGGACGATCTGGTCACCGCCGGCGTCAAGGGCATCATGGTTTCGGCCGTCGATCCCAAGACCTCGACCGACGGGCTGAACAAGATCGCCTCGGAAACGGCGCTGTTCACCACCGACAGCGACGCTCCGCAGACCAAGCGCGTCGCCTATATCGGCTCGTCCAATGTCGATGCCGGCAAGCAGGCGGCCGAAATCGCCAAGAAGGCGATGCCGGACGGCGGCAAGTGCCTCGGCTTCGTCGGCCTGCTCGGCGCCGACAATGCCAAGGAGCGCATCCAGGGCATGAAGGATGGCCTGGCCGGCACCAAGATCGAGCTCGTCGACGTGCGCGGCGACGACATCGACCAGGCCCGCGCCAAGAAGAATGTCGAGGACGCGCTGGTCGCCAGCCCCGACGTCACCTGCATGGTCGGCTTCTACTCCTACAACACGCCGCGCATCTATGAAGCGCTGCGCGATGCCGGCAAGCTCGGCTCGATCACCGTCGTCGGCTTCGATGACGATCCGATCACCCTGGGCGGCGTCAAGGAAGGCACCATTGCCGCCACCGTCGTGCAGCAGCCCTTCGAGTGGGCCTATCAGGGCATGAAGCTGATGGCATCCTATCTCAAGGGCGACAAGTCGGGCATCCCGGCCGACGGCCTCATCATCATCCCGACCAAGATCATCGGCAAGGATGACGTCGACGCCTACGCCGCCAATCTGAAGGCGATGGCTGGAAACTAAGACCGAAGGCAGTTCAGCCGGCTCAACGTCGCTTGAGCCGGCTGCTCTCGCATTGACGAACCCTTCGAGGCCAGTCAGTCTGCCAAGAGGTCGGCCCGCCAACGCTGTCAGGCATGATGAATTATTCCGACACATCCATCGCCGCGACCACCCCGTTCCTCAGTCTCGAGAACGTGCGCAAGACCTATCCGGGCGTCGTCGCGCTCGATGGCTTCTCGATGGAGGTCAGGCCGGGCGAGGTCATCGGTCTCGTCGGCGAGAACGGCGCCGGCAAATCCACCTTGATGAAGATCCTCGGCGGCGTGACGCGGCCGGACAGCGGCACCGTCACCGTCGACGGCACCGCCCATGACGGCCTGAGCGTCGAGGGCAGCCTTGGCTCCGGCATCGCCTTCGTCCACCAGGAACTCAACCTGTTCGAGAATCTCGACGTCGCTGCCAACATCTTCTTCGGCCGCGAACCGCTGCGCGCCGGGCCGCTCAGGCTCGTCGACCGCGCCAGGCTGCGGGCCATGGTGGCGCCGCTCCTGAAGCGCGTCGGCGCCAATTTCTCCGCCGACACGCCTGTCGCGGAACTGTCGCTCGCCCAGCAGCAGATGGTCGAGATCGCCAAGGCGCTGTCGATCAAGGCAAGGCTGGTCATCCTCGACGAACCGACGTCGAGCCTGCCGATCGCCGAGACCGACAAATTGCTCGACGTCATCAAGGCGCTGAAGGCGGACGGCATCAGCGTCATCTTCATTTCGCATCGCCTGCACGAGGTCGAGCGCGTCGCCGACCGCGTCATCGTGCTGCGCGACGGCATGCTGGCCGGCACCTTGCCCAAGCGCGACATCAACCACGACCAGATGGTCAAGCTGATGATCGGCCGCATGCTGAAGGAGCGCGAGAAGGCTTCCGAGGCGGCCCGCGCCCCCGGCGCCGTCGCCCTGTCGGCCAAGGCCATCCGTACCCCGACCTATCCAGGCCGGCCGGTAGATCTCGACGTCAGGCGCGGTGAAATCCTCGGCCTTGCCGGCCTTGTCGGTTCCGGCCGCACCGAGCTGGCGCGGGTGTTCTTCGGCATCGAAAGCAGCCTCGGCGGCACGCTCGAGCTCGCCGGCAAGCCGCTCTCCCTGGGCTCGGCGGCCGATGCCGTCGCGCACGGCATCTTCCTGGTGCCGGAGGACCGCAAGCTGACCGGCATCCTGCTCGACCTTTCGATCGCCCAGAACATTTCGCTGCCCAACCTGCCGGCGCATGCCAAGCGCTCCTTGGTGTCGACCAGCGCCGAAACGGCAACCGCCGAGAAGCAGAAAAAAGATCTCGGCATCAAGGCGCCCTCGGTGCAGACGCGCACCGGCACGCTGTCGGGCGGCAACCAGCAGAAGGTCGTGCTGGCCAAATGGCTGGCGATGAACCCCAAGGTGATGATCCTCGATGAGCCGACGCGCGGCATCGACATCGGCGCCAAGGCGGAGATCTACGGGCTGATGCGTGCGCTGGCCGACGCCGGCGTCGCCGTGCTGATGATCTCCAGCGACATGGAGGAGGTGATCGGCGTGTCCGACCGCATCGCCGTCATGCATGAGGGCCAGATCTCGGGCATTCTGGACAAGGACCAGTTCAGCCAGGAAAACGTGCTGCTGCTGGCGGTAGGCAAGCAGCCGAAATAATTCTGCCGCCGCGCCGCGGAAGCGCTCGGGCCGGCATTGGGGAGAAGATGATGAGCAAGAAAGATCTCGGCCTGCTGATCCTGATCCTGGTGGTCGGCGCCATCGTCGCCATCATCAATCCGCGCTTCCTGCTGCCGATCAATCTCGCCAACACCTCGAACCTGATCGGACTGTTCGGCATCCTGTCGATCGGCCAGGCCTTCGTCATCATCACCGGCGGCATCGAATTGTCGGTCGGCTCGCTGGTGGCGCTGCTGGGAACGCTGTTCATCGACTTCATCGCCGTGCGCGGCATGGAATGGCCGCTGGCTTTCGTACTCATCCTGGTGCTCGGTGCCATCATCGGCCTGGCGCATGGCTGGCTGATCACGCGGCTCAAATTGCAGCCCTTCGTGGTGACCTTGTGCGGCCTTTTGATCTATCGCGGCGTCGCCCGCTTCTACACCGCCGACGGCACCGCCGGCTTCGCCTTCGGCCAGAATTTCCCGGAGCTCGAATTCTTGACCGCCGGCCGCTCCTGGGGCGTGCCGAACTCCTTCTTCGCCCTGATCGTCATCGCCATCGTCATGTGGGTGGTGCTGCACCGCTCGGTGTTCGGCCGCTATCTCTACGCCATCGGCAAGAACGAGGAGGCGGCGAAATATTCCGGCATCCGCACCGGGCGTGTCGTCATGGCCGCCTACGTCATCTGCGGGGTACTGACGGCGCTGTCGGCGATCTATTTCGCCATGTACACGCGATCCATCTCGCCGGCCAGCCACGGCCAGTTCTACGAGCTTTACGCCATTGCCGCGGCCGTGCTCGGCGGCTTCTCGCTGCGCGGCGGCGAGGGCTCGCTGATCGGCGTCATCCTCGGCACCGTGCTGCTGCAGGAGCTGCAGAACCTCGTCAATCTGCTCGGCATCCCGTCCTCGCTCAACTTCGCGGTGATGGGCGGCGTCATCCTCATCGGCGTGCTGATCGACCAGCAGTGGGGCGTGTTCCGCGCGCGGCGGCGCATGGTCGACGCCAGCCGCAAGAGCATCGCCGGGGCAGCGGCGGAATAGTCAGGGGCAAAAAGCCGCCGTCCGCCGTGGCCGTCGAAAGATAACGCCGCTCTATCTCGCCCGCCCCGCAATTCCGCTCGATCTGTTGTCGGCCGTATCTGTGCGGCCCCAAGTGACTTGAGTGCAAAAGGGGGGCGGCATCGCGAAAACGGTCTTGCGAGCTTCCATCCGGATTGGAACGAAACCCTTATCTGGGCGTTGTTCAAAGCTTTTCTATTCGGAGGCATTGTCATGGCCGCGAATCCGCTAAGCACCGCCAAGGTGGGAGGTCATCCCATCCATCCGATGCTCATTCCCTTTCCTGTCGCGTTCCTTGTCGGCGCGTTTCTCACCGATTTGATGTTCTGGGGGACTGCCGACGCCTTTTGGGCACGCGCGTCGATGTGGCTGATTGGAGCAGCCATCGTCATGGCTCTCCTGGCGGCGATTGCCGGCTTTATCGATTTCCTGAGCGAGCCGCGCATCCGCGCCCTGACGGACGCCTGGTACCACATGGTCGGCAATTTGACCGCCGTCGTTCTGGCGCTGATCAATTTCTATCTTCGCTACAGCCAAGGCGCCGAAGCGGCAGTTCGCCCATGGGGAGTGCTGCTTTCATTGATCGTTGTCTGCATCCTGCTGTTTACCGGCTGGAAAGGCTGGGAAATGGTGTACCGCCATCACGTCGCGGTTCTGGACGCGCCGACACAACCTTCGGCAACGCCGTCGGCCAGCACGCGTCGTGCCGATCACGACCGGCACGCGGCATAAAAGGAAGGTGTTTCGATGTTCAGGTCAGGCGAGCGCCACCTGACCATCAACACCTTTAGTCGATCAGCCCCGACATGTCGGAGAACGCCATCGCCTTGCGCAGCACCTCGGCAAAGCGCTCGCCTGCCGCTTCGCGCGAACCGCTATTGTCGATCGAGGTGACGCCGGGTCCGGAGAGCGTCACAGGGGCGCTGCGCGCCAGGCGTGCCAGAACCTCCCCGCGCGACTCGCGGCCACGCATCGCCAGCCGCCCGGCCAGCACATCGGGCGAAGCGGTGATCTCGACGATGACCAGATTGGCATAGCGCTTTCGCAAGGCAGGGATGATCGCGCGCGATACGTTGGCGACAGCGACATGGCCGTTGGCCACTGCCCAATCGACCTCGGCCGGCAGGCCGTAGCGCAGGCCGTGCGCCTCCCAGGAGACGGCGAAGGCGCCGTCGGCTTCGGCTTCGATGAAGGCGGCATCCGCCAGCGTGTCGTGATCCTCGCTTGCCGTGTCGCTCGGTCTGGTGATGACGCGGCGCACGAACTCCAGCCGCGGCTCGTCGGCGAAAAGCGCCTTGGCATGGCCGATGATCGTATCCTTGCCGGCGCCGCTCGGGCCCACCACGGCAACGAAGACGCCGTCGCGTATCGGAAACGCCTCGGCCGACAGTTCACGCTCGATCAATGCCGAAGCCATCACGCGACCCGCCGCCCCTGCCGCCAGACCGTGCGCACCACCGGAACGTGGTCGTCGAGGCGCACGCGCACCAGGTCGGCCCGGCGGCCCTCTTCGATGACGCCGCGATCGGAAAGACCGACGGCCTCGGCCGGGTTCTTGGACACCATTGCCACCGCCTGCGGCAGGGAAATGCTATCGACGACGTCGCCGAGAAAGAAGGCGGACTGGATCAGGCTGAAGGGGATGTAGTCGGACGACAATATGTCGAGCAGGCCGTCGCTGGCCAGCGTGCGCGCCGAGACGTTGCCCGAATGCGAGGCGCCCCGCATGACATTGGGCGCGCCCATCAGCACGCCGAGCCCTGCATCCTTCGAAGCCCTGGCGGCTTCCTCGGTGGTTGGGAATTCGGCAACGCGCACGCCTTGCTCGATGGCTTCGTCGACATGGCCCGTCGTCGCATCGTCATGGCTCGCAAGCACGATGCCGCGCTCGTGGCAGGCGGCGGCGATGAAGACGCGGTTCGGGGCCGAATTCCGTGCCGATTCGCCCATCCGCTTCTCGCAGAATTTCTGGAAATCGCGATCGGTCAGCTTCAGCTTGCGTTGATAGTAGTAGGCATAGGTTTCGAGGTTGACGAACTGGCGCTGGCCCGGCGCATGGTCCATCAGCGAGGCGAGCTTCACCCGTTCGTCGGTCTCGAAATTGGCGAAGGCCCTGAGGCAATCCGGCGCCGAGACCTCGCAGCGCAGATGGATGAAATGGTCGGCCCGCAATCGATCCATCCGCACGCTGTCCTCGATCGCGTCGGCGAGCTTGCGGATATCGGTGGCGTTGAGATCGGCATCCTCGTCCATGCCGACACGCAAGGCGTCGAGCACGGTGGTAATGCCGGCGGTCGCCACTTGCGCGTCATGGGCGAGCACGGCGGCGATCGGGTTCCACCGCACCTTCGGCCGCGGCGCATAATGGCCTTCGAGATGATCGGTGTGAAGCTCGACCAGCCCCGGAATGATGAAGTCGCCAGCCATGTCCTCGCCGGCTCGCACGGCGCCGGAGGATATGTCGGCGATCAGACCGTCACGCATCACGAGCGAGCCCTCGATGATCTCGTCGGCAAGAACGATGCGGGCGTTGCTCAGAATGGTCTCGGCGGTCATTTCAGGCAGTCCTTGGTTTTTTCTCGCCTTTACGGCTTGTTGCTTCAGGCGGTTTTTCTGGCCGGACGGCGCCCGAGCGCGTGCTGGGAAAGCACCATGAACGGGGCGCCGGGTTCGGGCTCGATGAACAACGTCAGCGCGTCCACCGGAACCGGCTGGCGCAGCACCTCGGCGAACAGGCCCTCGATTGCCAGGCGAAGACGAAGGCTTTCCTGTGGCCCGGCCCTGCCGGACAGCGTCATGTGAAAGCGGAAGCTCTCGAAGACGTAAGGATAGCCCCATTGGCAGAGATTGCGGAATTCGCCCGGCTTCAGCGAGTCCGGGCTGCGCCGCTCGATCTCGGCCTCCGTCAACGGCGCGCGAAAGCGGTCGAAATCGCGCACCACGTCATCGGCGAAGCGATTGAGCGGAGGCAATGGCGCCTCCGGCACCAGTGCGAAGAAACCGTCGATCTGGCTGACGACGAGACGCGGGATCATCACAACGGGCGTCGCCTCGGCAAAGGCGTCGAGCGCTGCGCGCAACGAGGCTTCGGTTTCGTTGGCCGCTAACCGGAAAGGGGCTTTCAGCGTTGCGTGAAAACCATAGCGCCGTGCCGATGCGGTGTGGAAGGCGACTTCCGCCGCCGACAAATCGCCCACCGCCTCCACCGGTCGCGTCGCGGCGCCGAACGGGTCACGGCCCAGCCAGTTGGCGGCGATCCGCGCCAATTTTTCGTCCTGTTGGGGGGTGAAGTAGATGGCGTAGCGCATCGAAAATCCTCGTCAGCCCGTTGCCATAGGTGATTTCCATGACGGATTGACGAAGCTTTGAAGGGTTTTCGAAGGCAAATCGACCCCGCCGGTCCTTAGCCGACGATTTTTCTGATCTGGACCAACAGGTTCAGCCGTGAACGCGCAACGGTCAGGCCTTCATCAGCCATTCGTGCTCGGGCGCATTGTGGAATTTCCACGTCCGCTTCGGGCCGGCCATGACGTTGAGATAGTAGAGGTCGTAGCCATGGCAAGCCGCGCAGGGGTGATAGCCCTTGGGCACCAGCACGACGTCGCCGTCCTCGATCGCCATCGCCTCGTCCAGCGCGCGGGAGCCGTCCTTGTCGGCGTCGGTATAGACCCGCTGGAAAGCAAAGCCCTGCGGCGGGTTGAGGCGGTGATAATAGGTTTCCTCGAGATAGGATTCGTTAGGCAGATTGTCCTGGTCGTGCTTGTGCGGCGGATAGCTCGACGTATGGCCGCCGGGCGTGATGACCTCGACCACCAGCAGCGAATCGGCCGGCTTGCCCTCGGGCAGGATGTTGGTGACGTAGCGCGTATTGGTGCCCTTGCCGCGCACCTCCTGGCCGAGGTCGTCAGGCCCGATGACGCGAACCGGCAGGCCGCCGCTCAATCCCGGCGCCGAGCAGACCGCCAGTTCCAGTCCGCTATCAGCCGTCACCGACCAGTCCGATCCCTGCGGCACATAGACCGACCATGGTTTGCCTTCGAAGGGCGACATGCGCTGGCCAAGCAGGCCGAGATCCTTGCCGCCGGCCGTGACCGTGCCCTTGCCGGTGACGAACACCAGGCAGACTTCGCGATCGTCCGTTGTTCCCGAAGCCGTTTCGCCCGGTTCCAGCCGGTGCAGGTCGAACCCGACATAGGTCCATCCGGCGCTTTGCGGCGTGACATGCGCGACACGGCCATGGCCCTTGTCGGCTTTGACCAGCAGCTTCGACATCCGGTTACTCCTTCGGTTCGACTTCGGCGGGCGCCTTGTTCTCGTCGGCCGGCTTGTAGAGATAAAAAAACTGCCAGACGCCATAGCCGGCGAAGCCCAGCGCGATCACGCCCCAGAACGGCGTGCCGCTCGCGAATTCGATGATCGACCAGATGACGCAGACCGCGACGACGGCGACACGCCGCCATAGGGGCCGGAAGAAGGGGTGCTCGGAATCTTTCATCGCGGCAACCTACAGCAAGCCCGGCCTGGCGAGAACCCGATCAGACATCGGGGAAGCCCTGGGTCTCGACCGTGTAGCCGGCCGCCGTCATCACCCGCATCAACTCCTTGTGGCCCACCTGCGCCATCTTGAGCGGCGGGTTCTTCTTCGGGTCCTGTTCGGCCTCGACCACGAACCAGCCTTCATAGCCGTGGTCGGCGAAACGCTGCACGATGGCGCCGAAATCCAGCGAGCCGTCGCCCGGCACGGTGAAGGCGCCGAGAGCCACCGCATCGAGGAAGGACTGCCTCGTGCGGTCGAGCTTCTCGATCACGCCCATGCGTACATCCTTCACATGCACATGGCTGATGCGCTTGTGGTGATTGTCGATGGCGCGCAGCACATCGCCGCCGGCAAAGGCCAGATGTCCAGCGTCAAGCAGCAGCGGAATGCCCGCTCCGGAATGGCGCATGAAGGCGTCGAGCTCCGCCTCGGTCTCGACCACCGCCGCCATATGGTGATGATAGGAAAGCGGCATGCCTTGCTCGGCGCACCATTCGCCGAATTCGGTCAGGCGCCTGGCATAGGCCTTCATCTCGTCGCTCGAGAGTTTCGGCTTGGTGGCGAGCGGCTTCGAGCGGTCGCCCTGGATCGAACGGCCAACCTCGCCATAGACGATGCAAGGCGCGTTGACCGCCTTGAACAGGTCGATCATCGGCTGGATGCGATCCTTGTTCTTGCTCATCTCCTCGTCGACCAGCGTGCCCGAGAACCAGCCGCCGCACAGTGTGACGTCAGCCGCCTTCAGGATCGGCAGCATCACCTTGGGGTCCTTGGGAAAGCGCCGTCCCATCTCCATGCCGGTGAAGCCGGCCGAACGCGACTGGCGTAGGCACTCCTCCAACGACACGTCGTCGCTGAGTTCCGCAAGATCGTCGTTCCACCACGCGATGGGGGACATGCCCAGTTTGGCTTTCAAGTCGTCACTCCGGTTCTTGTTCACCCTCCCCCTTGTGGGGAGGGTCGCTGCGAAGCAGCGGGGTGGGGGTGCGGCGCCAGACCCCACCCGGACCTTCGGTCCGACCTCCCCACAAGGAGAGGTAGGGGGTGGGCAGCGCCGAGATCAATCGCCGACGCTCTGCATCCGCCGCTTCTCGTCATAGACCTTGCGCGCCGCGTTCACTTGGCTGCGCTCGGAGACTTCCGGCACCGCCACGTCCCACCAGTGGCCGCCGGCATCGGTGGAGACCAGCGGATCGGTGTCGATGACCAGCACCGTGGTGCGGTCGTTGCCTTTCGCCTGAGCCAGCGCCGTCTCCAGCCCTGCGATCGACGAGACCTTCTCGGCGATCGCCCCCATGCTCGCGGCGTGCGCGGCAAAGTCGACGTCGGGCAGCACCTCGTGGCGCGCGTCCTTCAGGAGATTGTTGAAGTTGGCGCCGCCGGTCGCCATCTGCAGCCGGTTGATGCAGCCAAAACCCCTGTTGTCGAGCAGCACGATGGTCAGCTTCAGGCCGAGCATCACCGAGGTGGCGATCTCGGAATTGAGCATCAGATAAGAGCCGTCGCCGATCATGACGACGACCTCTTCGTCAGGCTTGGCCATCTTGGTGCCGAGCCCGCCCGCAATCTCATAGCCCATGGTCGAGAAGCCGTATTCTGCGTGGTAGGAGCCGGGCGCGCCGGCCTGCCAAAGCTTGTGCAATTCGCCCGGCAGCCCGCCGGCGGCGTTGAGCAGCGTCACGCCGGAGCCCATGGCGCGTTGCACGGCGCCGATCACCTGCGCGTCGGAAGGGTAGGCGGCATTGGTCGACGCCGTCACCTTGGCGGCTTCGGCCTGCCATTCCTTCTTGCCGGCTGCCGCATTGTCGGTCCAGGCGGATGGCGCCTTCCAACCCTTCAGCGCGGCACCGAGTTCGGCCAAGCCTTCGGCCGCGTCGGCGACCAGCGGCGATGCCCGATGCTTGCCGGCATCGAAAGGCTGCACATTCAAGCCGATGATGGTCTTGCCCGAATTCTTGAACAGCGCCCAGGAGCCGGTGGTGAAATCCTGCAGGCGCGTGCCGATGGCGAGCACGACATCGGCCTCTTCCGCCAGCCGGTTGGCGGCCGACGTGCCGGTGACGCCGATCGCCGCCATGTTGAGCGGATGATCGTCCGGCAGCGAGGATTTGCCGCCCTGCGTTTCGCAGACCGGAATGCCGGCGCCTTCAACGAATTTCGCCAGTTCGTCCGAGGCCCGAGAATAGAGCACGCCGCCGCCGGCGATCACCAGCGGCTTGCTTGCGCTCTTCAGCGCTGCAACCGCAGCCGCCAATTCAGCCCGGTCCGGGCGCGGCCGGCGCTGGCGCCAGACCCGTTCGGCAAAGAAGCTCTCGGGATAGTCATAGGCCTCGGCCTGCACGTCCTGGCAGAGCGACAAGGTCACCGGCCCGCATTCGGCCGGGTCGGTCAGCACGGCCATGGCGCGGTTGAGCGCCGGGATGATCTGCTCCGGCCGCGTGATGCGGTCGAAAAAGCGCGACACCGGACGAAAACAGTCATTGACCGTCGCCGTGCCGTCCGAAAAATCCTCGGCCTGCTGAAGCACCGGATCGGGAACGCGGTTGGCGAAGACGTCACCCGGCAGAAACAGGACAGGCAACCTGTTTACATGCGCAAGTGCCGCCGCCGTCACCATGTTGAGCGCGCCGGGCCCGATCGATGAGGTGGCGGCCATGAAGCGGCGGCGGAAATTGGCCTTGCCATAGGCGATCGCCGCATGCGCCATCGCCTGTTCATTGTGGGCGCGGAAGGTCGGCAGTTTGTCGCGCACCTGGTAGAGCGCCTCGCCGATGCCGGCAACATTGCCGTGGCCGAAGATGGCCCAGACGCCGCCGAAGATCGGTACCTTTGCGCCGTCGATCTCGGTCATCTGTTTGCTCAGGAAACGGGTCAGCGCCTGCGCCATCGTCAGGCGGATTGTCTTGCTCATTGGTTTCCTCCGCAGTCCCTGTGCCCGTGCCTTCTTATGCTGCTTTACGGCCGCGCGCGGCAAGCCATGCCTCGGTCAGTTGCTCGAAGCGCGATGCCATATCGGCAATCGCTTCGTCGTCCGACATCTTCCCGGAAAGCCATTGTTCGGCGGCATTGATGAAGATGGTGCGGCCGACCGCGAAACCCTTGACGATAGGCGCCTTGGCCGTCGCTGCGAAGGCGGCCTCCAACTCGTCATGCGGGGCTTCCAGGCCGAGCAGCACGACGCCGCGGCACCAGGGATCGTTTTTCAGGATCACGGCCTCGATCTTCGTCCACGCGCCGCTAGACGCCTGCGGTTCGAGCTTCCACCAATCCGGCTTGATGCCGAGCGCATAGAGTTCCTCAAGCGCACGCGGGATGGTCGTGTCGTCGAGCTTGCCGTGCTTGCCGGCGATGATCTCGATGAGAAGCTCCCTGCCCACTTTCCGCGCGGCCTCGAACAGTGCGCGCAATTTCTGCTGCTGTTCCTCCTTCAAGCCCGGCGGATCGTCGGGATGATAGAAGCAAAGGCATTTGATGCAGTGGTCGACCGGCCATTCGGTGAGCTGCGAACCGATGTCCTGCGAGAATTCGAAGCGCAGCGGCCGCGAGCCCGGCAGCTCCACCGGCCGCCCGAGCCAGGCAAAGGAATGCCTGGCGAATTCGAACATCGCCTCGCGGCCATGCCTCTCGTCGAGCAACATGCCGTATCCGTCGCGCCCGGCGGCGACCTTGGCCGCCGCTTTCACCGTCAGCACCTTGAAATCCTCGATGCGCGACGCGTCAGCGCCAGTCTTGGCCGCCATGTCCTCGAGCTGCACCCGGTGGTCGCAGGCGAATGCCATCAGCGAGGGAATGTCGTGCCGGCGCGTCGTTGCCCAATGGATGTGGTTGATCGCCTCGTCCTTGCGCAACGCCAGATGCCTGCTGCCGAGTTTGAGGAAGAACTGCAATTCCTCGAAGGTCGGATATTCCGGCGCACACAACAGCCGCGACACGGCGAAGGCGCCGCAGGCGTTGGCCCAGGTCGCCGCCGTGGCAAGGCTTTCGCCGCCGAGCCAGCCGCGCAGGAAGCCCGACATGAAGGCATCGCCGGCGCCAAGCACGTTGTAGATCTCGATCGGAAAACCCTTGCCGACCACGCCGTCCTCGAGATCGTCGCTGATCGGCCCGTCATAGACGATGCAGCCCATGGCGCCGCGCTTCAAGACGATGGTGGCCGAGGACAGCGAACGGATCGTCTTTAGCGCGCTCAGGCAGTCGTCCGCGCCCGAGGCGATCATGATCTCTTCCTCGGTACCCACGACGAGGTCGCAATCGGGCAGCACCGTCTTCAACTGCGCCGAGACGCGGTCGGACTTGACGTAGCGCTCAAAACCCTCGGCGTGGCCGGCCAGGCCCCAGAGGTTCGGCCGGTAGTCGATGTCGAACACGACCTTGCCGCCCTTGGCCTTCATGATGCGGATCGCCTTGCGCTGGGCGGCATCGCTGTTGGGCCGGGAAAAATGTGTGCCGGTGACGACGACCGCGCGAGCCGAGGAAATAAACGCCTCGTCGATGTCCTCCTCGGCCAGCGCCATGTCGGCGCAGTCGGAGCGGTAGAAGATCATCGGCGAAACGCCTTCGCTCTCGACCGAAAGCAGCACCAGTGCGGTCAATCGCTCCTTGTCGGTCTTCAGCCCGTCGGTGTTGACGCCTTCGCGCTTCAATTGTTCACGGATGAAGCGCCCCATCTGCTCGTCGCCGACGCGCGTCAGGAGCGCCGAACGCAGGCCGAGCCTGGCCGTGCCGACCGAGATATTGGCGGGGCAGCCGCCGACCGACTTGGCGAAGGAGGTGATGTCCTCCAGCCGCGAGCCGATCTGCTGGCCATAGAGGTCGACGGAAGCCCGGCCGATGGTGATGACGTCGAGCGCAGCGTATTTCGCGTCCACGGCTTCGCTCATTGGAACCTCCCGTCGGGCCTGTTATGTTGGGGTACACGCGCGAGCGGCAGCGTGGCGCCGAAAATATGAAATAATAATTCCAATCCATAGTCAATATGGAATGAGCATTCCCCGATCTAAAATCGCCTTTTGCCTTCCCCTCAGGCCTTGCGCCCCTTGCCGGGGTTGCGCCGCTTCTCGCCGACGCCAACGGTCAGCGCCATGGCCAGCGCCATCGTCGCCGATAGCGAGCGGAAGCCGGCAAAATCCGCCTCGGCAACCTCGAACCAGACGCTGGCGAACTGAGCAAGCGGTGAAAACGAGCTGTCGGTGATGGCAATGATCGGCACGCCCTGTTCGGAAATCGTGCGCGCCTCCTCGATCGTGGCCGGCGCATAGGGCGAGAAGGAAATGGCGACGACGGCATCCGCGGGCGTCGCAAAGCTGACCATCTCGGCGTTGAGGCCGGCGGCTGATTCGATCAGCTGGTTGCGGATCTTCAGCTTGCCAAGCGCATAGGCGATGTAGGACGCCACCGGATAGGAGCGCCGCTTGGCCAGCACATAGATGGTCTGTGCCTTGGCCAGCAGGGAAATCGCTTCTTCCAGATGCGCGTCGTCCAGCGTGCGCGAAATGTCGTTGAGCGAGGTGCTGGCGGCGGCGACGAAGCCGTCGAAGATCGCCCGGTGGCCGGCGCCGCCCTCGGCCTTGGCGCGCAGCGCCTGCAGCCGTTCGTCATAGGAGGAGTTGCGCTCGCGCAGCCGTTCGCGAAACACCTGCTGCAGGCTGGTGAAGCCGTCAAAGCCGAGCTGCTGGGCAAAGCGGATCAGCGTCGAGGGCTGCACGCCGGCCGAGGCGGCGATGCTGGCGGCGGTGCCGAAGGCGATATCGTCGGGATTGTCGAGCGCATAAGCGGCGATCTGGGCGATGCGCTTGGGCAGGCTTTCGCGCCGATCGAGGATCGTGGCGCGCAGCGTCTCGAAGTCGCGAGGTACCCGTTCGTCCATCGTCAGCCCGTCCAAGCTCATCGGTGAAGCGTCCTCTCTGCCCCATCATAGCGAGGCTGCGCAAGAACACCATAAAAAATGAGGCAGACATTCCATTCCGAACAAAAATGGACTAATTCATCCACGTAGCATCTATGACGGTGGAGGAACGGAAAATGGTCGGCGTCGGTCTTATCGGCACGGGATTTATGGGCAAGTGCCACGCCATCGCGTGGAGTGCCGTCGGCGCCGTCTTTCCAGACATGACCAAACCGCGGCTTGTCCATCTCGGCGAGGTCAATGAGGATCTCGCCAGGCGCAAGGCCGGCGAGTTCGGTTTCGCCAGGGCGTCCGGCGACTGGCGCGCCGTCGTCAACGATCCCGAAGTGGACGTCGTCTCGCTCACCACGCCCAACCAGTTCCATCCGGAAATGGCCATCGCAGTTCTCGAGGCCGGCAAGCATTTGTGGTGCGAAAAGCCGATGGCGCCGAGCTTCGCCGAAGCCGAGGCGATGGCGGCCGCGGCGAAGAAATCCGGCAAGGTCGCGGCGCTCGGTTACAATTACATCCAGAGCCCGGCCATCCGCCACATCGGCGCGCTGCTCGACGAAAACATCATCGGCGAGGTCAACCATCTGCGCATCGAGATGGACGAGGATTTCATGGCCGATCCCGAGGCGCTGTTCTTCTGGAAGCACGAGGCATCTTCCGGCTATGGCGCGCTTGATGATTTCGCCGTGCATCCGCTGTCGCTGGTGTCGACCCTGTTCGGCCGCGTCGCCAGCGTCATCTGCGACATGGCCAAGCCCTATGCCGACCGCAAGCTGGCCGCCGGCGGCCGCCGCGCGGTCGAGACCTACGACATTGCCTCCGTGCTGATGCATCTGGAGAACGGCATCGCCGGCACGCTTCTGGTCAACCGTTCGGCCTGGGGCCGCAAGGGCCGCATCGCCGTCCAGATCTTCGGCTCCAAGGGCTCGATCCTGTTCGACCAGGAGCGGATGAATGAGTTCCAGCTCTACCTCACATCGGATCGCCCGACCGAACAGGGCTATCGCACCATCCTCGTGTCGCCACAGCACAAGCCCTACGACCTGTTCGTCCCCGCGCCCGGGCATAGTCTTGGCTTCAATGATCTCAAGATCATCGAATGCCATGAACTGCTGACCCGGCTCGCCGGCAGACCGGCGCGGCTCATCGAATTCGACGAAGGTCTGGAGATCGAGCGCACCGTGCATGCGATGGCGCGATCGTTCGAGGAGAAGCGCTGGGTGGATGTAAGGTAAGGTTCGCTCCGCTGGTCGGTTTAGCCGGCGGCCGCTGCGTTGACTTCCCACCCATTGACCCAGATCTGCCGCAACCGATCGCCTTCGCCCTTGAAGCGCAGTCCGGTCGGCCGGCAATCCTCGATGCGGTCGCTGCGGAAATTGCGGATCGCCTGGCGTAGCTCGCACCAGGCGACGATGTTGGCGGTCTCGGCATAATAGATCAGCGCGATCGGGCGGATGAGGCGCTCGGAAGCGCGGCCAAGCTCGTCGCGATAGGAGAGGTCGAGCTTCTCCTCGTCGCGTATGGCGCGGCGCACCAGCGCCAGGTCGATCGCACCTGCAGAGGGCGCGGCGAATCCCCACGCATGCAGCGCATTGGCGTCGAGCGTCTGGCGCAAAGGCGGCGGTACGGCGCCGGCGATCTTGGCGCCGACGCGCTTGGCTGCCTGCTTGAGCTCGTCGTCGCCCGTGCGCTCCAGCAGCGCCAGTGACAGCACGATCGCCTCCATCTCCTCGATCGAAAACATCAGAGGCGGCAAGTCGAAGCCGGGGCGCAGGATATAGCCGATGCCCCTCCCGCCCTCGATCGGCACGCGCATGGCCTGAAGCGCTGCGATGTCGCGATAGATCGAGCGTATCGTCACCTCCAGCTGCGCGGCTATCATTGACGCCGTCACCGGCTGCCGCGCCAGCCGCAGGATCTGGATGATCTCGAACAGGCGCGACGCCTTGCGCATTTTCTCACCCGTTGCCGATCACAACTGACACATCATCGTCAGTTGGTTCGGCCTATAGGATCGTCTATCGGACTGAAAATCAACAGGTTCCGCTGCGGCTGGGCCGAGCGAGGCGACAGGCTACTGACATGAGCTATGCTGAAAATCTCTGGCTGTTCTTTATCCTGCTGTTCGGCATCATCGCCGTTCCGGGCATGGACATGCTGTTCGTGCTGGCCAATGCGCTGACGGGCGGGCGCGACAGGGGCCTTGCCGCGACCGGCGGCATCATGGTCGGCGGCATGGTGCACACGCTGAACGGCGCGATCGGCGTCGGCCTGCTGATGCATTTTTTGCCGATCCTGTTCAAGCCGCTGTTGATTGCAGGCGCCGCCTACATGGCCTTCATCGGCATCACACTGATGCGCAGCTCCATCACTGTCGGTCGCGACGGGCCCGCCGGCAGCCGCTCGGCATGGAAGGCGTTTCGCCAAGGCCTTGTGACCTGCCTGATCAACCCGAAGGCCTACCTGTTCGTCCTTGCCGTCTATCCGCAGTTCCTGAAAACGGACTACGGCCCGATCTGGATGCAGGCGACGGTGATGGGCCTGCTGACCGTGCTGACGCAGGCCGCGATCTATGGCGGGCTCGCAATATCGGCCGGCCGCAGCCGCAAGCTGCTGATCGCTAATCCGCGAGCGACCATCCTTGCCGGCCGGGCGGCCGGGCTGCTGCTCTTCGCGGTGTCCGTGTTCACCGCATGGGAAGGGCTGAGGGCGGCGTAATGCCGGCTAGACCGGACCGCCGCCCTTCTGGCGCCGGCCGGATCAGGCGGCGCCCTGCAGCGTGGCGAGAAGCTCGTCCAGCTGCTCGAATTGCCCGGACATCGCATCCGCCGCCCCGGCGCCGGCGTCGAGGGCTTCCTTCGAGGGATAGAGCTCGCGCATGACTAGCAGCGTCTTGCCGCCTTTTTCCTCGAAGGTCACCGTGGTGACGGGTCCACCCTCACCCCCTTCGTCATTGGTCCAGACGAGGCGCGAGTGCGGTGTCACTTCGAGATACCTGCCGAAGAACTCGGCAGGGTTCGAGCCGTCATGCCCGAACACCAAACGGTACCCGCCTCCCACACGAACATCCATCTCGCAGGAACGCAGGAACATGCCCATCGACTTCGGCACCCACCACTGCTTGAACAGCTCAGGCTTGGTCCACGCCTCGAACACGATGCGCGCAGGCGCGTCGAAGCTTCGCGTAACGACCAACTCCCGGTCGGACCTCCGTTCCACCGTCGTGCGTTTGGCCTCACTCGCTCTTCCTGCGTCCATCGACGTCCTCCTTGCGTTTCAATTCCTCGATAACCTTATCCAACTCGTCGAAGCGTGCGGCCCAGAGCTGGCGGTATCTCTCGATCCATGCGGTCTCCTCCTCCAGGCGGCGCAGGCCCAGCTTGCAGGTCCGCACGCGCCCGACCTTCCGCGTCGTGACGAGTCCCGCCTGCTCCAGGACGCCGACATGCTTCTTCATGCCCGTGAGGGTCATGTGGAATTTCTGGGCCAAGTCCGTGATCGAAGCGTCCGCACGGCCGAGCTGCTCCAGAACGCCGCGCCGGGTGGCGTCCGAAAGCGCGGCGAACGAGGCATCCAGGCGGGTCGCGGAATACTGAACCATTTGGTTCAGTATGTAACACGCGGGTCGGAGGCGTGCAAGTGAGGTGGAGCGCTGCGGGCCCTAGGGCGGCGTGGTCCTGGGCTGAAACCGGAAACGCCGCCCTTATGCTCCAACCGGATCAGGCGGCGCCCTGCCGGCTCTCCATCAAGGCGCGGCGCGCCGACCGGCGCCATTCCACGGCGCCGGCAAGGCCGTGCAGCACCGTCTCCGTGGCCGCCCAGTCGATGCAGCCATCGGTGATGCTCTGGCCGTAGACGAGCTGCTTGCCCGGCACGACATCCTGCCGGCCGGCGACGAGATTGCTCTCGACCATGACGCCGATAATGCGCTCGTCCCCCGCCGCGACCTGTCCTGCCACGTCAGCCGCGACCTTGGGCTGGTTCTCCGGCTTCTTGGCTGAGTTGGCATGGCTGACATCGATCATCAGGCGGGGCGCGGTACCGATGCGGGCGAGTTCGACCGAGGCGGCCTCGACGCTTGCCGCGTCATAGTTGGGCTGAACGCCGCCACGCAGGATGACATGGCAATCCTCGTTTCCGGTCGTTGCCGCGATCGCACTGCGTCCGCCCTTGGTCACCGCCATGAAATGATGCGGCTGGGCGGCGGATTTCACCGCCTCGGCAGCGATCCTGAGATTGCCGTCGGTGCCGTTCTTGAAGCCGACCGGACAGGACAGGCCCGAGGCCAGCTCGCGATGGATCTGGCTCTCGGTCGTGCGCGCGCCGATCGCGCCCCAGGCGACGAGGTCGGCGATGTATTGCGGCGTCGTCATGTCGAGGAATTCGGTCGCCGCCGGCAGGCCCAGATTGTTGACGGCCGACAGCACATTGCGGGCCATCCGCAGCCCCTTGTCGATGTTGAAACTGCCGTCGAGGTCGGGGTCGTTGATCAGGCCCTTCCAGCCGACCGTCGTGCGCGGCTTTTCGAAATAGACCCGCATCACGATCTCGAGCCGGTCGGACAGAGCTTCGCGCAGCGCCGCCAGACGGCTGGCATAGTCAACGGCCGCGACCGGATCGTGGATGGAACAAGGGCCGACGATGACAACAAGTCGGTCGTCGGCCCCGGTCAGGATGGAGTGGATGGCGTTGCGCGAGGCGGCAACGGTGCGCGTCGCCGTGAGTGAGCGCGGTATCTCGCGCATCACCTCTTCCGGCGTGCTCAGCAGTCTCAGTTCCTTGACCCGAAGGTCGTCTGTGGTGGTCAACACGGCTTCTGCTCCTGGTTGGGAGACCTGCCGGCTGAAACAAAAAAGCCGCCAGGTCTGGCGGCTTGTCGGACTGTTTGCTGCAATCTTCAGATCGAGCGCAATCCTCCCGCCGCCAGCGAGCTGCTAAAGTACCAATAGGTGGCGGTCAGGTGGATCATGCGGCTCATATAGTCGAAGCGGCGGCGTTTGTCACGTACCCTGGTAGCAAGCAATTTCAGGTGAGGGCCGAGCCTTTGCGATTTCGTCATTCTAGGGCGAAGCAGGAGCGAAGCTCCGTCGCGGAGACCCTGGGATCCATGCCGCGACCTAGATGGGAGAGTGCTGCGGTGCAGAATCTTGCGCCGTAGCGACGGCCCGGAAGTCGCGGCATGGATCCTCGGGTCTGCGCCGCGTCGCTGCGCTCCTTGCTCCGCCCGTGGATGACCACCTGGTTAACGGTTTCGCTTACGCGGCCGCTACTCCGGCGACGCCCCAGCGATGCTCTGGTCGTAGTCGACCAGCGAGCCGGTCATCACGCCGGACTGCGGGCTGACCATGTAGCTGATCAGCCGGGCAAGCTGGTCCGGCTTCACCAGCTGGCCCATCGGCTGCGCGGCCTCGGCCTTCTCGAGCCAGTCGTCGGGTGCATCGTGCCATTTCTTCTGCACGATGTCCTCGCCCTCGGTGTCCATCCAGCCGGGCAGCACGGCGTTGCAACGGATGCGGTTGAAGCGGTAGGCATTGGCGACATTCTTGGTCAGCGTCATCAGCGCGCCCTTGCTGGTCGAATAGGGCGTCAGGAACGACTGGCCGGTATGCGCCGACATCGACAGCACGTTGACGATCGATCCGGGGGCCTTTTTCTCAAGCAGATGCGCCACAACGCCCTGCATCAGGAAGAAGGGTCCTCGCACATTGGTGTCGAAGATGGTGTCGAACAGCTCCTCGCTAGTCTCCACCAACGAGCCGCGCGCGGATGTGGCGGCGGCGTTGACCAGGGCGTTGATGGTGCCGAAATGCGAAAGCGCGGTGGCGACGGCGCGCTTGCAGTCGGCCACCTTGGAGACATCGGCGCTGATGAAGATCGCGTCGACACCGGACTTCTTAAGGGTGGCGACCGCCTTGTCGCCCTTTTCCTGCGAGCGGCCGATCAGGGCCAGCGCCCGGCAGCCTTCGTCCGCCAATGCCTCGGCGACCGCGAAGCCTATGCCTTGTGCGCCGCCGGTGACGATGGCGCGCGTTTGTGAATTGCGATCGGCTGATGCGCTCATCGCTCTGCTCCTGTGCTTTAAGTCGTTACTTGTCGAGGCGGACGGTCTGGCCTGATGTCGCCGATTTCAGCGCCGCATCCGCCAGCCGAAGTGCAATGAGTCCGTCCGTCCCGCTCGGTGCCGCCTTCTTGCCCGACGTCGCGGCGGCGATGAAGGACGCAATCTCAATGGCATAGGCGTCGAGGTAGCGGGTCATGAAGAAATCGTGCAGCGGCGGGCGGGTATAGCCCTTTTCATTGGCCAGTTCGATTGAGACCGGCCGCTGGTTTTCGGCCGCGACCATGCCTTTCGAGCCATGCACCTCGATGCGCTGGTCGTAGCCATAGGTGGCGCGGCGGGAATTGGAGATGACGGCCTGCTTGCCCGACGCGGTTTCGAGGATGACGCTGACCGAGTCGAAATCGCCGGCCTCGCCGATCTTCCTGTCGACCAGCACCGAGGCATGCGCGCTGACCGCCACCGGCTCTTCGCCGAGCAGGAAGCGCGCCATGTCGAAATCATGGATGGTCATGTCGCGAAAAATGCCGCCGGAGCGCGCGATGTAGTCGATCGGCGGTGCGCCCGGATCGCGCGACGTGATGGTCACCATCTCGACCGTGCCGATGGCGCCGTCATCGATTGCCTTGCGCACCGCAGCGAAGTGCGGGTCGAAGCGCCTGTTGAAGCCGACCATCAGCGTCGCCTTGGCCTTCTCGACCACGGCCAGGCACTGCTCGACCCGCTTGACGTCGAGGTCGATCGGTTTCTCGCAGAAGATCGCCTTGCCGGCCTTGGCGAAGCGCTCGATCAGGTCGGCATGGGTGTCGGTCGGCGTGCAGATCACGACCGCGTCGATGTCCCCGGATTTCTCGATGGCATCGATGGTGCGCACCTCGGCGCCGTAGGCCGTGGCGAGTTCGCTCGCCGCCTTCTCGAAAGCGTCGGCAACGGCGACCAGTTTGGCCTGCGGATTGGAGCCGACGGCGCGGGCGTGGACCTTGCCGATGCGGCCGGCACCGAGGAGGGCGAAGCGGAGAGTCATGGAAATTTCCTCTGGGGATGGTTCGAAGCTGGCGGGGCGCCGGTCATGCGCGCAGGTGTTTTTCCGGTCAAGACAAGATCGACAGGGAGGCGATGACCGCCGCCTCCGCGCCCGGCCTAGGCCGCGAGTTCGGCCTCTCCGGTCTTGGCGCCGGTGATGTAGGAAACGATATCGTTTCCGTCGGTGTTCTCCTTGCGCAAATTGGCGACGATGCGGCCGCGCCGGAAGACGACGATGCGGTCGCAAAGGTCGAACACCTGGCGCATATTGTGGCTGATCAGGATCAGCGGCTCGCCATTGTCCTTCAGCGTGCGGATGATGTTCTCGACCTGCGCGGTCTCCTGCACGCCGAGTGCTGCCGTCGGCTCGTCCATGATGATCAGCTTGGAGGCGAAGGTCGCGGTTCTGGCGATCGCCACGCATTGCCGCTGGCCGCCCGACATATGGCGGATGGTGTTCGACAGGTTTGGGATTTTCACCGCCGTGCGCACCAGCGCCGCTTCGGTCGCCTTGCGCATTCCCCGGCGGTCCAGGATCGAAAACGGTCCCAGATTGAACAGCACTTTTTCTCGGCCAAGGAACAGGTTCGACGGCACGTCGAGGTCGTCGGCCAGCGCCAAGTTCTGGAACACGGTCTCGATGCCGGCCTCGCGCGCCTCGATAGGGCCCGAAAAATTGACTTGCTTGCCGTCGAACCAGATCTGGCCGCTGGTCGGTTGCTCGACGGCGGTGATCTGGCGCACGAAAGTCGACTTGCCGGCGCCATTGTCGCCCATGATGGCGACGTGTTCGCCCTTGCGCAGCTCGAAATTCGCGCCTTCCAGCGCCTGCACGCCGCCATAGCGCTTGGTCAGGTTTTCGGTCTTCAGGACGATGTCTGACATGGTCAAGCCCTCAATGCCCGCAGGCGTTGGCGCCACTGGTCGAGAACGACGGCGCCGACGATGATCACGCCCTTGACCATCTCCTGGTAGTAGGCGTCGAGGCGCAGGAAGGTGAAGCCGGAGATGATGACGCCGAAGATCAGCGCGCCGATCACCGTGCCGATGATCGAGCCGCGGCCGCCCGACAGCGATACGCCGCCGATGACCGCCATGGCGATGGCGTCGAGTTCGTACATCACGCCCATGCCGGCCTGGGCGGTGAGGTTCTTGGAAGACAGCACCACCGCGGCGAGCGCCGCGAGTATGCCGGCGATGACGTAGACCAGGATCTTGTGGTTGGCGATCTTGATGCCGGACATGCGCGCGGCATCCTCGTTGGAGCCGATCGCGTAGCAATGCTTGCCGTATCGTGTGTAGGTCATGATCAGCTGGAACAGCACGGCCAGCGACAGGAAGATGATGACGGGCATCAGGCCCTTGCCGATGGCGGCGAAGCTCTCGGTCGGGAACGAGATGGGCTGCCCCTTGGACCACCATTTGGCGATGCCGCGCGCGGTCACCATCATGCCTAGCGTGGCGATGAAGGGCGGAATGCGCGTGTAGGCGATCAGGGCGCCGTTGACCAGGCCTGCCAGCAGCCCGCAGCCGATGGCGACCAGCACCGGCACGATCACCGGCAGGTCGGTCCAGCCCTGAGCCAGGAACATCGCCTTGGGATTGGGGTTGCCGTTGACCGTCGCCACCTGGGCGAAGCTCATGGCGATCATGGCGGTGGCGCCGACGATCGAGCCCGACGACAGGTCGATGCCGCCCGATATGATAACCTGCGTCACGCCGATGGCGATGATGCCGACGATCGATACTTGCAGGATGATGATCTGTAGCCGCGCCTCGTTGAAGAGGCCGCCGACATTGCTGCGGGTGTTGAACAGGAAGCTGTCGCCGAGAAAGACGCGGCCGATCAATTCGAAGATGACGACAAGAATGACGAGCGCCAGGAAGACGTTGAATTCCGCCGGCCATATGCGCTTCTTCGCATCATAGCTGACCCCGCCGACGCCATGAGATGTCTGTGCCACTCGTCTATCCTCCGTCAGCCGCGGTCGCTCCTGGCGCCATGAAAGCGCCGAGAGGAGGAGCGGCGCCCGGTCCTTTGAGCGCCGCCCCGAGGTGAACCGTTCCGCCGCTCAGTTCTTCTTCAGGAACTTGTCGATGTTGGCCGGCGTCACCAGTTGGAAGGGCACGTAGACCTTGTGTTCGACCTTCTCGCCCTTGGACAGTTTCAGTGCCGCGTCGAGCGCGCCGGCGCCCTGGCCAGCCGCGTCCTGGAACACGGTGGCGTCGAGGTCGCCTGCCTGCATGGCGGCGAGCGCGTCCTGCGTGGCGTCGACACCGCCAACGACAACCGTCTTCATGTCGACATTGGCGGCCTTCATTGCCTGGATGGCGCCGATGGCGCTTTCGTCATTGTTGGCGATGACGCCGTCGAACGGCTTGCCGGTCGACAGCCAGTTGGTCATCAGGTTCTGGGCCTCATCGCGGTTCCAGTTCGACGTCTGCTTGTCGATGATCTTGATGAAGCTGCAATCCGGCGTTGCGATCACCTCCTCGATGTCCTTGGTGCGCTGCACGGCTGCCTGGTTGGAAAGCTCGCCCATGATCACATAGACATTGGCTTCCTTCTTGCCGGCTTCCTTGAACAGGCGGCAGACCTCCTTGGTTTCGAGCGTGCCGGAGTCGGCCTCGTTCGAAGCGACGAAGGCCTGGTTGTCAGGCAGCGTGTCGACATTCACCGGTTCACGGTTGACATACACCAGCGGGATCTTGGCGGCGGCCGCGGCATCCGACATCGCCTGCGTGGCCGAGGTGTCGACCGGATTGACGATGATGGCGTCGACCCCTGATGCGGCGAAGTTCTTGATCTGGTCGAGCTGTTTGGCGACGTCGTTCTGCGCGTCCTCGACCTGCAGCTCCACGCCGCTCATGCCCTTGGCCTGCTCGATCATGCCGTTGCGCAGCACGGTCAGGAAATTGTCGTCGAACTTGGCCATCGACACGCCGATCTTGGCGGCCATGGCGGACGAACTCATCAGCGCCGCGAAAGCGACGCCCAAAATCATTTTCTTCATTGTATCTCTCCTCCACTTTGGGTGTCCGGTCGCACCGATCTATCCGGAATCCCCGATCTCCTCGGGGAATCTCTCCCTGATATCATTTCGTTCCAACGCGGTTCACCACTGGCTGGAACGCCGAACTGCCTGCTCGAACCAGATGTTGTCGGAACGAAAGAACCAAAATGTACAGCCAGTGAAATATTTATTCCATTTCGGATCGGGGCGTCAAGGGAGATTCCGAATCTGGGCGTGCGATTTTCGGCTGCCTCTGATGGATTCTATCATTTTAGGCGGCCGGTTTGCGGCAGACCGGGCTGCCCGGGCGCTTTATCGTTTCATGGAAACGCTCTACCTCCCGTCCCGACGCGACCTGGACGGAAAACCGCTCCCGCGCTTTCCTGAAATGGCTTCAGATGTTTTCCGGCAAATAAATCTCGAAGGGGAGGAATGTCTGGCCCGGCGCATTGGCCGCGCCAGTTTCGATGGCATGCGCCATCCGATCGACGAGCTCGCGACAGAGCGCGGCAAGCGGCGTCGAGATCACCATCGTCAGGATGTTGTCGGCAAGCGCGGCGCGCGATTCGGCGTTGATCTCGTTGCAGACAACCACCGGCATGCTTGCGGGCTTCGCTGTCCGCAGCGCCGAGACGGCGCCCTCCATGCCGCCGCCGGCGACGTAGCAGCCGACAAGATCCGGATATCGCGTCAGAAGATCGATCGTCGCATCATGGGTCACCTGGTTGGCCTCCAGATTGACCAGCGTCTCCAGCACGTTGAAGTCCGGCGCATGCTCGCGAAAGAAGGAGCGGAAGCCGATCTCACGCAGCTCATGGCCGTGGAAGCGATGGCTGCCGACAAAAAGGGCGACCTTGCCGGGCTTCCTCGCAGCCTTCGAGATCATCCAGGCGGCGGTGCGGCCGACCTTGCGGTTGTCGAGCCCGACATAGCCTTCGCGGATGCCGGCGGCGAAGTCGGACAGCAGGGAGAAGACCGGCTGCCCCCTGGCCTTTAGCGCCTCCACGACCGCCGTCAGCGTCGGATGATCAGGGCCGACCACGGCGATCGCCCGCGATTTCGCCGCCAGCCTGCGCATCTGGGCGGCGATCTCATCCGGGGCCAGGGAACTGGCGAAATCGATGGTTGCGACGCCACGGAAGCGCTGCGATTGTGCGACCGCGAGTTCGAGTTCCCGCGCGAAATCGCCATAGAAAACGTCATTGCCCCGAAGCAGCAGGAAACCCAGCCGATACTCGGGCAATTCCTGGCGCATACGCTGCTTGATCAGGCCTGCGGCGTGATAGCCGATCTCGGTCGCGGCGTCATAGACGCGGCGCGCCGTTTCCTCGCGCACAGGCAGGCGGCTGTTGAGCACCCGGTCCACCGTGGCGACGCTGACGCCGGAGATGCGCGCCAGATCTGATATGGTCGGCCGTTTCGCCATGTCTGTCCTCATTTGACCGTGCATCTTTCCTACATCTTGATGATAGGAAATGATGGAAACTATCTTTATGATGTTGAGTCTATCATGAGCTAGCGTTATTTTCAGCCTCGAAGTCAGGAGATGTCGGGCATTCGCGTGGCGGATGCCCTTGCCGAGGGAGGCAACCATGCATGCTGCGCCGTCCCGGCGTGACTACAGCCTGATCGGCCGCGACGCCAGGCTGGCCGTCGAGACCGGCCTGTCGGCGGCCGAATGGTATCACACCGACATTCCCCGCAAGCAGATGAAGGAGCTGATGCAGCGCTCCGACGCGCCCGCGCTCCGCGACACGGCGATCTGGATCGCCGCGCTCATCGTCAGCGGCGCCGGCGGTGCCTGGTTCTGGGGCACCTGGTGGTGCGTGCCGTTCTTCTTCGCCTATGGCGTGCTCTACGGCTCGTCCACGGATTCCCGCTGGCACGAATGCGGCCATGGTACGGCCTTCCGCACGCAGTGGATGAATGATTGGGTCTATCAGGTCGCCTGCTTCATGATCATGCGCAACCCGGTGACCTGGCGCTGGAGCCACACGCGCCATCACACCGACACCATCATCGTCGGCCGCGATCCGGAAATCTCGGTCATGCGGCCGCCGGACCTGGTGCGCGCCATCCTCGGCTTTGTCGGCGTGCTCGACGCCTGGCATGCGATGTCAGACATGCTGCGCAACGCCGCCGGCAACATCAGCGCGGCCGAAAAGACCTTTATTCCCGAGCAGGAACAGCCGAAAGCGATCCGCATTGCACGCATCTGGACCGCAATCTATGCCGCTACCATCGCGCTGGCGCTCTCTACCGGCTCGTTCCTGCCCTTGATGCTGGTCGGCCTGCCCCGGCTCTACGGCGCCTGGCACCACGTCATGGTCGGCCTGCTGCAGCATGGCGGCCTTGCCGACAACGTCACCGACCATCGGCTGAACAGCCGCACCGTCTACATGAACCCGATCAGCCGTTTCATCTACTGGAACATGAACTACCACGTCGAGCATCATATGTTCCCGATGGTGCCCTACCATGCGCTGCCGAAGCTGCATGAACTGATCAAGCATGATTTGCCGGCGCCGACGCCGTCGATCCTGGCCGGCTATCGCGAGATGCTGCCTGTCTTCTGGCGCCAGTTGCGCAACGAGGATTATTTCCTCAAGCGCGAGCTGCCGCCAACGGCCAGGCCGTATCGCGAGGATCTGCACAACGACAATGCTGCCTTCAACGCCGCGGCGGAGTGATATCCGCCCGTGAGGCGCGATCGGGAAATTTCGCGGGAGAAATGTATGAGCGACTGGGTCGAGGCCTGTGCTGTGGGAGACATCGACGAAGAAGATGTGATGCGGTTCGATCACGGCGGCCGCAGCTACGCCATCTATCGCAGCCCCGATGACGAGTATTTCGCCACCGACGGCCTGTGTACGCACGAAAAGGTGCATCTCGCCGACGGGCTTGTCATGGACGACATCATCGAATGTCCCAAGCACAATGGCCGCTTCAACTACAAGACAGGCCAGGCCAAGGGCGCGCCGGTCTGCGTCAATCTCAGGACCTATCCGGTCAAGGTCGACGCCGGCAGCGTCCTCGTCCAGATCGGATGACCGGTATGACGCGCGGAATGGTCATCATCGGCGCCGGGGAATGCGGCGGCCGGGCAGCGCTTGCATTGCGTGACCTCGGCTATGAGGGACCGGTGACGCTGGTCGGCGACGAGCCGCATCTGCCCTATGAACGGCCGCCTCTGTCCAAGGACGCCATGGCCGGCGGCGTGCCCGAGATCAAGGCGATCGCCAGCGACGAGATCCTCGCCGAAAAGTCGATCCGGCATATCCATTCCATTCAGGCTGCAGCGATCGATCGCGCCGCGCATACTGTGCGCCTGTCGGACGGTTCGGTCCTGCCCTATGACAAGCTGCTGCTGGCGACGGGCTCGACGCCGCGCAAACTGCCGATGCCCGGCCTTGGCGGGCGCTGCGTCTACCTCAGGACCTTCGCCGATGCGCTGGCTATCCGCGCCCATCTCAAGGCGGGTAACCGCATTGCCGTCATCGGCGGCGGCTTCATCGGCCTCGAACTCGCCGCGGCGGCCCGCAAGCTCGGTGCTGCGGTCGCCGTCATCGAGGCGCAGCCGCGCATCCTGATGCGCGGCGTACCGGCCGAGATCGCCAAGGTCGTCCATGACACCCACGTCGCCGAAGGCGTCGACATAGCGTGCGGCGAAGGCATTGCCTCGATCGCCGACGACGGCAGGCAGGTGCGCATCGTGCTTGCCGGCGGCCGCGAAATCCTCGCCGATCTCGCCATCATCGGCATCGGCGCCGTGCCGGTGACGGCTCTTGCCGCCGAAGCGGGACTGGCCATCGACAACGGCATATCAGTCGATGCCGAACTGTGCAGCACCGACGCCGACATCTTCGCTGCCGGCGACTGCTGTTCGTTCCCGCTTGCCATCTATGCTGGCCGCCGCGTACGGCTGGAGGCCTGGCGCAATGCGCAGGAGCAAGGCGCGCTGGCAGCAAAAAACATGCTCGGCGCCGCCGAGGCACATGCGGCGGTGCCGTGGTTCTGGTCGGATCAATATGGCCTGTCCCTGCAGATCGCGGGGCTTTCCGACGAAGGCCGCAGCACGGTGCGCCGCGATCTCGGCGAGGGCGCCTTCATTCTCTTTCACCTTGCCGAGGACGGCAGGCTGGTGGCCGCCAGCGGCATCGGGCCGGGCAATGCGGTCGCCCGTGACATCAGGCTGGCGGAAATGCTGATCGGCAAACGGGCGAGGCCCGCGCCGGAAGCGCTCGGTTCGCAGGCGGTGAAATTGAAATCGCTGCTGGCGGCGTAGGATGCAACGCCAATTGTCAGGGTCTGCGGCGCAGGCGTTGGCAAATTAACGTCAGCGCGCCTGAGCTCCCTAAAACAGCGCCTTCAGCTCCGGTAGTTTGTCATTGACCAGCCAGCCGTAATAATTCTCTTCCGGTAGCTTCAGCGGCTCGCCGGCGGCGCTGCGCTTGTCGTTCTCCGCCTTCAGCGCATAGGCGCGCTGCTCGGGATTGCCGACATTGTAGAGCGTGGCGGTCAGGCCCGGATTGCCCGAAATGTCGAAGCCGGCGATGCTCTTGTAGGCGTCGATCGATTTCCGGATCGTCGCGGCGACGTAGGGCAGCGTCAGGTCGGGATCCATGATGGTCTTGTAGACCGCATTGGGATCGCCGACGTCGAGCTTGGGCAGGCCGGAAACCTTGTGCACGAGATCGCTCATCTGGAGCGCGGTCAGCGGATTGAGCTGGCCGAGACCAAAGGTCTGGCCGGCATAGTAGGGCTGGAAGAAAGTGGCGCCGAAACGGTCGTTGGGGAAATCCTCGCCGCCCACCGTCTTTCCGCGGAACGAACGGTTCCACACCTGCTCGCGGCATTCCCACAAATCGTAACTGTCGGACATTCCGGCGCATTTCCTGAATTCCGGCCGCTGCACGAAATCCGTAATGTCCTCGCCGTCATAGGCGAAGGACAGCTTGCTGGAGAGATAGGAGATCGCCTTGACGTAGTAGGTCTGCAGCCGGTCGTAGGCGTCGACATTGTAGGTGTGCTCGCCGACGATGGCGCCGACAATGTGCATTGGATCGATGCCGTAGACGCTTGCCGCCTTCTTGATCTTGCCGCGCAGGTCGGCGTCGTTCTGCAGCAGCGCGTAGACCTTGCGGTACTTCGCCTGGAAAGTGGTGTTGGTGGCCTGCGTGCGCCGGCTCGAGGCTCCCGGAATGCTGGGCTGCTCGGCATTGCGGTTTCCCGGCGGCACCAGGGTTGCCGCGTCGGCGCCGAACAGCGTTGCCGCCAGCGTCAAGCCGAGAATGACTGGGATGAGTTTTTTCATGCGCCCCGCCGCCTAGAGAATTGCCGCGCAAACTAGGTAAAGCTCCTGGTCGAGTCGAGAGCGGCCCTGCGCTCGGCAGAACGAAAGGTGGCCGAATGATACCATCCGGCCACACATGATCCATTCGCCCGACAGGCGCCGGAACGATCCGGCGCGCGCCTGCTCAAAGAATGAAGCGCGACAGATCGGTGTTCCTCGACAAGTCGCCGACATGTTTCTCCACATAGGCGGCGTCGATGGTCACCGCAGTGCCGTTGCGGTCCGGCGCGTCGTAGGAGATCTCGTCCAGCACGCGCTCCATCACCGTCTGCAAACGCCTCGCGCCGATGTTCTCGACGCTGGCGTTGAGGTCGACGGCGATGCCGGCGAGCGAATCGATGGCGTCGTCGGTGAAGGTCAGGTCGACGCCTTCGGTCTTCATCAGCGCGATATACTGCTTGATGAGGCTCGCTTCCGTCTCGGTCAGGATGCGGACGAAGTCCTCCTTCTCCAGCGCGCGCAATTCGACCCGGATAGGCAGGCGGCCCTGCAGCTCTGGCAAAAGGTCGGACGGCTTCGAGACGTGGAACGCACCCGATGCGATGAACAGGATGTGATCCGTCTTCAACGGCCCATATTTGGTCGCCACCGTGGTGCCTTCGACCAGCGGCAGCAAGTCGCGCTGCACGCCTTCGCGCGAAGGGCCGCCGGAGATGTCCGACCGGGCCGCAATCTTGTCGATCTCGTCGAGGAAGACGATGCCGTCATTTTCCGCGGCGTCCAGCGCCCGGCGAACCACCTCGTCCTGGTCGAGCAGCTTGTCGGACTCGTCGTTGACCAGCAGGTCGTAGGATTCCTTCACCGTCGTCTTGCGCAATTTGGTCTTCTTGCCGCCCATTGCCTTGGACAGCATGTCGTTGATATTGAGCACGCCGATATTGGCGCCCGGCATGCCGGGAATCTCGAAGCCGGGCATGCCGCTATTGCCGGTATCGGCCACTTCGATCTCGATCTCCTTGTCGTCGAGTTCGCCCTCGCGCAGCTTCTTGCGGAAAGAATCGCGTGTGGCAGGGCTGGCGGTCTTGCCGACCAGCGCTTCCAGCACGCGTTCCTCGGCGTTGACATGGGCGCGCGCCTTGACGTCCTCACGCATCTTCTCACGCACCAGGCCGATGGCGACCTCGACGAGGTCGCGCACGATCTGCTCGACATCGCGGCCGACATAGCCGACCTCGGTGAATTTGGTCGCCTCGACCTTGACGAAGGGCGCACCGGCCAGCCGCGCCAGGCGGCGCGAGATCTCGGTCTTGCCGACGCCGGTCGGCCCGATCATGAGGATGTTCTTCGGCATCACCTCTTCGCGCATCTGCCCCTCCAGCTGCTGGCGGCGCCAGCGGTTGCGCAAGGCGATGGCCACGGCACGCTTGGCGTCCTTCTGGCCAATGATGAAGCGGTCGAGTTCCGAAACGATTTCGCGGGGAGAAAATGTGCTCATATCACTAAATTCCACTTTGCCACTGCTTGATGGCCTCGAACGGATGCAGCAGCATGATCACGTTGAGTGTCAGATTGTCCCGGATAAGGTAGCCCGTACCCAGTTCGAAAAGGATGGCGAGGCTGACGATCACCCATATAGGTAGCCTTCGCGCCATCACAAATCCCAGCACCATGGCCAGCGTGTCCGACACCGAATTGATGATGCTGTCGCCGTAATAGTCGAGCGAGATGGTGCCGGCGCGGTAGCGCTCTATGATGAACGGGCTGTTCTCGATCAGCTCCCAGCCGCCTTCTATGAAGACGGCGAAAGCCAGCCGCAAGCCGACCGGCGAACGCGGAAACAGGAACCTGGCCAGCGCATAGAACAGGAAGCCGTGGATGATATGCGAGAACGTGTACCAGTCCGATATATGCTGGGAATTTTCGGAACTGTTCACCACGCCGTGCCAGAGCTTGACATAGCCGCAGGTGCAGATCGGCGGATGCCCCATGCCATAGAGGGCTCCAGCCTGGAAGATGACCAGGGCGAGCACGAGCAGAAGCCCCATCCGCCAGCTGTCTTCATAGGCCGAGAGCGTTCTGTCCTCGCCAACTGCGTTCATCCGTCAGTTCCCCGCTTCCGTGTCGCCCGCTTGCGTCTCGTGCGCATCGATTGCCATCAGCACGACATCACCATATCTGGATTGCCGGCGATCAATTGCGCGGAATCCCGCCTTTTCATAGGCGCGGATGGCGCGGCCATTGGATGGGTCGGGATCGATGATGACGCGCGGCACGCCTTCCTCGAACAACTGCTCGACGAACTGGCGCACCATCGCCGAGCCATGGCCGATGCCGACCAGTTCCGGCCGGCCGATCGACAGGTCGATGCCGAGCGTCCCGAACGGCTGGTCGGCATAAGGGTGGTCTTCTTCCAGGTGTGGATCGTAGCTCTGCAGGTAAGCGATCGGCGTGCCGTCGAGTTCCACGATCAGCGGCTCGACGGAAATCGAATCGATATGATCGCGAATCTCGGCGATTTCCGTCTCTGGATCGTTCCACCACTGAGCGACATGCGGTTCGGCGAGCCAGCCGGCGATCATCGGCAGGTCTTTCGCGGTCACAGGCCGAAAATCATAGCTATCTTCGTGTCTTTCCATGATCTTCTCCGAAAGCCGGCCTCCATTTTTCGCTTGCGCGGTCTTTCGGATCGGGATCACGGACGCAGGCCTGGTTCAGGCAGCATCGAGCGTTTCGACGACGAAATTGTTGTTGGTGTAGACGCAGATGTCGGAGGCGATCTGCATCGCCTTGCGCGCGATCTCCTCGGCGTCCTTGTCTGTGTCCATCAGGGCGCGGGCCGCAGCCAGCGCATAGTTGCCGCCTGAACCGATGGCCATGACGCCATGCTCGGGCTCGAGCACGTCGCCGGTGCCGGTCAGCGCCAGCGAGACCGACTTGTCGGCCACCAGCATCATCGCTTCCAGCCGGCGCAGATAGCGGTCGGTGCGCCAGTCCTTGGCGAGTTCGACACAGGCGCGCGTCAACTGGTCGGGATATTGTTCGAGCTTGGCTTCGAGCCGCTCCAGAAGCGTGAAGGCGTCCGCCGTGGCACCGGCGAAACCGGCGATCACGTTTCCGCCCTTGCCGATGCGGCGCACCTTTCTGGCGTTGCCCTTCATGATGGTCTGGCCAAGGCTGACCTGGCCGTCGCCGGCGATCACCACCTTGTTGCCCTTGCGTACCGTCACGATGGTCGTGGCGTGCATGGTCAGTTCATTGGACATTTGCTGCTCCGATTCGCGCCATCCCTAAAAAGGCGATCGGCGCGGTACGAGTGACTTTGATCGGCCCATATGTATGCATGGGGGCGGTGATTGCAAACGCTCGATACCGACCCGGATGGCAACTGGCAATCGCCGGATCATGCTGCTAGAAGGCTTTCGTTTTCAAGCAGGCGAAACGCCTGAAGCGCTTAAACTCACGGACAAGGACAAGGCCATGTCGCCCCGTTCCGCCGAAATCAGCCGCAAGACCAGGGAAACCGACATTGCCGTGTCGGTCCATGTCGACGGCTCCGGCAAATCGGACATCGTGACCGGCGTCGGCTTCTTCGATCATATGCTCGACCAGCTTTCGCGCCATTCGCTGATCGACATGACCGTTCGGGCCAAGGGCGACCTGCACATAGACGACCACCACACGGTCGAGGACACCGGCATCGCGCTCGGCCAGGCGCTGGCCAAGGCGCTGGGCGAGCGGCGCGGCATCATGCGCTATGCCTCGATCGATCTTGCCATGGACGAGACGCTGACGCGCGCGGCGATCGATGTCTCTGGCCGTCCCTTCCTGGTGTGGAACGTTTCGTTTTCCTCGCCCAAGATCGGCACCTTCGACACCGAACTGGTGCGCGAATTCTTCCAGGCGCTGGCACAGAACGCCGGCATCACGCTGCATGTCACCAATCACTATGGCGCCAACAACCACCACATCGCCGAAACCTGCTTCAAGGCGGTGGCGCGTGCGCTGCGGACAGCACTGGAGCGCGATCCGCGCCAGCCGGACGCGGTTCCCTCCACCAAGGGATCGTTGAAGGGATAGGTCATGGCCAGCTATGTCGTGATGGAACCGCCGGGCCCTGGCGAAAAGGCCGATGCGACGGCGCTTGTCCGCGACGGCTTTACCTGGCTCGGCCTGCTGGTGCCGCCGCTGTGGTTCGCCTGGCATCGGCTGTGGATCGAAGCGGCACTCACCTTCATTGTCATGGCGGTGCTTTCGATGCTTGGCGAAAGGCTCGGTCTCGGGTTGGCCGGTTCGCTGCTGTCCCTGCTTGTCTCGCTCTATGTCGGCTTGGAAGGGCAGGCGCTGCGCATCGCGGCGCTCCGCCGCCGCGGCTGGCGCGAATGGGGGGTGGTCGAAGCCGGTTGGCTCGACGATGCCGATGCGCGCTTTGCCCTGGAGGCCGAGCGGCATGCGGATGGAGCCGAGCCTGCGCCGCGCATGGTGCCGGACGCCGCCCTGGCGCGCCCGGCGCAGCCGGGCATGGCGCTTGGGCTGACCCACATTCCGGGAAGGCGCTGACATGCGCGTTGCGATCATCGATTACGGCTCGGGCAATTTGCGCTCGGCCACCAAGGCCTTCGAGCGCGCGGCGCGCGAGGCGGGCATCGCCGCCGGCATCGACCTGACCGCCGACGCCGAGCGGGTGCGCACGGCCGACCGCATCGTGCTGCCTGGCGTCGGCGCCTATGCCGATTGCGCGGCCGGCCTGCGTGCCGTCCCCGGCATGTGGGAAGCTGTCGAGGAAGTCGCCATCGCCAAGGGGCGTCCTTTCCTCGGCATCTGCGTCGGCATGCAGCTGATGTCGCAGCGCGGCCTCGAAAAGACGATCACCGATGGCTTTGGCTGGATATCAGGTGACGTGAAGGAGATCACGCCGGCCGATCCGGCACTCAAGATCCCGCAGATCGGCTGGAACACGATCGAGCTGATGCGCAAGCATCCGCTGTTCTCCGGCGTTCCAACCGGGCCAACCGGCCTGCACGCCTATTTCGTCCATTCCTATCATCTCGATGCGCGCAAGCCCGACGAGGTGCTCGCGGTCGCCGACTATGGCGGCCCGGTAACGGCGACCGTCGCCCGCGACAACCTCGTCGGCACGCAGTTCCACCCAGAGAAGAGCCAGGCGCTGGGCCTCGCCCTGATCACCAATTTCCTGCGCTGGAGGCCTTGAGGAGCCATGAGCAAGAAGGGCTATTGGATGGCGATGATCGATGTTCGCGATCCCGATCTGTACAAGCGGTATATCGAGGCGAATGCCGTTGCCTTCGCCAAGTACGGCGCGAAATTCGTCGTGCGGGCGGGACGCCACGAGAGCCCGGAAGGGCCAACCGGCAACCGCCACGTCCTGGTCGAGTTCGAATCCTACGCCAAGGCCGTCGAATGCTATCATTCGCCGGAATATCAACAGGCCTCTAAATTCCGGCTTGCCGCCTCGACCGGCCATTTCGTCATTGTCGAAGGCGCCTGAGAAAATGATCCTGTTTCCTGCAATCGACCTCAAGGACGGCCAGTGCGTGCGCCTCAAGCACGGCGACATGGCGACCGCGACCATCTACAACGATGACCCGGCCGCCCAGGCAAAGGCATTTGAAGAGCAGGGCTTCGAGTGGCTGCATGTCGTCGACCTCAATGGCGCGTTTCGGGGTCAGAGCGTCAACAGCGCCGCGGTCGGCGCCATCCTCAAGGCGACGAAGAACCCGGTGCAGCTCGGCGGCGGCATCCGCACGCTCGAGCAGATCGAGGACTGGCTCGACCGAGGGCTGGCCCGCGTCATCCTCGGCACGGTTGCGGTGCGCGATCCCGACCTGGTCAGGCAGGCCTGCAAGGCCTTTCCGGGCAAGGTCGCCGTCGGCATCGACGCCAAGGGCGGCAAGGTGGCGGTCGAAGGCTGGGCCGAGGCGTCGAGCCTCGGCGTCGTCGAGCTAGCCAGGAAATTCGAAGGCGCCGGTGTCGCCGCCGTCATCTACACCGATATCGACCGCGATGGCGTGCTGACCGGCATCAACTGGGATGCCACGATCAGCCTCGCCGACGCCGTGTCGATCCCGGTCATCGCCTCTGGCGGCCTCGCCTCGATCGTCGACATCGTGCGCATGACCATGCCCGACGCGCAAAAGCTCGAAGGCGCGATCTCCGGCCGCGCCCTTTACGACGGCCGCATCGATCCGGCCGAAGCATTGGCGATCCTGAAAGGCGCGCCCCCGGTGGAGATGCGATCTTGAAAGTCTCGATCATCCTGGCCTCCTATGACAGCGGCCATTATCATGGCGGCATGGGGCAGGGGCCGGACGCGCTGATTGCGGGCGGACTGGTCGAAGCCTTGACCATGGCCGGCCACGATGTCGCGGTCGAGGACATCGGCAAGGTCGGCGATGCCCAGGAGCGTGAGATCGCCACCGGTTTCGCTGTCTGCAATGCCGTTTCGGGCGAGGTCCGCATTGCCCGCGACAGGGGACGCTTTCCCATCGTGCTGGCCGGAAACTGCCTGACATCAGCCGGCGCGGTCGCCGGCGAAGGCGCCGACGCGATCATCTGGGCCGACCAGCACGGCGACCTCAACACGCCCGACACATCCATATACGGGTTTCTCGACGGCATGGCGCTGGCCACCATGCTTGGCCTGTGCTGGCGCCCGATGGCGGCGGCCATTCCCGGCTTCCAGCCGATCGATCCGTCGCGCTGCGTGCTCGTCAACGCTCGCGATCTCGACCCGGACGAGAAACAGCTTCTGGAGGCATTGCCGGTGATCCGCACGGAATGTCCGGGAGCGGCAGCGGCAACCGAAAAACTCAAGGTCGCCGGCGCTAAACGCGTGCACTTGCATCTCGATCTCGACGTGCACGACCCTGAGGCGCTGCAGGCCAACCGCTATGTAGCGCCGGGCGGGCCGAACCCGGAACAATTGCGCGACGCGACCTGCGCTATGGCGCTTGCGGTGCCGATCGTCGGCATCACCGTTTCCGCCTACGATCCGGCTTTCGATGCGCAGGCCGATGTGCCGCCGCTGGTCGGGCAGCTGCTCAACGATCTCATAGCCACGATAGAAGGCCGCTGATGCTGAAAGCCCGCGTCATCCCCTGTCTCGACGTCAAGGGCGGCCGCGTCGTCAAGGGGGTCAACTTCGTCGATCTCATCGATGCCGGCGATCCTGTCGAGGCCGCCAAGGCCTATGACGCGGCCGGCGCCGACGAGCTTTGCTTCCTCGACATTACCGCGTCATCGGACAATCGCGAGACCATCTTCGATGTCGTCGCCCGCACGGCCGAGCAATGTTTCATGCCGCTCACCGTCGGCGGCGGCGTACGCCAGGTCGCCGATATCAGGAAATTGCTCCTGGCCGGCGCCGACAAGGTGTCGATCAACACGGCGGCGGTCAAGAACCCGGATTTCGTCGCCGAAGCCGCCGACAAATTTGGCAACCAGTGCATCGTTGTCGCCATCGACGCCAAGAAAGTGTCGGGCGCCAGCGAGGCCGACCGCTGGGAGATATTCACCCACGGCGGACGGGAAAAAACCGGCATGGATGCGATCGAATTCGCCCGGAAAATGGTCGATCGCGGTGCCGGCGAGATCCTGTTGACCTCGATGGACCGCGACGGCACCAAGGCCGGTTACGACATCGCGCTGACCCGCGCGGTATCGGACGCGGTGCGCGCCCCGGTGATCGCTTCGGGCGGTGTCGGCACGCTCGACCATATGGTCGAAGGCATTCGCGACGGTCATGCAGGTGCCGTGCTGGCGGCCTCCATCTTCCATTTCGGCACCTATACGATCGCCGAGGCCAAGGCCCATATGGCGCAAGCCGGCCTGCCGATGCGGCTGGACTCCTCGGGCGATCGGCCCTAGAGGCTTGCGGCTAAGAAACAGGGCCAAGGCGCCATGACTGAGTTTTCACTCTCCGACCTGGAGACAATCATCAGCGAACGCGCCCATTCCGGCGATCCGGACTCGTGGACCGCCAAGCTTTACGCGCGCGGCATCGAGAAGGCGGCGCAGAAGCTCGGCGAAGAGGCGGTCGAGACGGTGATTGCCGCCATCAAGGGCGACAAACAGGCGCTCGTTTCGGAAAGTGCCGATCTTATATATCATTGGCTCGTCGTTCTCGGCATTTCGGGTGTGCCGCTGGACGACGTGCTTAGGGAGCTCGAAAGCCGCACCGGGCGTTCGGGTATCGCCGAGAAGGCGTCACGGTCCAAGCGCTGACCGCGAGGAGGGCAGGAATCTCGATGGATCAGCTCGCACCGACCGAGAAATATTCCCCTTTTCGTTTCTTCTCGGCCGAGCAATGGTCGCAATTCCGCGCCGACACGCCGCTGACGCTGAGCGAGGATGAATTCCGCCGCCTGCGGTCGCTGAACGATCCAATCGATCTCGAAGAGGTCAAGCGCATCTATCTGTCGCTGTCGCGGCTTCTGTCGGCGCATGTCGAGGCCAGCCAACTGCTGTTCCGGCAGCGCCAGGCTTTCTTCAACGCCTCGGACGTGGTCAAGACGCCCTTCATCATCGGCATCGCCGGTTCGGTCGCGGTCGGCAAATCGACCACGGCGCGCGTGCTGAAGGAGCTGCTCGCGCGCTGGCCGTCCAGCCCCAAGGTCGATCTCATCACCACCGACGGTTTCCTGTTGCCCAACGAGGTGCTGCGCCGCGAAAACCTGATGGAGCGCAAGGGCTTTCCCGACAGCTACGACGTCGGCGCGCTGCTGCGCTTCCTCTCGGGCATCAAGTCGGCGCTGCCGGATATCCGCGCGCCGGTCTATTCGCACCTCACCTATGACGTCATCCCCGGCGAGTTCGTCACCATCGACCGGCCCGACATCCTGATCTTCGAGGGCATCAATGTGCTGCAGCCGGGCAAGCTGCCGCAGGACGGCAAGATCGTGCCTTTCCTGTCCGACTTCTTCGACTTCGCCATCTACATCGATGCCGACGAGAAGCTGATCCACGAATGGTACATTTCCCGCTTCATGCGGCTGCGCGAGACCGCTTTCCGCAATCCGGAATCGTTCTTCCATCGCTATTCGCAACTGTCGGAGGATTCGGCACGGGCGATTGCCGAAGGCCTGTGGACCAACATCAACCTGAAGAACCTGCGCGAAAACATCCTGCCGACACGCGCCCGCGCCGACTTGATCCTACGCAAAGGCGCCGACCACCTCGTCGAGGAAGTGGCGCTGCGCAAGCTTTAGCTGGCGCGATTAACGGCACTTTAGGCTATCCGAGCTAGTTTCCGATGCAATCTTAATGGGATCGCAAGCAGCTATGCCTCTGTCCCAGTTTCGATCATGACCTTTAATCTTTTGCGGAGGCTCGTCCTTTTAGAGGCAATCATATGAGCTTGTCGGGCGCAAGAACGTTCGATGCGATGGTCGCATCCCAGTACCGTAACGGCAGTCTGCGGCAATTCTCGCTCGTTGGACTGGTCGTCGTGATCTCCTTTTTCATGCCTTGGACAGCGGGTGACAACACCGATGTGAGTTGGATAATCATTATCTGCGAGAAGATTTTTTCTGGTCAGAAACTCTATGTCGACATTTTAGAAACCAACCCGCCTTTTTCGGTCGCTCTGTATATCGGACCAGTGTGGTTGTCCCATAGGTTAGGAATTTCGCCGGAATTGGCGATCGAATATTTCATCTATCTTATCTTCGTCGTTTCGATTTTGTTGTCGGCCCTTGTGATCGAGAAAGGCAGGATCTTTGTCGATCTCAGAACCCAGTGGGTCTATCCCATGCTCGCGGTTCTGCTTCTGATCATGCCAGGGAATATTTTCGGACAACGCGAGCATATCGGTATGATGCTGTTCATGCCGATGCTGTTCCTGATGATGTGGCGTTCCAACGATAGTCCAGGCCAGCATATACCATTTGCACTTGCATTCACCGTTGGGCTGGCGGCAAGCGTGTTGCTGCTCGTTAAGCCCCACTGGGCACTTGGCATCGCACTGCCTTATCTTGTCATCGCCTGGCGAAGGCGGTCGCTTCTGGCCTGCCTGACTGTTGAGAATATCGTCATAGGCGCGATCTGCACGGGGTATCTCGCCAGCGTGCGAATATGGTTCCCAGAATTTCTTGATACGTTCTTGCCTTTGCTGATGCGCTACTATGTCAGTCTGCGGGCCAACATAAATATTCTGTTGGCGTTGCCGACCTTTGCGGTGTTCGTCGTTTTTATAGCCTTCCAGATGCGGAAATCTGCTTGGCGAAGTGATGTGGCAATTGCGGTAACAAGTGGCGCAGGCTTCTTTGTCTCAATGGCATATCTTGGCAAATATTGGCCCAATCACCAGTATCCGTATCAGCTTGCGTTGCTGGTCGCGATGCTGTTGGCTGTTGCATCGCGAAGGCAAAAAGTGCTCGCGCTTTCAGGAGAAGAAGCGGCTTCGGAGCGCGCCAATGCAAGACTTCATTCTAGCGCCGCCTTTGCCGTGGTTGTCGCTCTCACGGTAACGCACCACCAGTTTTACCAGATGCCGGAAAAGAGCCTGGTCGATGCAATCAAGGCCCGATACTCCTCGCCGTCCATTGTTCAGGTCAGTTCGGATCTTTCCGTCGGGAATCCGCTGGCGAGGATGGTCAATGGCCGCTGGCTTTCAGCCTACGCTCATGATTGGGTTGGCGCCCATGCGCTTTGGGGTTTGATGAAAGGCAACTATCACGGCGAAGACGAACGAATAGCGCGGCACGACCTCGACAACTATACGCTTTATGTCAACTCCTTGATCCGCGACAACAAGCCGGACATCATCCTTGTCGATCGCTTGGACAAGAAGAAATCCGTGTTGTCGTTGGCGGCGAATTATCCTCCAATATGGACTACCTGGATGCGTCAGAACGCTGACTTCCAGGCCTTGATGAGCAATTACGAAGAGATCGCGCTAGGAGACTACATCGAGGTCTATGCGCGGCGCAGCAGTGCTCACTGACCCCTCGTCACCCGCCGCAGCGTCAGATTGATCCTGCCGCCATTTTTCAGCAGCGCCGAGGTCGAGGGATAGATGCGGTCGACGCCGTGGAAGCAGAGGCGTCCCTCGCCGCCGAGCACGACGACGTCGCCGCTCTTCAGCCTGAACGACCGGGTCGCCCCCTCGCGCGTCGTCTGGCCGACCCTGAACAGGCAGTCGTCGCCCAGCGAGACCGAGACGACGGGTGCTGAGAAATCCTCCTCGTCGCGGTCCTGATGCAGGCCCATCTTCGCATCCGGCGCGTAGAAATTGACCAGGCATGCCTGCGGCGGATGCGGGTAGGCCGAGACCTCTCGCCACAACCGCATCAGCACATCCGGGATCGGCGGCCACGGCGTCCCTGTCACGGGGTGCGTCGGCTGGTAGCGATAGCCGCGTTCCTTGTCGGTGACCCAGCCGAGCGGGCCGCAATTGGTCATGCGCACGCTCATTTCCTTGCCGGTGCGCGGCATGGCCGGCACGAATAGCGGCGCCTGCTGGACGATGCCTCTCACATCCTCCACCAGCGCCTCCTGCACGTCGCGGGACAGATAGGCCGGCATGTGGCGGACGCCCTTGGGCAGAACGAGCATGAGGTCGGTCGCTAGCTCCGTTTCGTCGGTTCGAGCATGCCATCTGAAAATGAAAACGGCGACCCGAAAGCCGCCGTTCCCGAAAAATTCGCGTCTCCCTTGATCAGGTGAGGTCTGGAATGCGCAGGACCTGCCCCGGATAGATCTTGTCGGGATGGGTCAGCATCGGCTTGTTGGCCTCGAAGATGACCGTGTTCTTGGCGCCCTTGCCCTTGCCATAGCTTTTCTCGGCGATCTTCCAGAGATTGTCGCCCTTCTGGACGGTGTAGAAGGTCGGTTCCTTGGCCGCGGCCGCCGCCGAACCGGAGGCCGGCGCGACCTGCAACTCGTCCGCCTGCACCTTGGAGACGCCTAGCGTGTTGCCGACGGCGATGACCGCCTTTTCGAAAACCGACTGGTCCTTGACCACGCCCTTCAGCACCGCCGTGTCGCCCTGGACGACGACCTGCACGCCGTCGGTACCGAGCTTGTGCGAATCGAGTTCTTTCTTGAGCGTATCGGCGCTGGGTGCCGCTTCCTCGTCACCGCCTATGCCGAGCTTTTTGCCGACGCTCTTGACGAAATCGAACATACCCATCTCCAGGTCTCCTTGCTGTGGCAATGAGTAAACCTTGCATCTGCAAAGCGAAATTGAAAGCGGGTTCACGCGCGCGATTGGTGTGTTGCTTAATCGTTCTCTACCCGGCCGCGCAGTTTCTTGATGGTGCCGCGTCCGGCCTTGCTCTTCAGCCGCCGTTCGACCGCGCCTTTCGACGGTCTCGTCTTCTTGCGCGGCGGCGGTGGCGGCTCGGCCGCCTTGGCGACCAGCGCCGTCAGCCGCGCCCGTGCATCCGCCCGGTTCTGCTCCTGCGTGCGGAAGCGTCCGGCTTCGATGACGATGACGCCGTCCTTGGTGGCGCGCTGGCCGGCAAGCCTGATCGTGCGTTCGCGCACGCGCTCCGACAGGCCGGGTGCGTTGCGTGCATCGAAGCGCAGCTGCACCGCCGTCGCCACCTTGTTGACGTTCTGCCCGCCGGGGCCGGAGGAGCGGATGAAATCCTCGTGCAGATCACCCGGATGGATCACGGCATCGTCGGCAATGATGATTGTGTCGTCGCTCGTCATGCCGCAGTCATGGCGCGGCGCACGAAAAAAGAAAAGGCCCGATCGGGACCGGGCCTTGCGAGGATGGCTGAGCCTGGCGGGCGATTATTCCGCCGCTTCCCGCATGTGCGGCGCCGCGCCGAGGACGGAGGCGTCGACATGGTTTTCGAACTTCTCGAAATTGACGGCGAACATGCCGACCAGCCTTGCCGCTTGCCGGTCATAAGCGGATTTGTCGGCCCAGGTTGATCGCGGGTCGAGGATGGCGGCGTCGACGCCCGGCACCGCCACCGGCACCTCGAAACCGAAATTGGCGTCGGTACGGAAACCGGTCGTCTTCAGAGAGCCGTCGAGTGCCGCGGCAAGCAGCGCGCGCGTCGCTTTGATCGGCATCCGCCTGCCTGTGCCGTAGGCGCCGCCAGTCCAGCCGGTGCTGACCAGCCAGCAATCGGCACCGTGCTGCGCGATCAGCTCGCGCAGCAGATTGCCATATTCCGAGGGATGGCGCGGCATGAACGGCGCGCCGAAACAGGTCGAGAACGTCGCTTCGGGCTCGGTCACGCCCTTCTCCGTTCCGGCCACCTTGGCCGTGTAGCCGGACAGGAAATGATACATCGCCTGCGCCGGGGTCAGTCGTGCGATCGGCGGCATCACGCCGAAAGCGTCGGCGGTCAGCATGATGATGTTCCGGGGATGGCCGGCGCGCCCCGTCTTGCTGGCATTGGGTATGAAGTCGAGCGGATAGGCGCAGCGCGTGTTCTCGGTGAGCCGGCCGTCGTCGAAATCCGGCACGCCATGGGCGTCGAGAACGACGTTCTCCAGCACCGTGCCGAAGCGCTGCGTGGTGGCGAAAATCTCAGGCTCCGCTTCCGCCGACAGCTTGATGGTCTTGGCATAGCAGCCGCCTTCGAAATTGAAGATGCCGTGCGGCCCCCAGCCGTGCTCGTCGTCGCCGATCAGCGTGCGCGACGGATCGGCCGACAGCGTCGTCTTGCCGGTGCCCGACAGGCCGAAGAAAATCGCGGCGTCGCCGCCAGGGCCCTCATTGGCCGAGCAGTGCATCGGCATCACGCCCTTGGCCGGCAGCAGGTAGTTCAGCATTGTGAACACCGATTTCTTCATCTCGCCGGCATAGGAAGTGCCGCCGATCAGGACGATCTTGCGGGTGAGGTCGACGGCGATCACGGTTTCAGTGCGGGTGCCGTGGCGGGCGGGGTCGGCGCGGAAGGAGGGCAGGTCGATGATCGTCATCTCGGGCACGAAATGGTCGAGCTCCGCGGCTTCCGGACGGATCAGCAGGTTACGGATGAACAGCGAATGCCAGGCAAACTCGGTGATGACTCTGGTGGGCAGCTTCAGCTCATGGTCTGCGCCGCCCACCAGGTCCTGCACGTAGAGATCCTTGTCCGCGGCGTGCGCCCGGAACTCTTCGAACAGCGTCTCGAACTGGTCCGGCGAGATCGCCTTGTTGTTGTCCCACCAGATGTCATTCTCGGTGGCGCCGTCTCGGACGACGAACTTGTCCTTGGGCGAACGGCCGGTGTGCTGGCCTGTTTCGGCGACCAGCGCGCCGTGCGCTGTCAGCCGCGCTTCGCCGCGCCTGATCGATTCCTCGTAGAGGGCGGCCGCCCCGAAATTGTAGCGCACCAGGCCAGAGGTTCTGAGACCGATACGATCGATCGCGCAGGCAGGATTGCGTTTGCCGACTTCCGACATGGGTGACCCTTCTCCGATTTGCCGCATCTTTGCCGGCGCCTTCCGGCACGCCCACTACGCGAGCTTAGATGGTCAGAACCAGAAAAGTCGAATGATATCAAATCATTAATCGATTTAAATATTTTGAAAGTTGTTTAAATCGTTTATATGTGCAAAAAGTTTCGTGGTTGCCCAAAGGATTGGCGGCGCTGGTTCGTCCAATCCATATCGAGGTGCGATCGTGGCCGCCGGCATGCCGCCCGTGACAGCGGCGAAGGCCTATGCCACATTTTGTACCTAATTTGTCCTGCAAAAGCCCCTTCTCTACCAAAGAAGGGACAGCTCATGAGGGAGCCGCTTGAAATGGCAACAATCGCGCTTGTCGATGACGACCGCAACATTCTGACCTCGGTGTCGATCGCCCTCGAATCGGAAGGCTATCGCGTCGAAACCTACACGGATGGTGCGTCCGCGCTGGAAGGCCTGGCGGCGCGCCCGCCGAATCTCGCCATCCTCGACATCAAGATGCCGCGCATGGACGGCATGGAACTCTTGCGCCGGATGCGCCAGAAATCCGACCTGCCGGTCATCTTCCTGACCTCCAAGGACGACGAGATCGACGAGCTGTTCGGCCTCAAGATGGGCGCCGACGACTTCATCCGCAAACCCTTCTCGCAGCGTTTGCTGGTCGAGCGGGTGCGCGCGGTGTTGCGTCGTGCCAGCGCCCGTGAGGCCGCGGCAAAAGCGCCCAGCCAGCAGGCGCGCTCGCTCGAGCGCGGCCAGCTCGTCATGGACCAGGAACGCCACACCTGCACCTGGAAAGGCGAACCGGTGACGCTCACCGTCACCGAATTCCTGATCCTGCATTCGCTGGCACAGCGCCCCGGCGTCGTAAAAAGTCGTGATGCGCTGATGGATTCGGCTTATGATGAGCAGGTCTATGTTGACGACCGTACCATCGACAGCCACATCAAGCGGCTGCGCAAGAAGTTCAAGGCCGTCGACGACGACTTCGAGATGATCGAAACCCTTTACGGAGTCGGATACCGGTTCCGCGAGGCGTGAATAGGCGGGTAGGCAATAGAGAATAGTCGGTAGTCAGTTTTGAATGGTGCGAGCGGCCACCCGTGCATCGCCGCGATCTCAGCCAACCATTTCTCTATTCGCTACCCGCTACTCACTAATACTAAGCAGGGAACTGCTGTTCGATGGCAGTGGAAGCACAGCGGAGCAGATCGGCGGGCGTTGCAAGGCGGCCGGCGCGCATCATGCCCGCGTTCCTGTCGAAGCTCACCGTGCCCATGCGCCGCTTCCTCGGCCATCACATCTTTTCCAGCCTGACGCGGCGTATCCTCTTCCTCAATCTCGCCGGCCTCGCAGTCCTGGTCACCGGCATTCTCTATCTCAACACCTTCCGCGACGGGCTGATCGACGCCCGCGTCGAAAGCCTGATGACCCAGGGCGAGATCATCGCCGGCGCGATCGCCGCCTCGGCGACGGTCGAGACCGATTCGATCAGCATCGATCCGGAAAAGCTGCTTGAGCTGCAGGCCGGCGAAAGCCTGGGACCGGGCTCCGACCAGCTCGACAATCTGGATTTCCCGATCAATCCCGAGCGCGTCGCCCCGGTGCTGCGCCGGCTGATCTCGCCGACCCGCACCCGCGCCCGCATCTACGACCGCGACGCCAATTTGCTGCTCGATTCGCGCCATCTCTATTCGCGCGGGCAGATCCTTCGGTACGATCTGCCGCCGGTCGACGAGGAAGAGCCCGACCTTGTCGAACGCATCCAGAAGTTCATCTTCGACTTCTTCCGCAACACCGATCTGCCGGTCTATCACGAGCAGCCGGGCGGCAATGGCGCCGCCTTCCCGGAAGTGGTCAAGGCGCTGACCGGCAGCCCGTCGACCATCGTCCGGATCAGCGAACAGGGCGAGCAGATCGTTTCCGTCGCGGTGCCGATCCAGCGCTTCCGCGCCGTTCTCGGCGTGTTGATGCTGTCGACCGAAGGCGGCGACATCGACAAGATCGTCGCCGCCGAACGCAAGGCGATCCTGCGCGTCTTTGGCATCGCGGCGCTCGTCACCGCCATCCTGTCGATGCTTCTGGCCTCCACCATCGCCAATCCGCTGCGCCGGCTGTCGGCGGCGGCCGTGCGGGTACGGCGCGGCGTCAAGAGCCGCGAGGAAATTCCTGATTTCTCCGACCGTCAGGACGAGATCGGCAATCTGTCGATTGCCGTGCGCGACATGACGAACGCGCTCTATGCGCGCATCGAGGCGATCGAGAGCTTCGCCGCCGATGTTTCCCATGAATTGAAGAACCCGCTGACCTCGCTGCGCAGCGCGGTGGAGACCTTGCCGCTGGCCAAGAACGACAATTCGCGCAGCCGGCTGATGGAGATCATCCAGCACGACGTCAGGCGGCTGGACCGTCTCATCACCGACATTTCGGATGCCTCCCGTCTCGACGCCGAGCTGGCGCGGGATGACGCGGGGACCGTGGACCTGAAGAAGTTCATCACCGACCTCGTCGCCGTCTCGCGTGAAACGACGCGCAACAAGAAGGCGGTCGAGATCGAGCTCAGGGTCGCCAAGCTGCCGCAGGGCGTCAAGGGCTATTTCGTCGTCGGCCACGACCTGCGCATCGGCCAGGTCATCACCAACCTGATCGAGAACGCCCGCTCCTTCGTGCCAGAGGAGCGCGGCCACATCATCCTGTCGCTGGCGCGCACCGGCAAGTTCAACATCCTCACCGTCGATGACAATGGTCCCGGCATCCGCGCCGACAACATCGATCGCATCTTCGAACGCTTCTACACCGACCGGCCCGCCGGCGAGGCGTTCGGCCAGAATTCAGGCCTTGGCCTGTCGATATCCAGGCAGATCGTCGAGGCCCATGGCGGCACGCTGACCGCCGAGAACATCCCCGGCACCAAGCCAGGCGAGATCAAGGGCGCCCGCTTCGTGGTTACGCTGCCGGCCGAAGCATGATCCCGAAAAGTGGGAACCGGTTTTCGGATCAGATCATGCCTCATGCAAAAATGATCCCGGATATCGCGGCCTTACGGCCGTCATCCTCGGGCTTGTCCCGTGGATACGCCGCACAGCGTGGCTATGGTGCGAACACTATTGGAAGACCTGCAGATCCTCGGGATGACGGCGTTGGATCAGGATTTCCGAAATACACAAGCGGGCACGCTCATGCAGCCTGAAAACATCCACGCAACGGCCATCCTGATCGGCGAGCGCGGCGTTCTCGTCAGCGGCGCATCCGGTTCGGGCAAGACGACGCTGGCGCTGGCGCTCATTGACCATTGCCACCCGCGAGGCTTGTTCTCACGGCTCGTCGGCGACGACCAGCTTTTCGTCATGGCACATGCGGGACGGCTGGTGTGCCGCGCGCCCGCCGCGATCGAGGGCCTGGTCGAGGTGCCCGGGCGTGGTCCGCGACCCGTGCCGTTTGAGGCGGGCGCCGTCATCGATCTGCATGTCAGGCTTTTGCCGGCCGGCGAAGTGGCACGCTTTCAGGAGGATGCCGACGACACCATCGCCGGCTGCCTGGTGCCGCGGATTGACGTGGCGGAACGCAATATTGCCGCTGCCTTGCCCGCCGTGATGGCGCATCTGTCGATCGCGCCTTTTCTATGATGCGACCGGGGTTTTTTGCTGCAATGCGTCAAAATGGCATGGGCCGGCGCAATTTTGGGCTTGTCAACGAGCCGCGCGTCGACAAGATAGCGCTCCCGCCGCCTGGAATGGCTGGCGAGCATAAAATGCGCCTGTGAAGCGGCGATGACGGGAGCCACCAAAGAATGATCGGACTCGTGCTTGTAACGCACGGTCAACTGGCCACCGAGTTCCGACATGCCGTGGAACATGTCGTCGGGCCACAAGACAATTTCGAAACCGTGGCGATCGGGGCTGACGACGATATGGAGCAGCGCCGGCGCGACATCGTCGATGCCGTCGCCCGTGTCGACACCGGGACGGGCGTGATCGTGTTGACCGACATGTTCGGCGGCACGCCTTCGAACCTTGCCATTTCCGTGATGGAGTCCGGCCGCACCGAAGTCATCGCCGGCATGAATTTGCCGATGCTGATCAAGCTCTCCTCGATTCGCAAGGGCGACAACATGGCGGCGGCCCTCGACGAGGCGCAGGCGGCGGGGCGCAAATACATCAATGTCGCCAGCCAGCTCCTGAGCAGCAAATGAGCACGATGTCGTCGGAAAAGGACCAGATCGTCCGCGAATTTCCGATCGTCAATCAACGCGGCCTGCACGCGCGCGCCTCGGCCAAGTTCGTGCAGCTCGCCAGCGGCTACAACGCGTCGGTCCACGTCGAGAAGGACGGCGTCAAGGTCGGCGGCACCTCGATCATGGGCCTGATGATGCTGGCGGCAAGTCCGGGCTATTCGATTCGCGTCACCGCCAGCGGTCCCGAAGCGCTTGAGGTCATGAATGCGCTGGAGCAGCTGGTGGCGTCCCGCTTCGGCGAGGAATGCTGATCCCTTACCTCCGCATGAAAGACATGCAGGGATAAAGATTTCTTTATATCCCATTGTCGTCTTGACGCCGATCTGCTAGTCAGGCGGGCAATTCGCGCCCTTCGACGCGCCTGCCGGCGCGGGCGCATCCGCAAACAATTCAATAGCGTAACAATTCGCATCGGAGCACTGCCATGACGGGTAGCAAGGACTATGTGGTCGCCGACATCTCGCTTGCCGGCTGGGGCCGCAAGGAAATCGAGATCGCCGAAACCGAAATGCCGGGCCTGATGGCCTGCCGCGAGGAATTCGGCTCCAAGAAGCCGCTCAAGGGCGCGCGCATCACCGGCTCGCTGCACATGACCATCCAGACCGCGGTGTTGATCGAGACGCTGAAGGCGCTCGGTGCCGATATACGCTGGGCTTCCTGCAACATCTTCTCGACCCAGGACCATGCGGCTGCTGCCATCGCCGAGGCCGGCATCCCGGTCTTCGCCGTCAAGGGCGAGACGCTTGAGCAGTACTGGGACTACACCGACAGGATTTTCCAGTGGGCCGACGGCGGCACCTCCAACATGATCCTCGATGATGGCGGCGACGCCACCATGTACATCCTGATCGGCGCGCGCGCCGAGGCCGGCGAGGACGTGCTGTCCAATCCGCACAGCGAGGAGGAGGAATATTTCTATGCCCAGGTCAAGAAGCGCATGAAGGCTTCGCCCGGCTTCTTCACCAAGCAGAAGGAAGCGATCCGGGGCGTCACCGAAGAGACGACCACCGGCGTCAACAGGCTCTACCAGCTGCAGAAGAAGGGCTTGCTGCCTTTCCCGGCCATCAATGTCAACGACTCCGTCACCAAGTCGAAATTCGACAATAAATATGGCTGTAAGGAATCGCTGGTCGACGGCATCCGCCGCGGCACCGACACCATGATGGCCGGCAAGGTCGCCGTCGTCTGCGGCTATGGCGACGTCGGCAAGGGCTCGTCCGCCTCGCTGAAGGGCGCCGGCGCCCGCGTCAAGGTCACCGAGGTCGATCCGATCTGCGCCCTGCAGGCGGCGATGGACGGCTTCGAGGTCGTCACGCTCGAAGATGCCGCACCCACCGCCGACATCGTCATCACCACCACCGGCAACAAGGATGTCGTCACCCTCGACCACATGCGTTCGATGAAGGACATGGTGATCGTCGGCAACATCGGTCACTTCGACAACGAGATCCAGGTGGCATCGCTGCGCAACCTGAAATGGACCAACGTCAAGCCTCAGGTCGACATGATCACCTTCCCCGATGGCAAGCGCATGATCTTGCTGTCGGAAGGCCGCCTGCTCAACCTCGGCAACGCCACCGGCCATCCGAGCTTCGTCATGTCGGCGTCCTTCACCAACCAGGTGCTGGCGCAGATCGAGCTGTTCACCAAGGGCGAGCAGTACCAGAACCAGGTCTACGTGCTGCCCAAGCATCTCGACGAGAAGGTCGCGCGCCTGCATCTCGACAAGCTCGGCGCTCGCCTGACCGAACTGTCGGGCGAACAGGCAGCCTATATCGGCGTGACCCCGCAGGGTCCGTTCAAGCCGGAACACTACCGCTATTAACCAAAGCTGAATTTACTACCAGATATTGACGCCGGGCGATTGACTTTTCGCCCGGCTTTATTTTTGCGCCGAATGATTCTTCACGCCGATTCCAGCAGGCGCTATTGTTGTGATTCGCGGTCCGGGGACGAGGACCGGCGTACGCATCAGGGCGGTCTTGCATTCAGGCGGCGAAGAGGACCAAGACATGCCGGGGGATAACCCGCTTTGCGCGGGACGGGCCGTTTCCGGCGGCCATGACGATTCGAGGATTACCGGCACCGCCACGCGAGGCGGGCGCCCTTCATGGCGCGCGCGCGCCGGACTTTTCCTTGCCGGCTCCGCACTTGGCTGGCCTTTGGCCGGCACGGTGGCCCACGCCCAGGCTGCTGCTGCGGAGGCTGCAAGCCTATCGGTGAGCACGGTCGAGGTCGTGCAGCTTGCCGTCTTTGTCGGAGTGATGGGAGCGGCATTCCTGTCGGCCATCGTTCTGATCCGGGAGAGAGCGCGCACCTCGGCCGAAAATGTCGAGCTCAGGAGCCGCATCGCGGACATCAACGCGGCGCTGCGCCGTTCGGAGGCGCTGCTCAACTTGCGCGACCAGCGTGTCGTCGTCTGGGCCTCGGAGAACAAGAAACCCGAGCTCATCGGCACGCTGCCGGTCGAAAGCGGCGCGCCCGAGGAGCGGGCCGCCTTCCTTGCCTTCGGCCGCTGGCTGATGCCGCGCTCGGCTGCGGCACTCGAGCATGCCGTCGCGGGGCTGCGCGAAAGAGCCGTGTCCTTCGACCTCGTCATCGAAACGCAGACCGGCGCTCCGCTGGAAGTGCATGGCCGCAAGAGCGCGGCGCATGTGCTGGTGCGGTTCGTTTCCCTTTCCGAGACGCAACGCAGCCAGGCCCGGCTGAAGATCGAAAACCAGCGGCTGGCCGCCGATCATGATACGATGATCGGCCTGCTCGAGGCGCTGAAGATGCCGGCATGGCTGCGCGGCGAGGACGGCCGCCTGAGATGGGTGAACCGGGCCTATGCCGAAGCGGTCGAGGCCGAAAGCGCGGAGATGGCCGTCCGCGACGCCAAGGAATTCCTCGGCGGCCAGGCGCGCGAAGCGATCGCTGCCCAGCACAAGTCCCATCCTGTCTTCGAACAGACGCTTTCCACGGTGATCGAGGGCGACCGCCGCGTCTTCGCGGTGACCGATTTCGCCGGCGCCGACGGTTCGGCCGGGCTTGCCTGTGACACCAGCGCCATCGAAACCATCCGCAGCGAATATGAGCGCACCGTGCGCAGCCACGCCGACACGCTCGACCAGCTCAACACGGCGGTCGCGATCTTCGACACCGACGAGAAGCTGCGCTTCTTCAACCAGGCTTTCCAGAAGCTCTGGGGCCTCGATGCAGGCTTCCTGCACAGCGCGCCCGATAACGCTTTGCTGCTGGATCGGCTGCGCAGCGAGGGCAAGATCGCCGAGCAGCCGGAGTGGCGCCGCTGGAAGGAAGGCCTGCTCGGCGCCTACCGCGCGGTGGAATCGCAGGAGCATTGGTGGCACCTGCCCGACGGCAAGACCATCCGCGTCGTCGCCAACCCGCAGCCCAAGGGCGGCGTCACCTGGGTGTTCGAGAACCTGACCGAGAAGATGGACCTCGAAAGCCGCTACCGCACCGCGGTGCGGGTCCAGGGCGAAACACTCGACAACCTCGCCGAAGGCGTGGCGGTGTTCGGTCCCGACGGCAGGCTGCGCCTGTCGAACCCGGCATTTGCTACTTTGTGGGGCCTGGACGCCGAAACCGCCCGGCCCAATGTCCATGTTTCCGCAATCCGTGAGCTTTGCGACCTGCAAGCGATCGACAGCCCGTGGGGCAGCTTCGTCGCCGCCATCACCGGCTTCGACGACGAGCGCCGCGACCGCCACGGCCAGACCGAGCTCAACAACGGCACCGTGCTGCGCTACGCCGTGATCCCCCTGCCCAACGGGCAGGTGATGATGACCTTCGTCGACGTTACCGACAGCGTCCGTGTCGAACGCGCGCTCAAGGACAAGAACGAGGCGCTGGAGAAATCTGACCAGCTCAAGAACGAATTCGTCCAGCACGTGTCCTACGAACTGCGCTCGCCGCTGACCAACATCATCGGCTTCACCGAACTGCTGTCGCTGCCGGCCACCGGTCCGCTGACGCAGAAGCAGCGCGAATATGTCGAGCATGTCGGCTCGTCGTCCTCGGTGCTTTTGACCATCGTCAACGACATACTCGACCTCGCCACGGTCGATGCCGGCATCATGCAGCTCGACATTTCCGAGGTCCATGTCGACCGCACGATCGCCGCCGCCGCCGAGCTGGTTGCCGACCGGCTGGAAGAGCATTCAATCAGGCTCGAGGTCGATGCCGCGGCGGCGCCGAAGACCTTCCACGGCGACGAAATCCGCATCCGCCAGATCCTCTACAACCTGCTCAGCAACGCCGCCAACTACGCGCCGGAGGCCAGCGCCATCCGGCTCGCCTGCCGTCAGTTGGCGGACGGTGTGGAATTCTCGGTCCATGACGATGGACCCGGCATGCCGCCCGACGTGCTTGACTCGGTGTTCCGCCGCTTCGAGCCGCGCGCCAATGGCGGCCGCCGGCGCGGCGCCGGGCTCGGACTGTCGATCGTCAAGAGCTTCGTCGAGCTGCATGGCGGCAGCGTCCGCATCGAAACCGGCAAGGACAAGGGCACGACCGTCATCTGCACCTTTCCCGACATGCCGGGCATCCGCGCCGCGGCCGAGTAGCGCACTCGATGGCCGCATTGATGCTCGAGCGTTTACTCGCCGACGAAACACAGACAGCGCGGCTGGGTGAGGATCTGGCGCTGGCGTTGCGCGCCGGCGACATCCTGGCGCTGAAGGGCGATCTCGGCGCGGGCAAATCGACGCTGGCGCGGGCGCTGATCAGGGCCGTGGCCGACGATGCCGGTCTCGACGTGCCGAGTCCTACCTTCACCCTTGTGCAAAGCTACGATACGCGCATCCCGGTCCATCATTTCGACCTCTACCGCCTGTCCTCGGCAGCCGAGCTCGATGAACTGGGCTTCGACGAGGCGTTGGCGCAAGGCGCGGCCCTTGTCGAATGGCCGGAACGGGCCGAGGGTTATTTGCCTGGGACCGCCGTGTTGATCGAACTCGTCCAGCATGGCGATGGCCGATTGGCGAGACTGTCCGGGCAAGGCGCTGCCTACGATCGGGTGGCGCGGTCGCTCGCCATGCGTGATTTCCTCGAAGGCGCTGGATGGGGCGAGGCCAGCCGCCGCCATTTCATCGGCGATGCCTCTGCCCGCTCCTACGAAATTGTCTCGCTTCCAGGCCACGCCGCGAGGGTGCTGATGAACTCGCCGCGGCTGGTGCTGGGCCCGCCGGTGCGCGACGGCAAGCCCTATGGCGTCATCGCCCACACCGCCCAGTCGGTGTCAGCCTTCGCCGCCATCGACCGCGCGCTGCTCGCCGCCGGGGTCAGCGTTCCCGAAATCCATGCGCAGGATCTCGACCAGGGATTCCTGCTGCTCGAACATCTGGGCTCCGAAGGTTTCCTGGACGGGCATGGCAGGCCGGTCGCCGGGCGCTATGAGGCGGCGGCCGAACTGCTCGCCATGATGCATGGCAAGACCTGGCCCCACCGGATGGAGGCCGCGCCCGGCGTGTTTCACGATGTGCCGCCCTTCGACCGCGACGCCATGCTGATCGAGGCGGACCTGCTGGTCGATTGGTACGTGCCGATGCTGACGGGCGCTCCGGCGGGCGATGCCTTGCGCGTCGGCTACCACAAGGAGTGGAACGCGGTTCTCGACCGGCTCGCTGACAGCCAATACACGCTGATGCTGCGTGACTTTCATTCGCCGAACATCATCTGGCGCGCTGAGCGCTCCGGCCATGACCGGCTCGGTATCGTCGATATCCAGGACGCGTTGATCGGCCCCGCCGCTTACGACGTCGCCTCGCTGGCCATGGACGCGCGCGTCACCATCCCGCCAGGCATCGAGAAACGCACGCTCGATGCCTATGTCGCCGCCCGCCACGCGGCCGGCCCATTTGACGAGGCGGCATTCCTCGAGGCCTATGCGATCATGGCGGCGCAGCGCAATTCCAAGATCCTCGGCATCTTCGTCCGGCTCGAAAAACGCGACGGCAAGCCCTATTATCTGAAGCACTTGCCGCGTATCCGCGACTATCTGCGCCGGGCGCTGTCTCATCCTGCCTTGGCCGGCCTTCGCGAGTTCTATACCGCTCACGGTCTGCTGGAGGAGCAAACGCCGTGACATCGATACCGGACGCAGCGAGCGTGCCCAAAACTGCGATCGTGCCCAAAACTGCGATCGTGCCCAAAACTGCGATAGTGCTTGCCGCAGGGCTCGGCAAGCGCATGCGGCCGATCACCGACACGATCCCCAAGCCGCTGGTCAGGATCGCCGGCAAGACGCTGCTCGACTGGGGCCTCGACAGTCTCGCCGCGGCCGGCATCGGCAAGGCCGTCGTCAACGTGCACTATCTTCCCGAACAGATCGTCGCCCATCTCGGCGCGCGCCATGCGCCGCGGATCGTCATTTCGGACGAGAGCGAGCGGTTGCTCGATTCCGCCGGCGGCATCGTCAAGGCGCTGCCGGAGCTCGGCCAACAGCCCTTCTACATCCTCAACGCCGACACCTTCTGGATCGACCAAGGAACGCTCAATCTCAACCGTCTCGCCCTTGCATGGGACGCCGCGAAAATGGATATTCTGCTGATGCTGGCGGATCTCCATCAGGCGACCGGACACTGCGGCAGCACCGATTTCCTGGTGGCGCCGGACGGCACCCTGCGGCGTTCCAAGGGCGATCCGGCGGGCCTGATCTATGCCGGGGCGGCGATCGTCCATCCGCGCATCTTCAAGGGTGCCCTGCCGGAACCTCATTCGCTTAACGCCTACTTCGACAAGGCGATCGCCGCCGGCCGGCTGTCCGGCATGCCGATGCATGGCCATTGGATCACCGTCGGCACGCCTGACGCTATTGCGAGCGCGGAAGCGGCGGTCGCCGACGCGCTAGCCGAGTTGCAATGAGCGGCCCGGGCCGCGTTTTCTCCATTCCGCCCGGTGCGCCGTTTCTGCCGACGCTTGCCGAGGCGCTGCTGGCCGGGCGTCTTGTTCCGGGCTTTCGCTTCGATGGCGACCCGCTCGCTTTGGCCGATGTCATCATCTATGTGCCGACGCGCCGCGCCGCGCGCGCCTTGCGTGGCGTCTTCGTCGACAGCCTGTCGGCGAGGGGCGGCGGCGGTTCGGCGATTCTGCCGGTCATCCGGCCGCTCGGCGAGTTCGATGAGGACGAGGCCGCGTTCGAGACGGAAGCGTCGGCGGCCATCGACCTCGCGCCGCCGATCGCGGCGACCGAACGCCTGTTGCTGCTGGCGCCGTTGGTGCGTGCCTGGAAACGCCGGCTGCCGGCGCATGTGGCGGCGCTTTTCGACGAGGAGATCGTCATTCCGGCCTCCGCCGCCGATGCGATCTGGCTGGCGCGCGATCTCGCCCGGCTTATGGATGAGATCGAGACGGAAGGCACGGACTGGACGCGGCTCGCCGATCTGGTGAGCGGCAATCTCGCGGGATGGTGGCAGGTCACGCTCGATTTCCTCGGCATCGTCACCGAAGCCTGGCCGAAATTCCTTGGGGAACGGAACCTCTCCAACCCGGCCGCGCATCGCAGCGCCCTGCTCCGGCTGGAAGCGGCGCGGTTGCGGCGCAATCCGCCCGCCGGGCCGGTTATCGCCGCCGGTTCCACCGGCTCCATCCCCGCCACGGCAGAGCTGCTGGCCGCCATCGCCCGCTTGGCGGGCGGAGCCATCGTGCTGCCAGGCCTCGACCGGACGATGGATGAGCCGTCCTTCCAGGCCATCACGGCGCCGGGCGCACGTCCGGCCGTGCTCGGCCATCCGCAATACGGCCTCGCCAAGCTGATCGGCACCATCGGGGTGCTGCGCGGCGATGTCGAGGAGATAGGCGCGGCCGGACATGAACTCGCGCTTCGCGCCGCCCTCGTGGGCGAAGCGCTGCGGCCGGCCGAGACCACCGAATTGTGGGCCGAGACGCGCAGCGGCTTTTCCGCCTCCGACATCGAGCAGGCGTTCTCCGGCGTGAGCCTGCTGGAAGCGGCCAGCGAACGCGATGAAGCCGTGGCGATCGCCGTTGCGCTCAAGCGCGCCGTCGAGCAGCCCGGCCAAAGGGCGGCTCTCGTTACCGGCGACCGGGCGCTGGCGCGCCGCGTCTCGGTCGAACTCGCCCGCTTCGGCGTCGTCGCCGACGATTCCGGCGGTGTGCCGCTTTCCAACACGCCCGCCGCCGGCCTGCTTGGGCTGGCGTTGCAGGCGGTGTTCCGCCCCGGTGACCCCGTCGGCCTGCTGTCGTTGCTCAAGCATCCCCTGCTTGCCGTTGGCCTGGACCGGACGAGCGTTCGCCATGCGGCGGAACTGATCGAGCTGGTGGCGCTGCGCGGCGGCACCGGCCGCCCCGACATCGCGTCGCTGCCGGACCTGTTCGAAGCCCGCCTGGTTGACCTCGGCGCCGACAGCAGGCGGCCTTTCTGGTTTGCCCGGCTGACCGTGCGCGCCATCGAAGGCGCGCGGAATTTGCTCGGACGTCTCAACGAAGCGCTGGCGCCGCTTGCCGCCTTTCGCGGCCAGGCCGACGCCGGTCTTGTCGCGCTGGTCGGGGCCAGCGTCGTGGTGTTGGAAAATCTCGGCCGTGCGGCCGATGGCGGGCTTGGCGCACTCTATGCCGGCGATGCCGGCGAGAAACTGGCCGACCTGTTGCGTGGACTGGTCGCGGCGTCCGTGCCGCTGTCGTTTGCCGCCGACGAATGGCCAGATGTCATGGCGGCGCTGATCGCGCCCGAGACGGTCAAGCCGGCGCAAGGCACAGACAGGAACATCGCCATCTGGGGGGCGCTGGAAGCCCGCTTGCAGAATGTCGACACGCTGGTCATCGGCGGCATGAACGAAGGCGTGTGGCCGCGCAAACCCGAAAGCGATCGCTTCATGTCGCGGCTGATGAAGACCGGCATCGACCTGGAGCCGCCCGAACGGCGCATTGGGCTTGCCGCGCATGATTTCCAGATGGCCATGGGGGCGGCGAAGGTGGTGCTGTCGCGCTCCGCACGCGCCGGTGACGCGCCCGCCGTGCCCTCGCGCTGGCTGCAGCGCATTCTCACTTATATCGGCAAGGACCAGGCAGCCAGGCTTGCCGAACGCGGCGACGAGCTCATCGCCTGGGCGCGCGCGCTCGATACCGGCCCGCGGCGGGATTTCGCGCCGCGCCCGCAGCCGAAGCCGCCGGTCGCGCTGCGTCCAACCCATTTCTCGGTCACCGAGATCGAGACGCTGCGTCGCGATCCCTACGCCATCTATGCCAGGCGCATCCTCGGCCTGCTGCCGCTCGACCCGGTCATCCGCGACCCGGGTGCGGCCGAGCGCGGCACGCTGTTCCACGCCATCCTGCATCTGTTCTCGGGCAGCGTGGCCGATCCGCGTGCTCCCGATGCGCTGGCCGGCCTGCTCGCCGCCGGCCGAACCTGCTTCGCCGAGGCAGCACTTCCCGCCGATGTCGAGGCGGTCTGGTGGCCGCGTTTCGAAAAGCTCGCCGCCAGCATCATCGAATGGGAACGCGGCCGCGCTGGGGCCGTGGCCCGGCGCCACGCCGAGGCGCGAGCGGCCAAGACCGTGGTCGGCCAATCCGGGATCACCCTGTCGGGCTATGCCGACCGGGTCGATCTTCTCCATGGCGGCATGGCCGACATATTGGACTACAAGACCGGCTCCTCGCCTTCCAAGGCGCAGGCGCACACGCTGCTGTCGCCGCAACTGGCCCTGGAGGGCGCGTTGCTCAGGCGCGGCGCTTTCCAGGAACTCGGCGCGCGCGAGCCCTCGCAATTGGCTTTTGTCAGGCTGAAGCCGAATGGCGAGGTCTTCGAGGAATCGATCCTCGAATACAACCGGCAGCCACGCACCGCCACGGACCTCGCCGAGGAGGCCTGGGCGCGGCTGGAGAAATTGCTCATCCACTATGCCGATCCGGCGGCCGGCTACCTGTCGCGGGCACTGCCGTTCCGCGAAGGCGAGACCGACGGCAACTACGACCATCTCGCCCGCGTGCTCGAATGGTCGGCGGGCGGCGATGCGGATGACGAGGGAGGGGAGGCATGAAGAAAGCCTATCCCATCCCCGGCGAAACCGCCTCCAGGCAGGCCAGCGCCTCGGATCCGAGGAATTCCGCCTGGGTGTCGGCCAATGCCGGGTCCGGCAAGACCCATGTGCTGGCCCAGCGCGTCATCCGCCTCCTGCTTCGCGGCACCGATCCGTCGAAGATACTGTGCCTGACCTATACGCGTGCCGCCGCCGCCAACATGTCGAACCGGGTGTTCTCGACCCTGTCGGAATGGACCGCGCTCGGCGATGCCGAACTGGCGGTGAGGGTCGAGGCGCTCGATGGCCGCCGGCCCGACCGCGAAACCATGCGCCGCGCCCGCCGCCTGTTTGCCGAGGCGCTGGAAACGCCCGGCGGCCTGAAGATCCAGACCATTCATGCCTTCTGCGAATCGGTGCTGCACCAGTTCCCGCTGGAAGCCAACATCCCCGCGCATTTCGAGATGCTCGACCCGCAGATGGAGGCATCGTTGTTCGCCGCCGCGCGCCGTGAAATGATTTCGGGCAGCGCGGCGGATCGGCCGGACCTCGCCGAAGCTTTCGCCGCCGTGCTCGAGCGCGGTGGCGAGGCCGGGCTCGACGCTTTGCTGGGTGAGATCGTCCGCAAGCGCGACGAACTGGGCGCCTTCATCGGTGAAATCGATCGAGGCGGCCCGAACTTCCAGACGCTGTTCGACGAATTCCAATTCCGCCCCGGCCAGACCGCCGAAGGCATAGCGACCGCCATCTGGCCGCTGCCCGGCTTCCTGCCGGATTATTTTGCCGGCTTCGCCCAGGCGGCGGAGGCCGCCGACGCCAGGACGGTGCTCAACAACATCTTGCCTCATGCGCGCCTGGCTTTCGCGGAAACCGACCCCGTGCGCCGCCTGCAGCTGCTTTCGCGGGCTTTCCTGAAGGCCGACGGCGACGTCTACGATCCAGCCAATGCATTCAAAAAGGCGCTGCTCGACCGGCTGCCGGACCTGGCGGAGCGCTATCTCTCGGCGACCACCGCAATCGTCGAGACGGTCGACCGGCTCGCCCTGTTCCGAATGCTGGAGGGCACGCGCGCCGCGCTGACGCTGGCCGACTGGCTGGTCGCCCGCTACGAGCAGTTGAAGCGTGGCCGCGGGTTCCTCGACTTCAACGACCTGATCACCCGCACCGTCAGTCTCCTGGCCAGGCCCGATGCCGGCCCGTGGGTGCAATACAAGCTCGACCAGGGCATCGACCACATCCTGCTCGACGAGGCGCAGGACACCAGCCCCGACCAGTGGGAGGTGGTGAAGCGGCTGGCCGAGGAATTCTTCGCCGGCATCGGCGCCCGCGACACCGCGCATCGGACGATCTTCGCTGTCGGTGACGAAAAACAGTCGATCTATTCCTTCCAGGGAGCGGCGCCGGATTCCTTCGCCGACAGCAGGCTCCTGTTCGCAAGCAAGGTGCGCGACGCCGATGCGCCCTTCGCCGATCTGAAGCTCACCTGGTCGTTCCGCTCGACCGACGATGTTCTGGCCGCTGTCGACCGTGTCTTCGCCGATCCGGTCGTGCGGCGCGGCATCAGCCATGACCCCGACCCGCTGAGCCACAAGGCGATACGCACCGATGCACCGGGCTATGTCGAGGTCTGGCCATCCATCGGCGCCGATGTCGTCGACGAGCCGGACGACTGGACCCAGGCAGTCGACCATGCCCGCGCGCCGGCGGTTCGGGTTGCCGAAAACGTCGCCGCCACCATTGCCGGCTGGATCGGCAATGGCGAGGTCATCGAAGGCCGCGGCAAGAGGCTGCGCCCTGGCGACGTGCTGGTGCTGGTGCGCAAGCGCGATCGCTTCGTTCATGCACTGACGCGTGCCCTGAAACGTCGTGACATCCCGGTCGCCGGCGCGGACCGGTTGAGCCTGCCCGGCCACATCGCGGTCAAGGACCTGATCGCGCTCGGCCATTTCCTGATCCAGCCGCAGGACGATCTGTCGCTCGCCGCCGTGCTGCGGAGCCCGATCTTCGATCTCTCGGAAGAGATGCTTTTCACACTGGCCGCGCAAAGACCATCCGGCCTGTCGCTGGCCGAGTCCCTGCGCCAGCATGCCAGCCAAAGCGAAGCGCTCGCGGCGGTCGCCGCTCAACTCGACATCTGGGCCAACGAGGCCGTCTTCAAGCCGGTGTTCGAATTCTATGCCGGCCTGCTGGCACGCGGTGGCGTGCGCCGCAAGATGGTTGCGCGGCTCGGGCCGGAAGCCGGGGACATTCTCGACGAATTCCTGAGTTTCTGCCTTGCCGAGGAGCGGACCGGCTTGCCCGGGCTGGAAGCCTTCCTGTCGACGCTGGAGAGCGCCGGCCCAGAAATCAAGCGCGAGATGGACCAGACCCGCGACGAGGTCCGCGTCATGACCGTGCATGCAGCCAAGGGGCTCGAGGCGCCTGTCGTCTTCCTGGTCGATGGCGGTTCGGCTCCGTTCAGCGATCAGCACCTGCCGCGCCTGATGCCGTTCGAGGGTTCCGGGCTGAACTGGAGCGGCAAGGGCTTTCTCTGGCGTTCGGCCAGCGACGTCGCCAACGCCATTTCGAAGGCTGCCGCGGCAAGGGCGCGTGATCTCGCCGATGACGAGTACCGGCGGCTGCTCTATGTCGGCATGACCCGGGCCGAGGACAGGCTGATCGTTTGCGGTTATCACGGCAAGCGCGCACCGAACACCGGCACCTGGCATTCGCTCGTCAGCCGTGCCCTGGTCGGGGCGCCGGAGAGTGCCGAGTATCCGCATCCGGCCGGCGGCGGCGTCTCAGTGCATCGCTTCCAGGTGACCGGATTGCCGCCGTTTGCACCGGTCGCCGAGAGCGAAGCCAGGCAGACGCGGGACTTCGAGCCGCCGCCCGAAATCTTGTTCAAGCCGCTGCCGCCATACGAGGACCTGCCGCGCCCGCTGTCGCCATCCGGAGCCTCCGCCCTGATCGACGAGGGCAAGGAAAGCGTCATCGACACCGGCTCGCCAGTGCTGGATGGCGACGCCGAACCCGGCTTCGCCGTCATGCGAGGCCTGGCGCTTCACAAACTGCTGCAGATGCTGCCCGGCGTGGCGCAAAACGAACGCCAGGGCGCAGCCGAACGCTATCTCGCCCGCGCCGGCGCGCAATGGCCGGCCGGCGAGTGCGAAAAGGCGGTCGCCTCGGTGATGGCGATCCTTGCCGATCCGCGTTTCGCGCCGCTTTTCGGACCCTCTTCGCGCGCCGAAGTGGCGGTCATGGGCAGCCTCGACGTCAAGGGCACGAAACGCTCGATTTCCGGCAAGATCGACAGGTTGGCGGTGACGCCGGACCGCGTATCCATCATCGATTACAAGACCAATCGGCCGGCGCCCGCCTCGCTGGGCGAGGTTCCGCCCGCCTATCTGCTGCAGCTCGCGCTCTATCGCGCCTTGCTGCGGCCGCTCTATCCCGGCCGCGAAGTCACGGCGGCCTTGCTGTTCACGGAGGCGCCGCGGCTGATCGAACTACCGGCTCGGGCCATGGATGACGCTCTTGCCCGACTCACGCGAGCGTGACACAAGAACTGCTTGAAGAAGGGCGCGGCAACCACCACATTTGGTGCGACGAAAAATTTCGAAAGGATTTCCGCATGGCTACCGTCAAGGTCGACAAGAACAATTTCCAGACCGCTGTGCTCGACGCCAAGGAGCCGGTCGTGGTGGATTTCTGGGCGGAATGGTGCGGTCCCTGCAAGATGATCGCGCCGGCGCTGGAAGACATCGCCAATGAGCTCGGCAGCAAGGTGAAGATCGCCAAGCTCAACATCGACGAGAATCCCGAACTGGCAGCGGAATTCGGCGTGCGCTCGATCCCGACGCTGATGATCTTCAAGGGCGGCGAAAGAGCCGATGTGAAGGTTGGCGCCGCGCCCAAGACCGCGCTGTCGCACTGGATCAACGGTAATCTCGCCTGATCAATCCGAAATTCCTGACATCAAGCCCGGCCGATCGCGCCGGGCTTTTTGTTGGCGTCATTGGTCGCCCGCTCTGGCCCTGACGTCCGGGGCCTCCATGTCTTCTGCTGGAAGCAGATGCAGGGAGAGGAAAAATGACCGGATCCGCCAAGGCCACCGTCTTCATCGACAATGAGCGCGTCATCGTCACGGAATACCGCTTTCAGCCGGGCGACAACACCGGCTGGCACCGCCATGGCCACGACTATGTTGTCGTGCCGCTGATGGACGGCAAGGTAAAGCTTCTGACCAAGGACGGCGAATCCTTCGCCGAAATGAAGAAAGGCGCGCCCTATTTCCGCAGGGAAGGCGTCGAGCACGACGTCATCAGCGCCAATGACGGCGAATATGCCTTCATTGAGATCGAGCTGAAATAGCGGCGTTCGCCTCGAATACCGCAGCGGAAACCGGTATATATGTCTTCCAACAACGGAGTTTGAGATGGCCGAACCTCAGCTCTCGGTCCGTAGCGCAAAAGCACGCGACCTGGCTCATAGACTTGCTCGTCGCGAAAATCGCTCGATAGCAGATGTCGTCGAGCGAGCGCTTGAATCCTACGAGATTCGTGAAGCAGGTCGCGAACCCGCGCCCACATTCTATGCCCACCTGGCGCAAGCAGTGGCACCGACATCGATCTGGAGAAAATCGTCCGAGAAGGCCGTCAGGCTCATACAGGACCTGAAGTTTGATTTTCGCCGTACCAACGACCTGGCACCACCGGCCTGATATGATCTCGCGTTGGGACTTCTGAGCGGCGGCTTGGACCGGTTAGTTAGGCGCAGATACTGGATGCGTTACGTCGGCGGCGTGCCGTTCTCCGCCAACACCGCTCCAGCCAGATAGAGCGAACCGCCGATCAGGATGCGCGGCGGCGGGCCGTCCCAGGTGTCGCGCAGCAACATCAGCGCGCTGGCGACGGAACTCACCGGCTCGGCCGTAAGCCCGGCCTCCGTGGCGCGGGCCGCCAGTTCGTCGTTCGGCACGCTGGCGTCGCTCAGGCTCACCGGCACGGTATAGACGTGCCGGGCGAGGCCATTGAAGGCGCGGAAATAGCCGCTCTGGTCCTTGGTGTTGATCATGCCGGAGATGAGAAAAAGCGGCCTGGGGTTCTTCTCTTCCTGTTCGGCCAGCGCCTCGGCGACGACCACGCCGGCGCCCGGATTGTGGCCGCCGTCGAGCCAGATGTCGGCGCCCTTCGGCGCCAGTTCCGTCAGCCTGCCTTGCGACAGCTTCTGCATCCGCCCCGGCCAGGCGACAGTGGTCATCGCCTTCTCGGCGGCACGGTGGCTGATCTCGAAGCCGGCTGCCTTGACGGCGGCGATCGCGGCGGCCGCGTTGGCGAACTGGTGGCGCCCGGGCAGCCGCGGCGGCGGCAGATCCATCAAGCCATCATCGTCCTGATAGACCATGCGGCCGTTCTCCTCGAAGGCGAGGAAATCCTGTCCATAGATCAGGGTCGGGCAGCCGAGCCGCTCGGCGGTTTCGATCAGCACCTGCTGCGCCGCCTCGGTTTCCTGCGCCCCGATGACCACCGGGCAGCCGCGCTTGATGATGCCGGCCTTCTCGGCCGCGATCAGTTCGACGCGGTCGCCGAGATAGGCTTCGTGGTCCATCGACACCGGCATGATCACCGAGACAGCCGGCCTGGCGATGACATTGGTGGCGTCGAAGCGGCCGCCGAGACCGACCTCGACGATGGCGGCATCGGCCGGATGCTCCGAAAACAGGATGAAGGTGACGGCGGTGAGGATCTCGAAAACGGTGATCTTCTCGCCGCCATTGGCCTTGGCGACGCGGGCGATGGCCTCGGCGAAGATATCGTCCTCGACCAACCTGCCGCCGCCATCGGCCGCCAGCCGGTAGCGCTCGTGCCAGCTGACCAGATGCGGCGAGGTGTGCACGTGCACGAGCCGGCCGGACGCTTCCAGAAGCGCCCGCGAGAAGGCGGCGCAGGAGCCCTTGCCGTTGGTACCGGCGATGTGGATCACCGGCGGCAGCAAGTCCTGAGGATTGCCCAGCCGCTCCAGCAGCCGTGAAATGCGGTCGAGCGAAAGGTCGAAGCCTTTCGGGTGAAGCGCCATCAGCGCTTCGATTTCACGGTCGGCGGCAAGCGTGGTCATGTAGGAGTCCTAAGCGCGCGATGGATCGCGCGCAATCGCGGTTCGCGGCAAAGAGTGTCGCGTCAGGCCTGCGGCCGTGCTTCCGTCGCGACCACCGCCGGCGGCAGGATTTCCGGCTCCAGGGGCTTGTGCTCTTCCGGCATCTTGAGCAGCATCTTCAAGAGCCGCGCGATGGTCCGGCGCATCTCCAGTCGCGACACCACCATGTCGACCATGCCGTGCTCCATCAGATATTCGGAGCGCTGGAAGCCGTCCGGCAGTTTTTCCCGGATGGTCTGCTCGATGACACGCGGTCCGGCGAAGCCGATCAGTGCGCCGGGCTCGGCTATATGCACGTCGCCCAGCATGGCGTAGGAGGCAGTGACGCCGCCGGTCGTCGGATTGGTCAGCACGACGATGTAGGGAAGGCCGGCTTCCTTCAGCCGGTCGACGCCGACCGTGGTGCGCGGCAATTGCATCAGCGACAGGATGCCTTCCTGCATGCGCGCGCCGCCGGAAGCGGCAAACAGGATCAGCGGCCGCTTGCGCTGCACGGCCACCTCGAAGGCATGAACGATGGCGTCGCCCGCGGCCATGCCGAGCGAACCCCCCATGAAGGCAAAATCCTGCACCGTCACCACCACCGGCAGGCCTTCTACGGTGCCCAGCGCGTTGACGATGGCATCTTCCAGGCCGGTCTTGGCCTTGGCGTCCTTCAACCGGTCGGTGTAGCGCTTCTCGTCGCGGAACTTCAGCGGGTCCAGCATGACCTTGGGATTTTCGAGCTGTTCGTATTTGCCGTCGTCGAGGAAGTATTTCAGCCGCTCCTTGGCCGAGATCTTCATGTGATGGCCCGAAGACGGGATGACGAACTGGTTGGATTCCAGATCCTTGTGGAACACCATCTCCCCGGTCTCGGGATCCTTGATCCACAGGTTCTCGGGCATGTCGGTGCGCCGGCCGAGCATCGAATTGATCTTCGGGCGAACGTAGTTGGTGATCCAGTTCATCGCTTCGGCTCCTGTCCTGACGAAGAGTTAGAGCAATTCCAGGAAAAGTGTGAACCGGTTTTCCGACCGGAATTGCGATAAAGCAAAAAGATAGAGCGGTTCGGCGTTTCCGTGAAACGGCAAACCGATCCAGCGCATGCCGCCCGGGATGGCGACGTGCACAAGACCTGAGGTAGGAAAACTATTCGGCGGCAGCAAGGCGGGCCGACCGCACGCCCTGCGCGAGGCCGCTGACCAGCGTGGCGACGGCCTCGGCCGGGTCGGCGGTCTTTTCGCCCTTCGGCCCCAGCACATTGGCGACCGCATTGACGATCGCGGTACCGACGACGACGCCGTCGGCATTGGCGCCGATGACGCGCGCCTGTTCGGCGGTCTTGACGCCGAAGCCGACGCAGACCGGCAGATCGGTATGGCCCTTGATGCGCTTGACCGCCGCAGCCACCTTGCCGGTGTCGGCCAGCGCGGAACCGGTGATGCCGGTCATCGACACGTAATAGACGAAGCCGGACGTGTTCTGCAGCACCTTGGGCAGGCGCTTGTCGTCGGTGGTCGGTGTCGCCAGCCGGATGAAGTTAATGCCGGCTTTCAGCGCCGGGATGCACAGTTCCTCGTCCATCTCAGGCGGCAGGTCGACGATGATCAGCCCGTCTATGCCGCTGGCCAGTGCGTCCTTGAGAAAGCGGTCGACGCCGTAGACGTAGATGGGATTGTAGTAGCCCATCAAAACGATCGGCGTCTCATTGTCGCCGGTGCGGAAGTCAGCCGCCATCTTGAGCGTCTTGACCAGCGTCTGGCCGCCTCTAAGCGCCCGCAAGCCCGCGGCCTGGATCGCCGGGCCATCGGCCATCGGATCGGAGAACGGCATGCCGAGTTCGATGATGTCCGCGCCGGCCATTGGCAGCGCCTTCATGATCGACAGCGAGGTCTGATAGTCCGGGTCGCCGCCCATGAAATAGGTGACGAGCGCCGGGCGGCCTTCGTTCTTGAGCTTTGCCATGCGGCGATCGATGCGGGTCACCATGATCAGATCTCCATGCCCAGCATCGAAGCCACCGTATGCACGTCCTTGTCGCCGCGGCCGGACAGGTTGACGATGACGATCTGGTCCTTGTCCATGGCGGGCACGATCTTCACCGCATGGGCGATGGCGTGCGCCGATTCGAGCGCCGGGATGATGCCTTCGACGCGTGTGGTCAGCTTGAAGGCCTCCAGCGCCTCGTCGTCGAGGATCGGCACATATTCGACGCGGCCAGAGTCGCGCAGCCAGGAATGCTCCGGGCCGACGCCGGGGTAATCGAGGCCGGCCGAGATCGAATGGCCGTCCATGATCTGGCCGTCGGCATTTTGCAGGAGATAGGTGCGGTTGCCATGCAGCACGCCCGGCGCGCCGGCGTTCATCGAGGCGCAGTGCTCGACGCCGTCGAGGCCACGCCCGCCAGCCTCGATGCCGATGATGCGGACATCCTTGTCGTCGAGGAACGGATGGAACAGGCCGATGGCGTTGGAGCCGCCGCCGACGGCGGCGATGATGGTGTCGGGCAACCGGCCTTCCTGCTCGAGGATCTGAGCGCGCGCCTCCGAACCGATCACCGACTGGAAGTCGCGCACCAGCTCTGGATAGGGGTGCGGGCCGGCGGCGGTGCCGATCAGGTAATAAGTGTCCTCGACATTGGTCACCCAGTCGCGCAGCGCCTCGTTCATGGCGTCCTTCAGCGTGCCATGGCCAGCGGTCACCGGCCGCACTTCGGCGCCGAGCAGCTTCATGCGGAACACGTTGGGGCTCTGGCGGGCAACGTCGGTCGCGCCCATATAGACGACGCAGGGAAACCCAAAACGGGCCGCGACCGTGGCCGATGCCACGCCGTGCTGGCCGGCCCCGGTCTCGGCGATGATGCGCGTCTTGCCCATGCGCTTGGCCAGCAGGATCTGGCCGAGGCAATTGTTGATCTTGTGCGAACCGGTATGGTTCAGGTCCTCGCGCTTGAAATAAACCTTTGCGCCGCCCCCGATGCCCTTCGCCGAGGAAACCTCACGAAGATGCCTGGTCAGTCCTTCGGCGAAATAAAGCTTCGACGGCCGCCCCGCATAATGGGTCGAAAGATCGGTGAGCTCGGCCCTGAAATCCGGATCGTTCTTGACCTCGTTCCAGTGCCGTTCGAGGTCGAGGATCAGCGGCATCAGCGTTTCGGCCACGAAACGACCGCCGAAAATGCCAAACATGCCCTGTTCGTCGGGTCCGGTGCGGAAGGAATTGAGTGTCGCCGGCTTGTTCATCGCCGATCTCCTGGCATCTCGATTTTCTTAAGCATGTCCTGTCGAAAACCGTTTTCCACTTTCGGGACATGCTCGGGTTTGAGCCGGTCAGGCGGCGCGGTCGTCTCGCGCTGCCTTGACGGCCCGGAAAAACTGCTCGATCAGCGCCGGATCCTTGACGCCCGGCGCGCTTTCCACGCCTGAGGAAATATCTATTCCGGGCGGGCTGGCAAGCCGAAGGGCATCGCCGATATTGGCGGCGTTGAGCCCACCGGAAAGCATGTAATCGAGCCCGGCGTCAAGGCCGGTCAGGATGCGCCAGTCGAACGCAACGCCATTGCCGCCCGGCAACTCGGAGCCCTTCGGCGGCTTGGCGTCGAACAGGAACCGGTCCGCGACCCCGACGAACGGTTTGATGCGCTCGAGATCGGCGGCTTCGCTGAGCGGCAGCGCCTTCATGACCGGCAGGTCATAGCGGGCTTTCAGTTCGGCCACCCGTTCGGGCGTTTCCGAGCCGTGCAGCTGCAGCATGTCCGGGCGCATGCTGTCGATGATGTCGTCCAGGAAGGTGTCGTTGGCGTCGACGGTAACGGCAACCGCCAAAGCCTTGCCGCGCGCCGCTTCGCGCAACCGCCCGGCTGCAGCCGGTTCGATGTAACGCGGGCTCTTGGCAAAGAAAATGAAGCCGACATGGCTGGCGCCGCCGGCCAGCGCCGCGGCCATTGCCTGGTCGGTCTTCAAGCCGCAGATTTTGACGTCGAGTGCCATGGCGCGGGAATTGACATGAAATCGAGGCAGAGTCGAGAAAAAGCATGTTGTTTGCCGGCAGGGCCAAAGGCGCTACCTATCATGGGAAAGCATGCAAGGCGGGAGAACATCATGACTGACAGAACCGTTGCCGAACTCAGGCAGAAGATCGCGCAGGCGCGCGAGGTGATCGCGCATTTGATGGACAAGGCCGCCTTCAACGGCGCCGAGGCGCATCGGGCGCTCGATTATTTCGACACCGACGCCTTCGATCGGAATTTTTTACCGTGGCCGCATCATAGCGAAGAGGGGCTGCGGCCTGAAGAGTTGAACGCCGCGAATGACGATTGAGTTCGTGCGCCCAGTAAGAACGTAGACGCTGGCGGGACCGGAGGTGTGAAGCATCACCGCGGAAAAGCTTATTTTCTGGCGCCGTACGACGCTTCATTGCGCTACTCGAAAACGATCGCCTGCAAGGCCCCGCCATTGCGCTTCAGCCAGTCCTTGCAGCGGTCGGTGTCGGGGCAGAGCTTTTCGCACAATTTCCAGAATTTCGGGCCGTGGTTCATCTCTTTCAGATGCGCTACTTCATGCGCGACGAGGTAGTTGATGACGGGCGGCGGCGCCATCATGATGCGCCAGGAAAAGGACAAATTGCCTTCGGAGGTGCACGAGCCCCAGCGGCTGGACGTATCCTTGTAGCGGATCGCCTTGGCGCGCTTGCCAAGCGCTTCGGTGTGCCTGGCCACCAGCTTCTCGATCTCCTTCTTGGCCTCGCGCTTCAAAAAATCGGCGATGCGGCGCGGCAGGTGGATGCGCTCGCCATGCACGATCAGCAGCGGGCCGCGTTCGTCGCGCGACACGGTGACGGTGCCGCGCCTTGACGGCTCATGCACGATGCGGTGCGGCACGCCGCGGATTGGTATCTTGATGCCTGGCCGTACCTGCGGCCGTGTCGGCACCTTGGCCAGCCGCTGCTCCAGCCAGTCCTGATGACGATCGAGGAACCGCTCCACCTCGCCGCGGCGCAGGCCCGGCGGCACGGTGATACGCAGGCCCTGGCCGCTGGAATCGATGCGCAGCGTCAGACGCCGCGCCCTGGCGCTCTCGACGATCTTGAGCGGCAGCGTGCGGCCGGCAACGCAGTATTCTCGCTCCACGACAGGCGTGGGCTTGGGCTTTGTCAGATTGCGGAAGAATCCGAGGGTCATGGCCGGACGATACGCGATTCGAGAAAAACGAATAGAACAAAAAAGAAACGGCGCCGCTCGCGCGACGCCGTTTTTTTCACGATCGGGCCTGTCGCTCGGCCTCAGTCGTCAAGCAGGTTCGAGCCTTTGCCACGCTTGGTGGGGGACGTGCCGGTGCTCGGGCCGCTCTTGGCCGGAGCGGTCGACTTGTTGCGGTTCGCCATGAAGCGATCGAACTCGTCCTGGTCCTTGGCGCGACGCAATTCGCGCGCGTAGTCGTCGAACTCGGTCAACATGTCGTCGAGTTTGCGGCGTTCCTCGGCCAGGCGTTCAAGCTCCTTTTCGCGCCAGTCGTCAAACGCGACGTTGCCGGTCCGGGCGGAGCCGTGGCCCCAGCGCGCGGCTTTGTCGGAACCGCGGCGGCAGCCGGCGAAGATGCCGTCGGTCGCGCGGTTGACGTCACGCTTGAAGCCCTCGAGCCGGTCGCCCCAGATGACGTAGGCGAGCATGGCAAAGCCGAGCGGCCAGAACACCATGAAGCCGATCACCATCAACGCGATGGTTGCCGGCGTCCAGGCCGGGCGGATCAATGCGGATGTGTTCATTTTCTCCCATTCCTTCGGTTGGAGACAGCCAGGACCGGCTGCGTGGAATCGAAATGGGAAGGCAAAAACGGCGATTCAAGACAATGTCGGCTAAAACCGGACAAGCTGCTGAAATGATTATCGCTTTTTGAGCATATCGAGGAAAAGCACGACCAGCCCGGCAATCAGTCCCCAGAATGCGGCGCCGACGCCGAACAAGGTCAGCCCGGAGGCGGTGACGACAAAAGTGACGGTGGCGGCCATGCGCTCGCTTTCGTCCTTGAGCGCGATCGCCAGCGCGTTGGCCAGCGAGGCCATCAGCGCAAGACCCGCAACCAGCACGATCAGGCTCTGCGGCAGGACGGCGAAGATCGCCACCAGGGAGGCGCCGAAAATCGCGAAGATCAGGTAGGCAAGGGCATAGAACGGCCCTGTCTTCCAGCGCTCGGTGGGGTCTGGATGAACGTCGGGCCCGGTGCAGATAGCCGCCGAAATTGCCGCCAGATTGGTGGTCGAGCCGCCGAACGGCGCCGAAAGCAGCGAAAACAGGCCGGTGATGCCGATCAGCGGACCGGGTTCCGGGTGGTAGCCGGCGGCGCGCAGCACGGCGAGGCCCGACAGGTTCTGCGAAGCCATGGTGACCAGGTAGAGCGGTACTGCCAGGCCGATTATCGCCTTGGCGGTGAACACAGGCGCGATCAGAGTGAGCGTCGACAGTTCAGGAGTGGGCAAACCGCCGACGCGGCCGGTGAGAAACGCGGCGAGACCGCCGCCGACCAGCACTGCCAGCACCGACAGCGCCGGATTGAACAGGCGGATGACGAAGAAGGCGGCGATCAACGGCAGGATCAGCCAGGGATCGGCGGGAACAGTTTTGACCGCATTGAGCGCGAAGGTGACGACAATGCCGGCCAGCATTCCTGAAGCGACCGAGGGCGGTATCCCCGAGATCAGTTTCGTCAGCGGCCGGAACAGCCCGGTGGCGACCAAAAGAATGCCGGTGACGATGAAGGCGGCGACGGCCTCGCCGATCGAAAAACCGCTCGACGCCGCCATCAGCGCCAGGCCCGGCGTCGACCATGCGGTGATGATGGGCATTTTCGTTCGCCAGGACAGCCACAGGCTTTCGACCGCCATGGCCAGGCAGATCGTGGTCACCCAACTCGCGGTCTGAATTTGCGTGGCCTCGACCGCGTGGGCGGCGGCAATGACGATGGCCAGCGTGCCGCCGAAGCCGACGATGGCCGCGACGAAGGCTGAGATCGGGATGGAAAGGCGCATCGTCACTTGCCCCGCGCGGCCATGTCGCCGACCGCCCGCACCAGCATGTCGAGATCCTGCGGCCGCGACAGCCGGTGGTCGCCGTCCGGGATCAGCGACAGCGTGACATCGTCGGCCGGCAGCAGGCTGACCAGCCTCAGCGCATGGCTCGACGGCACGTCCCGATCGGCCAGGCCCTGCAAGACGTGTACGGGGCAGTGCGTGTCGAGCGGGCCTGTCATGACCAGGTTGTCGCGCCCATCCTCGATCAGCGCGCGCGTGTAGATGTAGGGCTCGGTGGAATAGTCCGACGGCTCCTCGAAGAAGCCTTTTTTGGCAAGGTCGCGCTTCTGCGCTTTGGTCAGCACCGGTTCGACCAGTTCTGCGGTAAAATCCGGCGCCGGTGCTAGAAGCACCAGACCGACGACGCTTGCGTCGCCTGCCTTGCGCAATTCCTGCACCATGCGCAGGGCGATCCAGGCGCCCATCGACGAGCCGACCAGGATCTGGCTGCCGCTGGTGAAATGCCGGAACACGGCCAGGCTTTGCGAAAGCCATTTCGAGATCGTGCCGTCGGCAAAGGCGCCGCCGGATTCGCCGTGTCCGGAATAGTCATGGCGCAGGAAGGCGCGGCCTTCTTTTGCCGCCCAGTCCGAAAGCGCTTCAGCCTTCGTGCCCAGCATGTCCGACTTGTAGCCGCCGAGCCAGACGACGCCAGGCGTCGCGCCCGCAATATGGCGCACCGCGATGCTCGATCCGTCGACATCCAGAAAGACAGGGGCAGTCATGGCTTTTTCCTCACGCCGACTTTCGGCGCAGGGTCTTGTGACACAGCCAGTGGTGTGGCGAAAAGTGCTCGCGATCTTTCTTTGTTTGCCGCAGGCAGCGATCAGGTGATTTTCTGTCAATGCTGTGCTATTGACTCCGCCCGCGCGCTCACCACATTGGCGCGTCCACATATCAACACCTGCAAATCCAGAACGAAACGGCCAAGGAGACCACGACCATTCGCAGACCTTTCAAAGCAGCGGCGCCGACCAAGGATGGGCCGCGCTCCAATCGTGACATCCGGGTTCCCCGGGTCCAGCTTATCGACGCCGAAGGCCAGAACCGTGGCGATGTTTCCATCAACGACGCATTGCTGCTCGCCGAAGAGGCAGGGCTCGATCTCGTCGAGATATCGCCCAACGCGCAGCCGCCCGTCGTAAAAATCCTCGATCTCGGCAAGTTGAAATACGCCAACCAGAAGAAGGCGGCCGAGGCGCGCAAGAACCAGAAGGTCATCGAGATCAAGGAGATCAAGATGCGCCCGAACATCGACAGCCACGACTACGAGACCAAGATGAAGGCGGTGCGCCGCTTCTTCGAGGAAGGCGACAAGGTCAAGCTGACATTGCGCTTCCGTGGCCGCGAGATGGCGCATATGGAGCTCGGCATGCAGCTTCTGAACAAGGTGCGTGAGGAAGTGGCTACCATCGCCAAGGTGGAAGCGGAGCCGAAGCTCGAAGGCCGCCAGATGATGATGGTGCTGGCGCCGCGCTAGATCACGATAAGGTTAGCGCGACCGACGCGCTCCAATTCCGCCTGAATTGTGCTACAGGGCGTCCCGGCGATCGGCGGGACGCCCATTTCTCGGCCATAGCTGCGGTCGCCGGCTAAGTTCTCGACGATCGGATTCCTCCCTTGGACAAAAAACTCAAATACGGGCTGGGTAGCTACCAGCGCACGCGCAGGCTGGTGCTTGCCGTGCTTGTGGTGGTGCTGTTCGCAGCCCTGCTGTTCGGGCAATCGAGCTTTCCGCCTGATACGGCGATGCATGAAACGATCGAGATGTTCGGCGTGCTGCTGATTTTCCTAGGTATCTGCGGTCGCCTTTGGTCGACGCTCTACATAGGTGGGCGCAAATCTTCCGAAGTTGTGACGGGCGGGCCTTATTCGATCACCCGCAACCCGCTCTATGTGTTCTCGACTGTGGCCGCGGCCGGCGTCGGCGCGCAGATCGGCTCGTTCTCCGGCATCATTCTGTTCGCTGTCCTGTGTGCGGGCGCCTTCCATATCGTCATCCTGCGCGAGGAGAAATTCCTTAAGGAAACGCTCGGCGAGCCCTATCAGGCCTATCTGGCAAGAGTGCCGCGATTCTTTCCGAAGCTTTCCCTCTACCAGGAAGGCGACACCGGCAGCTTCAAGCCGCGCCTGCTGTTGACCACGCTTCTCGACGGCCTGGTGTTCCTCATCGCGCTGCCGGCCTTCGAACTGATCGACGGCGCCCAGCAGTCGGGTATGTTGCCGGTGTTGTTTACGCTCCCCTGATGAAGGACCGGGCGCCGCATCCGGGCGTTCGGGGAAACGCGCGGCGCGGTAGGTGTTGCACAGTCGCCTGCTTTGACGTATAGGACCGCCGTTCCAAGAAAACCGCCCGGCAGGGCATGCCGTGGCGGTTTCATTTGCTTTTCGGGCTTTGGTCGGCCCGAAGCGAACAAGAAGCGCGATGGTGCGCCACAATACGGAGTAGCAAAATGCCCAAGATGAAGACCAAATCGGCCGCCAAGAAGCGGTTCAAGATCACCGGTACGGGTAAAGTCCTGTCGGCTGCGGCCGGCAAGCGTCACGGCATGATCAAGCGTTCCAACAAGTTCATTCGAAATGCCCGCGGCACGATGGTTCTGGCTGAACCGGATGGCAAGAAGGTCATCAAGAATTTTCTGCCGAACGGCCTCTGAGCATTCGGCCGGACACGAATTTGTTTTACGCAATTCCGAACGGAAAACCGCAAGGCACTTTTCCTGGAATTGCTTTTAAGGAGATCATGACATGGCACGCGTAAAAAGAGGCGTCACCTCGCACGCCAAGCACAAGAAGGTCCTGAAAGCCGCGAAAGGCTTCTACGGCCGCCGCAAGAACACCATCCGCATCGCCAAGCAGGCGGTGGAAAAGTCGCTGCAATACGCCTATCGCGACCGCAAGAACCGCAAGCGCTCGTTCCGCGCGCTGTGGATCCAGCGCATCAACGCCGCGACGCACGAGCACGGCCTGACCTATGGCCGTTTCATCGACGGCCTCAACAAGGCTGGCATCGAGATCGATCGCAAGATCCTGTCGGATATGGCCATCCACGAGCCGCAGGCTTTCGCCGCGCTCGTGGCCAAGGCCAAGGTTGCTCTTGAGTACCTCAAGAACACCACCCCGAATGCTTTTGAAAGCGCTGTCGCCTAAGACCAGCGCTTCCCAAGCATTCGAAATTCTGATTTGGGGAACCCGCGCTGGCACGGCTGGCGCGGGTTTTTCTTATGCCTGATGTAACCAAATTGGTGACACGCCCGGTGATGGTGGGTTGCCCGATCGAGAGAGTTTCGCCGTGAACGCCACCGCTGGAAATCTTGAAAGCCTGGAAGCTTCGCTGCTCGCCGACATAGCGTCGGCTGCTGACGAGGCCGCGATAGAAGCCGTGCGCGTGGCAGCCCTTGGCAAGAAGGGGTCGATCTCGGAAATGCTGAAGACGCTCGGCTCGATGAGCGCTGAGGAGCGCCAGGTCAAAGGCCCCGCCATCAACGGCCTCAAGAACCGCGTCACCGATGCGCTCACCGCGCGCAAGGCGGAACTCAGGGATGTTGCCATCACTGCCCGCCTCGCCGCGGAGAAGGTCGACGTGACGCTGCCGGTGCGGCAGTCGCCGGCCGAGCGCGGCCGCATTCATCCGATCAGCCAGGTCATCGACGAGATCGCGGCGATCTTCGGCGATCTCGGCTTCGCCATCGCCGAAGGGCCCGACATCGAGACCGACTATTACAATTTCACCGCGCTGAATTTCCCGGAAGGCCATCCGGCGCGCGAGATGCATGACACCTTCTTCTTCCAGCCGGACGAGAAGGGCGAGCGCAAGCTTCTGCGCACCCACACCTCGCCGGTGCAGATCCGCACCATGGAGAAGCAGAAGCCGCCGATCCGCATCGTCATTCCGGGCAAGACCTACCGGCAGGATTCCGACGCCACCCACTCACCGATGTTCCATCAGGTCGAAGGGCTGGTGATCGACAAATCGGCCAACGTCGCCAACATGAAGTGGGTGCTGGAAGAGTTCTGCAAGGCCTTTTTCGAGGTGCCGTCGGTCAAGATGCGCTTCCGGCCGTCCTTCTTCCCGTTCACCGAGCCAAGCCTCGAGGTCGATATCCAGTGCGACCGCTCGCGGCCAGGCGAGGTGCGCTTCGGCGAAGGCTCGGACTGGATGGAGATCCTTGGCTGCGGCATGGTGCACCCCAACGTTCTGCGCGCTGGCGGGCTCGATCCCGATGAATATCAGGGCTTTGCCTGGGGCATGGGCATCGACCGCATCGCCATGCTGAAATACGGCATGCCGGACCTGCGCGCCTTCTTCGACGCCGATGTGCGCTGGCTGTCGCATTACGGCTTCCGGCCGCTCGACATGCCGACGCTGTTCGGAGGCCTGAGCGCATGACAGCGCCCCACGCCGGCGGCTGCCGCTGCGGCGCCGTGCGGTTCGAGGCGTCAGTCGAACCGCACCACGTCAGTTATTGTCATTGCGGCGATTGCCGGCGGGCGACCGGCGCGCCGGTGTCGGCCTTTGTCGGCTTCCCTGCCGGCCAGGTCGCGTTCACCGGCAAGGCGCTGAAGATGTTCGAGAACGGGCCGGTGACGCGCTCGTTCTGCGGCGTCTGCGGCTCACCCATCGCCTATGTCGACGAGCGGCTGGAGGACGACATCTATTTCATGCTCGGCGCCATGGACATTCCGGCCGATTTCAAGCCGACGCTGCATGCCTATCTCAGCGAGCAGCTTCCCTTCCTGCACATGTCCGACGACCTGCCGAGACATCTGAAAACAAGCGTCAAAAGACCAGACGGAACAGCATCATGAAATTCACCCTCTCCTGGCTCAAGGATCATCTCGAGACCGACGCCTCGCTCGGCGAGATCGTCGAGCGGCTGACCTCGATCGGCCTCGAGGTCGAGCATGTCGACGACAAGGCGAGCCTGAAGCCCTTCGTCATCGCCAGGGTGCTGACGGCGGTGCAGCATCCCGACGCCGACCGGCTGCGGGTGCTGACCGTCGACACCGGCGACGGCAAGCCGCCGGTGCAGGTCGTCTGTGGCGCACCCAATGCGCGGGCGGGCATGATCGGCGCCTTCGCCGCGCCCGGCACTTATGTGCCCGGCATCGATGTGACGCTGACGGTTGGCAAGATCAGGGGCGTCGAAAGCCACGGCATGATGTGTTCCGAGCGCGAGCTGGAACTTTCCGACGAGCACAACGGCATCATCGACCTGCCCGAAGATGCGCCGGTCGGCACCAGCTTCGCCGCTTACGCGCATCTCGACGATCCGGTCATCGAGATCAATCTGACGCCAAACCGGCCTGATGCCACCAGCGTTTACGGCATCGCCCGGGATCTCGCGGCGAGCGGTCTCGGCCGCCTCGTCGGCGGCGCGATCATGCCGCATGTCGGCAATGGAATGTGCCCCGTCAAGGTGACGATCGAAGCGCCGGAACTCTGCCCCGGCTTCGCGCTCAATCTGGTCAGCGGCGTCAAGAACGGCCCGTCCCCGAAATGGCTCCAGCAGCGGCTGATCGCCATTGGGCTGAGGCCCATCAGCGCGCTGGTCGATATCACCAACTACGTCACCTTCGATCGTGGCAGGCCGCTGCATGTCTTCGATGCCGGCAAGGTCGCCGGCAATCTTGTCGTGCGTCGCGCCAGGGATGGCGAAAAGGTACTGGCGCTCGACGGCCGCGAATACACGTTGACGCCGGAGATGTGCGTCATCGCCGATGACAATGGCGTGGAATCGATCGCCGGCATCATGGGCGGCGAGCGTTCCGGCTGCGACGAGAACACGACCGACGTGCTGATCGAATCCGCACTCTGGGACCCGATCACCACGGCCCGCACCGGGCGCGCGCTCGGCATCATCACCGATGCCCGCTATCGTTTCGAGCGCGGGGTCGACCCCGAATTCATGGTGCCGGGCGTTGAGCTTGCGACCCGGCTGGTGCTTGATTTCTGCGGCGGCACGCCGACGGAAATCGAGGTGGCCGGCTATGCCGGCCATCAGCCCAAGATCGTCTCCTTCCCGCTGTCGGAAGTGAAGCGGCTGACCGGCATAGAAGTGCCGACGGCGGAAAGCCTCGATATTCTCACGCGCCTCGGCTTCAAGCCTGAGGGTTCGGGCGATGTCGTCGAAATCGCCGTGCCGTCCTGGCGTCCCGATGTCGACGGCAAGGCCGACCTGGTCGAGGAGGTGATGCGCATCCACGGCGTCGACAACATCGCTTCGCAGCCGCTCGGCGCGCATGACGCGGTCAACGGCAAGATCCTGACGACGCTGCAGATCCGCACCCGCGCGGCCAAGCGGGCGCTGGCCGTGCGCGGCATGATGGAGGCAGTCACCTGGTCGTTCATCCCCGCCAGGCACGCCGAACTATTCGGCGGCGGGCAGGCTTCGCTCAAGCTCGCCAACCCGATCGCCGCCGACATGTCCGACATGCGGCCCTCGCTGCTGCCCGGCCTGATCGCAGCCGCCCAGCGCAATGCCGACAAGGGCATTGGCGACGTGGCGTTGTTCGAGGTCTCCGGCACCTATGAGGGCGACGGCGCCGACCAGCAACGGCGCGTTGCCGCCGGCGTGCGGCGCGGCACCGCCAAGCTCGACGGTTCCGGCCGCAACTGGGCTGGCAATTCCGGTCCGGTCGGCGTGTTCGACGCCAAGGCTGATGCCATCGCCGCACTCGAAGCCTGCGGCGCGCCGGTCGAGCGGCTGCAGATCGAGGCCGGCGGCCCGTCCTGGTACCATCCTGGTCGTTCCGGAACGATCAAGCTCGGACCGAAGACGGTGCTCGGCACGTTCGGTGAATTTCATCCAAAAACGCTGGAAGGGCTCGACGTCTCCGGCCCGCTCTGCGGCTTCGAAGTGTATGTCGATGCCGTGCCCGAGCCCAAGGCAAAGCCGACGAAAACCAAGCCCAGGCTGGATCTCTCCGCCTTCCAGGCGGTGAAGCGCGACTTCGCCTTCGTCGTCGACAAGGCGGTCGAGGCCGGCACGCTGGTACGCGCGGCGCTCGCCGCGGACAAGAAGCTGGTCACCGGCGTCTCGGTCTTTGATGTTTTCGAAGGCGCGGCGCTCGGCGAGGGCAAGAAGTCCATCGCCATCGAAGTGTCGATCCAGCCGGTCGAGAAGACGCTGACCGACGAGGATTTCGAGGCGTTGGCCAGGCGCATCGTCGAGAATGTCGGCAAGCAGACCGGAGGCGTGCTCAGGGCATAGCCTCTTTCCGGGATTGCGGGAGCACGGCGAATCGCCCTCCAAAGGGCGATGGACCATTTGCACTATTCCGGGCTCCCGTTCGAAGCACAACGCGCTGCGTTTCTCGACATCCTGCTGTCGGATGCGCTCGTGCGCCAAGCGCTGGTATGTGCCCGCACGCTCGATCTTCCGGACTGGCTGGCGGTCTCCGGCGTGCTCTATAACTCGGTCTGGAACCATCTGACGGGGAAGCCGTCGGGTTATGGCATCAAGGATGTCGACCTGTTCTATTTCGACGATAGCGACCTGTCCTACGAGGCCGAGGACGCCGTCATCCGCCGGGCGGCGAAGCATTTCCAGGGGCTGCCCCTGCCGGTCGAGGTGCGCAACCAAGCGCGGGTGCATTTGTGGTACCCGCAGAAGTTCGGGCGGCCCTGTCCGCGCTACACGAGTTCGAGCGAGTCGGTCCGGTTTTTTGCGTCGAAGACACATGCGGTCGGGGTGCGATACGACGCGGATTGTCAACTGGAACTGCTGGCGCCGTTCGGTCTCGACGACGTCTTCTCGTTCCGCATCACGCCGAACCGAGCGATGGACAATCAGCGGACGCATGAGGCGAAGGGCCAGCGGGCGCGGGAGAACTGGCCGGAGGTTACGGTCGTGCCATGGTAGGAAATGCGGGTGCGAGACACCCCCCTCTGGCCTGCCGGCCATCTCCCCCGCAAGGGGGGAGATCGGCTCTGATCCGCTTTCGCGAATTACAGACGGCATAAGGTAGACGAGACAGCGAAGCTGCCAATCTCCCCCCTTGCGGGGGAGATGTCCGGTAGGACAGAGGGGGGTGTTTCACGCGGGCGTCTGGCAATCTTTTATGCCGCGCGGCATCGAAAAGGGGGGCAGGAGCACCCCTTTTCGGTTCTCTTGGGATTGCCAATCACCCATTCACCAGCGCCAGCAGCTCCTCTGTGTAGCGCTTGCCCATGACCTTATCAGGCGACAGTGCATCGCCGATGGTCTGTACCTCTGCGGCACTCAGCTCGATATCAGCCGCCGCCGTGTTCTGCTCGAGATGGCGGATCTTTCGGGCGCCCGGGATGGGGACAATGAAATCGTCCTGGTGCAGTACCCAGGCGAGCGCCAGCTGTGCCGAGGTCACTCCCTTTTCGGTCGCCAGTTTTTCCAGCGTGGCCACGACCTTGGCATTGGCTTCCATGGCGTCGGCCTGAAAGCGCGGCAAGGTGCGGCGCCAGTCGTCGTCATCAAGCGTTTCGGGCTTGGCGATCGTGCCGGTCAAGAGGCCACGGCCGAGCGGGCTATAGGGAACGAAACCGATGCCGAGTTCGCGGCAGACGGCGAACACCTCGTCTTCCGGGTTACGGCTCCACAGCGAATATTCGCTCTGGACGGCCGCGATCGGATGCACGGCATGCGCCCGGCGGATGGTGGCGGCACTCGCTTCCGAAAGGCCGAGCGCGCGCACCTTGCCCTCGCGCACCAGCTCGGCCATGGCGCCGACCGTGTCCTCGATCGGCACGTTCGGGTCGACGCGGTGCTGGTAATAGAGATCGATCACGTCGGTGCCCAGCCGCTTCAGTGACGCCTCTGCGACGGCCTTGACGTGTTCGGGGCGGCTGTCGACGCCCGCCATGCGATCGGTGCCGGTGCCTTCCTCCAGGATTTTGAAGCCGAACTTGGTTGCGATCGTCACCTGATCGCGCACCGGCTTCAGCGCCTTGCCGAGCAGGATCTCGTTCTCGTAGGGCCCGTAGACCTCTGCCGTGTCGAAGAAATTGACGCCGATCTCGACGGCGCGGCGCAAGGTGGCGATCGCCTCGGCTTCCGGCTGGCCCCCATAGCCAAAGCTCATGCCCATGCAGCCGAGGCCGACCGGGAAAACTTCCAGTTCAGTACCGAGTTTGCGGGTTTTCATCACGCGTCTCCTTGTTGCGATGCCCAGGAAATAGCGCCTTGCCTTATGTTCGATAATCGGCTGATCTGTGCACGGGGCGTTCTAGAAAATAGATCAATGAACCGAGCACATCTTTCACAGCTTGCGGTGCTGGCAACTGTTGCCCAATGCGGCAGCTTTCGCGGCGCGGCCAGGGAACTGGCGATCGCGCCGTCGGCGGTCAGCCATGCCGTGTCCAGCCTTGAGGCGCGGCTTGGCGTGCGGCTGTTGGCACGCAGCACCCGCAGCGTTGCCCCGACCGAAGAGGGCGCGCGGTTGCTGGAACGATTGCGGCCGGCGCTGTCGGAGATCGACCTGGCACTGGAGACGGCGGTCGAGGCGCGCGACCGGCCGTTCGGCAATCTGCGGCTCAGCGTGCCGCGCACGGCAGCCCATCTGGTGCTGACCCCGCGGCTCGGCGCCTTTGCCGCGGCTTACCCCGATATCGTGCTGGAGATCGTCATCGAGGACCGCTTCACCGACGTCGTGGAAGGCGGTTTCGACGCCGGCGTGCGGCTTGGCGAAAGCCTGCAGCGCGACATGATCGCGCTGCGCATCGGGCCCGATATCCGCGGCGCCGTGGTCGGCTCGCCCTCCTATTTCGACACCATGCCGAGGCCTCGCCACCCGCGTGACCTGTCCGACCATCGCTGCATCCGCTTCCGCTTCTCCAGCGGCATCCTCTACCGCTGGGAATTCGCCAGGGATGGCGAGGAGATCGAGATTGCCGCGCAAGGACCATTGATTCTCGACGAAGACCATCTGATCGCCCAGGCGGCGGTCGACGGGGCCGGGCTTGCCTTCGTCTTCGAGGATTATGTCCGCGAGCCGCTCCGCGATGGCCGGCTGATCCGCGTGCTGGAGGATTGGTGTCCGTCCTTCGAGGGTTTCTTCGTCTACTATCCGAGTCGCCGCCAGATGCGGCCTGCGCTCAGGGCCTTCATCGATTTCTTCAGGGTGAGCGGATAGGCTGCCCTCTCCCTTGTGGGAGGGTGGAAGAAAGCCGACGCGACATTCGTTCACCTTCCATGCGAGCTTCGATCATAAATACCCCGACCCGCTACGGTTGGGCGGCAATCCTGCTTCATTGGCTGATCGGCCTTGCCTTCATCGGCCAGTTCGCGCTCGGTTTCGCGATGGTCCGCATCAGCAGCCAGCGCACGGCTTTCGAGCTCATCCAGCTGCACAAATCGCTGGGCTTCCTGCTGCTCGGCCTGATCATCCTGCGCATCGCCTGGCGGCTCGGCAATGCCGCGCCGGCCTTGCCATCCTCGGTCGGATCCCTGGAGCGCCGGGCGGCGCCGCTCGCTCACCTGGCGCTCTATGCCTTCCAGATCGCTTTGCCTCTGTCCGGCTGGGCGCTGGTTTCGGTCTCGACGCTGGAAATTCCAAGCATGCCGTTCAACCTGTTCGTGATGCCCAACCTGCCGCTTGCGGAATCCGATGCCGCCGAGAGTTTTTGGGCGGCAGCGCACTGGTACCTTGCCTATGCCGGCGCAGCACTTGTGGCGCTGCATGTCACGGCGGCACTGCGCCATCATTTCCGACTGAGGGACAATGTGCTTACACGCATCGTCACGCCTTCCTCAGGCGGGGAATAGAACGGGGTTCGGCCTCGTTTGTAAGCGAGGACGCGAAGAGCGTTGCCTCCGAAGAAGGAAATAATCTCATGTATGCGCGACTCCTCGGATCGGCGGCCCTTGCCGCTTGCCTTGCCGTGCCTGTCTGGGCAGCAGTTGTCCTCGATGATGCCGCCGGCAGTTACACGATCAGCCAGGCTGACTCCTCGATCCGCTTCACCATCGGCAAGGCCGGCGGCGGCGGTTTCGATGGTGCGTTTGCTCACTTCAAGGGCACGATCCGCATCGACAATGACGACGTCAGCCGCTCGAAGGTCAACCTCACCATTTTTCCCGAAAGCGTCGGCACCGGCCAGGGCCGCATCGACGCTTTCCTGCGTTCAGACGCCGTGTTCGATGCGGCCAACAGCCCCGAAATCCAGTTCCGCTCGACCAGCGTGATCCGCACCGGCGATACGACGGCGCTTGTCACCGGCCGGCTGACGGCGCGCGGCAAGACGTTTGCGGAAAAGTTCACCGCCGAGCTCGATGGCCTGAAGTCCGGCACGATCGGGTTCCACGTCACCGGCAAGGTGCTGCGGTCGCGCTACGGAATGGATGTCGGCACGCCGATCTATTCCAACGTCGTCGGTTTCGACATGAGGCTGACGGGGAAGAGGGGTTGAGCCATCGCTCCCCGCTCGTGGGGCGAGGAACTTGGCCCCCGCATTGGCTTTTGCCCCGATTTCAGGCAAACCTCCTCGCCTGTAATCGAGAGGAGAAGCCTGATGTTCCGATGGGGTGTGTTATCGACGGCCAAGATCGGTCGCGAGCAGCTTTTACCTGCGATCGTGGAGGCGGAAAATGGCGTGCTGTCTGCAATCGCCAGCCGCGATCAGTCGAAGGCCCGTGGGTTGGCCGATCGCTTCGGCGCGCCGCATGCTTTCGGTTCCTATGAGGAGTTGCTCGCCTCGAACGAGGTCGACGGCGTCTATATCCCGCTGCCGACATCGCAGCATGTCGAATGGACGGCCAAGGCCATTCAGGCGGGAAAACATGTGCTGGTCGAAAAGCCGTTGGCGCTCGACGCCAAGGACATTCCGCCGCTGATCAAGCTGCGCGATGCCAGCAAGGTGTTGGTCTGCGAAGCCTTCATGGTCGTCTACCATCCGCAATGGATCAAGGTGCGCGACCTGATCGCCAGCGGCGTCATCGGCCGGCTGCGCCATGTGCAGGGCGCGTTCTCCTATTACAATGTCGATCCCAACAACATGCGCAACCAGCTCGACCTTGGCGGCGGCGCGCTGCCCGACATCGGCGTCTACCCGACCGTGTCGACGCGCTTTTCCACCGGCAAGGAGCCGCTGCGCGTGCAGGCGACGATCGAGCGCGACAAAAAATTCGGCACCGACATCTATTCCTCGATCCGCGCCGATTTCGGCGACTTCGAACTGTCCTTCTATCTCTCGACCCAGATGGCCGCGCGCCAGGTGATGGTATTCCATGGCGAGAACGGGTTCATCGAGGTGTTCTCGCCGTTCAATGCCGGGCTCTACGATCACCACCGCGTCGAGTTGCACAATCAAAACCACACGGAGGCGCAGGTGTTCCGCTTTCCCGGTACGCAGCAGTACCGGCTCGAGGTCGAGACCTTCGCGCGGGCGGCCCAGGGCGGTAAGGAGCGCGTCTTCACGCTGGAGGAATCCGTGCTCAACCAGAAGGTCATCGACGCCATCTTCCGCGCCGGCGGCAAGGATGGCTGGGAGGCGGTCTGACCATCATTAATATATTCCGGTTCGAGATTCATACGGTAGCCAGCTAACGGGAGGGGAAATTGGCTGACGACGCGGATGTCATCATTGTCGGCGCCGGCCTTGCCGGGCTGGTCGCCGCCGCCGAACTGGCCGAGGCCGGCAAGAAGATCGTCATCGTCGACCAGGAACCGGAGCAGTCGCTGGGCGGCCAGGCCTTCTGGTCGTTCGGCGGTCTGTTCCTCGTCGATTCGCCCGAGCAGCGGCGCATGCGCATCCGCGATTCGCACGAGCTGGCGCTCGAGGACTGGCTGGGCACCGCCGCTTTCGACCGGCCGGAGGATCACTGGCCGCGCAAATGGGCCGAGGCCTACGTCGGCTTCGCCGCCGGCGAGAAGCGCTCCTGGCTGCTGGAGCGCGGGATGAAATTCTTTCCCGTGGTCGGCTGGGCCGAGCGCGGCGGCGGCAATGCCATTGGCCATGGCAATTCCGTGCCCCGCTTTCACATCACCTGGGGCACCGGTCCCGGCGTGCTCGAGCCCTTCGTGCTGCGCGTCCGCGAAGCCGAGAAGAAGGGACTGATCCGCTTCAAGTTCCGCCACCGCGTCAACGAATTGATCCGCACCGGCACGAGGATCGACGGGGTGCGCGGCGACATCCTGCAACCAAGCACCGTCGAGCGCGGCCACAAGAGTTCGCGTGAGATATCAGGTGATTTCGAGGTTCATGCGCAGGCCGTGATCGTCGCCTCCGGCGGCATCGGCGGCAACCACCAGCTGGTCCGGGAAAACTGGCCGAAGCGTCTGGGCGCGGCGCCGAAGTGCATGATCACCGGCGTGCCCGACCATGTCGACGGCCGCATGCTGGCGATCACGGAACAGGCCGGCGGCAGCGTCATCAATCGCGACCGCATGTGGCACTATGTCGAGGGCATCAGGAACTGGGCGCCGATCTGGACCGATCATGCCATCCGCATCCTGCCCGGTCCGTCGTCGCTGTGGCTCGACGCCAGGGGCAAGCGCCTGCCGGTGCCGCTTTACCCCGGTTTCGACACGCTCGGCACGCTCAGCCACATCACGAGCACCGGGTTCGATTATTCCTGGTTCATCCTGACCAAAAAAATCATCCAGAAGGAGTTCGCGCTCTCGGGCTCCGAGCAGAACCCGGACCTGACCGGCAAGAGCTGGCGCCAGGTGCTCGGCCGCGCCACGTCGGGCATTCCGGGCCCGGTCAAGGCGTTCATGGAGAAGGGCGAGGATTTCATCATCGAGGCCGAACTGCCCGATCTGGTGGCGCGCATGAACAAGCTGGCCGGCGGCGAACCGCTGCTCGACGTCGCCCATGTCGAGCGCGAGATCCGCGCCCGCGACCGGCAACTCGACAATCCCTTCTCCAAGGACATGCAGGTCACCGCGCTGCGCGGAGCGCGGGCCTATCTCGGCGACCGGCTGATCCGCACGGCCAGGCCGCACAAGATGCTCGATCTCGCGAACGGCCCGCTGATCGCGGTTCGCCTCAACATCCTGACCCGCAAGACGCTGGGTGGCCTGCAGACCGATCTCGAAAGCCGCGTGCTGGGGAGCGATGGCGAGCCGGTTCAGGGCCTCTATGCGGTCGGCGAAGCCGCCGGTTTCGGCGGCGGCGGCGTGCATGGCTATGCGGCGCTCGAAGGCACGTTCCTGGGCGGCTGTATCTTCTCCGGCCGCAGCGCCGGCCGGGCGGCGGCTCGTTCGGTAGGCTGAGCGCCGAACGGCTTGGCAGTCGCTGGGTTGATCATCTTCTGTCGATTGTCATGCGAGGAGGCCCTCACCAGATCCACTCGCTTTTGCCGAGCGCCGACACCGCCTCGACGATGCGGGTAAAGCTGGCGCGGGCGCGGCCGACCGTGTGCCTCGCCCTGAGATAGCCGTGCACAAGCCCTTTTTCCTCGAACCAAGTGGCTCGCCCGCCGCCCGCCACGATGCGGTCGCGATAGGCCTCGCCGTCCGACGACAGCGGATCGCACTCGGCGGTGATCAGCACGGTCGGCGGCAGGTTGGCGAAATCGGCGTCGGCCAGCGGCTGAAGCGTGATGTCGCCGGTCTGGTCCACGCCGCCGGTACGGATGTGCTTGTAGAATTCGAGGTCGCGCGTGGTCAGCATAGGCGCTTCGGCATGCTTCAGATAGGAGCCACGCGAACGGTCGCCGCCGAGCCCGGGATAGATCAGCACCTGCCCGATCGGTTTCTTCGCATGGCCGCGCGTCGCATGGCTGACTGCGGCGCAGAGATTGCCACCGGCGCTGTCGCCGCAGAGCAGGACGGGATGATCGCGGGTGGCTGCCGCCCACTCGAAGGCGTTCATCGCATCGTCAAACGCGGCCGGATGCAGATGCTCCGGCGCCAGCCGGTAGTCGACCGAGACGACGTCATAGCCGGTGCGGCCGCAAAGCTCGGCGCAAACGTCGTCATGGCTGTCGAGCCCGCCAAGGATGAACCCGCCGCCGTGGTAATAGAGCACCGTTGCCACTGCCTGCGGGGCGCTGCGATAGATGCGGATCGGGATATTGCACGCCTGTGCGGCAATAGCGGTGGTTTCCGCTGTCACCCCCACGGGATAGCCGGCAAAGAACTCCCGGCACATGCGGGCGTAGATCTCGCGCTGCTCGGCAATCGTGTAGTCGATCGTATCCGGCGGGTAATAGGAATTGGTCCGCTCGATGAAGGCCCGGGTCTCGGCATCAATGAGTTTGCTGTAGTCGGTCATGGCCGCGCCGACTGTGAACGGCGAGCCCAGGCACCCCCCTCTGTCCTGCCGGACATCTCCCCCGCAAGGGGGGAGATTGGCAGTTCAATCGACATCGCCCTTATTGCAGCGTTGACGATTGGCGAAAGCGGAAATGACATCCAATCTCCCCCCTTGCGGGGGAGATGGCCGGCAGGCCAGAGGGGGGTGCCTCGCGCCGTCATCTCTGGCATTGCTTTACTTCCCCTTCCACACCGGTTCCCGCTTCTCCGCAAAAGCCCGGAACCCTTCCATATTGTCCTCGGAACCGTACAGCGCATCGACCGTCGGCAACTGCCGGCGCGTCACCCTGTTCATCGCGTCCTGGAAAGTCAGCGCTTCGGCCACCCGCGCGGTTTCCTTGATCGCGGCGAAGACAAGCGGCGGGCCGCTGGCGAGCAGGCGGGCGATCTCCCAGACGCGGTCCTCCAGCTTCTCCTTCGGCAGCACCTCGTTGACCAGGCCCCAGCGATGCGCCTCGGCAACGTCCATCCAGCGGCCAGTGAGCAAAAGGTCCATGGCGACATGATAAGGAATGCGCTTCGGCAGCTTGATGGTCGCGGCGTCGGCAAGCGTGCCGGCGCGGATCTCGGGCAATGCGAAGGAGGAGTGATCGGAGGCGTAGATGAGATCGCAGGACAGCGCCAGCTCGAAGCCGCCCCCCACCGCCATGCCGTTTACGCAGGCGATGACAGGCTTGTTCAAGTCGCGCAGTTCCTGCAGCCCGGCAAAGCCGCCGACGCCATAGTCGCCGTCGACGGCGTCGCCGCCGGCGGCGGCCTTCAGGTCCCAGCCGGCGCAGAAGAACTTGTCGCCGGCGGTCTTGACGATGGCGACGCGCAAGCCGGGGTCGTCGCGAAACGCCTTGAAGGTCTCGCCCATCAGCCGAGAGGTCTTCAGGTCGATGGCGTTGGCCTTGGGCCGATCGAGCGTGACCTCGAGGATCGAGCCTTCACGGCGGGTCGAAACGACGTCAGGCATTCTTGTTCTCTCCCAGCACCAAAAGCGCATCGGCGATCCAGGCGCCCTTGCCCTCGCTGCAGACGATCAGCGGATTGATGTCGAGTTCCTCGATCTCGCCGGCATTCGTCTGCACGAAGGCAGCAATGCCCGCGATGGCGTCGATGGCAGCTTGGACGTCGGCCTTCGGCCGACCGCGATAGCCTTCGAGCAGCGGGAACAGTTTGAGAGCGCGAAGTGCTGCCTCGATGTCGTCGCGGGTCGCCGGCAGCATCAAGGTGACGCTGTCGCGCAGCAATTCGACCAGTACGCCGCCGGTGCCCAGCGTCATGACAGCGCCGAACATCGGATCGCGGGTGAAGCCGACGATCAGCTCGGCGACGCCGTCGCGCACCATGCGCTCGACATAAAGGCCGGTGCCGAGCGGCAAAAGGTCGTGCGCGGCGGTGCTGACGGATTCGGCGTCCCTGAGGTTGAGCCTGACAGCGCCGACCTCGGATTTGTGGGTGACACCCAGGGCCTTCAGCGCCACGGGGAAACCGAGCGCCATGGACGAGATCACCGCCTCGACGGCACTGTCGGCGCGCTCGCCCTTGGGCACCGGCAGCCCGGCCTTGATCAGCCGCGCCTTGGCTTGCGCCTCGTCAGGCGTGACATGCTCGCCGCCGGCAGCGCCGGAAGCTGAGGTGTCGACCGGCTGCGCCTGCGGCTCGCGCCAGGCCCAGCCGATGAAGGCGGCCGCCTGGGCGGCATCCATCGCTTCGGAAATGCCGAACAGCGGCACCATGCCCCGCGCCATCAGCTCGGCGGTGTATTCCTCGGGCAGGTTCTCGGGCAGCGACGAGACGATCGCGCCATGTGCCTTGTTGGTCTTGAGCGCCGATTCGAAGGCGCGCAGCGTCGCCCACCAGTCGGTCACCGAGCAGCGGTCCGGGCGCGGGAAGTCGAGTACCAGCATATTGAGGTCGAAGCCGCCCGACACCATGGCGGTGAAGGTGGCGGTCATCGCCGGCTCGTTGTTCCAGATGAAGGTGTGATAGTCCAATGGATTGGCGACCGCGACCAGCGGCCCGAGCGTCGACTTGACGTGGGCACGGTGTTCTTCCGTCAGCACCGGGAAGTTGACCCAGCGGCCTTCGGCGCTGTCGGCCATGACCGAAGCCTCGCCGCCCGAACAGCTCATCGATGACAGGCTGTAGCCGGGCAGCGGACCGGTGACATGCAGCAGCTTCAGCGCCTCGATGAAGGCGGGGATGGAATCGACGCGCGCGATGCCGAGCCGTTTCAGGAAGGCCCCGGACGCTGCGTCCGAGCCGGCGAGCGACGCGGTGTGCGAGACGGTCGCTTGCCTGGCCTGTTCGGAGCGGCCGACCTTCATGGCGATGATCGGCTTTTTCAATTCCCTGGCCCGTGCCGCCAGCCGCTCGAAGCCGGCTACCGAATCGAAAGCCTCGATGTGCAGGCCGAGCGAGCTGACGCGCTCGTCCTCGATCAGGCCGAGCGCCATTTCGGAGAGGCCGGTCTGCGCCTGGTTGCCGGCGGTCATCAGGAAGGCGATCGGCAGGCCGCGCTTCTGCATCGTCATGTTGATGGCGATGTTGGACGACTGGGTAATGATGGCCACCCCTTTGCCGCCGTCGGCCAATCTTATGCCGCCATGCTGGTCGGGCCACAAAAGCGCGCCGTCGGCATAGTTGATCAGGCCGTAACAGTTCGGCCCGATGATCGGCATCTCGCCGGCGGCGGCGACGAGTTCGGCCTGCAGGCGCTCGCCATCCGCGTCATAGGCTTCGGTTTCGAGGAAACCGGCGGCAAAGCAGACGGCCCCGCCGGCCCCGCGTTCGGCCAGGGCCTTGATCACGTCGATGGTCAGGTGTCGGTTGACGCCGACAAAGGCGGCGTCCGGCGCGCCGGGCAGATCGGCGATCGAACGATAGGCCTTGCGGCCGGCGACCTCTTCCTTGCTCGGGTGCACCGGCCAGATCTCGCCGGCAAAGCCCATCTTGATCGACTGTGCCACGACCGCGGCGGCCTGCGCGCCGCCGAACACGGCGATCGATTTAGGGCGCAGAAGGCGTTCAAGTTTGTGCATGGATCAGGCCCCGAACGGGCGCAGCAGCGCCCGCGAAATGATGTGGCGCTGGATTTCCGACGTGCCTTCCCAGATGCGCTCGACCCGGGCGTCGCGCCAGATGCGCTCCAGCGGCAGGTCGTCCATCAGCCCCATGCCACCATGGATCTGGATCGCTTCGTCGGCGACGTAAGCCAGCATTTCTGTGGCCTTCAGCTTGGCCATGGCCATGTCCTGGTCGGTGACGGTGCCCTGATCGTACTTCCAGCCGGCTTCGAACACCATCAGGTCCGCGGCCTTGAGTTCGGTTGCCATGTCGGCGAGCTTGAACGACACGCCCTGGAACTTGCCGATCTGCTGGCCGAATTGCTGACGCTGCGCGGCGTACTCGACCGCGTGGCCGAGCGCGCGTTCCGCGCGGCCGAGGCAGGTGGCGCCCACCTGCAGGCGGGTGGCGCCGAGCCAGGAATTGGCGACGTCGAAACCCTTGTGGACTTCACCCAACACCTGGCTTGCCGGAAGGCGGCAATCGTCGAATTCGAGGATGGCGTTGGTGTAGCCGCGATGCGAGACGTTGCGGTAACCGTCGCGCACCGTGAAACCCTTGGTGCCCTTGTCGACGAAGAAGGCGGTGATCTTCTTGCTTTTGCCGCGCGGCGAATCCTCTTCGCCCGAGGCCATGAAGACGATGGCGAAGTCGGCGAGATCGGCGTGGCTGATGAAGTGCTTGGTGCCGTTCAATACCCAGTCGTCGCCGTCCTGCACGGCGGTCGCCTTCATGCCGCGCAGATCGGAGCCGGCGCCCGGCTCGGTCATCGCCAGGCAATCCCATTTCTCGCCGCGGATGCACGGGAACAGATATTTTTCGCGCTGCTCCGGCGTGCCGGCCAAAAGGATGTTGGAGGGGCGCGCGACGCAGGTCCAGTGCAGCGCGTAGTTGGCGCGGCCGAGTTCCTTCTCGTAAAGCAGCCAGGTCACCGTATCGAGCCCCGCGCCGCCGACATCGGCCGGCATGTTGGCGGCATAGAGACCGGCTTCGATCGCCTTGGCCTTCAGCTCCTCGATCAGTTCGCGGCGCAGCACGCCGGTGCGCTCGACCTCGCGCTCATGCGGGTAAAGCTCATTCTCGACGAAGGCGCGCGTCGTCTCGACAATGAGCTTCTGTTCCTCCGACAGACCGAAATCCATGGTCTCAGCCTTTCTTCTTTTTCTTCGGTTTTTCGGCTTTCTTCACCGGCTTCGATGCCTTCGCCTTCTCGGCCGCCTTGGAGGCGGCCGGCTTTTTCGCCGCCAGCTTGGCCAACTGCTTCGTATAGTCCCTGTGCAGGGCGCCGGCTCCCCAGCCCTTGCCCTTGTTCTGCTTCGAGAGCGCATCCATGATGGCGACCAGATTGTCGTCGCGGATCTTTTCCAGTTCGCGGATCGACAGGCCATGCGCCTGGTCGTCCGACTGCGTGGCGATCAGGTCGACCAGCTCGTCGTTGAACTCCGGTACGTCCATCAGCTTGGTCCACGGCCATTTCAGGCAGGGGCCGAACTGCGCCATGAAGTGGCGCATGCCGGCTTCGCCGCCGGCGACGCGATAGACCTGGAACATACCCATCTGCGCCCAGCGCAGGCCAAAGCCATAGCGCATGATGTCGTCCAGTTCCTCGACGGTGCAGATGCCGTCCTTGATCAGCCACAGCGCCTCGCGCCAGGCGGCTTCCAGCAGTCGGTCGCCGACGAAGGCTTCAATCTCCTTGCGGATGACGACAGGCTTCATGCCGATCGAGGCATAGATCTCCTTGGCGACTTCGACCGCCTCGGGGAATGTCTGGTCGCCGCCGACGATCTCGACCAGCGGCAGGAGATAGACCGGGTTGAACGGGTGGCCGACGACAAGCCGCTCCGGGTGTTTTTTCATCGCCACCTGCATGTCGGTCGGCTTGATGCCTGATGTGGACGAGCCGACGATGGCGTTGGCCGGCGCGTGGATATCGATCTCGGACAGGACCTTATGCTTGAGGTCGAGCCGTTCCGGCACGCTCTCCTGGATGAAATCGGCATCGGCCACCGCCTCGGCGATGGTCTTGGCGAAGGTCAGCCTGCCTTCTTTCGGCAGGCCGCCCGGAACCATCTGCTTGTAGGCGCGGCGCGCGCCCTTCATCACTTCTGAGACCTTGCGCGAGGCCTCGGGATCAGGGTCGAAGATCGACACGTCGATGCCATTCAAGAGCAGGCGCGCCACCCAGCCTGCGCCGATGACACCGCCGCCGATGGCGGCCGCCTTGTTGATGATGCTCATGGTCAGGCTCCGGTTCTTGTCTTGGCTGTTTCGGGATCGGTGAGCGGCACGCGCTCGCCGGCGCGGATAATGGCGGGGTCGTAGGCCCTGCGGACAAAGACTTCGAGCACGAATGGCCTGAAGAACTCGATCGGCAGCGTCTCGTAGTCGGGGTCGAAGCTCGACTGGTCCCAGCGCTCGCAGAACTGGTCGCAATCGTCGAAATAGGCATGACCGGCGAAGCGGTCACGCGCATGGCGGTTGCCGCCAAGATGATGGGCATAGTAGAGGCGCTGGAAATCGCCGTGCTTCTCCACCACCCAGGTGCATTGTTCGCGCACGAAAGGCTTCAGGATCGACGCGGCGTATTCGTCGTGGTTGTAGGGTGCGTAGATATCGCCGATGTCGTGCAGCAACGCGCAGGCGATCCAGTCGGTGTCGGCGCCGTCGCGCCAGGCGCGTGTTGCCGCCTGCAGCGAATGGCCGAGCCGGGTGATCTTGTAGCCGGAAAGGCCCTCGTCGAGTTGAACCAGGGCTTCCAGCAACCGATCACCGGTTTTGGCGGCATAGTCGATTTCATGGGCGGTCAGGAATTCGTAGTCGTCCTTGTCGCCATCCTTCATTGCGGTGAATTTGACGGTGGCCATCTGAAGCTCCCCTCTCTATGCCGCGATCGGCGGCCGCTTGGTGAGGTTGAGCTTCCTGCGCACTTCCTCCGGCCCCAGAATCCTGGCGCCGAGATTGGTGACGATGCTGGCGGCACGTTCGACCAGCTGCGCGTTGGTGGCAAGCACGCCCTTGTCGAGCCAGAGATTGTCTTCGAGACCGACGCGGACATTGCCGCCGGCCAGCACTGCGGCGGCGGCATAGGCCATCTGGTTGCGGCCGATCGAAAAGGCCGACCAGCTCCAGGTCGACGGCACGTTGTTGACCATGGCCATGAAGGTGTTGAGGTCGTCAGGCGCCCCCCATGGCACGCCCATGCAAAGCTGCACAAGCGCATCCGGCTTCAGAACCTGTTCCTCGACCAACTGCTTGGCGAACCACAGATGGCCTGTGTCGAAGGCCTCGATCTCCGGCTTGACGCCGAGCGCGGTCATCATGCCGCCCATGGCGCGCAGCATGCCGGGTGTGTTGGTCATGACATAGTCGGCCTCTGCGAAGTTCATTGTGCCGCAGTCCAACGTGCAGATCTCCGGCAGGCACTGGCGTACATGCTCCATGCGGTTGGTGGCGCCGCCCATGTCGGTGCCCTTCTCATTGAGCGGCAGCGGCGCTTCGGGCGAGCCGAACACCATGTCTCCACCCATGCCGGCGGTAAGGTTCAGCACCACGTCGACGTCTGCCTCGCGGATGCGCTCGGTCACCTCGCGGTAGAGATGAACGTCGCGCCTGGGCTTGCCGGTTTCGGGGTCGCGCACATGGCAATGCACGATCGCCGCCCCCGCCTTGGCCGCGTCGATGGCCGAATCGGCGATCTCTTTGGGCGAGCGCGGCACATGCGGGCTGCGGTCCTGCGTGCCGCCGGACCCGGTCACGGCACAGGTAATGAAAACCTCACGGTTCATCGCAAGCGGCATGGAACTCTCCTCCCAGTCGAAACAGGCGCCAAGCATCGCCCGACTTGCCGAAAACTGCTTTGCGTTTTACGAAGCTTCCATGACTAAAGGCGAAAAACTGACGATCTTTCGCGCCGAGCGTCTGCCGCTCAAGGTGACGATGCTGGTGTTTTCCGGCTCGTCCATCATGTGCGTGGCCTCGGCGGTCGACCCGCTGCGCGCCGCCAACCGCATCTCCGGCGAGACATTGTTCGATTTCAAGCTGGTTTCCGTAACCGGCGAGGCGCCGGTCACCACTTGCGGCCTGCCAGTGGCGGTCAGCGGCCGCTTCGACGCGGCCGAACCGACCGACGTTCTTGTCGTCGTCGCCGGTTTCGGCACGCAGAATTATGCGACGTCGGCTCTGCTCTCGGGCCTGCGCCGCGCCGCCCGTTCGGCGCGCGCCTGCGGCGGCGTCGAGGCCGGTACATGGCTGGTCGCGCGGGCCGGCTTGCTCGAAGGCCGCAGCGCCACCACCCACTGGGAAGACATGGAGGATTTCTCGTCGGCCTTTCCGGGCGTCGACGTCCGCCCGGACCGTTACGTCATCGACGGGCCGGTCTTCACCTCAGGCGGCGCCTCGCCCACCTTCGACCTGATGCTGCACCTGGTTCGCACCCGCCTCGGCATGGCCGTGGCGCTCGATGTGGCCAGCGTCTTCATCTACGATCAGGCCCGTGCGGCCACCGACGCTCAGCCCCTGGTCTCGCTCGGCCGGCTCGACGGCTATGACCCGCGCCTGGCGCAAGCCATCCGGCTGATGGAGGCGCATGTCGACCAGCCGTTGACGGTCGCCGCCGTGGCAAAGCGCGCCGGGGTGACGGCACGGACACTGGAGAGCATCTTCCGCAAGTCGATCGGCGAGACGCCCGGCGCCTACTATCTCAGGCTGCGCCTGGGTGCTGCGCGGCGGCTGGTGATCGACACCAGAGTGGCCATGGCCGACATTGCCGGGCGGACCGGATTTTCATCCGCCGCGGCATTTTCGAGGGCGTTTTCAAGAGCTTTCGGTGAAGCCCCGGTCAGGCTACGCCGGGGTTGATGTACATGTCGTCCAAAGCATGCCCACGGGCTTGACCCGAGGGTGGGAGGCGGTTGATCAGGCGGCTTTCTGCCGGTCGCCGCCACTATCGATCTGCGAGCGCATCTGTCTTGCCAGATGGGTCTCGAAACGGCTGGCAACGGCGCGGTCCCATTCGTTGGAGCGGCGCGCACCATCCTTCGGATGCGGCATTGCCATCAGCCGGTCGATAATCGACCCGGCCTCGCCATTTGAGAGCAGGGCGTCGATTTCACGTTCGTTCTGCATATCGGTTCGCCTCCTTCTTCCTCTCCCGCCACGAGCACCTTCTTATAGGAGATTCGTGACGGCAGTTTGAAGGCAAGAGAGAGGCGATTGAGGGGCGTCAGTGGGCAAAACCTTGTCGTCGATTCCGCACTGGCGCAAAGCCCTTCACCCGGTCTCGGCGCCACCCTCGTCCGCCCGCCGGCACCTTTTCCGTTCAATGGCGAACAGGGCGGCAGGCAAATAAGCGCGACGCCGGGAACTTCTCCCCGCGAAGCGGCGTGGGTAAGCGGAGCGGCGGCTGAACGAGCCGCCGCCCGCCTTTCATCCCTTACACGTAGCGGTTGACGATGTTTTCCAGCAGTTCCTGACGGCCGGAGCGCGGCTGCGGTTCGATCTTCTTCTTCACCACGCGCTCGGCGATGTCCTCCAGCGTGCGCTTGCCGGCAAGCATCGCCTTGGCCTCGCCGCTGTTCCAGCCTGCGTAGCGCTCGGCGAGTGGAGCCGACAGCGCCTTGTCTTCGACCATCTTGGCGGCTGCCTTCAGGCCGCGCGCGCAGGCATCCATGCCGCCGATATGGCCGATCAGCAGGTCCTGCGGATCGAGCGACTGGCGGCGCAGCTTGGCGTCGAAATTGGTGCCGCCGGTCTTGAAGCCGCCCGCCTGCAGGACCTGGTAATAGGCCAGGGCCATCTCCGGCACATTGTTGGGGAACTGGTCGGTGTCCCAGCCCGACTGGTAGTCGTTGCGGTTCATGTCGATCGAGCCGAAGATGCCGAGCGCATTGGCCAACGCCAGCTCGTGCTCGAAGGAATGGCCGGCGAGGATGGCGTGGCCCTGCTCGATGTTGAGCTTGACCTCCTTCTCCAGGCCGAAGCGCTTGAGGAAGCCATAGACGGTCGCGACATCGTAGTCGTACTGGTGTTTTGTGGGTTCCTGCGGCTTCGGCTCGATCAGGATCGTGCCTTTGAAGCCGATTTTGTGCTTGTAGTCGACGACGAGGTTGAGGAAACGGCCGGCCTGCTCCTGCTCGCGGGCAAGGTCGGTGTTGAGCAGCGTCTCATAGCCCTCACGTCCGCCCCAAAGCACATAGTTCTCACCCTTCAGCCGCTTGGTGACGTCGATGCAGCTCTTCACCGTCGCCGCCGCATAGGCAAACACATCCGGATCGGGGTTTGTCGCGGCGCCCGACATGAAGCGGCGGTGCGAGAACAGGTTCGCCGTGCCCCACAAGAGCTTGACGCCAGTCTGCTTCATCTTGGTGGCGAAATAGTCCGCGATCTCGTCGAGGCGCGCGGAACTTTCCGAAAAATCCTTGCCCTCGGGCCGCACGTCGGCATCGTGGAAGCAGAAATAGGGCGCGCCGAGCAGCGAGAACATCTCGAAGGCGACGTCTGCTTTCAGTTTTGCCAGTTCCATCGTGTCGATGCCGCCGGCCTTGGGGAACCACGGCCGATCGAAGGTCTGGCCGCCGAACGGATCGCCGCCCGGCCAGGCGAAGGAATGCCAGTAGGCGACGGCGAAGCGCAGATGGTCTTCCAGCCGCTTGCCGGCCACCAACTCGTCCGGGTTGTAGAACCGGTAAGCCAGCGGATTGGCCGAGTCCGGCCCCTCATATTTGATCTTCTGGATGTCGCCGAAAAAGCCGCTGCTCATGGATTTCCTTCCTCTCCGAAATGGCTCCGCCTGATTACCTCAGGCGTAATTGGTTCCGTTCGTCCGTTGGGTGAAAAGGGTCATGTCAAAGCCAACGAAGGAGACAGATCATGACCGATCTCAACAAGATCGCCGAAAGCTACATCACCGCCTGGAACGAGAGCGACGCCGCGCGCCGTCAGGCGCTGCTCAAGGCGACTTTCACCGAAGACGTCAGCTATCGCGATCCCATCATGCAGGGCGACGGCCATGAAGGCGTCGCGGCGCTGATCGACGGCGTGCAGCAGCGCTTTGCCGGCTTCCGCTTCTCGCTGAAAGGCACACCGGACGGGTTTGCCGACAAAATCCGCTTTTCCTGGAACCTCGGCCCGGAGGGCACACCGTCCATCATCGAAGGCACCGATATCGGCGTCATCGAGAACGGCCGCCTGAAGAGCATCACCGGCTTCCTCGACAAGGTGCCGGCGCAGTGAGGCTTCACGGCTAAGGTAGGCGCCAGGCGCACCCCTCTGGCCTGCCGGCCATCTCCCCCTTAAGGGGGGAGATTGGCTGATTGTTATACCTTCGCCAACCTCCGGCCTTGCAAGGCTAGCGTAGCCGCCAAAGCTGCCGATCTTCCCCCTAGAGGGGGAGATGCCCGGCAGGGCAGAGGGGGGCGCGTGGCGCTTGCTCACGCCGTTGCCGCCCTGATCGCCGGATAAAGCCCGCGGTAGCGCTGGTAGGCATCGGCAAATGCACCATCCAAGCCGGCATCCGGTTCGATCGTTGCATCGGTCCTCGGCGCCGTGCAGACATCGAGCGGATCAGCGTCCGTCGCTGCGATCAGGCCGAGCCGGGCGGCGCCGAAGGCGGCGCCGAAGTCGCCGTCGGCGGGAATGTCGACAGGCAACTGAAGCGCGGTGGCGATGGCCTTCAGCCAGTAGCGCGAGCGCGAGCCGCCGCCGATCGCCGTCACACGCATCAAGCTCGTGCCCGCAGTCTTCAACGCCTCGAGGCTGTCGCGAAAGGCGAAGGCCACGCCTTCCAGCACGGCCTGGGTCAGGACGGCGCGGCTCGATTCATGCGCCAGTCCGGTAAAGGAGCCGCGAATGACGGAATCATTGTGTGGCGTGCGCTCGCCCGAGAGATAGGGCAGGAAGGACACGCCGGTCGGCGCCTTCAGCGTATCGCCCAGTTCCGATGTCAACTCGCCTGCGCCCTTGCCGGTAATCTCGGACAGCCAATTGAGCGAATCGGTGGCCGACAGGATGACGCCCATCTGATGCCAGGTGTCAGGCAGCGCATGGCAGAAAGTGTGGACCGCGCTTGCCGGGTTGGGCAGATAGGAGGCATTGGCGGCAAACAGCACGCCTGACGTGCCCAGAGACACGAACGCATGGCCGGCACGGACCGTGCCCATGCCGCAGGCGGAAGCCGCATTGTCGCCGGCGCCGCCGGCAATCGGGATGCCGGCTTCGACCCCCCATTTCGACGCCAGCTCGCCGCGCAGCCCACCGGCCTTCTGCGTACCCTCGACCAGGGATGGCATGTGCTTTTCGTCGAGCGACGTGGCCGCGAGCAGGTCGGCGGACCAGCGCCGCTTCCCAACGTCGAGCCAGGAAGTGCCAGCCGAGTCCGACATTTCCGAAATATGTTCGCCGGTCAGCCACAGCCGCAGGAAATCCTTGGGCAGCAGCACCTTGGCCACTTTGGCGAAAATGGCGGGTTCGTTGTTCTTCACCCAGGCGAGCTTCGGCGCGGTGAAACCGGGAAAGACGATGTTGCCGGTCAGCTCGCGAAACCGCGGATCGGCGTCGAGCGCGGCTGCCTCGGCATGGCTGCGCGTATCGTTCCACAGAATGCAGGGGCGCAGCACCTTGTCAGAGGCATCGAGCAAGGTGGCGCCATGCATCTGACCGGATAGGCCAATGCCTTTCACCGCCGCGAGCTGCCAGGGATGGGAGGCCTTCAGTTCGGCAATCGCGTCTTCGCAGGCGCGTAGCCAGTGGGCTGGATCCTGTTCGGACCAGCCGGGATGTGGCCGCGAAACGTCGAGCGCGCCATGGCCGGAACCGATGACGGTCTGTTCGGCATCGATCAGCAGCGCCTTGACGCCCGACGTGCCAAGGTCGAGGCCGACATACATGTTTTCCTCCCTTGCCATTATTTTTTTCGGAACTCGAAAAAATCTGGCCGAGGCAGTTTTTAAGCCAAGATCCGCCGCGGGTCAATTCTCTGACAATCGGCCGCGCATCACGAAAACAACGCCGACGGCGGGCTGTGTGGCCGCGCCAGCGTACGCGCCGCCACCAACACGCTTTGGAGGGTTGGCGAGACGCACGCCAAGCACCAATTCTGGCTCAATCAAAGCACAGCTCTGTCCGGCCCGTTTTCCAGTTCATCAACCATGACGGGCAGATTAGGCTTTGTAAAACGGAACGAATTGTGTCTTCATTGCGGCGTAGGGTGGGGGCTTGCAATCGCGAATCTTGGAGGGACGCGGTGCGGCGCTTTGAAAACAGGCTTCCGAATGGCGATTCGGAAGACATCGCTAAATTAGTTGTTCTGAAACGGCATATGCCGGTGATGTTTCTTCCTCGAATGCTTGGCGTTTTTGCCGCGACGTCGCTGGCGTTGCTGCCCAATTCCGCCGCCTTCGCCGCATGCCTGCTCGTTCCGACCGCCGGAAACGACACCTTCATCTGCGACAGCGGCGATTCGGGCGGCAGCCTCAACGATCTGAACGGCGACAACACGCTCACCTTTCCCGCCGGCGGCACCGGCCAGGTGAGCGGCAATGTCACCTTCGGCGTTGGTTCGGACCGCATCAACATGCAATCCGGTACCATCACCGGCACGGTCGACCAGGGCGGTGGCGCCGATTTCTTCACCATCGGCGCTGGCACCGTCATCGGCAATGTGCAGCAGGGCTCGGGCATAGACGACTTCAACATAAGCGGCGGCCAGATCGGTTCACTTAACCAGGGTGATGGCCTCGACACCTTCACCATGACGGACGGACGCATCGTCGATTTCTTCGACGACGGCGACCATGCGGTGATGACGGGCGGCCGCATCGGCCGCGTCAACATGAAGCTCGACCAGAACTACTTCAACATGTCCGGCGGCACCATCGACCGCAACCTGGTCACCGGCTTCGACAAGGACACGATCATCCTTTCGGGCGGCACGATCGGCGGCAACATCAGTGTCAGCGGCGGCAATGACAGCGTGACTATTACCGGCGGCACGGTCGGCGGCGACGTGCTGATGAGCTTCGGCGCCGACAGTTTCGTCTGGGACGGCGGCGGCATCATCTATGGCGCCGTCGACCTCGGCGCCGACAACGACACGGCAAAGCTGAGCAACCTGACCAATTCCAATATGGGCGGCGCCGACGCGCTGAATGGTGGCCTCGGCACCGACACGCTGAGTTTCGACAACGTCAAGCTCAAAGGCATCAGCCGGGTGCAGAACTGGGAGAGCATCGACGCCACCAACGACACCGAACTCACGCTGGACGGCAATCTGGTGCTGGGAGACAGCGGCACCGGCACGGGCTCGCTCAGCGTCGATGCGGCAAGCACGCTCTATGGCGGCGGCTTCAACGCGTCGATACAGGCCTTTACGGCGGGCCAGCTTGCGGACGTCGTCAATGCCGGCCGCATCGACCTGACCAATGGCAGTACAGGCGCGACGGATCGGCTGACGATTTCGGGCAATTACACCGGGCTTGGCGGCCTGCTGCTCATCCAGACGGAACTCGGCGATGATTCCTCGGCCTCGGACAGGCTGGTGCTGTCGGGCGGCACGGCTTCCGGCTCGACCGGCATCGGGGTGGTCAATGTCGGCGGCACGGGTGCCGAGACGACGCAGGACGGCATCATGGTCGTCCAGGCGGTCAATGGCGCCACCTCCAGCGCCAGCGCCTTCGCGCTCGACGCGCCGGTCGCGGCGGGCGCCTTCGAATATTATCTGTTCAAGGGTGGCGTCACCGCAGGCAGCGCGGAGAACTGGTATCTGCGCTCGTCGTTGATAACGCCGACATCGCCGGCCGCAGCGCCGCCGGGGATCGGACCGACGGCGGCGCCCGAGCCCGAACCTCCGGCAACCGAGCCGCCGCCGCCGCCTTCCCAACTGCCGCACGTGCCCGTGCCGTCCGAAGGCGACGTCAACAATCCGCCGGTCGATCCGACGCCGCCGGTGCAGGCCGGCGATCCGGAGCTCCAGCCCCCGCCACCCCCGCCGGCGGCACCGGCGGCTGATCCGCCAC
>NZ_VFVV01000017.1:0-118967 GCF_006442695.1 Mesorhizobium sp. B2-3-7 | reverse complement strand
ATGCCACCAAAGGCGGCGTATGCGATGCTTGCACCCAAGGCCGAAAGCAATACACGACGAGACGTAAACACTGTTCGATCCTCCTACAATTTCTGTGAAACTTCGGAATTTGATAATCGAAATGCGACACGCACGCGACTTCCACCCGCAAGACGAGAGGGGTCCTTAAGCGATGCTACCGTAGCGTTTAAATGATTTGCGAGTTCCGCTTTAGCTTAACTTCGTCGGCAGCAAAATATCGGATCTTACAATTTTGGCTAAGAGGAATTTCAGTGCCCAAATCGAAATCTCAACCTATCCTGCCTTGAGCGATTTGCTGATATAGAGTGTAGTGCCTCCGCTCCCGACCACAGTTCCTTTGGCGGGCTTGGAAATTGCGGGGCCCCCATCTCACCGATACATTCAGTCTTCAACTTGAGCTTGGGGTTTGCAAGGAAATCAGCAACTACTTTCGACCCGCACGGATCGGAATCAATGACATCGTGTCCGATCCCCCGAAAGACCACCACCTGGCCGAAAGGAAGGGTCTTCGCCGCGTGGTCCGCCCATGCTGTCGGCGTTGCTGGATCATATTCTCCCGACAACAGAAGAGTGGGTATGTCAGTGCGGCGCGGCTGCACCTGCGATGCTGGCCCGTTCTCAAGCATCCAAAGAGGGCATGCCCAGGAGTAGTCGTTCAGCTCAACCCATTTCGACCAGTATTTGTCCTGCTTGCCATTCAGATCGGGGAGATCGCTGTCGGAACAACTTACAGAGAAGTCCATACCTTGGGAGATCTCCAGGTCGTCAGCATCGAAAAGTATCTCCGCCAGGGGTCTGAAATCCTGTTTGTATGTCCTCTCGATCAGCTCCGGCAGGGTCAGGAGCGCATCGCGATCGTATAAAATGCCGAATATAAGCTCGAGGAAATCTGCCCCGGAGACATATGTGTAGCGCGCCTCTTTATCTGTGCTGCGCAAGAGCAAAGGCTGCCGATCCAGCTGTCTTGCAATAAGCTGAACAGCATTGGATATCCCATTCATGCATCTGTTCGCTGCCTCACAGTCTCGTTCTAGCAATTTTAACGATCGGTCGAGATTCGGCCCATCTTCGTTCAGGTAATTGATATCCAGCGGAACAACTGAATCCAATATACTCGCCGAGACCCCTTCGGGGTGCTGGTTCATCACTTCGAGTGCAAGCCTGGTGCCATACGAGACGCCATAGAGAACCCACTTTTCTATCCCGAGAGCCTTCCGAAGGTCATCAATATCCTCCGCATTCTCCTCAGTGTTGTAGGCATCAAGATCAATGCCCTTTGCGATCAACGCCGTCCTGCATGCAAGAACTTCATCTTTTTTGAGCTTGCTAAAGGTGGTTTCGACCTCAACGCTCGAGAGAATGGCGTTCCAATGATCGGGCTTGAAATATTGAGAACAGTCCAAGGCGGGAGCGGACTTTCCGATACCCCGCTGATCAGCGACGATTACTCGGCGTCCGATCATCCAACTCTGGGCGCCGATGAATTCCCACCATCCATCGATGTCGTCGCTATTGGCAATGTCGGTAGGCTGCCCCGGTCCTCCTGTGAGAAACACCACCGGTTCGTGCCGTTCGCGGTCCGGTTCGAATACGACCACGGACAGGACGACCTCGGTACCGCCCGTCTTCTTTCGATTTTCTGGAACATTCACGGTCCCACACGTCATTGCCCGATCCCGGGGAATTTCGAACCAACAGCTGGTTTTCTTGAACTCACCCGCAGTGAGCTCCCCACCCCCCAGGCAAATGAGGAACGCAACCGACGTGACCACGAGAAGAAAACACCAACCTGGTTTGATGTACGCGCGTCTAAACACGGTAGACATCTCGCCCCTCATTTATAAGTATATGAAAACTGCTCGATTACGGATCGAATATTCTTCGCGTCATCGACAAATCAGGAATAAAACGCCCGTAATCACGGCTTTGTTATTTTATTCAAGACGGAGAGTCTTCCCCCCGACATTGCCAAGGAACAATTCCGTGTTTCAGAAAAATGGCAGGAAAAAACCTACCCTGCACGCAGCCTAACGACTCTCTCCATTTCGTGTTCCCAAGCGATATTGGGTTACTCCAACACAAAATTGGAAACAAGCTCGACAAACCGGAGATTATATTAGCGCTTTTGATTGAGCCGTGCGCGAGACAGTTGGTCAGCACTGCGCTTATGTAAGCCGTGTTTTGCGCTACATTGCTCATCCGATTTTGCGCGGGTGCTCGCACCCTCCTCCTTATGGTGGATTCCCATTCTTTAGCATTAACGCATATAAAGACCGCGCTTCTGCACTCACGATGGGAACACAACCATGCGGAATCGAAAGTCACTTCAACTGGCGCTTTGGGCTTGTATATCGCTTTTTCTCACCGACGCCGCTTTAGCGAAAGATGCCTACAAGACTCCCTGTAGAGCGGACGCCAAGCGGGTGTGCCACATGGACAACGAAGTGAAGGCGCAAGGCTGCCTTAAACAGCACCTCAGCGAACTCACGCCGGGTTGCAAGGCCTTTCTCAGTAAACAATGAGATGGCCGCGGGTCCTGTAGCCCGATTGCGTGCTCCGATGGTGAGATTGCTCGCCGCGGGGTCTCACGCGATGGCACGATGAGCAAGGCGGACACCGTTCGCCCTGCCGGCATTCTGGTCCCATTCGCCCCAACCGGGCGCCAGTCACGGCCCCGCCAGTTGCGTGGACATGCGAGGATGGCCGGGATTGACGAAAGGTATCAAAGGCCAGCGAGCGGCTGGCTTGTCTGTCTGACAGCCTGCCTCAGCCCACCCTGACCACGAAATGCTTCGTCACCGGCTCGATGATCTTCCAGGTTCCCTTGAAATCGGCTTCCACCACGAAGGCGTCGCCGGGGCCGACTTCGACCGGCGTGCCGCCGTCGGGCGTGATGATGATGCGGCCCGCGATCATGTGCACGAACTCATAGTCGGTGTAGGTGGCGTGATACGTACCGGGCGACGCCCGCCAGGTTCCTGAGATCACCTTGCCGTCCGCGGTCGTGTGCTGGACGGCGGTTTGCATCGTCGGCCGGCCCTCGACCGCGATCCAGCCAGGCAGGTCGCCGGCTTCCGCGTGTTCGACGGTGCCGAATTTCAGGATCGTCTTGTTCGTCATGCCGGGGCTCCGTTTTGCTTCGCTGTCGCACCGTCGGATAGCCGTTACGCGTGGCGTGGGCAATGCCGCCAGGGGGACCAGGGCAACCAATCCGGGTTCACCGGCGCCTTCGCACTGTTTGACGGAGATCTGAACGAAAAAACCCGCCTGCTCGGCGGGTCCCTGGCGCGACTCAGCACCATAGGCAATTTGTAGCATTAACTGCCTTCACAGTCAATGAAGCTGAGTTCGCGGCCTTGCACCAGGAACCAGGCGCGTCCGCGCCTGGGGTGGGCGATTTGGCAATTCCTGCTGCTCCTCAGTCTGAAATCCTCAGGGCTTGTGGCGCGCCGCGACGAGTTCCGCCTTGCGCCTTGCCGTTTCCATTCCCAGCCCGATGAAGGCGCGCGCGTGCTTGGCCAGCGCCATGTTGTCCGTCCACAGATTACGCCAGATGGCGGTCTTCTTCGACAGGTTCTCGTCGACGATCTCCGAGGAGAAGGATTCGAAGCTGAGATCGTCGGCATAGCCGATCGCCGTCAGCGCATCGAATATCGCGGCGAAGTCGATATTGCCGGTGCCGAGGAAGCCGCGATGGCTCTCGCCGATATGGACATAGCCGATCTTGCCGGCGGCATGGCGGATGGCCAGCCCGACATCGGCCTCCTCGATGTTCATGTGGAAGGTGTCGAGGTGGAGAAAGATGTTGTCGGAGCCGGTGTCCTCGATGAAGGCCAGCCCTTGCGCGGCGGTGTTGAGCAGATTGCTCTCAAAGCGGTTGACGATCTCGAGGTTGAGCGTGACGCCTGCCGCCTTCGCGGTTTCGGCGACCTTGGCCAGCGTCCCGGCGCTGCGGTTCCACTGGTCTCGCGTCGGCGCCTCGGTCTGCAATCCGTGGCTGGTCGAGAGGATACCGGCGACCTTCTGGCCGCCGAGGTCGCGCGTCAGGGCGACGGTGTCGTTGAGGATCCCGACGCCGCGCGCGGCGACCGCCTTGTCGGCGCTCGAAATGTCGCCGTCGACCGGCAGGCCGATGCTGATCGCCACGCCGAGGTCGAGATCGGCGATGCGCTTGGCGAGCCCGCCAATATCGACATTGGCGGGGTCGAGATAGGAGAATTCGATCAGGTCGAAGCCGGCCTCCTTGGTGTTGGCCAGCGTGCGTTCGAGCTCGGCCTGCGTCGAGCTCGCCGACCAGACGAAAGAGTGGATTCCGATGCGCGACATGATCGTCTCCGGTTTTGCGACGAAATGAGGAGGACGCGGCAGGTCAGCCCGGCCGCGTCCGCCTTGGACTGATCAGCGGGCCGCGGTCCAGCCCTTGTAGTCCTTCAGATTCTCGGCGGTGATCAGCTTCGGATCGAGCAGCACCACCGGCTCCGCCGGCTTCTTGCCGGCAAGCACGTCGGCGGCCATCGTCAGCGACTGGCCGGCCATCACGTAGGGATCCTGCGAGGCAGAAGCCTTGATCATGGACTTGCCGGATGCCAGTTCCTTCTCGATGTCCGGCGCGCCGTCGACGGCGGTGAAGATGAACTCCGAGCGGTTGAGCTGCTTGGCGGCGAGCTCGGCGCCGATCGCCGTCGGATCGTTGATGGCGAACACCGCGTCGATCTTGTCGAAACGGGTCAGCAGCGACTGGAACACCTTCAGGCCGCCGTCGCGCGAGCCTTCGGCGTTCTGGTCGTCGGACAGGATCTTGATGTCGGGATGCTGGGCAAGCACGTTCTTGCAGCCCTTCACGCGCTCCAGGATCGACGAGGACGCCGGACCGTTGAGGATGACGTAGTTGCCCTTGCCGCCAGTTTGGTCGACCAGATATTGGCAGGCCTCCTCGCCGGCCTTGACATTGTTGGTCATAACGGTGACGTCGGCGCCTGGCGCGGAGACGTCGAAGGCCGCGACCACGATGCCCGCCGCCTGCGCCTTCTTCACCGCGGGCGCGATCGCCTTGGCATCGACGGCGTTGAGCATGATGACGTCGACGCCGGCGGCGATGAAGGAATCGACCTGCGAGACCTGCTTGTTCAAGTCATAGTCGGCCGACACCGACGTCACCTCGACGTTCGGATTGATCTTCTTGGCCGCGTCCTCGATGCCCTTGATGGTGGCGACGAAGAAGGGGTTGCCGAGCAGGCCGACCGAGATGCCGACCTTGTTCAGGTCCTTGGCCGATGCCGGCGCAATGGCGACGGCCGCGAACGCGGCGCCGCAGAGCAGTTTGGCGATGGTCTTCATTACGCTTACTTCCTCCTGATGCCCCGCGCCTCTCACGGTGCGTTACACAAGCCGGTCTTTGATGCCGGCGACAAGGTCACTCACGTTCTTGCCCCTGCCTGGAGCCTGTAGCGGTCGAGGGCGACCGCCACGATGATGACCAATCCCTTGATGATGTACTGCCAGATGTCCGAGACGCCGGCCAGGATGAGCCCGTTGGACAGCACAGCGATGATCAGCCCGCCGATCAGCGTGCCCCAGATCGAGCCGACGCCGCCGACGAAGCTTGTGCCGCCCAGGATGACCGCGGCGATGGCGTCGAGTTCGTAGGACTGGCCGAGCTGCAGGCCGTTGGCGGCATAGAGCCTGGCCGCCGACATGGCGCCGCCGAGACCTGCCAGCAGGCCGGACACGCCATAGACGAAGAGCAGCACCAGCGGCACCTTGATGCCGGTCAGCCGCGCCGCCTCGGCATTGCCGCCCACGGCATAGATCCAGGTGCCGAGCACGGTGCGTTTCAGCACCAGCCACGACACCACCACCACCGTCAGCGCGATGATGACCAGCCAGGGAACGCCGAACAGCGAGCCGTTGCCGATGAAGTCGAACGGCAGGTCGGAGTTGAACACGGTCGTGTCTTCGCCGAGCAGGCGGGCGACGCCGCGCACGGCGGTCAGCGATCCCAGCGTGACGATGAAGGGCGGCAGCCTGATATAGGCGATGAGCAGCCCGTTGATGACCCCGAAGCCGAGACCGACCAGAATGGCCGCCGGCACGCCGAGCAGGCCCCAGTCCGGCACCAGCGACACCAGCACCGCCACCATTGCGGAAGCGGCAAGGATCGAGCCGACCGACAGGTCGATGCCGCCGGTGAGGATGACAAAGGTCATGCCGGCGGCGAGCACGATGTTGATCGACGATTGCTGCGTGACGATCAACAGGTTGGTGCCGGTGAGAAAACGCGGATTGATGAACTGGAAGCCGGCCGCCAGCAACACCAGCACCGGCAGCATGCCGAGCGCGGCGAGAGCCGTGCGCAGCCGCCGGCTCCTGACCGCCGCCTGATCCACACTCGTCGTCGCGGTCGTTCTGTCGGTCATCCCTTCGGTCCTTCCTGGGCCGCTCCCGTCGCAAGTTCCATGATCGCTTCCTGGCGAAGCGCCTCGCCCCGGGACGCCGTCACCTCGCCCGCTATGGCGCCGTCGCGCATCACCAACACCCGATCGGCGACGCCGATCACCTCTGGCAATTCGCTGGAGATCATCAGTATGGCGATGCCCCGGTTGGCGAGATCGTCGATCAGCCGGTAGATTTCCGATTTGGCGCCGACATCGACGCCGCGCGTCGGCTCGTCGAGGATGACGACCTTCGGCTCGGTCTCCAGCAGGCGAGCCAGCAGCACCTTCTGCTGGTTGCCGCCCGACAGCGAACCGGCATTGGCCTGCGCCGAGCGGGTGCGGATCGAGAGATCGGCGACGGCTTTCGCAGCGCGCCTGTCGGCGGCGGCGAAGTCCCGCAAGCCGCCGGCGCGCGCATCCCTGGCCAGTACGCCCATGTTGATGTTGTCGGAAATAGACATGTCGAGGAACAGGCCGAGTTCCTTGCGGTCCTCGGTGAGATAGGCGATGCCGGCATCGAGCGCCTCGCGCGGCGAGCCGATGGCGATCGGCTTGCCGTCGAGCTCCAGCGTGCCGGCGCTGCGCCGGTCGGCGCCGAAGATGAGCCTGGCAAGTTCGGTGCGGCCCGAGCCGACGAGGCCCGCCAGCGCCAGCACCTCGCCGTGATAGAGGTCGAAGGAGCAGTCCTTCAGCAGCCTGCCGTCGGACATGCCGCGCACCGACAGCGCCACGGCGCGCTTTTCGCCCGGCGGGCGGTGATCCTTCTTGTAGAACGCCGAGAGATCGCGGCCGACCATCATCGAAACGAGCCGCGAGGCGCTGAGGTCGGCGCGCTCCAGCGTGCCGACATAGCCGCTGTCGCGCAGCACGCTGACGCGGTCGGCGAGCTGGTAGACCTCTTCCATGCGATGGCTGATGTAGATGATGGCGATGCCTTGCGCCTTCAGCGTCGCGATCACCTCGAACAGCCGCTCGGTCTCGCGCGAGGTCAGCGACGTGGTCGGCTCGTCCATGACGATGATGCGCGCATTGGTCGACAGCGCCCGGGCGATCTCGACCAGCTGGCGCTCGCCGAGTGACAGGCCGGAAACCAGGGCACGCGCCGAAAAGGAAACGCCGAGCCGGCCGATGATCTCGGTCGCGCGCCGGTTGCACTGGTCGCGGTCGACGATGCCGAAACGGCGCGGTTCGTTGCCGAGGAAAATGTTCTGCGCCACGGTCAGATTGGGCGCCAGCGACAGTTCCTGGTAGATCACCGCGACGCCGCTGGCGCGCGCCTTGATCGGATCGCCGGTCGCGGCGGGCATGCCATCGATCAGGATCTCGCCCCCGGGATCGGGACGATAGGCGCCCGAAAGCACCTTCATCAGCGTCGACTTGCCGGCACCGTTCTCGCCCATCAGCGCGTGCAGCTCGCCGGCCTGGACGGTAAGCGAAACATCCTGCAGGGCGCGGATCGCGCCGAACGTCTTCGAAATATGGCGCATTTCCAGCACCGGGTGGCGTTCCGCCCCCATGCCGGCTGTCTCCGTCCTGGCCTGCGCGCTCATCGGGCTGCGACCTTGCCGGCGGTCCCGGCGACCAGATCGCGCCAGCCGTCGCGGTAGCCGGCGAGGCTGGTGAAGCGCGCTGCTTTCACCGGCTCCGGCGGCTCGGCGGCGAATTCACGCCCGACGCTCTCGAAAGCCAGGGCCGCAGCGCCCGTGGCGCTGCCTTGCAGCGAAGCGCCCTGCATGAAGGCCTGCTCCGGCCGCAGCTGCGCCAGCAGGCTGGCGAGCAGGCCGCCAGTGTTGAGCCCGCCGTCGACGATCACGGTGTTGCTGGAATGGATGAGGTCGAGGCAGAGGTCGAGCATCAGCGCGACATAGAGCAGTGCCACGGCCGCACGCTCGCCGGCATCAGGCGTGCGTCCGACCAGCCGGCCCGAACGGCCTGGCATCGGCCCGCCCGGCGCGAAGCTCGGTAATGCCATCATGCCGGCATCGATCGCCCGCTGCACCGCCGCGCCTTCGACCGGGCCTTGCCAGCCGTCGCTGATGGCGGCGAATTCGCGCCCGCCCATGAAGCGGATGGTCGGCACCGGGCCGCCGTCCACATCGACATTGACCAGCATGTCGCGATCGCGGTCGAGCGCCTCGAGCGGACAGTCGGGATTGAGCACGATGACCCAGGTGCCGGTCGAAACCACTGTCACCGAGCCCAGCCCCTGCCGCCGATAGGCATGGAGCGCGGCATTCGAGTCGTGGACGCCGTTGTGGATGGCGAGCGGCCGCGACGCGCTGCCGAAGTCCTGTTCGCCGATGACAGTACCGGCACGCGCGAAGGCCGGCATCTGGTGGCGCCACCCCTCGGCGTCGACCAGTGAGGAAAAATCGTGACGACGCGGCGCCCACAGATGCGAATGGCAGCCGAGATAGGACACTTCGCAAACCGGCCTGCCGCCAAGGCGCCAGCTCCAATATTGCGGATAGCCGAGAATCCATTTCGCCGTCGCGAAAGCGTCGGATGCGGCCTCCTGCAGCCACAGCATGTGGCGGCCGTAGTTGAAACCGAGCGGCAGCCGCGGCGAGAACGTCTCGGCGTAGTCCGGAATGCGGCGATCGATCCGCGCGGCGATTTCGGCCGGCGGCTCCTGCTCATAGTCGAGGATCGGATGCGTCAGCGCCGCGTCGTCCACGAGGGCGAAGGTGCAGCCATGGCCCGACACCATCACCCCTTCCACGCCATGGTTTTCGATCACAGCGGTGACGGCGCCGAGCGCCCAATCGTGGAGGTCGGCCTCATCGAGCACGCTGAAGCCGCCTTGGCGCGCCCATTTCGGCTGGGTCCGGCGCTCGTCGAGAATGCGTCCGTCCTGGCCGAAGACGAACAGCTTCGAATTGGTCTTGCCGAAGTCGAGCACCGCGACCTTCATGCGATGGCTCCCATGGTCGAAGCAATCCGCACCATGACGCCGGCATCCTCCAGCATGCGCGCGTCGGCATCGGAAAGACCGTCGTCGGTGACCAGCGTGCCGATGCGCGACAGGGGCAGCGCGACGTTACGGGCCTGGATTGAAAGCTTGCGGCTGTCGGCCAGCACGACGATCTGGTCGGCGCACTGGCTAAGCTCGACGATCGAGCGCACCAGCAGCGGGTGCGATTCCAGCAAGCCTTCCTGGCCGATGCCTTGCGCGCCGAGAAAGAACTTCGAAGCGTAGAAAGGTGCCGGATGGGTGAGCGAGTGAATGATGCCCGGCTCGCGGTGCAGGTCGCCGCCGGCAACGGTCAGGCTGCAATGGCCATGATCGCTCAGATACGCCGCCAGCGGCATCGAGTTGGTGTAGAGCCGGATGCTGCGCTCGGCGAGCTTGACCCCGAGATGGAAACAGGTCGAGCCGCCATGCACGATGACCGCGTCGCCGTCGCGCACCATGGTCGCGGCTAGGTTGGCGATCTGCCGCTTGGCCTCGACCGCGAGGTCGCGATTCTCGTCATAGGGCCGGGCATAGGCGACGCCGGCCTGCGACGTGCCGTCGAGCGCCGAAACACCGCCATAGACCTTGCGCGCCTCGCCCGCCTCGTCGATCCGGTCGATGTCGCGCCGCACCGTCGCGGCCGAAACGCCGAGCCGCTCCTGCAGCTCCCGCACCGAGGCGAAGGGGCGATCACGCAAGAGTTCGACGATCTGACGCTGGCGGCCGGAGTCGCTCACCTGTTTCCTCCAAAACGCCGTTCTGCGACGGCAATTGGTGTAACTTACTCAACATTAGCTCGATTGCAAGCCGCAACTGACGGTATTCGATCACGGTTGACGGAACTCACTCTTATCTGCGATATCAACCCGTCGAATGCCCGACCACCGCATTCGACGGTTGGCGGATTGTTGGAGGAGATGCGTGATGGCGACCCAGGCGGATGCGCAGGAATTGGCGGCGCTGCGGGCGCTTTCGGCCGCCATCGGACAGGATCCGCATCTGACCCAGGCCGCCGGCGGCAACACCTCGCTGAAAGCCGGAGACACGCTGTGGATCAAGGCTTCCGGGACCTGGCTGAAAGACGCGCTCGCCGATGACATCATGGTGCCGGTGGCGATGGCGCCATTGCTCGAGGCGGTTGAACGACGCGACCCCGCCGCCGACCAGCCTCAGGCCTTCGCCATTGGCGCGCTCAACCCGCGCGGGCTGCGTCCCTCGATCGAGACCACGGTGCATGCCTTGATGCCGCAGCGCGTGGTCCTGCATGTCCACTGCGTCGACACCATTTCGCTTGCGGTGCAGGCCGATTGCGAGGTCCTGGCCGCGCGCCGGCTCGCAGGCATCCAATGGGCCTATGTTCCCTACCGCCGGCCGGGCCTGCCGCTGGCCCAGGGCATCTCCGAAAGGCTGCGGCCGGGCATCGATGTCCTGATCCTGGGCAATCACGGCCTCGTCGTCGCGGCCGAGACCGTCACCGGAGCGGAGGCGCTGTTGCGCCGCGTCACCGGGCTTCTGGCAAGGGCGCCGCGCGAAGCGGCCGCGCCCGACATCGCGGCACTGACCGCGCTTGCCGCAAACTCCGGCTACCGCTTGCCCATCGACACCGAGGCGCACGCGGTCGCCATCGATCCCGACAGCCGCCGCATGGCATCGGGCGGCAGCCTCTATCCCGACCATGTCATCTTCCTCGGCAAGGGTTCGGTGGTGGCTGCGCCCGGCGAGGACGTCGCCGCTGTCGTCAGGCGTCGCGGCGCCCAGCCCCTGTCGATCCTGTTTCCGGGGCTCGGCGTCCTGATGCGCGCCAATGCCAGCGCCGGCGCCGACGCCATGCAGCGTTGCCTTGCCGACGTGACGGCGCGGGTCGATGTCACGGCGACGTTGAATTACCTTACCGAGGCGGAGAACGACGAACTCGTCAACTGGGACGCCGAGCAGTACCGCCAGAAACTGAACGCCTCCGGTGGCTGACATGTCGCCCGTCGCCGGCTCGCCTCTCTCGGATCGCCTCGTCATCGGCGTCGATATCGGCACCTCGGGCGCCCGCGCCGTAGCCATGCGCCCGGACTTTTCAATTGCCGGCCAAGCCGCCGTCCGCCTCGACGCGTTTGGCCAGGATCCGCGCAGCCCGGCGGCATGGTGGCAAGCGGTCCGGGCAGCGCTGGCGGAGTTGATTGCGGGCATCGACCGGACCACGGTCCGCGCCATCGCCGTGGATGGCACCTCGGGCACGTTGCTGCCGGTCGACGGTGCCGGACGGCCGCTCGCCGAACCGCTGATGTACAACGACAAGGTCGCCGGCGACGATATACTGGCCGCGATCGCGCGCGAGGCGCCGGCGGGCAGCGCCGCGCACGGCGCGACCTCAGGCCTCGCCAAGGCGCTTCGCTTCCAGCATCTGCCGGGCGTGGCGGCGGTGCTGCATCAGGCGGACTGGATCGCCGGACAGTTCTCGGGCCGCTTCGACGTCAGCGACGAGAACAACGCCTTGAAAACCGGTTACGATGTCGAGACCCGCCGTTGGCCGGACTGGATCGCGGCGACCGGAATGCGCATGGATTTGCTGCCTGACGTCGTCGAGCCGGGCGACGTCACCGGCACGCTCACCGCGGCGATGGCGGATCTGTTCGGCTTGGGCCGCGACGTGATCGTCGTTGCCGGCACGACCGATGGCTGCGCCTCTTTCCTGGCGACGGGTGCGGCGGGGGTCGGCGACGGAGTCACGGCGCTTGGCTCCTCGCTTACCATCAAGATCCTGTCCGACCGGCCGATCTCGGCGCCGCGATACGGCATCTACAGCCACCGGCTGGGCAATGCCTGGCTGGCCGGCGGGGCCTCGAATTCCGGCGGCAAGGTGCTGGCGCAGCATTTTCCCCTCACGCGCATCATCGAGCTCAGTGCCATGATCGACCCGGCGACCGAGACCGGCCTCGACTATTATCCGCTCGCCACATCGGGCGAACGCTTCCCGATCGCCGATCCGGCGCTCCCCCCGCGCCTCGTCCCGCGCCCGGTGGATGATGCCGACTATCTCAAGGCGATGTTCGAAGGCATGGCCGCGATCGAAGCGCTCGGCTATCGCCGGCTTGGCGAGCTCGGCGCGCCGGCGCTGACTTCGGTGCGCAGCGTCGGCGGCGGCGCGGCAAATCCGGCGTGGAGCGCGATCCGGCAGCGTAAGCTCGGCGTTGCGTTCTTGCCGGCTTTGTCGGACGAGGCCGCTGCCGGAACGGCGCGGCTGGCGTTGAAGGGTGCGAACGAGGCGGGGCTGCTATGAGCGGGAAACTGGCTGAACGCCTCGACGGCATCGGAGCGCTGGCGGAGCGCTACCAGGTCTTCCTGGTCGACCAGTTCGGCGTGCTGCATGACGGCTCGGCCCCCTATCCCGGCGCGGTGGCGGCCTTGGCGGCACTGAAGCGCGCCGGCAAGACCGTGGTGCTGGTCTCCAACTCCGGCAGGCGCGCCAAGCCCAACGAGGACCGTTTGCTGAGGCTCGGCTTCGAGGCCGGAAGCTGGGATCATTTCGTTTCCTCCGGCGAGGTGGCGTGGCGATCCTTCCACGAAATGGCGGGGACCGGAGCGTTGCGGCCCGGCACGAACTGCCTGTTGATCAGCCGCGATAATGACCGCAGAGCGATCGAGGGCCTGCCTTTTGTGTTGACCGGAGCCGGCGATACCGCCAACCTGGTACTGATCGCGGCCAGCGAAGGCGACCGCTACGACCTGGACCATTATCGCCGCCTGCTGGCGCCGGCGGCGGCGCGAAAGGTGCCATGCTTCTGCACCAATCCCGACAAGATCATGCTGACGGCGGTCGGGCCTCGCTTCGGCGCCGGCGAGATCGCCGATCTCTACGAGAGCCTGGGCGGCAGCGTCACCCGCATCGGCAAGCCCGGCCCGGCGATCTTCGATGCCGCACTGGCGCTGGCCGGCGAGCCCGACCGCGCCAGCGTGGTCTGCGTCGGCGATAGTGTCGAGCATGACATAGCGGGCGGAAACGGCTCCGGCATCGCCACGGCGCTGGTCCTGAGCGGGATATTGGCGGACACTTCGGATCTTGTCGCTGTTTTCGACGAGGAGCAGGCCTGGCCGGACTACGTCACGGGGTCCTTCAGCTTCCGTTGACCGCCTCGAGCATGCGCCTTGCGCTCTCTTCGTCGGTGATCAGGATGGTCGGCGCGATCAGGTTCATGGCGCCGAGCAGCGCCGCTGTCTTCTCTTCGCCGCCGGACGTGAGAATGCGGATCGGCGCCTTGCGCAGCCGATCGACCTCCACTGACATCACATGGCTGTTGACGGGATGGTCGACGAGATCGCCATTGCGGTCGAAGAAATGGAACAGAAGGTCGCCAACGGCGCCACGCGCAACCAAGGCCTCGCGGTCCGCCTCCTTAAGAAAGCCGCCGCGAGAGAAGGTGGTGGCCGAAGCGATGCCGCCGACGCTCAGCAGAACGGCATCGAGCACATTGGCCATCTCAAAAACCTCCTGCAGGCCGCAACGCTCGACCAGCGCGATCTTTGTCTCGACGCTGTCGACGACGGCCGGCGTCGGGATCAGATAGCCGTCGCCCTGGAAGATTTGGGCGAAGCGCCAGGCGAACTCGGCCGGGTTGTAGCGGCGCACGACGCCCACACCGCCCAGCAGCGAAATGACCTTGAAGTCGGTGAGCGATTTGGTGCTGATGAAGGGCAGGCTCGAGAAAAGCGTCTGACCCCAGCCGACGCCGACGCGCATGCCGGATTTCATCGTGTCGGACAGGAAAATCCCGGTCTTCGCGCTGATCGCGGGGATCGGATCGGCATTGGGCGCGGTCAGCGGCGCCACCAGCGCCTGCTTCAGGCCGAACGTGCGCTCCAGCGCGCGCTCCAGCCGCACGATCTCTGACAACTCGCTTTCGATGGTGATTTTCACCTCGTTGCGGGATCTCGCCTCCGCCAGCATGCGCACGATGGTGACGCGGCCGACGCCGAGCACGTCGGCTATCTCGTTCTGCGTCATCTGCTCGACGAAATACATCCAGGCGGCGCGGATCCGGAGGCGGTCCGTACGGCTCTCGTTGACGACCTGTTCGGGCGCCTCGGCCCCGCCGTTTTCGCTATCGCCCTGCCGTCGCCTGCCCAACTGTCTGTCTCCCCGCTCGGCGATGTAGGAGTCCCTCGCCGATTCTCCACGCTGGTTTAATATCGCCTATTGATCTACCAATCGATAGGAACAATGTAGGGTCAGCGGCCGGCTCTCGGCGGCCGAGGCCGGTAGACGTTTTCGAGGCGATTCGCGATGCTCCGACAAATCTCCAGGGATGTCCGCGTCAATTTGAAGGACCGGCTGCGCGACGTCCGCGACATCATTCGCCAGAGCCGCCACGACAGCGACAGCGAGGCCAATCTCGTGCGGGAAGCAACCAGCCATTTGCCGCCGTTCCCGGGCAAAGGCATCGAAGGCCTGCTCGGCCATGCCGCCAGTGCCTTCGACGAAGCCTTGTCGATCGCCGAATCCTTTGTCCCGCATGACCGCCCGACGAAGATCGACGGAACGACTGTGAAAGGCCTTGGCATCTATTTCCCGGCCGGCAACGAGGAACGCCGGTCCAGCGCCGAGCGCGTCTTCCGGCGCGACATGTACTATCTGACCAGGACCGTGCTCGCCGCCCTGAGGATCGACAATGCCCGGATCCACGAGGCGGATTTCGCCGCCGTCCACGCCGCCATGCGAAAACGCCACGCCGGTCTGCTGGCCGCGATGCCCGCCAGACCCGGCCCCGCCGCGCTGCCGGCCGTCGCCGCTGCCTGTGCGGCGCTGCTGGTCGAGTGCCTCAACCACCGTCCTGTCCGCCTTGTCGAAGCCGAACCGGATGCAATCGGCGACCGGGCGCTCGACATAGCTTGCTTGGCCCCCGTCGTCCTGGCCTGCGGCCTGGCCACCACGGCCAGCGACGGTGCGCCTGAGCCCGACATGCTGGAGACCGCTGTTCTGGCGGCCGGCATCCGTCACGACCGCGTCGTCAAGGCCTGTGCCAAGGCGAGCCCGGTCGATGAATTGACACCTGTCTTCGCCACCTTGCTTGCCCATTTGCCGTAGCTGCCGGTTCTGGCCGAGACTATCGCCCGAGCGCCATGTCCGCGATGGTCTTCTTGGCGCGCTGGATCGAGGCCGGGCTCATCGAGAGCTCGGTCAGCCCCATCTTGAGAAAGGCCGGGATGAGGTCGGGGCGTCCGGCCGCCTCGCCGCACATGCCCACCATGATGCCGGCGGCCACGCCGGCTCTTGCCGTCAACTCGATCGCCGACATGACGGCCGGGTTGGCGACATCATTGAGCTTGGCCACGGTCGGGTTGAGCCGGTCGGCGGCCATGATGTACTGGGTCAGGTCGTTGGTGCCGATCGAGAAGAACGACACCTCTTTCGCCAGCGCCGGCGCGATCAGAACGGCGGCCGGCGTTTCGATCATCACACCAAGATCGAACGCCGCATGCGGCACGCCTTGCGCCTTCAGTTCCGCCGCGCACTCGGCAACCAGAACCCGCGTCTGCCGTACCTCCGATATGTCGGAGACCATCGGGAGCATCACCTTGATGTTGCCGTGCACGGCTGCCCTGAGCAGCGCCCTGAGTTGGCGCTTGAAGATATCCGGCCGGTCGAGGCACATGCGGATGCCGCGCCAGCCGAGGAAGGGATTTTCCTCGTCGGGAAATTCGATGCCGGCGATCGGCTTGTCACCGCCTATGTCGAGCGTGCGCACGATGACGGGATAGGGCGCGAATGCCTTGGCCAGCGCCGCATAGGTCTCGGCCTGCATGTCCTCGGAGGGCAGATGCATATGGCGCATGAACAGAAGCTCGGTGCGGAACAGGCCGACGCCCATGGCGCCGGCTTCCTGCGCTGCCGCGATTTCCTCCAGCGAGCCGATATTGGCGGCGACCTCGATGATCCTGCCGTCCGCGAGTTTTGGCGTCACGGTCTTGAAGACGGCCAGTCCGGCGCGCTCCTTGACCGCCGCCTCGACGCGGGCGGCGAAGTCCGCGCGGGTCGCCGCATCGGGATCGACGATCACCTGCCCGCCATTGCCGTCCACGGCCACCTCGCGCGCGCTGCGCAGGGCATTGATCTGGTCGCCAAGGCCCAGCACTGCCGGAATGCCGTGCGAACGGGCGATGATGGCAATGTGCGAGGTGGCCCCGCCATGGCCGCACACCACCCCGCCGATGCGCTTCAGCGGCGCCCGCGCCAGGTCCCAGGCGCCGATGTCGTCGGCGATCAGGATGGCGCCTTCGGGGATATTTTCGAGGCTGGCGTCATCCTGGCCGAGCAGCGCCAGACAGATCTGTCGTCCGACCGCATGGCAGTCGTCGGCGCGCGCGTTGAGATAGTGATCATCGACCGCGCTGAAATCGGCGGCTATGGTGGAGGCGGCGGTGATGACGGCTGAGACAGCGTCATTGCCGCTTTTGATCGCCTTCTCGGCCTCGCCGGTCAGGCTGTCGTCGGCGGCGATGTCCCGCAGCGCCGCGATGATGCCGCGATCTCCGGCGGACAGGGTGTCCTGCGCCAGCGCCTTGTCCATGCGCGCCTGAACGGCGGCGACGGCGGCGCGGAACCTGTCGATCTCGCCGGCGATCTCCTCCGCCTGCAGCATGCGGCCCTGTCCAGCGATGTCAGGCGGAAAATGCGCGAAGGCAGGCCCGATGGCGACGCCCTCGCTCGCCGCGACGCCGCGCAAACCGGCCACGCCTGAAGCAGCCGGTGCGGGTTCGGACGCCGGCACAATGTCCTCGCCCGTATTGGCGGCCGGTTGCGGATCGTCATCGTCGAGACCTGCCTTCGGATTCTCGAGATAGCCGATCAGCGCCTCGATCGCCTCGATGGCGTCCGCGCCATTCGCCCGCACGGTGACTTCCTGGTTTTCCTTCACCGCCAGCAGCATCAGCTTGACCGAGCTCTTGGCGCTGACCGCCTTGCCGTCCTTGACCAGCTCGACATCGGATTCGAAACCCTTGGCAAGCTTGACGAAGCGCGTGGCGGGACGGGCGTGCAAACCTTCATGCACTCTGACGATGGTCGAGCGTTCCATGGCAAATACTCTGTTGTGGCGCCGCGCCGACATGGGTCGCGGCGCGAATGCTTCAGGCGGCGATGGTGATGATCGCGTCTGTCTTCAGGGCGGCCACGAGCGCTTGGGTGTCGACCTGCGAAGCGCAGATCTCGCCCGGCCGCTCGGCCTCGGTGGCGCCATTGAACGAGATGACGACATGCCCCATCTCGAGCACCTTGCTCCAGGCGCTGGAGCCGACCGCCGTGATTGTCGCGGAAACAGGTCCAAGGGTGATCGACGCGCCCTTCTGCGGCGCGCCTTCGCTGGGCCCGAGTTCCGTCTTGTGGAGCACGGAAACCTCGGCAAGCTCCGGCGGCGAGCCATCCGCGAACAGGATGAGCACGCCCCCTTCGGCAAGGTCCGCTACTTCAGGCCCGATGGAAGTGACCCGTGTTCTCAGCAGAACCGTCATATGGCGAACCTCATTTCCTTACTTTCCTCGAGGGGGTCACGGACGCCCGTGAACCCCTCTATCTCCGTGCTTTGGCGCAATTCCCAAGGGAAAGCGCTACGCGCCTTTTTCCGGGAAAGCCGTTTCAGGCTTTCCCGGAATTTGCTTAGAACACGATCAGACTGACGACCCAGGCGATCAGCACCGAGACCGGGCCCATGATCTGGCGGCTGATGAGAACCGCTGGGACGCCGATTTCGATCGTCTTGGGCTTGGCTTCACCGAGCGCCAGGCCGACCGGGACAAAGTCGCAGCCCACCTGGGTGTTGTAGGCAAACAGCGCCGGCAGCGCCATCGCCGGCGAAATCGTGCCGTTGGCGATCTGCGGACCGATGATGGCGACGCCGATGACCTGCGCGATGACCGCACCCGGTCCCAGGATGGGGGACAGGAACGGCAGGCCGCAGATAGCCGAGATGATCAGCAGGCCGACGATGTTGTTGGCGAGCGGTCCCATCGGCTGGGCAAGCACGTCGCCGATGCCGGTGTACAGGATCAGGCCGATGAGCATGGTCACGAAGGCCATGAACGGCAGCACGTTGCGCACCACCTGGTCGATCGTACGGCGGCCGGCATTGAAGAAGATGCCGACCACGCGGCCCATGACGCGGCCGATCGAGCTGATCAGGCCGATCAGCCCGCCTTCGCTCGGCAGCGGCCGTGGTGCCGCGGCCGCGGTGTTGTTGCCTGGACTCATCGATGCTGCTCCCCCCGCAGTGGTGACCGCCTCGGATCCGTCCGCCATCGTGACATTGGCCGGCTTCACGCCCGAAACGTAGATGTCCTCGGTGATGAACTGGGCGAGCGGCCCAGCCTGGCCGACCGGCGTCAGGTTGACGGTCGGGATGCGCTTGCGCGGATAGACGCCGCAGCGTGCGGTGCCGCCGCAGTCGACGACGACGACCGCCATCTCGCTTTCGATCGGCGGCGCCTTGAAGCCGTCGACGGCCGTGGCGCCGGTCATGTCGGCGATGAGCTGTGCCACGGGATGGATGCCGCCTCCGGTGACGGAGACGATCTTGTCGCGCTGTGCGGTCGGCTCGATGACGAGCGGGCCGCCCCAGCCCGTGGAGCCCCGGGAGATCCTTACGGCTTTGTATGTCTTGGCCATGATGTCCTCCCCGCCCTTACAGCTCGATGCCCTGGCGGCGTGCCATGATGGCGGTGATGCGCTCGGTCAGCATGCCCTTGAGCAGGATGACGACGAGGCCGACGATGGCGTACCAGATCGCCACCTTGACGTGATAGCCTCCGGCGACGACACCCCGCTTCTCCAGGTCGAGCAAGGCGACCAGCATGCCGCCCCAGACGAAGTATTCGCCGGGGTTGATATGCGGGAACAGGCCGAGCGGCGGATGCACGTAGGAGACAGCCGCGTCATAGAAGGCGGGCTTGTGCTTTTCTTCCAGGAACGATCCGAAGGTGTAAGCCATCGGATTGGTGAGGAAGAACACCGCCAGCAGAGGCAGCAGTGTATAGCGGGTCAGCGCGATCCTGCCGGCGCCGCGTGCCAGGCCGTGGACGCGCTCCTCGCCGACCAGTTCGGTGACGGCGTAGAAGGCGGTCATCAGCACCACCAGTGTCGGGATGATGCCGGTGACGAAGCCGGCGAACACTTCGCCGCCTTTCTGGAAGATGCCGATGAAGTATTTGCCGATTGCGGTCAGCCAGCCGAGTTGCTCTTCCTGCTGCACATTTTTCAGCTGTTCCTTCAGCTGATCGGCGGTGACAGGCGCGCTGTCGGTCTGCGCCTGCGCCAACACCACGAGATGATCGGTGGCATGCTCGACGCCGAGCCTGCCATGCCAGGCAGCATCCGAGACCATGGTGCCTGCAACATGCAGGTTATGCACGGCCATGTCGGCATGCTGCGCCAATAACGAAAATACAGACATTTCTCCTCCTTATGCCGCCCGCCGGTTGATTCCGGCCGGTGCGCGGCGTCCTCTAGGCCCTTGCTACGTTCAAGCCGGACAAGCCCGGCTTCTTCCCCGGCTCCGACCGTGCTTTGTCGATCTGTTCAATCGCCCGTTTCACGGCCTCGGCCACACCGGGTTCCCCCTCCCCCAAGATCGCAGGGTTGGACCGGAGTTGATCGAGGGGAACACCCTCGAATTGTTGATGTCGTTTGAATTTGGTGAATACCGAGCGCCCGCTCATGACCATCATGCGGCGCACGATCAGGTCCGGCGTCACCACGACGAGCGCGATGGTGCCCTTGGCCAGCCGGCCGCGAAAATTGCCGGCCCCGACGAAGCCATCCTTGTACTGGTCGGTGACGCCCCGGAAGACGTCCGAATAGTGCCGCATCTGCAGCCAGACGCCGAGCGACTGCAGCGCCCACACAATAACCAGCAGAAGCAGTCCCCACTGCCAAATCGCCATTCGGTTCTCCTCCCGAAGCCTTCATTGAACCGCATCTTGGACGGATGCGCGACAACAGCAAAGTGAGAACATTTGTTTCCGAGAATGTCAATATGTATGATATTGACCTCGGTCACGGTCATCCACAGGGCCGTCGGCCGATTTCGGCGACGGCACGGTTGTGCTAGCCTGTCGTCAAACGGGATATGTGAAATGGAACTGCCCTTCAGGGATGAACTGGCCCTTATGCCCGACCTTCGCCATCGGTTGCGGCAATTGCGCTGGTTCCGCGCCACGTTTCGCGGCAGCGCCAAGGTGGTGTCCGACACATTCGGCGTGCGTTTTGAAATCGACGAAGCCAGGCTCACAAGGGCTTTTCTCGACTGGGTCGAGATCATGGAGGCGCAGAAGCGTTTCGCCGCGATCGACCGCGCCGACTTCATCGTCTTTGCCGCCGGCCTCGTGCTGCGCGAACTGATACGGCAGGCGCCGGCCAGGGAAGTCTCCGGCCTCAGCCATCTCGTCGAGACCGAGCAGAATGCCGGCACGCTGGAAATCGTCCGCTTCTGGCCTGAGGGGTTCCTCTACACCAATTATTGCGTTTCGGTGATTTCGGCGATCTACGAGCAGGAATTCGGCTCAGCGCCCAGCATCGACAAATGCGCCGACGACCTGCGCACATGGTGGTCCTATCGCGAGAACGTGACCGAGATGCCGGCCTATGCCGTGGCTTTCCTCGACCGCTTCCTTGGCGCCGAACCGAACTGGATCACGCCGGATCGCGCGCAATCGCGGCAGGCCATGCAAAGGGCGCTTGGGTCGGCCCGGGCCAGCGATGCGCTACGCCAGCTTTGACAGATTTTGGCGCCCGACCACCACGCTATTGAACATTTGACTTTTTGCCGGTAGCAAAGTGCAAAACTCCGGGGAGAAGCGCGTGGCGCGATCAAGGCCTATCATTTTCGATTGCGACGGCGTTCTCGTCGACAGCGAACCGCTGGCCGCGAGGGCCTATGAGCGCGTCTATGAAAAGCACGGCATGCCGGGCGTGCACGGCGGCATCATCGCTCAGTGCATCGGCATGAAACAGTCCGACATCATCGTCAAAATCAGGGAATTGACCGGCCATCAGTTTCCGGCGGCGGCGGATGGCGACATCTGGACCGAGACCAGGATCCTGTTTTCGCAGGAACTGAAGCCGACACCAGGAATCGCCGCGTTTCTGGAGGCGCTTGAGGGCGACCGCTGCGTTGCCTCGTCGTCCTCCGTCGAGCGCATAAACCACAGCCTGGCAGTGACGGCGCTGGCACGGTTCTTCGGCGACGCAATTTACAGCTCCTCGATGGTTAAGAACGGCAAGCCCGCGCCGGACATTTTCCTGTTCGCCGCGGCAAAGAGGGGCGCCAATCCGGCGGACTGCATCGTCATCGAGGATTCGCCCTTCGGTATCCAGGGCGCGGTTGCCGCCGGCATGACGGCGATCGGCTACACCGGCGGCGGCCACACCTATCCCGAGCATGGCGCGCGACTGAAGGCGGCCGGCGCCGATTTCGTCTGCACCGACTGGCAAGAGATCAGCCGGCAATTGTCCGGGCTCGGTGTCCCCGCCTAAGAGCTTGTTCTAGCGAGTGGGTAGTCCAAGCCGAACCCATTCGTCGGGCGGGATTACAGATCCGACACGTAGGCCGAACGACAAAACCCTGGTCACATCGCTGTCGACCTCGCAGCGGAAGCCCAGATGGTACCACGTGCCCGTTGCGCGGAAAGCGACATCCGGGGCGTTGAGAATATTGCCGGCCTTCAGCGGCACGCTTGGGATCAAGTCGGGGAAATAAGAGGCGTCCAGCAATTGCTGCTGCAATGCGCTGGCGCAAAGTTTGGCACCACGCTGGGCGCGCGGCACGCCGCCCATCGAGGTCGTGGCCAGCGCATCGCCGGTAGCGTCTTGCGAATAGAGCTTGCGAACGCCCGGAAGCCCGGAATAGCGACGCGACGCGGCACTGGCGACATCAGGGGAAGCTGGGTCTCCCGCGCTCCCCTTGGGGGACTTCGAGACCTTTGAAGAGCCGGGCTTCGGCGCATTTGCGGGTTTGGGCGTCGGCTTTTCAGCCGATATGGGAAGCTCGACCTCAGTGTCGCCGTCATCGGCGGCCAACGGCGGTGCCGCGGCCGTTTGCTTGTCGGCGTCGGGGGTTTCCGCCTCCTCAGCATCCTTCAGGGACTCGGCATCCTTCGCGGCGGTTGCCGGCTTCTCGCCGGCCTCGGGCAACTCTGCCGGCTTTTCGGTGGCCGCCGGCGCGCCAGACTTGGTCTCCGCAGGCTCAGGCGTCACGGGCGGCTTGGACGTCTCCTCCTTGGCAGGCGCTGGCGAACTGTCTTGAGCGCTGGCTCCGTCCAGGGATTTCCTGGGGCCGGCGTCCTTGTCGCCGAACTGAAAGACAGGTCTCAAGGTCTCGATCGGCGGCGTCTTGCGCGGCTGCTTTGCGGGCGGTTCTTCAGCCTTCGTTTCCGGCGGCTTCTCGGCTTTGGGCTCCTTTGGCGGTGCGGGCGCAGGTTTCGGTTTTGGCTGATCGGGCGGAGGCACGAGCGCGACATTTACCGGCTGGTCCTGCTGCGGCTCTTGGGCTGGCCTCGGCAGGTTGTAGAACACCAGCGCTGCGAGGAGCGCATGCAGGATCAGCGATGCGGGCAGCGCCCACAACAGATCCCGACGCCGCTCTCGTGCCTCGTCCTTCATGCTGACCGATGTGGAATGAAATAGCGGCGGCTTCAAGCATCGGCTTTGGATTGACGCAATTTAACCGCTGCACAGCTCGGTGATCTGAATGATCCGCGCCGCCCTCGAGGCGTTGGCACGGCTGGGCGAGCGACCGTGCCGTCCCGAATATCCGCAACGACCCTGTTCTGTGACCAGTGACTAGCCTTGCCGCTGGTGCTGGATCTCGTCCAGAAACTGTCCGTCCAGCCGCGTTTCGCCAAACCAGTTCAGCCGGTTGATGCTGACGAAGCCGGCATCGATCGCCTCGTTCTCGTCGCCCGGCTCACTTGCGTGAGCGCGCCCGCGCGGGACTGTGATGACGGTGCGATCGCCGTCGCTCTCCAGGATTTCAGCCTTGCGGCCGATCTTGTCGCGGCCGATGCGCGGCTGCCGGATCCCGGCCGGCAGCGAAGCCGGCAGGTTGATGCTGAGCCAATGGCCATCCGCCGCCCACACTTCACGCGACCGCCAGAGCGAGGCGATCAACGCGCCGAGCCACTCGTCGTCGGCACCGCTGAAGTCCGGATTCTTCACCCGGGAAAAGCCGATCGCCGGAATACCCCAGAATGTCGCCTCGCGCGCAATGCCCAGCGTCCCGGAATAGGCAAGGTCCTCGGCGACGTTGCGCCCGTCATTGACGCCCGCCAGAACCAGGTCGGGCTTTTGGCCATCCGCGAACAGCCAGGCCATCGCACTCACCACGCAGTCGGCCGGAGTACCGGAACACGAATACCAGCCGGGCTTGACGCGCCGCATGATCAACGGCCGCGCGATCGTCAGCGATGCGCCCGCGGCGGTGCGCTTGCCGTCGGGTGCCACCACCCACAAATCGTCGCTCAGGCCGCCGGCCGCCTTGACCAGCCGGACAAGGCCCGGCGCCTCGATGCCGTCATCGTTGCAGATCAGGAGTCTCATGTCTCTTTTCCTCGGCGCACCGTTATGCTCTGGCCGGTGCGGCATTGCGGGCGCAGCGACGGAATATGGGCTTTCAGGTCGTCGAGGAGTTCGCTCGCGCAGGAATGACCGAGCGCCTCCGGGCGCCCTGCCTTCTCCCAGATATCGACATTGCCCGACAGCGTTGGGTGGGTGGGCATGCGCACCCAGTCCGCCCGGCCGGCTTTGTGCAGCAGATCGCCGGGGGAGCCGGAGGGCAGATGCCCGGTCAGCAACACCGGAAAGCCGGCCCGGTCGGCGCGCGGCAGCAGGCGGGACGAAGGCCCGGCCTCGCCCATGCCGTCATCGGCCAGCAAGGGCAGCGAGGGCAGCGGGTCGGCGTCGGTCCAGTCTGCGGCACTACCCAGCCGCAAGCGCAGGATCTCGGATACGCCAGGTAGCAGCGCTGAAGTGGCGGCGATCTGCGCTTCGAGCGAAGCACGCATGCCGGCGTGGATGGCGAAGGGTCCCGGCAAGGCCGCGATCAATTCCAGCGACCGCCCCGACAGCGGCGTCGGCAGAAGGCATCCGTTCGAATGGCGCGCCACCCAGCCCGAAATGGCCTCGGCGCGCGCCGCACCCGGCACGGGATCGGCGCCATAGGACGCGTCGAGAACGAGAAGATCGCATTCGGGGATCGCGTCCATCACGAAGACATTGCTGTCCGGCACCACGTCGGCCGAATAGACGACGCGGCTCTTGCCATCGTCGACGGCAAACCAGACGCCGCCGACGACATGTCCCGACCTCCCCGTCCTGACCCTGAGATTGCCGCTCTTCAGCAAATCGCCGGGTTCGAAAATCTCGATGCGATCTTCCGGAAAGGGAAATCGCTTGAGATCCCCGGGATCGGCATAGCCGGCGAGCGTGGCCGGAGCCTCGGCGCGGGTTTCGGCCGTCATGAAAATCGGACCGGCATAGCCGCGCGACAAAAGCCAGCTCAGAGCACCGACGTGATCCTCGTGCGCATGCGAGACAAACAACGCGTCGATGTCGGCGATCGACCCGTCAAGTGCCGGATAGTACTCCGCCCCTGTGGCCCCGACCTTGATGCCGATATCGAGCAGGATGCGATCGTTTCCGCTGCGGACGGCAACGCTGGTGCGGCCCTTTTCGCCGAAGCCGCCGGCCAGGTCCAGCTTCATCACGACGCCGCCTCCGCCGGGATTACCCAGCCGGACTTAATGCGCAGGCGCGCCTGGGCTCCGCTCTCCAGCACGACCGGGTCGGGCTGCTCGAAATGCAAGGTAAGATCAGGTCCTGCGGAAGGCGTAAATTCGATGCGCGCCGAGCCACCCTGGTAGATCACCCGCTTGACGAGGCCATCGAAGCCGGGGCCGTCCGACGAGACGTCGAGATCGGCCGACCGGCAGCAGATCCTTGCGCCAGCGCGCGGCCGCTCGCCTGCCCGGCAGCGGACGACCAGCTCGGTTCCGAGAACCCGGACCTTGCAATGACCCGCCTCCTCGGAGCTCAGCACGTCGGCCGGAAGCAGAATGCCCTGTGAAATGAAGGAGGCCACCATTTCATTCGCCGGCTCATGATAGAGCTCGCGCGGGGTCGCGAGCTGGACCAGGCGACCGTGATCCATCACCGCGATGCGATCGGCCAGCGCCATGGCCTCGGCCTGATCGTGGGTGATGTAGACGATGGTCGTGCCGGTGCGCTTGTGAAAGGCGGCGAACTCGTCCTCCATCGAGGCCCTGAGATGCACGTCGAGATTGGCGAGTGGCTCGTCGAACAATACCAGCGAGGGCGCGGCGACCAGGCAGCGCGCCAGGGCCACGCGCTGGCGCTGGCCGCCGGAGAGGTTGGCCGGCCTACGGTCTCCTAACCCCTGTAGATTGACCAGGGCCAGCGCGTCGGCAACCTTCTGGCGGGCGACCGCCTTGTCCAGCTTTGCAACCTTGAGCGAATAGCCGATGTTCTCGGCGACCGTCATGTGCGGCCACAATGCGTAGTTCTGGAAGACGATGCCGACCCGCCGCTTCTCTGGTGGAACGCTGCCGCCTGCACCCGACACGACCTCGCTGCCGACGCGGATTTCGCCCGACGTCACCTTCTCGAAGCCGGCGACAAGCCGCAGCAACGTCGTCTTGCCGCAGCCGGAAGGCCCGAGCACGGCAAGGAATTCGCCGTCGCCGACATCGATCGAAACGTCCTTGACCGCATCGAACTCGGCGAAGCTCTTGGTCACATGGTCCAGGGTCAATCGCGCCATGGCAGAACTCCACTCGGAAGGTGAGGGGCAAGCAGGTTGGTCACCAGCATCAGCACGAAGGTGACCGCGACCGTGATGACGGACATCGCCGCCGCGTAGTTGGAATCGCCGCCCTGTTCGAACGAGAACATCACCACGCCGATTGTCTCGGAACCCGACGACCACAGCAGCGCCGAGACCGTGAGCTCGCTGAGCGCCGTCATGAAGATCAGCAGGCCGCCGGCGATCGCCGCCGGCGCCACCAAAGGAAAGACGATGGTGCGCATGCGCGTGAACAGGCCGGCGCCCGCCACTTGTGCAGCCTCCTCCAGCGTCCGGTCGATCTGGTGATAGCCGCTGATGGTCGGCCGCAAGGCCAGCACCAGGAAGCGGGCGAGATAGGCGTAGAGGATGATCCAGACCGTGTTGTAGAGCTGTATGCCGGTCAGCGGGATCGGCCGCAGGAACAGCAGCAGCGATGCGATCGCCAGCACCACGCCGGGCAAGGCATAGGGCAGTTCGACCGAAAGATTGAGCAGCCGCACCCAGCGCTGTTTGCCCCAGGCAATGAGATAGCCGATCGGCACGGCGACGAGGACCGCGAAGAAGGCGGCGGCGATAGACAGCCAGAAGCTGTTGAAGAAGGCGCGGCTGGCGGCAGCGTGCTCGAACAGCACGAAACGGTAATTGTCGAGCGTCGCCGTCTTGGCGCTGAGCGCGATGCCGTAGCCGGGAACCAGCGACGTCAGCACCAGCCCGAACAGCGGCAGGAACAACACCAGTACGACCAGCAGCCACATGCCGGCCTGGACGACCGGACGCCAGCGGCCAAGCTCGTAGGGCTCGGCGGGCAGCGAGGTGGAGCTGATGCGGTAGTCGCGGCGCCGGCTCATGACCTCCTGGGCGATAATGCCGGCCATGGCGATGATGCCGATCAGCACCGACAGGAACGCCGTCTCGCCGAGCACGGCCGGCCCGCCGCCGGCCAGTTTTTGATAGATCAAGGTCGGCAGCACGAGATAATTGGCGGGAATGCCGAGAAAGGCGGGAATGCCGAAATTGCCGACGCAGGACACGAAGGCCAGTGCCGCTGCCGCCATGATCGACGGTGTCATCAGGGGTAGCACGATGGTGACGAGCACGGTGAACCAGCTCGCGCCGCCGGCTCGCGCCGCCTCGACCAGTTCGCGCGGCAGCTTGCGCAGGCCAGCGCGCACCAGCAGGAACACCAGCGGGCCATACTGCACGCCGAGCAGCAGGATGATGCCCGACGTGGAATAGAGCGGGTTCTTGGTGCCCAGCGGCGGTGCGGCGCCGAACAGCTTGAGGAACGGGCTGGCCGGTCCGAACAGTTGCAGCCAGGCAAGCGCCGTGACCTGCGGCGCGATCATCAGCGGCATGACGTAGCAGAGCACCAGCGCGCTTCGGCCGCGTATGTCGGTCAGCGTGATGAGCACCGCCACCAGCGTTCCCGACAGCACGGCAAGCACCGTGCCGCCTATGCCGACGACAAGCGTGTGCCAGGTGGCGATCCAGGTCGCCGGGCTTCTCAGTCCAGCCTCCAGGGCCATCGTCGACACCGTGCCGCCGGGTGCCACGATTTCCTTGATCAGGCGCAGCATCGGCAGCAGGGAGAGCAGCACGATGACGACGGCTACCGCCGCCGTCAGGACCATTTCCTGGCCCCGGCTTTCCCTGATCGTTGATGGCATCGTTGCTTTCCTGAAATTCGACCAGCGCGCAGTGGGGATGCCGCCGAAGCGGCATCCCGGCCGGATCGCCGAGCCTTGTCAGCCGCCGAACAGTTCCGAGAACTTCGCCTTGTCGGCGTCGGTCTTGGCGACGATTGCCTTGGTGTCGAACGACATTACCTTGACCTTGACGCCTTCCGGCAGCCATTCGGGCCGGCCGACCGAGGCCCGTGCCGGCAGGTAGCCCATCGAAAGCGCCAGCTTCTGGCCTTCGTCCGAAAGAATGAAGTCGACGAACTTCTTGGCGCCGTCGACATTCTTGGCCGTCTTCATGATCGCGACCGGTTCGGTCACGGCCGGAACGCCTTCCGAGGGGAACACGAATTCCACCGGCGAGCCCTTCTTCTTGGCGTTCATCGCCATGAAGTCGACGAGGATGCCATAGGGCTTCTCGCCTGATGCCACGGACTTCAGCACCGCGCCATTGCCGCGCACGCTGACGGTGTTGTTGGCCTTCAGCTTCTGGAAGAAATCCCAGCCGTAATCGGCATCGCTGGCGAAACCCGAAAGCAGGTAGGCGGCGGCACCTGAATAGAGCGGGCTCGGCATGACGAGACCATCGGCATAGGCCGGCTTGGCGAGATCGGCCCAATGCTCGGGTTTTTGCGCAGCCGCGGTGTTGTAGACGATGCCGGTGGTGATCAGCTTGCTGCCGAAATAGGTCTTGTCGGCGTCGTAAGCATCCGGCTCGATGCCGTCGAGCTTTGCCTCGGGATAAGGCAGCAGCCGGCCATCCTTCTTCAGCAACTCCATCGAGACCGCATCGGCGATCAACAGCACGTCGGCCTGCGGGCTGCCGGCGGCGAATTCGGCCGCCATCTTTGTGAGGATGTCGCTGGTACCGGAACGATAGATTGCCACGTCGATGCCGGGCTGCGCCTTCTTGAAGGCCTCCACGGTCTTGGCCGCATCGGCTTCCGGCTGGGATGTGTAGAGCGTCAACGTTTCGGCACTTGCCATGCCGGCAAACAAAGTTGCCGCGAGCGCCAGCTGGCTGCCCAGCAGCTTGATGAATAGCGTCTTCATAAGACCTCCTGTCCTGTCTGTGCACGACTGGTCCGGCCCCGGCCGGTTCCCTGTCTCTTCCTCCCTGCACGGCGCATATGACTGGTGGATGACACAGCGCGTGAGATATACAAAATATGTTCATATGTTCGATGTCAATTACAAATGAACAAAACTGTGCAACAATCGACACGCCGGACATCCGGTGCCAGTTGACACGCGGCCGGCCTTGCTCCGAAGAGGCGATGCGGGGCCCAGGCCAAGGCTCATGAGGACGAAAAGCGATGCCCGTGGAAAAACCGAGACCGGCCCGCTCCGGATTGCCGATGGTGTCGTCGGATCTCAACGTCAAGACGGCGTGGCTCTATTATGTGGAGGGCTTCACGCAGGAGCAGATCGCCGAGAAGCTCGATGTCTCCAGGGTTAAGGTCATGCGCACGCTGGCCGCGTGCACGGCCGAGGGCATCGTCGTCACCATGATCAACGCGCCGACCGCCGAACAGGTGGCGCTCGAACGTGCACTCGAGAAGCGCTGGGGCCTCGATGCCGCCGTCGTCATCCCGACGCCTTCGGCGCAAGAGCACCTGGAGAAGGCGATCGGCCACGCCGTGGCGGCCTATCTCGGCGAGCAGATGCAGGACGGCATGACGCTGGCAATCGGCGGCGGCGCGACCCTGCATGCAAGTTTGGGCTTTCTCGCCCGCCGGCAGCTGAAGCACGCCTCGGTCGTGGCGCTCGTCGGCAGCCTGCCGCATTCGCAATGGATCAATCCGTCGATCGTCGCCGCCAAGGTCGCCGATGTCTTCGAGGTCGACAGCTACCAGATCACTGCGCCGGTGACGGTCGACAACCCCTCGCTGCGTGACCTGCTCTGGGCGCAGCCGGCGCTGCAGGACGTGCGGCAGCGCGCTGCCGCCGCCGATATCGCGCTGCTTACCGTCGGCGACATGTCGCCGGACGCGACCATCTTCCGCCACGGCATCGTGCCGTCGTCGCTCATCGCGTCGCTGAAAGCGAAGGGCGCGGTCGCCAACATGCTGTGCTATTTCGTCGATGCCTCAGGCAGGCTGGTCGACCACGAAGTCAACGGCCGCGTCATGGCCATCGACCTCGATGTCGTCGGCCAGGTGCCGAATGTCGTGCTGGCCGCCGGCGGAAAACGCAAGGTGGCCGCGATCCTCGCCGCGCTGAAGGCCGTCAGCACCAATGTGCTGATCACCGACAGCGATACGGCGACGGCGCTGCTGGCAAAGGCTGGCTGACGCTGCTTCCAGTGCCGCTTAGATCAGGCCGCGTTCGCGCAAGAAATCCTCGACGCCGACATGGGTCATGGATTCGAATTCGGCGATCGCCTCGGCCACCCGCCTGCGCTGGGCCGCCAGCAGCGTGAACACCTGCTTCATCTCGCCGGAAACGCCGAAGCGGCCCCAGCGCTCCGCGATATGCGCAGGCAAGCCGATATCGGCGCAGAACGCATCCAGGCTCTCATAGCCGAGACTGGCGACGAGTTGCTTGGTTTCGTCCGCCGACATGCGCGGCTCGAAAGCGTGATCGTGCAGGCGCTGCGCCACCAGCTTGATGTCGGACGGAGACGCGCCCATCACCTTGCCGAACAGGGTCTTGACGTCGGATGGATCGAATGCGGGCATGCGGACCTCCCTTGATCACAGTCCACCTGAAACATGGGCGAAGGGTTCGCGCCTGACAAGTCGATTCTGTGGTGAGCCGGCGCATCATTCGACGCCGGCTCACGTCAACGTGACCTACACCAGCATGCCCATCGGGTTCTCGATCAGCTTCTTGAAGGCGACCAGCAGTTCGGCACCGAGTGCTCCGTCCACGGCGCGATGGTCGGTCGACAGCGTCACCGACATCACGGTGGCGATTCTGATCTCGCCGTTCTTGACCACCGCCCGCTCCTCGCCGGCACCCACCGCCAGGATCGTCGCATGCGGCGGGTTGATGACGGCGGCGAAATCCTTGATGCCGAACATGCCAAGGTTCGACACCGCCGTGGTGCCGCCTTGATATTCCTCCGGCTTCAGCTTGCGGCTGCGCGCGCGGCTGGCCAGGTCCTTCATCTCGTTGGAGATCACCGACAGCGTCTTTTCGTCCGCCTTGCGGATAATCGGCGTGATCAGACCGCCGGGGATCGACACGGCGACGCCGACATCGGCATGCCTGTGCTTGACCATGGCGCTTTCGGTCCACGAGGCATTGGCATCCGGCACCGCTTTCAGGGCCATGGCCATCGCCTTGATCACCATGTCGTTGACCGACAGCTTGTAGGCGGGCGCCTCGCCCTTGTCGGTCTTCTTTACCGGTGCGGCCGCATTGAGCTGCGTGCGCAGCGAAAGCAGCGCATCGAGCTCGCAGTCGAGCGTCAGGTAGAAATGCGGGATGGTGGTCTTGGCCTCGACCAGCCGGCGCGCGATGGTCTTGCGCATGTTGTCGTGCGGGACGAGTTCATAGGAGCCTTCCTCGAACAGGCGCAGCACGTCCCCCTCCCCCTTGAGGGGAGAGTGGCCGGCCGCAGGCCGGTCGGGTGGGGTCGCTTCGACGGGGCTCGGCGCAAAAGCGGTGCCTCCTGAGACGACCCCCTCCGTCCGCTTCGCGGACACCTCCCCCTCGAGGGGGGAGGAGAGTACCGCATCGATATCCGCCTTCACGACGCGGCCATGTGGGCCTGTGCCTGATATGCCGGAGAGATTCAGTCCTGCTTCACGAGCCAATCGACGCGCCAAGGGTGTAGCGCGGGTTTTTCCCTCCCCCTCGAGGGGAGGGTGGCCGGCCGAAGGCCGGTCGGGTGGGGTCGGTTCGACCGGGCTCAGCGCGAGGGCGGTGCCTTCTGAGGCAACCCCCTCTGTCGACTTCGTCGACATCTCCCCCTCAAGGGGGGAGATTGGCGCCTTGTCCTGCTTGGCCCCGTAGCTTTCATCATCGGCATAGATCCACGCAACCGGCGCGCCGACGGGGATATCGACGCCTTCCTTGCCGGAGACATCGCGCAGGATGCCGCTGGCCGGCGCGTCGATTTCCATCGCCGCCTTGTCGGTCTCGATCTCGAACAGCACGTCGCCCTTCTTGACCCGGGCGCCTTCCTCGGCGAACCAGCGCGAGATCTGTCCGGTCGCCATGTCCATGTCGACCTTGGGAAGAATGACTTCGGTCGGCATGTCTCAGCGAACCCCTCTCACGAGGTCGCGGGCGGCGGTGATGATGCCGGGAACCTGCGGCACCGTCGCCTTCTCCAGCTCCGGATTGTACGGGATCGGCGTCTCCGCGCCGCCCAGCCGCACGATCGGCGCGTCGAGATAGTCGAACGCCTCGCTCTCGGCGATCATGGCGCTGACCTCGGCGCCGATGCCCAGCGTCTTGACCGCTTCGTAGACGCACATCAGCCGCGACGTCTTCTTGACGCTGTCGATGACGGTCTGCTTGTCCATCGGCCGGATCGTCCTGAGGTCGACGACTTCGACGTCGATGCCTTCCGCTTCCAGCGCGGCCGCGGCGTCGAGCGCCTTCTGCACCATGATCGAGGTGGCGACGATGGTGAGATCGCGCCCTTCGCGGCGGATATCGGCCTTGCCGATCGGCACCGTGTAGTAGCCTTCCGGAACCGGGCCCTTCATCTTGTAGAGCAGCTTGTGCTCGAAGATCATCACCGGATCGGGATCGGCGACGGCAGCCAAAAGCATGCCCTTGGCATCGTGCGGCGTCGCCGGCTGGATGACCTTTAGGCCCGGCACATGGCCGAGCCAGGCCTCCAGGCTCTGGCTGTGCTGCGCGGCGGCACCGGTGCCGGAACCGGCGGGAAAGCGCATCACCACGGGAACGGAAACCTCACCGCCCAGCATGAAGCGCATCTTGGCCGCCTGGTTGACGATCTGCTCCATGGCGAGCGTGGCAAAGTCGGAGAACTGGAACTCGAAGATCGGCCGCATCCCGGTGAGGGCCGCACCCACCGCGACACCCGCGCCGCCCAGTTCCGAGATCGGCGTATCCATCACCCGGTCCGCGCCGTAGCGCTCGACCAGATCGCCGGTCACCTGGAAGGCGCCGCCATAGACGCCGATGTCCTCGCCCATCAGGAAGACGCGTTCGTCCATGTCCATGGCGATCGCCATGGCTTCCTGGATCGCCTGGGCGTAGCTCAGTTCACGCACCATCGCGTCCATCACGCCTGCTCCGTATACACGTAATTTCCGGTCTCGCTGACATCAGGCGACGGGCTCGCCTTGGCGAACTCGATGCCGTCGGCGATTTCCTTGGCCACCGCTTCGCGGATCGCCTCGATGCCCTTGTCGTCAATGAACCCGAAGTCGCGCAGCTCGCTTTCGAACAGGGTGATCGGATCGCGGTTCGACATCCAGTCCTCGATCTCCTCCTTGGTGCGATAGCGGTTGCGGTCGCTCTTGGAATGGCCGCGATGGCGGTAGGTCTTGGACTCGATCAGCGTCGGCCCCTCGCCCGCGCGTGCGCGCTCGACGGCCTTGTAGGACGCCTCGGCGACCTCCGAAAAAATGTTGCCGTTGACGATGACGCCGGGCATCGAATAGGCGGCGGCGCGCTCGGCGATGTTCTTGACCGCGGTCGAGCGGGCCGTCGACGTCGACATGCCGTAGCCATTGTTCTCGCACACGAAAATCACCGGCAGCTTCCAGATCGCCGCCATGTTCAGCGCCTCGTGGAAAGCGCCCTCATTGTTGGCGCCGTCGCCGAAGAAGGAGACCACGACCTTGCCGGTCTTCATCATCTTGGAGGAGAGCGCCGCCCCGACGGCGATCGGAATGCCGCCGCCGACGATACCATTGGCGCCCAGATTGCCCTTGGCCACGTCGGCGATGTGCATCGAGCCGCCGCGTCCCTTGCAGTAGCCGGTGGTCTTGCCGAAGAACTCGGCGAACATGCGCTTGACCTCGGCGCCCTTGGCGATGCAGTGGCCGTGGCCGCGATGCGTCGAGGTGATCTGGTCATCCTCGCCGAGCGGCATGCAGATGCCCATGGCGCTGGCTTCCTGCCCGATCGACAGATGCATGGTGCCGTGGATGAGGCCGCGCGTGTAGCTCTCCTCCGCGCCCTCTTCGAAGCGGCGGATGAGGTACATCTTGTAGAGCACCTGTCTGAGCTGCTCGGCGCTGTACTGGCGATAGACGAAGGGCAGGTTGGCACGGCTGTCCGCGACGGCTTTGCTGGCTGCGGCCATGATCACACCTCCACGGTTCCGTAGACGAGCTTGTCCTGGCGCGCGCGCAGTTCGGCGATCTTGGAGCCGGGAGCCGGGGCGGCATTGGCGTAGGTGATGAGCTCGCCCTTCTTGATCGGCGCCGTCACCGAACCGCCTTGCAGCAGACCGCAGGGAATGGCCCTGGCGGCATGTGCTTCCGGCGCCGTCATGATCCAGGCGCGGTAGCAATATTCGCCGATCGCATCGAGCTTCTCGCCCGGCTTCATGTCCTTCTTGGCCACGGCTGCGACTTCGGCCACCGGCTTTGCCAGCGGCACCATGTCGGCCTTGCCGTAGAGCACGACGCGGGCGCAGGTCAGGGGCACTTCGAGCGAGGTCAAATGGTAGGGCCGATGGAAGGTGAAGTACGGGCCCTTGCCCATCTTCAAATCTTCCATGCGCTCCGAAATGCGCGGATGCGACATGTCGGCGACGACGAACACGCCGGGCGCGACACCCTTGCCGATCGAATAGTCGACGACGCCGACCTTCGACAGCACGCCGCCGTCCTTCTGCGGCACCAGCACCTTGGACAATTCGCCGAGCGTCGCCGCCGGACCATGCATGCCGGCCTTGTCGGGCACCAGCCCGGTGGCGTTGGCGATCGCCGCCATCTCGACCATGGTCTTGGAGCCGTCGACGAACTCGACCAGCATACGCACATTCATGTGCCGGCGCTTGGCTTCCTCTTCATAGTCGGGCGGCGTGGCGTCGATGTTGAGCGGATTGTTCTTGCCCTTGCCGGCGGCGACGATCGGATGGCCCATGGCCGAGACGAATTCGATAAGCTCCATGCAGGAAGACGGCTCGTCGCCGGCGCCCAGCGAATAGGTGACGCCGAGCCGGTCGGCCTCGCTCTTGAGATAGGCGCCGATGGTGACGTCGGCCTCGACATTCATCATCACCAGGTGCTTGCCGTGCTCCATGGCGCGCAAGCCGATCTCGGCGCCGACGGCGGGAACGCCGGTGGCGTCGATGACGACGTCGATCAGGTCATTGTTGATGACCAGGCTGGCGTCGTTGGTGACCGCCACCTTGCCGGCCTCCATGGCGGCCGTCATCGCCGAGGCGTTCGACACTTCGCGCGCATGCCCGGTTTCCTGGAAGGCGATATCCACGGCCTTACTGGCGGCGGGCAGGTTCAGCTCGGAAATGGCGCCGATCTCAATACCGGACATATGGGCGACGCGGGTGACGATGTCGGTTCCCATCTCGCCCGAACCGATCAAGCCGATGCGGATTGGCTTGCCCGACCTGGCCCGCACCTCGAGATCACGGGCAAGGCCCGTCAACGAAACATTGGAAGCCATACCGCTCATTCCTCCCGTAATGCTGCTATTCAATCACCTGACGGGTATTGAACATCTGTATTTCTGTCAAGACTAATGTCCAGATTTGATGCGCTTTTGCGGCACTTCCCAGCATCACGAGCAAGATGGGAAAGCCGGCAAATCCGACAACCAAACGGCTCGCGACGGTTCGACGCATTCGGGCCCGGAAAAACTTCAACCGTGAGCGCACTTGATGGCGAGAGAAGGGGCGCCCCCTGCTTAAGTGCTAGCCAACCGGAAAATCGTGGAAATGGATGATGGTGCTGACCGGAATGCCGCGCCATTTGCCGGCGATCAGCCGGTGGACACGTCCGGCGAAGATGTGACGGACACTGCCATGGCGTTGGAATAGCTCTTGAAGGGCATCGGCGTCGGTTAGCGTGACCTCGTCGAGCACCGGCATGTGGATGCCGAACGGCGGGTGGTGCATAAAAACAGGAGGACCGACCGGTCCTGTGCCTATTGCAACCGCTTGCCGGCGCCTGCGGCATCAGCCGGGAACAGAACGCCTCGCCTGGGCTTTACTGTGCCGTCCAGCCGCCGTCCATCGGCAAGGTCGTGCCGGTGATCTGCCTGGCTGAATCCGAGCACAGGAACAGCGCCAGGGCGGCAAGGTCCTCGACGGCGACGAATTCCTTTGTCGGCTGTGCGGCCAGAAGCACATCGCGCTTGACCTGTTCCTCGGTCATGCCGCGCGCCTTCATGGTGTCGGGGATCTGCTTCTCGACCAGCGGCGTCCAGACATAGCCGGGCGCGATCGCGTTGACGGTGATGCCGTCCTGCGCGACTTCCAGCGCCACCGTTTTGGTCAGGCCTGATATGCCGTGCTTGGCCGAGACATAGGCGGATTTGAACGGCGAGGCGACGAGCGCATGCGCCGAAGCCGTGTTGATGATGCGGCCCCATTTGCGGCTCTTCATGCCGGGCAGCGCCGCTTTTATCGCGTAGAAGGCCGACACCAGGTTGATGCGGATGATCGCTTCCCATTTGTCGTCCGGGAATTCCTCGATCGGCGCGACATGCTGGATGCCGGCATTGTTGACCAGGATGTCGAGGCTGTCGAACGCCTCTTCCGCCTCATGCACCATGGCGCTGACCGCCGCGCCGTCCATCATGTTGGCGTCGGAGTAGCGGCATTTGACACCGAAATCCTTCTCGATGCCGGCGCGCTCCTGCTCGATCGCCGTGGCGTCGCCCAGGCCGTTGATGGTGAGATTGGCGCCTTCGGCGGCGAAGGCGCGGGCGATAGCCAGGCCGATGCCGCTGGTCGAGCCGGTGACGAGCGCATTCTTCGAAGACAGGAAACCCATGGGTGATCTCGATATGGTGGGAGGGAACACGAAAGATAGGGCGCGGTCTTGTGCGCCGCAACATGACGATGCCACAGCCATATATCCGCGCATGCCCGACTCGACCGGCTTCGGCGACTACACCGAGACCGGTCACGTCATTCCGGTGCGCTACAAGGCCAGCATGGCGGCTATGTCCACTCGATGTACGTCGACGACGCGCCGATCACCGGCGCGAGCGCGGTTTTTCCTCCGGAATTGCCTGGAAACCGAACCGCCCTGATGGTCCGTCAGGGTCGCTTGGCCCGGGCAGGGCCAACATTGGGCGATCCGGCGATTTCCAGCAGCGACGACACCAGCAATTGCCGCTCGTCTGGGGAAAGCACGTCCGCGTCGAACAGGTTCATGCTGCGCAGGCCCTCGATGGCGAGATAGCAGACCAGCAGCGACTTGAGATCCGGCGTCTCGCTCTTCAGTCGTTGGAAGAGTTGTCGCTTGAACGTCTTTATCGGCGACATGAAGTCCGGATCCTCGGCGATCGCCGAAAATATCCACGACGCCGATGGCTGCTTGTCCTCGCAATCCTTGGCCGAAAGCCTGATGTAGACGGCGAGCGGATTTGCGCCATTGTCGTTGCTGCTGGCGGTCTCTAGCGCCTGCTCGAATTCGCGCAGATAGCCTTCGACCAGGCCCTGCATCAATTTGGCCTTGGTCGGGAAATTGTAGAGCAGTCCGCCCTTTGATACGCCGGCGCGGCTGGCGACGGCATCCAGGGACAGGCTACCGGGACCGGATTCCCGTGCGACGTCCGCCGCCGCAGCGAGAATCCTCTCGCGCGAGTTCGTTCGTTGGGCTTTCATGGCGCCTCCCATCGCAAGCTTAGGCCCAATTGACAAGACCGTCCAGACGGTACAGTAAGACCGCGGTCATTTGAAATCGGGGCCCGCAGTCGATATGTGTCCCGATATCCGCGCTTCGCGCCGGATTTCGACTGAGGGGACTTCCTTGTTCAAGCGCATACTCCGTTTCGTTATCATCATTGTTGTGTTGGCCGTGCTCGTCATCGTGGTCGGCGGCATCGTCGGGTTCAATTTCCTGCGTGACAACGGCATCAAGCAGTATTTCGCCACGATGAAGCCGCCAGCGGCAACCGTGTCGACAACTATCGTCAAGCCGTCGAACTGGACGCCGGGCATCGAGGCGATCGGCACGGTCCGCGCCGTGCGCGGTGTCGACCTGACGGTTGAGACCGCCGGCATCGTCAAGGAGATCCCCTTCCATGCCAACGAGAAAGTGGCGGCCAATGCGGTGCTGCTGCAGCTCGACGACGCCGTAGAGCGTGCCGATCTCGCGGCACAGAAGGCGCAGGCGGCGCTCGATCAGACATCGCTGACCCGTGCACTCGAACTGACCAAGCGCGGTGTCGGCTCGGACTCGACCTTGGACACCGCACGTGCGGCCGCGTCCGCCTCGGCATCCCAGGTCAACAGGCTTCAGGCAGTGCTCGACCAGAAGCAGCTGACGGCGCCCTTTGCTGGAACCGTCGGCATCCCGAAGATCGATCTAGGCCAATATCTGGCGCCCGGCACCGCCGTGGTGACGCTGCAGGATCTCGACACGATGCGGGTCGACTTCACGGTTCCCGAACAGCAACTGCCGCTGCTCAAGATCGGGCAGACGGTTCGGCTTGGCCTCAGCGGCGGCGACATGCCTTTTGCCGGGACCATTCGCGGTATCGATCCCAAGATCGACCCGTCCAGCCGGCTGGTGAACATCCGGGCGGAAGTCGCCAATCCCGAAGGCAAGCTGACCCCCGGCCAGTTCGTGCAAGTGCGTGTCGAACTGCCCGAGGAGCAGAATGTGCTGGCGCTGCCGCAGACGGCGCTGACCACCAGCCTCTATGGCGACTACATATTCGTGGTGCACCCGGCAAAGCCCGCCGAGGCGCAGCCGACCAAGCCGGAGACAAACCCCGCCGCGGCGGCGACCGACAAGCCGGCGGACGCCAAGCCCGCGGCCGATGCCAAACCGGTCGAAGCCGCGAAGCCTGCCGCCGATGCGGCAAAACCAGCGGACAAGGCCGCCGCCGATCAGGCCAAGCCGGCCACGGGGGGCGAGCAGCCTGCCCTGGTCCTGTCGCAGGTATTCGTCAAGCCCGGCCGCCGCAACGAGGGCATGGTCGAGATCGTCGAAGGCCTCAAGGCGGGCGATGAGGTTGTCACGGCAGGTCAGAATCGCCTCTTCAACGGCATGTCCGTCAACGTCGACAACACCATCGACCCAACCAAATCGGCGAACAAGCAGGCCGACCAGCAATGAGCGTTTCCGATCTCTTCATTCGCCGGCCCGTCCTCTCCACGGTCCTTGCATGCATGATCCTGCTCCTGGGTTTCCAGGGCATATTCAGCCTGTCGATCCGCCAGTATCCGAAGGTTGACGAAACCGCGATCACCATCACGACGGCCTATCCGGGCGCCAGCGCCGACCTGATCCAGGGCTTCATTTCCGCTCCGATCGCGCGCGCCGTCGCCTCGACCGAGAACATCGATTACGTCACGTCGTCGAGCCGACCGTCCTCCAGCACCGTGACTGTGCAGATGAAGCTCGGCTCCAACCCGGACGTCGCGCTGACCGAAGTGCTGTCCAAGGTCCAGGGCGTGCGCGGCACCTTGCCGGACGCCTCCAAGGATCCCGTCATCGTCAAGGGCACGGGCCAGCAATTCGCGATGATGTACATCTCGATGCAGAACCCGAACATGACCAAGGAGCAGCTGACCGAGTATATCGAACGCGTCATCAGGCCCCGCATGTCGACGGTCGAAGGCGTCGCCGACGTGCAGATCTTCGGTGCCCAGGAATACTCGATGCGGGTCTGGATCGATCCGGTCAGGCTCGCCGCGCGCGGTGTGACCGCATCGGAAGTGCTGACGGCGATCAACAACTCCAACTTCCTGTCGGCGCCCGGCAACACCGAGAACGAATATGTCGTCTCCTCGATCACCGTGCGCTCGACGCTCCAGACGCCGGAAGCCTTCGCCGAACTGCCGCTGCGCTCGACCGACGGCAATGTGGTGCGGCTGCGCGATGTCGCCCGCGTCGAACTGGGCGCCGAGAATACCGACACCAGGGTTTCCTTCAACGGCAAGCCAGGCACCTTCCTCGCCATCTTCCCGACCCCGGCTGCCAATCCCCTGACCACGGCGGCGGCGCTCACCAAGCTGGTGCCTCAAATCCAGGAGACGTTGCCGAAAGGCATGACGATCGAGATCGTCTACGACGCGACCGGGCAGATCAGCGCCTCGATCGACGAAGTGTTCAAGACCATCGGCGAGGCCGTTGCCATCGTCGTCGTCGTCATCCTTTTGTTCCTTGGCTCTTTCCGTTCGGTGATGATGCCCATCGTCACCATCCCGCTGTCGCTGATCGGCGTCTGCTTCCTGTTGTTCGCGGTGGGCTATTCGATCAATCTTCTGTCGCTGCTCGCCATGGTTCTGGCGATCGGCCTCGTCGTCGACGACGCCATCGTGGTGGTGGAGAATATCCACCGCCACATGGAAGAGGACCACATGTCGCCGATGCAGGCGGCCTTCAACGGCATGCGCGAGATCGCCACCGCCATCGTCGCCATGACCATGACGCTGGCCGCGGTGTTCGCACCATTGGCCTTCACCGGCGGCCTGACCGGCGCGCTGTTCCGCGAATTCGCCGTCACGCTCGCCGGCTCGGTGGTGCTGTCGGGCGTGATCGCCATCACCATCACGCCAATGATGTCGGCGCGCCTGCTGAAGTCCGGCACGCCAGGCCGTTTCCAGCGCATTGTCGACGGCACTTTCGCGCGGGTCGAGCACGTCTATGAGCGGGCCGTCACCGGGTCGCTCAACTATCGCCCGCTGACGCTGATCATCGTGCTGGCGCTTGTCGGGGTGACCGGCTTCATGTTCACCAAGACCTCAACCGAACTGGCGCCGGAAGAAGACCAGGGCTTCCTGCTCTCGCTTGTAACGGCGCCGCGTTATGCGACATCCGATTACACCGAGACTTACGTCAACCAGATGCTCGGTCTGGTGAAGGATATTCCCGAAACGCGGGCGCAGTTCTCGGCCGTCGCGTTCGGCGGCACGACGAACAGTGCGTTCGTCGGTTTCGCCTTCAAGGACTGGGCGGAGCGCAAGCGCAACTCGAAGGAGCTGCAGGCCGACATCACAGCCCGTCTCGCCAAGGTGGCGGGCGTCCAGGCCTTCGTCTTTGCGCCACCGACGCTGCCGGGCTCCGGCGGCGGCCTGCCCATCGCCCTGGTGGTGCGATCGACCGGCGACTCCTCGGAAGTGTACGACGTGGCCGAGAAGATCAAGAACAAGGCACAGGCCTCCGGCCGCTTCATCGTCGTGCAGAATTCGATGGCCTATGACGCGCCGCAGGTGACGGTGACCATCGATCGCGACCGCGCCGCGGCGCTGAACCTGCCGATCGCCGATATCGGCCGGACGCTGACGCTGCTGGTCGGCGGCGCCGAAGTGGCGCAGTTCGACCGCGACTCCAACAGCTACGACATCATCCCGCAGGTGCCGAAAGAATTCCGCGACAATCCCGAAAAACTCGGCGAGTACTTCGTGCGCAGCGTAACGGGCGAGATGGTGCCGCTGTCGGCGGTGGTGAAGATCTCGACCAATGCGTCGCCGGCCGCGATCGAGCAGTTCAACCAGCTGAATTCGTCGACGATCTCGGCGCTGCCGCTGCCCGGCGTCACCACGGGCGATGGATTGAAAGTCCTCGAGGACATAGCCAGGGAGAGCCTGCCCGACACCTTCTTCATCGACTATTCGGGCCAGTCCAGGCAGGAGAAGGAACAGGGCAACACGATCCTGATCGCCTTCGGGGCGGCCGTCATCGTCATCTATCTGGTGCTGGCGGCGCAGTTCGAAAGCTTCCGTGATCCGCTGATCATCATGATGGCGGTGCCGCTGTCGATCTTCGGCGCCATCGTGCCGCTCAATCTGGGCCTCGGCACACTCAACATCTACACGCAGGTCGGACTGATCACGCTGATCGGCCTGATCACCAAGCACGGCATCCTGCTGGTCGAGTTCGCCAACCAGCAGCGCGAGATCCACGGTATGCGGCGACGCGACGCCATCATCGCTTCGGCCAAGGTGCGGCTGCGGCCTATCCTGATGACGACGGCGGCGATGGCGCTTGGCGTGGTGCCGCTGATCACGTCCAGCGGCGCCGGCGCCGCTGCCCGCTATTCGATGGGCCTGGTCATTTTCACCGGCATCCTGGTAGGCACCATGTTCACGCTCTTCGTCGTGCCCATGTTCTATACCTTCATTGCCAGCAAGGACTTGCCCCAGCTGGCCGAGAAGCCGGATCCCAAATTGATGCCGGCATTGCCGAGCTGATGGAAACGGCATTGCCGAACTAACAAAAACTAACAAAGAAAAGAGGCCGAAACGTCCCGGCCTCTTTCTTTGGCTGTGCTCGATTTACCGCGGGAAAATGTTCCGGCGGGAGCCCTGAACGGATATGGCTGCTGTGCCGATCCGTTGCCAGCCAGCTACTTGACGATGACGATGCTGGTGTTGGCCGGCCCGAAGGTTTCGACGAGCTGGTAGAAATCGGCGGCATTGTCGGGATGCAGCCGCACGCAACCATGCGAGGCCGGCCGGCCAAGCCGCTTGATGGCATAGGTGGCGTGCACCGCATAGCCGCCGCTGAAGAACACCGAATGCGGCATCGGCGCGTTGTCGTACTTCTTCGAATACCACATTTCATGCATGCGCGTCGGCTTAAACGAGCCGGTCGGCGTCACATGCGCCCTGTCGCCGGTGGAAACCTTCCAGGCGAAGGCCGGGCGGCCGTCGACCGAGACTTCCATCACCTGTTGCGAAAGCGAGACGCGCGCCACGATCTTGTTGGCGGCATGCGCGGTACCCGTGCTGGCGCCGAACAGAAGCGCCGCACCCGTCAGGGCAGCGGCGGCGGTGATGTTGATGAGCTTGGCGGAAATAGCAGTATGCATGATGTCCCTCTCTCTGCCGGGCTGGCCGGCCCCAAATTCGATGAGCGGCTTATCGATGCATCATGTTTCGGAGAGATTTCGTGAAATGCTCGTTTGTGTTTCGAATATGTTTCCTCTGGTTAACGGGCCAAAGTTTCCAAATGGCGAACATTGACGCTGTCACCCTGGACAGGAGTAGGCACATAGGTATCCAGCCCGAAACGAAAGTTCGGATTGGTCAAATTTGAAAGGTTGGAGCCCTATTTCGAAACAGAATCTGCAACAAAGCGCATTTTCGGCGGCATGAAGCGGATACAGGCCGCCGGCAGAGTTGACGTAACGAAAGCAGACGGCAACGACCACGGGAACGAAAACGAACATGCGGTCCTGGTTTCTCGGGATCAGCATCGCAGCAGCAGCCATTAGCGGCGCCGGCACGGTTGCCGACGGTTCCATGGCCAGCCTCGCGGCGATAAGTTCGAGTGAGATCTCAACCCTCTATACCGTCCTGTTTTGTGCCACGGTCTGGATTGTTCCAGCCTGCGCATCGTCCGGCTCAAGGCCCACTGGCGGGTTGGCCTTCGGCTGCTGGCATTGCGCGGCCCCTCCGGCAACTTGCTGCTGAGAGGACCGAAGGCCCGCGCCGTGACGGGGGGCTCCGTAGACGGCGCGGGCACTTCGGGAGTTCCTGAAGTATGCCGAGGCGTCACGCGCCCACCCAAGACGGGCGTTGGTCTTCGGAAAACAAGCCGCCGCAACATGAATTACTGGGGATTGACGCAATGAAAACGAAACTTGCAGCCTCTGTGCTTTCGGCACTGCTCTACGCACAGGGCCTGCTCGGCTTTGCCGGGCTCGCCACCGTGCTCTTGAAAGAGCGCGCGCAAGCAGGCGAGTTCACGGCAGGCAGCGACATGTCGCCGGGGCCATCGCTACTGGTGGTGCGCTGAGCACAGGGCAATCGGGCCCGAGGTGAAAACCGGTTTGGAAATCCGATGCTCAACCAGAGGAACTGCGTGAGCGCCCGGCCGTCAATCGGCGAATTGCGCCGGCGGATCGAAACGGTAGCCGGCGCCGCGTATGGTGATGATGGCTTCCGTATCGAGTTTGCGGCGCAGCCGCACGATGCGCGAATCGATCGAGCGGTCGAAAGCGTCGACATTCTCGGCCGGCGCCGCCGCGATTATGTCGTCGCGCGTCAGCACCTTGCGGGGACTGGCCAGGAACAGCCGAAGCAGCGCCACCTGGCCGGGCGAAAGCTGCTCCTCCGTGCCCGAGCGGTGCATGACGATGGCCGACCTCAAATCGACGGTCGCGTTCTCCAACACGATCAGTTCCTGGGCGGCCCTGCCCCGCCGCGTCAGCAGGCCGCCGACGCGGGCGGCGAGTTCCCTGACATTGAGCGGACTTTCGATGACGTCGGCCGCACCGAGCTCGAGCGCCAGCACCTTGTCGACGAGGTCGCACGGCCGGCAGATCAGGATGAAATCCGGTCCGCCTTCACCGCCCCCCCCTTGGCTGCCATAACGTCTGAGCAGATCACGTCCCTCCGCCTGGCTGAGGCTGTCACCGACGACGACGACGTCGACGCCCTTTCCCGCCAGCATAGATTCCGCTTCCCAGGGCTGGCGCGCCTGACGCACGTCGTGGCCTCGCCGCTCAAGGTGATCGGCGAGTTCGGTCGCCACCACTTCGGCGACGCAGATAAGCCCGATAACGGCGCGTGCAGCCATGTTTTCCAACCATATCCTGGCAACCCGATATGAGTGCTGGACATCATGTTTATACCCAATCTACTTTCCACCGAAAGTGGGAGCGAGCGCATCGTGCGGGCAAGAATTTTAATTGTCGAGGATGAGCCCGATCTAAGAGAGGCGGTCGCCGAATATCTCGGCGCCGCCGGCTATGACGTGGCGACCGCCGAAACCGCGGCCGCCGCGCGCAGCCTGGTCGAAACGCAATCATTCCACCTCGCCATCCTCGACATCGCCATGCCGGGTGAGGATGGGCTATCGCTCGGCCGCTGGTTGCGCTCGAGACTGCCGATCGGCATCATCTATGCCACCGCCGCCGGCACCGCGCTTGATCGCATCGTCGGACTTGAGCTCGGCGCCGACGACTACATCGTCAAACCCTACGAGCTGCGCGAGGTGCTGGCCAGGGTCCGCAGCGTGCTGCGCCGGGTTCCGCAGCACGCGCCGATGCACGGCCAAAAGGCGAGCGATCCCCGCCGCTCCGTCGCTTTCGGCTCCTTCCAGGCTGATCTCGACGGCAGGCTGGTCACCGGCGCCAACGGCGCGGTGATCGACATGGCCAAGAGCGAGTTCGACGTGCTGGAGGTTTTCCTGACCCGCGCCAACCGGCTGCTGACACGTGCTGCCATTTCCGAAGCGATCGGCCTCACCGAAGATCCGGAATCCTCGCGCGCGGTCGACATTCGCATCATGCGCCTGCGCAAGAAGATAGAAACGGATCCGGCCAGCCCGAAATTCCTGCGCACGGTGCGCGGCGAAGGCTATATCTTCTCGCTGCCGGCCGGCGACGGCCACTAAGTGGGCGCGGGGGATTGCTCCCGCGCCTGTGCTGGTCTGTGGACGGATCCGTCGCAATACTTGTCGCCCAAAAACGCTCTTGGTTTTGGGACAAGGCATAAAAACAAGGATTTGAGACGCGGCGCATGAAATCCGCTTGGCACCGCAACAATGGCTGAAAATGACCGCTGAAGCAGCAGGCACGGACATGCAAGACGGCCGGCAAGGCGCGGCGATGGCGGCCGTGCGCGTGGTGCGGCGGCTGCGCGAGGCCGGCGACTGGCAGCGCGAGATGGAAGCCATACTGGAAACGCTTTGCCGCGCAATGGACTGCCAGCGCGGCATCCTGTTCCGCCTGCGCGAACTGCCCGGCCAGGGATTTGCCCAGTCGGTGGCCGCCTACTGGATCGATCCCGTGGTCGGTGGCGAGCTGGCCTCGCCGACGGTGATCGTGCAGTCGATCATCAACGCCGATCCGCTGCTGGAACGGCTGCAGGAGGATGAACGGCAGGGCAAGATTTTCGCCGGCCATACGCGCGACCTCGAGGGCTTCCTGAGAGCCGACTTCGAGAAACAGAGCATTAAGTCGTTCCTGTCGGTGTCCGTATTCGCGCATGGCCACCTGTGGGGGACGCTGGCGGTCAATGACTGTATCGAGGAGCGCGAATGGACCGATGAGGAAGAAGCGACGCTGCATATCATCGCGCTGGCCATCGGCGACGCGATCGAACGCTCGCCCTCCGACGCCCACGCCAGCGAGGTCATCCGCCGCACCATGCTGCAAGCCTCGCTCGATGCCATCCTCGTCATCGACGAGACCGGCTCGATCGTCGAATTCAATCCGGCCGCCGAGAAGATGTTCGGCTTCCTGCGCAGCGATATCCTCGGCAAGGACCTGCTCGACACCATCGTGCCGATCTATTACCGTAAGGGCTATGCGTCGGGGGCCGAATACATGTCCGGCCGCGGCGCGCCAATGGTCGGACAGCGGCTCGAGACGGTGACCCAGAACGCCGCCGGCGAGATTTTCCCCATCGAACTGACGGCGACCGAGATGCGGGTCGCCGACCGCCGCCTGATCTTCGGCTCCATCCGCGACCTGCGCGACAAGCTGCGCGCCGAGGAGGAGATCAACCGCCAGCGCGAGAAGCTGCACCAGAACGAGAAGATGGCGGCGATGGGTTCGCTGCTTGCGGGTGTCTCGCATGAACTCAACAACCCGCTGGCCGTGGTTGTCGCCCAGTCGACGCTGCTGCACGAATTCGCCTCCGATCCGCAGACCAAGGTTCGCGCCGAGAAAGTTCGCGCCGCCGCCGAGCGCTGCGGCCGTATCGTCAAGAGCTTCCTGTCGATGGTCCGGCTGCATCCGACCGAGCGGGCCGAGACGGACCTTAACCAGGTGATCCGCGCGGCGCTCGAGGTGACCGCCTACGGCGCGCGCTCGAGCGGCATCATCATCGACACCGATTTCGCGCCTGGCCCGTTGCTGGCCATGGCCGACGCCGATCACGTCACCCAGGTGGCCGCCAATTTCCTCATCAACAGCCAGCATGCGCTGGCAGGCATAGGCGGCGACCGGCTGATCAAGGTGCGGACCTTCCGCAGCGAGCGCGGCGATCCTGGTTTCTCGGTCGAGGACAATGGGCCTGGCGTACCGGAAGCGATCCGGTCCCGCATCTTCGAATCCTATTTCACCACCAAGCCGGTCGGCGTCGGAACCGGCATCGGCCTGTCGATCTCGAAATCGATCATCGAGCGGCACAATGGCAATGTCTGGTTCGAGGAAGTGCTGCCAAGTGGCGCCCGTTTCGTCGTCCAGCTGCCGGCCATTGTAGCCGGCGTCGCCATCGCCGGCGAGAGCCAGCCGCGATCGAGCGGGCTGCGCCACGCCTTGATCATCGATGACGAGCCCGACGTCGCCGGTTCGCTCTCCGACATACTCGAACTGATGGGCATCAAGTCACGGATCGCGCCCCTCTGGGACACGGCCACAGCCATATTGGCTGGCCACATGCCGCCCGACATCGTCTTTTCGGACCTGCGCATGCCTGGAACAAGCGGCATGACCATCTATCGAGAGTTGCTTGCCGAAAGACCGGAACTGGCGCGGCGTTTCGTGCTGGTCACTGGCGACCTGATCGGCGCCAAGGCCGAAATCGAGGCGCTGCCGCTACTGCAGCGTCCGCAGATCCTGGAGAAACCGTTCAGCACGCTGGATGTGCGCAGCGTCCTGTCCGCCATTGCCGACCAGGTGGTTTCGAAGGGATAGACCGCACCAACCGGTAAAAAAAGCCCCCGGCCGACATGCGGCGGGAGCCGAAGGGAGCGCTGGACGCGCTCGGGGAGCGCCGCGGCACGTTCCAAAGCGGAGCCGCTTCGGAACCATGTTTCAGTCGAACTCAGAAAATATTCGGCGTATTGGTCAGCGGCGCGGCATTGGCGATCATCCGGACCGCACGGGCTTTGTGGGCTCCGGACTGCTCGGCTATGGCCCGCAGGCAGTCGACGCTCTCGGCGCCCCAGGCCTGACCCTTGCAGGCAAAATCGACCATCGGCATCGGCAGGCGTGCGGTTCTGGTGGTGGTCATTGCGCCGCCGACGACGTTGGCCGGTGGATTGAGCGAAGCAAAGGCCGGGCCGACCGTCGGCGCGAACGCCATGCCGGCGAAGGCGCAAGCAGCCAGCGCCATGAACATCGCCATGGGGTGGTCGCTGGCGCGCTGGCGCAACGCCAGCTTCGGGCGGCGGCCAACGCGCTCCGGAGCCTGGGACCGGCGGTCATTGCTGGCAATCTGAACTTTCGCATGCATCATCATCCCCTTCGTTGACTTTCTTTTTTTGATAAAACGAACTTAGTCGCGCTCTGTATCAGCGGAAAGCTGGCGTGAATCTGATATTGTAACCGCCTTGAAACGGCACCCGCGGCAGACCCCACCAACTGGGCATCACGCGCCCGCTTGCCGATCTCGGCTCGGCGGATCGGCAAGCGGGCAAGACGCGCGGCGACGCCTTTTGCCTCGGCTTCCGCCGTGGCAGGATTTGCTTCGAAACCCTGCCGGAACCAAGCTTTGAAACCCGGGCTAACGCCCGGATTCTCCGGGGTTTTCGGGGCCAGCCGTCGCATCGGATTGGATTGAAATCGGCGCGCCAATTTTCTTTCGAAAATATGCTTGTCTCCACAAGCCATTGCATTTCAATGAAAAATATGATTATATTGAACGGATATTCAATAAAAAGAAGAGACGTTTTATGAACCCGCATCTCCGTGACGTGGCCATTCCCAACGATTGGGACCGGCGGGGACTGCCTGGCTGGAGCTACCATTCCGATGCCCTCCTCGAACTCGAGAAGGAGCACGTTTTCCGCAACCATTGGCAAATCGCCGGACATGTCAGCGACATCCCTGACGCAGGCGACTACCTGGCCATGGACGTCGTCGGCGAACGCGCTCTGATCGTGCGCGGCAAGGACGGCGTCGTGCGCGGTTTCAACAATATGTGCCGCCATCGCGGCAGCCGTGTCGTCGCCGACAGCCAGGGCAACTGCAAGAACGCGCTTGTGTGCCCATTCCACGGCTGGGTCTACAATCTCGATGGCACGTTGCGCGGCGCTGCCCGCCCGCGTTCCTTTCCCGATCTCGACAAGACCGAGTTCGGCCTGATGCCGCTCGATCTGGAGGTCTGGATGGGCTTTATCTTCATTCGCTTCCGCGCTGGCGGCCCGCAGCCCTCCGTCGCCGAGCTGATGAAGCCGATCGAGCCCGAATTCTCGCACTACAAGGCCGCCGACATGGTGCCTTCCTGGGGCATCTGGACCCAGAAAACTCCGGTCAACTGGAAGTCGGTGCGCGACGTCGACAATGAGGGCTATCACGTCGCCATGGCGCACCCGGCTCTGCAGGACCTCTATGGCGCGACCTATTTCGACGAACCCTTCGTCAACGGCGTGTCGCGCTCCTTCGCCAGCTACAACCCGCATGCCGGCCGTCGCTGGAGCGTAAGGAACTACGTCAAGATCGCGCCGGAGCCGGCGCATCTGCCGGACTATCTGAAGAAGGCCTGGGTCTATTATGGCATCTTCCCCAATGCCGTCCTCTCGGTGATGCCGGAATCGGTGCAGTTCTATCAGGAGTTCCCGCTGTCGACGGGTGAGACCCTGCTGCGCGGCGCCATTTACCGCTATCGCGACGAAAGCCGCGAGCAGGCTGCGGCCCGCTATCTCTCCTTCCGCATCGACCGCGACACCATGTCGGAGGATGTCCAGCTTTCGGTGTGGTCGAACGAATCCATGCTGTCGGAAGCCTTCGAGGGTTTTTACCTCTCCGACCTAGAATACGGAGTGCGCACCCACCACGACCATCTGCGCAGGCAGATCCCCGTGCTTGGGCTCGAAACGGCGCCGGAGGAGAACGACATGTGGAACTTGAACGACGCGCTGCGGTCGCGTGGATAGGCGACGCCGATAATTGGCGAAACCATCGGTGAGAGCGCTCCTCTCCCCGTCCTATGCGGGGCGAAGAAAGAACGTCATCCCCGCCACACCCCTTCTTTCCTGAGATCATCCATCGTGCGCGAAATGCCCTCGCGCAAAATGCCGACCATGTCGTCGATCTGCTCGCGCGTGATGACCAGCGGCGGCGACATCACGCACATGTTGATCAGCGGCCGCACCAGCAGGCCGAGCTCGTGGCAATGCGCGTCGATGCGTTTGCCGACATCCTTGTCGAGCTGCAGCGGGTCCTTGCTTTCGCGGTCGGCGACACATTCGACGCAGCCCATCAATCCCAGCCCGCGCACCTCGCCGACCAACGGCAATTCTTCCAGCGTCTTCATCTGCGCCTGGAAGTAGGGCGCGACCGCTTGCGTGTGGGCAAGTACGCCCTGCTCCAGAAGGTCGAGATTCCTGAGCGCCACTGCGCAGCCGACCGGATGGGAGGTGTAGGTCAGGCCATGGCCGAACATCGCGTCGGGATGGTTCGACCGGCGCAGTTCCTCCAGCAGCCGTTCCGATATGATGACGCCGCCGAGCGGGAAATAGCCTGACGTCACACCCTTGGCGAAGGTGATCATGTCGGGATCGATGCCGAACACATCGCCGGAGGCGAAGACATGGCCCAGCCGTCCAAAGCCCGTCACCACCTCGTCGGAGACATAGAGGATGTCGTTGTCGCGGCAGATCTCGCGGATGCGCTTGAGGTAGCCGTCCGGCGGCACGATAACGCCGCCGGAGGCCTGCACCGGCTCGCCGACGAAAGCGCCGATCCGGTCAGCACCGACTCGCGCGACGGTGTCGCGGAACTGGTCGACGAGGAAGTCGGTGAAATCAGCCATGCTCATGCCCTGCGGACGACGGAACGGATCGGGCGAGGACAGCTTGATCACCAGCTCGTCGGCGCCGTCCATCCAGTCGCGGTCACGCGGGCGGCCATTGAGCGAGGCCGACAGATAGGTCGAGCCGTGATAGGCGCCGCCGCGCGACAGGATCAGCTTCTTCTCCGGCCGGCCCCGCACATTGTTGTAGAACTGCATGAAGCGCAGCGCCGTCTCCACCGCCGAGGAGCCGCCTGTGGTGTAGAAGACGTGGCTGAGATCGCCGGGCGCATGACCGGCTATGCGACCGGCAAGTTCCGCCGACGGCGCGTTCATCGTGTACCAGGGCGTATTGTAGGACAGTGCCATCGCCTGGTCGTACATCACCCTGGCGAGCGCCTCGCGCCGATGGCCGACATTGACGCACCACATGCCGGCCGGCCCGTCGATCAACCGCTTGCCGGTGCCGTCGGTGATGTAGATGCCGTCGCCTTCGCCGATCAGCGCGCGCGCTTCCGCGCCGACCGAACCGGCATACGGCCAGGGCTGGACGAGATGGCGCCTGGCCAACTCGACGGCATCGGCGGCTCCAGCTTCGGCCATTTCGCTCGCCTTCAGGTCCCTCGCAGCCGCCATTGTCATCTCCACATCATTCGTCGAATTCAGGATTTCGAAATTTGGCCGGCAGTGCCGGAAATTTCCGGCATAATCCGCACCATTTTGAATGTCTGTTCAATCAATATCTCAGAAATAGCGCTTGATTTCAATCCGCGGATGCGGGCATGATGAAAGAAAGCCGGCAAGCTCGGAGCGCGATCAGCAAAACTGGTCACCGGTTTTGCGTTCGATCGCGCTCCAAAACAAAATTGGGAACAAACAGCCGGCGCCAGTCCAATGGGATACCGCATGGCGGGACGCTCCAGGCCAGCAACCGAGACCACAGCCGGAGCCCTGCCCCCCGGAGCCTGGCAATGACGGCGGCGGCGGAAGGGTCGCCCCCGTTGCGCATGACGCGGGCCAGACGAAATGCCCTTCTGCAATCCGAACCCGTGCAGGGCTTTGCCCTGATCAGCCCGACCTTTCTCTACGCGCTCATCCTCCTGGTCCTGCCGATCCTGGTGGTCATCGCCCACTCCTTCTGGACGCAGAACTATCTGACCATCGACCGCACCTTCACGCTGGAAAACTACCGCGTCGCCCTGACCGAGCCGATCTATCGCGATCTGTTATGGCGCTCACTGTATATCTCGCTGACGGTCAGCTTCTTCACCGTCGTCCTGGCTTATCCGATCGCCTATTTCATTTCCTTCCACGGCGGCCGCCACAAGAGCCTGTGGCTGTTCCTCATCACCATCCCGTTCTGGACCAGCTATCTCCTGCGCGTGATGTCGTGGAAGGTCATTCTCGGCTATAATGGCGTGTTGAACTCCGGGCTGATCGGCCTCGGCATCATCAACGAGCCGTCGACGGCGCTGCTCTACAATTCGAGCGCCGTCATCATCACGCTGACCCACGCCTGGGCGGCCTTCGCCATCCTGCCGATCTTCGTCTCGCTGGAGAAGATCGACCGGACCCTGGTGGAGGCGGCTACGGATCTCGGCGATGGTCCCTTTCGTTCGTTCCTTCGCGTGACTTTGCCGCTGTCGGCGCCAGGCATCATCTCGGCGGCGCTGATCGTGATGATCCCGACGGTCGGCGACTATGTCACCCCCAAGCTCGTCGGCGGCAAGGACGGCGTCATGATCGCCAACGCCATCCAGGCGCAGTTCGGCAAGGCCTCGAACTGGCCGCTGGGCGCCGCCCTTTCCGTCACCACCATGCTGGTCGTGACGTTGATGGCCGGCGCCACGGTGCTGGTCATCCGTGCCGCCCAGAGGCTTGCGCGATGAGCGCGGCGCGACGTCTGCTGCCGGGCGGCTGGCTGTCGGCCTACGCCTTCCTTTATGTCGGCTTCCTTTATCTGCCCGTGATCTTCCTGCCGATCTTTTCGATCAACACTGCGGCCACACCGAAATTCCCGCTGACCGGCTACACCCTCAAATGGTACGAGGACCTGCCCAACACGCCGGCGCTGCTCGACGCCACCTGGAACAGCCTGATCGTCGGCGTCTCGGCGTCCGTCCTTTCGACGGTTCTCGGCATCCTCGCTGCCCGCTCGATCACCCGCTACCGCTATCCCGGCCGGCGGGCCATCAACGGTCTGATCATGGCGCCGCTCGTGCTGCCGGAAGTCATCGTCGCCATCTCGATGCTGCTGGTGATGCTGCAGCTCGGCTTGAGCCTCTCTCTGTTTACCGTCGTGCTCGGCCATGTCCTGGTCTGCATCCCCTATTCGATGACGGTGCTGACCTCCGGCTTCGAGGGTTTCGATCGCAGCCTCGAGGAGGCCTCGGCCGACCTCGGCGAGAGCGCCTTCGGCACCTTCCGGCGGGTGACGCTGCCGATGGTGGCGCCGGCAATCATCTCCAGCCTGCTGGTCTGCTTCACCATTTCGCTGGACGAGTTCATCATCGCCTTCTTCCTGACCGGTACCGAGGCGACGCTGCCTATCTATATCTGGGGCCAGTTGCGCTTCGCGGCCAAACTCCCGGGCGTGCTCGCGCTCGGAACGCTGCTGCTGGTCGCCTCCTTCCTGCTGATGACCGTCGCCGAAATCCTGCGCCGCCGCGCCGCCAGACGCACGAAGAACGAGGGAGGGCTTTATGCCTGAGCAGGCCCCATCCGCACGAACCCTGTCCGAACGGACGATGATCGAGATCAACGGCGTCACCCGCAGCTACGGCGCCTTCAAGGCGCTCGACGATGCCTCCTTGAGCATCCGCGAGGGCGAATTCTTCTCGCTGCTCGGCCCGTCCGGCTGCGGCAAGACCACGCTGTTGCGCATGATCGCCGGCTTCGACAACCCGACCAGCGGTTCGATTTCGGTCGGCGGCCAGCCGATGGAAGGCATTGCGCCCAATCGCCGACCGACCAACATGGTGTTCCAGAGCTATGCGATCTTCCCGCATCTCAACGTCGAGCAGAACGTCGCCTATGGCCTGAAGCGGCTGAAATTGCAGGGCGGCGAGGAGAAGCGCCGCGTCGAGGAAGCCCTGGCGCAGGTCTCTCTCACCGGCCTCGGCAAGCGTCTCGCCACCGAGCTGTCCGGCGGCCAGCGGCAACGCGTCGCGCTCGCCCGCGCGCTGGTGATGCGGCCCAAGGTGCTGCTGCTCGACGAGCCGCTGTCGGCGCTCGACAAGAAGCTGCGCGAACAGATGCAGGTCGAGTTGCGCCGCCTGCAGCAGGCCGTCGGCATCACCTTCGTGCTGGTCACCCACGACCAGTATGAAGCGCTGGCCATGTCCGACCGCATCGCCGTGATGTTCGGCGGCAAGATCGCGCAGGTCGCCTCGCCCAAGGAGATCTACCAGCGGCCGGTCAACCGCCAGGTTGCCGACTTCCTCGGCGGCATGAATTTCGTCAAGGCCGAGATCGTCGAGGAGAACGGCGCCTCGCTGGTCGTCGACACGCTGGGCTTCGGCCGTGTGAAGACCGACAAGCCGAAGGCCTTCGTGCGCAATGGCGGCGGCGCCACGCTCGGCATCCGCCCGGAGCGCCTGCGCGTGTTGTGGGACAATGCGACGGCCAAGTTCGAGGTTGCCGGAAAGGTGGTCGAACGCCACTATTTTGGCGAGATCACCCATTTGATCGTCGAGATCCCCGGCCTGGAAAAGCCGCTGTCGGTAACCGAGACCAACGATTTCGGCGCCGACGATATTCCGGTCGGCACTTCGATTCGCCTTGCCTACGATCCCGAAGCCCTGGTGGCGATGGCGGATTGACGGTCCGCGATGATCTTTCGCGCCGCTATGCGACCGGCAACGATCGCCCCTTCGACATAGCCGGGAAATGACGGCGACAGCTCCGACGATGCGAAATGAACAGGCGGCGCGCCGGCCAGGAGCACAGGTTCGGCATCGGTCGCCGCGACGTCGACGATGAGGTCGCTGTAGCCGCCGCCGCTCCAGCGGTCATGCGTCCAGTCGCGCTGGCTGAAACCCGCGATTTCGGCCGCGCCGGGGCCGAGGGCTTCCACCAGTTTCCCGGTCACTTCGGCGCGCAGTGCCGCCTCGCCAAGCTCACCCCAGCGCAAGGCGAGCGGGCCGCCGACGAAGACGACCAGCGCCGCGTGGCCTTCATCCGGACTGGCATCGCAAGCGAACAGCCCCGGCGGGTCGCGCCACATCACCATGCCGCTCAAGCCGCGGCGGCGCCAGAAGGCAGCGGGGTAGCGCACCAGCACCTTGATCACGGCGCCGCTTTCCCAAACGCCGAGTGCCTTCGCCAGGGATTCGGGCAGAGCGGGTGCGAAGTCCAGTTTCGCCGCCATGACCGGCGGCACCGCGACAAGTGCCGCCCGCGCTTCAATGACACCCGCCGCCGAGATGATGCGAACGCCTTGCGGTCCATGCTCGATGCATGAAACGGCCGCGTTGAGCCACAGCCGGTCGCCGAGATCGCTGGCCAGGTCCTCGGCCACCGACTGCATCGTCTCGCGCAGGAAATACTGGAGCTCCGGCACCTCATTGGTGATGCGCCGATCATTGTCGATCAGGTGCCAGAGCGGCAGTTTCTCCAGCGTCAGGCACCACAGGCCCTCGATCATCGAGCGGAAGGCTGCCTTGGCGGCATCGGCATCATCCTGCCGGTCGAGCCAGGCGGCAACGGTCAGCCCGGCAATCGAGGGATCGTCCGGCGCGATCGCGTTCATCCGCTCGCGGATCGCCATCGAACCAGAATAGGTTCGCCTCGCCTCGGCGGCGGAGATCGGCGGCTGGGCGATAAACGCGCCCTCGACATGGGTTTCGACCAGCGTCTTGCCGCGCGCTTCGACAAGCGCCATCAGTTCCGGCATGTCCTCGCACAGGAACTGGCCGCCACTGTCGATGCGCTCGCCGGAGCCGATCTCCACCGATTCGACGCGCCCGCCGACACGGGCACGCGCCTCGAGCAGCACGAAATCGACGCCGGCCTTTTTCAGCTCGAGCGCCGCCGACAGCCCGGTGAAGCCGGCGCCGATGATGACGACATCGGCTCTTGTGGATTCGCTGTTCAATAGCCGGCCTTGATCTTCTCGAACTCGGCGACCATGCGCTGCTTGAGCTCCGGCGCCACCGGCTGTTGGAACAGCGTCTTGTCGAGGAATTTGTCGAGATCGTCGAAGCCGCGATCGGCCAGAACCGTGTGGTCGACTACAGCCATGCCGGCGCTGTTGCCGTGGCCGTAGCCGAAGGTCTTCACCAGATAGTCCGAAACGGCAGAAGCGTTGACTGCATTCAGAAAGTCATAGGCCTGATCGAGCTTGCCGGGTGCATCCTTCATCAGCACATAGCCGCACACCCAGGTCGAGATACCCTCCTTGCTGTCGCGGTTCATCGCGATCGGCAGGCCTTGCCCCTTCAGCGTCACATAGGTCTCGTTCCAGCCCCAGACGAGATCGACCTCATTGCCGATGAAGGCCTGGTTGAGATCAGTGTCGTCGGTCCAGTAGAAACGGATGTTCTTGTGCACGTCGCGCAGGAAGGCGGACGCCTCCTGGAACTGGGCATCGGTCATCCTTGTCCAATTCTTGAGGCCGATGACGAGGCTCGCCAGCGCGTAGGCGTCGTCGACATTGTCGCCGATGGTGACGCGGCCCTTGAACTTCGGGTCGGCGAAGATCCTGAGCGACTGCGCCTGCTCCGGCGTCACCTTGTCGGTGCGGTAGAGAAGCGAGGTGTTGCCCCAGTCGAAAGGCATGAACCACGCTTTGCCGTCGTTGGTGGTGGCGAGATCCTTCATCGCCATGATGCCGGGATTGAGGTCTTTCCAGCCAGCTATCCTCGACGTGTCGAGCGGCTGCAGCAAGCCCGCCTCGCGCCACTTGACCACGCTTTGCGAACAGGGATGCGCGATGTCGGCCTGGAAGCCCGCACGCATCTTCTCGAAGGCCTCGTCCTCGTCCCCGAAGAAGGCGAAGGTCGGCTCGGCGCCGTATTTGGCAGCATAAGCGGGGTGCAGCAGCGGGTCCTCATAGCCGGACCAGTCGAACACGACGAGGTCGCCGCCACCTTCCGCCCAGGCATACACGGCGCCGGCGCCGATCACGCAGGCGGCGGCAAGGGCAAGACGGCGTAGCACTGGCTTCATGGTGCGAATTCCCCGTCGCAAAAAGGCTGCCGCGAGGTTAGGAGAATTCGCCTCTCTTGGCGAGCCCGTCCAACCACCATCTCCGCAGGCGGACGGGCGGCCGAACCGGCTCAATATCCGGCTTTGATCTTCTCGAATTCGGCGATCATCTTGAGCTTGAGCTGCGACGGCACCGGCGACTGGAACAGCGTCTTGTCGACGAATTTCTGCACGTCGTCATAGCCTTTTTCCTTCAGCACGGCCTGATCGACGCCGGCCATGCCCTTGGCGTTGGCCTGGCCATAGCCCCAGTCCTTGACCAGCACCTTGGCGGTTTCGGGATCGTTGACGGCGTTCAGATAATCATATGCCTTGTCGACATTGCCGGGCGCATCCTTGAACAGCACATAGCCGCAGACCCAGGTCGAAATGCCTTCGTCCGTGTCCTTCTTGGCCTTGATCGGCACGCCGGCGGCGACCGATTGCACGGTGGCGTCGTTCCATGCCCAGGCAAGATCGACCTCGCCGCCGCTCAAAAGCTGCACCACGTCCGTTGTGTCGGTCCAGTAGGAGCGCACGTTCTTATGCACCTGGCGCAGGAAATCCGACGCCTGCTTGAACTGGTCGTCGGTCATCTTGGTCCAGTCCTTGACGCCGATGGCCAGGCTTGCCAGCGCATAGGCGTCGTCGACATTGTCGCCGATCGAAACCCGGCCCTTGAACTTCGGATCGGCGAACGCCTTCAGCGACTGCACGTCCTTGGCGTCGACCTTTTCGGAATTATAGGTGAGCTGGGTGTTGCCCCAGTCCCAGGGCATGAACCAGGCCTTGCCATCGGCGGTCGTGGCGAGATCCTTCATCGCCATGATTCCGGGATTGAGATCTTTCCAGCCTGTTATCTTCGATGTGTCGAGCGGCCGCAGCAGGCCGGCCTCGCGCCATTTCACCACGCTCTGCGAGCAGGGATGGCCGAGATCGGCCTTGAAACCCGAGCGCACTTTTTCGAACGCCTCGTCCTCGTCGCCAAAGAAGGCGAAGGTCGGCGAATCGCCGTTCTTCTCGACATATTTCGGATGGAAGCTCGGATCCTCATAGCCGGACCAGTCGAACACGACCAGGTCTTTGTCGGCGGCAACCGCCAGGGCTGCGGCCGAGGCCGCCAGCACGCCGGTCAATGCCAGGGTCAATGTCAGGCGTCGGGCCAATGTCAGCCGCTGGATTGATGTCTTCATTGCTGTTCCATCCTCTTTTATTTATCGATTGCTTCATGCCTTGCGACGGGTGGCGGCTGCTCCCTGGTAATGTTTAGGGAATGCGGCCGACAGGAATTCGTTGGCTGCCTGCAAGGCGCTCTCGCGGGTAGTGTCTTCGGTGCCCATCATCAAGCGCAGCCACAGTCCCTCCAGCATCGCGCTGAGCGCCAGCGCCATGACCTGCGGCTCATAGGCATAGCCGCCGCTTTGCTTGAGCGTCGCGCAAAGCTCGATGAAGATGTTCTGGTAAACGGCATCGCGGGCGCTGCTCAGCGCCTGATAGGTCGGCCGCGACTTGGCCTCGCCCCAGAAGGCGCACCAAGCCGCCAGCTTGCGCTTGTTGCAGATCGAACGGTCGAAATCGGCCGCGACCAGGGTCCGCAACTGGTCGGCGGGATCGTTCCCCGCTTTCTCCAAGGCATTGCGCCAATGCGCCGAGTACTCGTCATACATATGCTGCAAGGTCGCGATCAGCAGTTTTTCCTTGCTCTCGAAATGGAAATTGACGATGCCGCGCGACAGGCCCGCGCCATCGGCGACGTCGGCCATCGTCGTCTCCGAATAGCCGCGCTTGGCCAACGAATCGATCGTCGCCTCGATCAGCTGAAGCTGCCTGACCTCCTTGGAAGCCTTACGCCCGCGTTTCTCGGGTTCGCTCGATGCCTCGGCGGACTGCTCTTGGCGTGCTGCAATTTTCATGGGTGCGGTCATGCTCCACATCGCCGGCTAGCCGACCATCTTCGGTTTTTGCCCGCGAAGATGAGTGGGACGGTGCTCGCCACTGTCAAGCACCTTCTGCATGGCCTCCCAGGTTCGTATGTTCTTGTCGACATAGGCGGCGCCCACTGCCGCCGCGACCGTCGGATAGAGCGGCCCCTTCAGCCTTTCCAGTTCGCCCCGCGCCACCTCGCGGTACCAGGGATTCCGGTCGCGAACCGCGATCTCGGCAAAGCCCGCCTGGCGCATCGCCTGTGCGTAGCGCGCCGGCGAGGCCATCGCGAAGGACAGCCCTTCGGCGGCGACATAGGCCTTCATCTCCGGTGATGGTTCGCCGTCATGCGAGATCATCCAGTTGATGCCGCAAAGGCGCCGCCGGCCTTGAGCACGCGGAATATCTCCGCAAACAGCGCATCCTTGTCGGCGACATGCAGCAGCGCATCCTTGGAGAAGACGACGTCGAACGACTGATCCTCGAAAGGCAACCGCCCAGGCGGCGCCTGGATGAAGCTGGCGCGGTCGGCAAGCCCGCGGGAGGCTGCCCGGCGCCTGGCCATTTCGATCACCGGCCGCTCGACATCGAAGCCGGTGACGTGCGCGGCGCCATGCCGTTCGACCAGATGCAGCGTGATGCCTCCGGACCCGCAGCCGATGTCGAGCACGGTCTTGCCTGCGAGCGAAAGTCCCTCGAGCACGCGGTCGACTTCGTCGGGCCCGCCCGGCGACAGGTAGCCGTCGCCCCACAGCGCCTCGAGGAAGCGGATGGCGGCATCGTCATACTCCGGCTCGGCCTCGGCCGTTTCGATCATCAACCCTCGATCCCCAATCGATGAATGTCCGTCTCGAACGCCTGCAAAGCCTAGCCCATGTCTGGGAAAACGCAACATCATTTGTTGAACATTCATTCAATATGGCTGGACAAAACGACGCCTGCCATGCCAAATTTCGCGCATTGAGGGGACGGGCTACGCCAAAATGAACAGCGGATCGCATGGAAAGACTGGGCCAAAATGAAAGCTTGGGATGCGATCGTCATCGGCGGCGGACACAACGGACTGGTCAACGCCTGCTACCTCCAGCGCGCCGGGCTCGACGTGCTGGTAGTGGAGAAGAATCCCTGGGTCGGCGGCGCCGCCACCAGCCGGGAATTGACGTCGGGCTTCCTCTATTCCAACTGTTCCTATGTCTGTTCGCTGTTTCGCCCTGAAATCATGCGCGATCTCGAACTACCGCGCTTCGGCCTGCAGGTTATCTCCTATGAGGGCGGCGCGGTGTTCACCAGGGATGGCGATTATCTCGCCAATTACCGGGACCATGATGCACACCGGCGCGAATTTGCGCGCTTCTCCCCGCGCGATGCCGAAGCCTACGACCGTTATGCGCGCGACGTGACGCGCCAGTGCCGTTTCATCCAGCCGCTGTTGATGCGCACCGCGCCCGACCCGACCAGTCTGCGCCCGCGGGATCTGGGCGAGCTCCTTTATCTGGGCAAGAAATTCGCGGGCCTGTCGGCGGAGGAAATGGCGCTGACGCTGCGCTTCTGGACCATGTCGATCTCGGACTTCCTCGATGAATATTTCGAGACCGATGTCATCAAGGCCAATTTCGCTTTGTCCGGCATCATCGGCACGGCGCTCGGTCCGATGTCGCCCGGCACGGCTTATGTGCTGCTGCACCACTATATGGGCGAGGTCGACGGCTCGGTCGGCGCCTGGGGCTATGCGCGCGGCGGCATGGGCGCGGTGACAAAAGCGCTGGCGGCATCCTTCAAGGCGTCGGGTGGAACCATTCGCACCGGCGCCGAGGTCGACCATGTTCTGGTGAGCCGCGGCAAGGCCAAGGGTGTGGTGCTGGCTGGCGGTGAGGAGATCCGTGGCAAGCTCGTCGTCTCCAACGCCGACGTGAAACGAACCTTCCTGAAACTGGTCGAGGAAAAGGAACTGCCCGAGATTTTCCTGCGCCGGGTCAGGAACTTCAAGATCCGAGGTTCGTCCGGCAAGGTCAACATCGCACTGGACTCGATGCCCGAATTCCCAGCTCTGCCGAAGGATTCGCCGGTTTATCGCGGCGACATGCATTTCACCGATTCGATGGAGCGGATGGAGCGCGCCTATGACGACTGGAAGGCCGGGCGCTGGTCGGCCGACCCCTTCCTCGACATGGTCATCCCGACGACGCTCGACCCGACGATGGCGCCGCCGGGAAAACACTTCATGAGCTGCTTCGTGCAATACGCGCCGCCCAAGGTGAACGGCCATGAATGGACCGACGCCGATCGCGACGGATTCGCCGAAAGCGTGATTGCGCAGATTGCCGACTACTCGCCCGGCTTTCGCGACCGCATCGTCCACATGGAGGTGCGCACGCCGCGCGAAATCGAGGCCGAGGTCGGGCTCACCGAAGGCAACATCTTCCAGGGCGAACTGACCTTCGACCAGCTCCTGTTCAATCGCCCGGTGCCGGGCTACGCGCAATACCGCTCGCCGGTCGGCGGTCTTTATATGTGCGGCTCCTCGACCCATCCCGGCGGCGGCGTCATGGGCGCGCCCGGCCGAAATGCCGCGGCCGAGATCCTGCGCGATCTCGCCAAATCGACCTCGCATATGAGCCCGGCCCATGACGTCATATGATGCAATCGTCATTGGCGGCGGCCATAATGGCCTCGTCACTGCTGTCACGCTGGCGAAGGCAGGGCGCAAGGTGCTGCTGCTGGAAGCGGGAGCCGATCTCGGCGGCGCCGCGCGCACGGAGGAATTCGCGCCGGGTTTTCATGTCTCGTCGATCGCCCATCTGCTGAACCGCCTGCATCCCGACGTGGTGAAGACGCTGGAGCTGGAGAAGCATGGCTTGCGGATCACCCCAGACGACTTCGCGCCGTCGGTTGCGCTGTCGATGGACGGCTCCCCGCTGGTCCTGCACCGCGCCTATGGCGAAATGCTGACCGGCGCAAGTTCGTCGGAGCAATCGGCGTGGAAGCAGTTGCGCGCGCAGCTGCTGCGCTACGCCGGCATCCTGGAACCCTTCCTCTCGCGTCGTCCGCCCGAGCTGGCCGGCATGTCGCTGCTGGAGACAGCGGCGCTCGGCCAGGCCGCACTGGCGCTGAAAAGGCTCGGCAAGGAAAACATGCGCGATTTCCTGCGCGTGCTTTTGATGAACGTCGCCGACCTGCTCGACGAGCAGCTTGCCGACATCAGGCTGAAAGGGCTGCTTGCCTTCGACGCGACGCTCGGCAGCCATCTCGGTCCGCGCTCGCCCACCTCGCTGCTCGGCCTCTATTACCGGCTGGCCGGCGAGGCCGGCGGTGTGGCCGGCGCGCAGATAGTGCCGAAGGGCGGCATGGGCGCGGTGATCGCCGCCATCCGCGCCTCGGCCGAAAAGGCCGGCGTGAACGTCCGCACATCGGCGCCTGTCGCAAGGATCATTGTCGAGAAAGACCGCGCCGTCGGTGTCGCATTGGACAATGGCGAGGTGCTGCGCGCCAGGACGATCGTCTCCGCGACAAATCCGGCGACGACTTTGCTCGACCTTGTCGGTCCACGCGAACTCGACACCGGCTTCGTGCGCAAGGTGAACAACATCCGCATGAAGGGTGATGTCGCCAAGCTTCACCTGGCGCTCGACAGGCCGCCGCAATTCACAGGTGTCGATGCCGCCGGCCACAGGGGGCGGCTGGTTATCGCCCCCTCGCCCGATCATGTCGAGCGCGCCTTCAATCCATCCAAATACGGCGCGTTCTCGCCCGAACCGGTGATGGAGATCACGCTGCCAAGCCTCGCCGATCCATCGCTCGCGCCCGACGGCGCCTGCGTGCTGTCGGCGGTGGTGCAATACGCGCCCTATGCTCTGAAAGAGGGATGGGGCGCCGGCAAGGCGAAATTCCTGGAGGCAATCATGGCTCAGCTCGAAGCCTACGCGCCAGGCATCGGCAAGACGGTGCGCCACACCGAGCTCTTGACGCCCGCCGACATCGAAACGCGCTACCGCATGCCGGGCGGCCACTGGCACCACGGCGAGTTGCAGGCCGACCAGATGCTGATCTCGCGCCCGGTCTCGGGCTGGTCCGGCTACGACACACCGCTCGACGGGCTGTTTCTCGCCGGTGCCGGTTCACATCCCGGCGGCGGCGTCTCCGGCGCACCTGGATTGAACGCCGCTCGACGTATCATTGCGATGAAGGGGTAAGGCGATGTTTCAGTTGGCGGCAGTCGCATTCTACGGCGAAGGATCGCCAGCATGAATCAGCAACCATCATCCGCCCGCATCGAAGCCCAATCCCACTTCCGCACGTTGCGTCTCGGCACGCCGTTCCAGCCGCGCATCGATGCTCTGGCCAAGACCCAGGATTGGTACAACTGGGCGGGCTACCGCGCCCCCCATTCGCTGTGGGACGAGGAGCTCGAATATTTCGCCATTCGCAGCCAGTCGGCACTCTTCGACATCTCGCCGATGACCAAGTACCGCGTCGAGGGACCGGACGCCGAGGCCTTCCTCGACCGCGTCATGCTGCGCGACGTGACCAGGCTGAAGCCGGGCCGCGTCCATTATACCGCGTGGTGCGACGACGAGGGCTTCGTCCTCGATGACGGCACGCTGTTCCGGCTCTCGCCAACGCGGTTCCGGCTGTGCTCGCAGGAGCGGCATTTGCCTTGGCTGCTCGACAGCGCCATCGGGTTCGATGTGACGGTGGAGGAAGAGACCGAAGCCGTCGCGGGCCTGACACTGCAAGGTCCGACCTCTTTCGCCGTGCTGCGTGATGCCGGTTTTGCCAATGTCGAAAAGCTGAAGGCATTCGACCTCGCCGAATTCCCGCATGATGGCGAAACCGTCACCATCTCGCGCACCGGCTTCACCGGCGACCTCGGCTATGAATTGTTCATGCCGGTCGACAAGGCGCTGAGCCTGTGGGACCGGCTGATGGCGGCCGGCGAACTGCGCGGCATCCGCGCCATCGGCTATACCGCGCTCAACCGCGCCCGGATCGAGGCCGGGCTGATCGTTGCCAATGCCGACTTCACGACAGCCGAACACGCCATCCGTGCCGACCGCTTGCGCATGCCCGACGAGATCGGGCTCGGCTTCATGATCGACCTGGAAAAGGCCCATTTCAACGGCCGTCGCGCCATCTTCGAGGGACGCGCCAAGCGCACGCTGCGGCATGTGCTGGTCGGGCTGGAGATCGAAGGCAACATCCCGGCCGAACACGCCATCGTCTATCACAGAAAAAGCCAGGAGGTCGGGCTGGTCAGCGCCGCCATGTGGTCGCCGATGGCCAAGCGCAACATCGCCATCGCTTCGCTGGCGCGACCATATGGTGATACTGTCGTCGACGACCTCTGGGTCGAGATCTACGCCATGCGCGAGCTGCAATACCAAAAGCTGATGAAGCGGGCCAAGGTGGTGCCGCGGCCGTTCATCAAGCTCGATCGTCGCACCGCCAATCCGCCGGCGGATTTCTGACCATGGGCGAGGAAGCCGACAAGCAGCAAGAAGAGGCGGCCGAACAGTGGGAACTGGTCAACACGCCACTCGGCGAAAAATGGTCGGGCCGCACACGCTATGCCGCCGCCATGTTCTTCTACAAGCGCGGCGAGATGAGCGCCGAGACGCTTGAGGTCTACCGCATCTGCGCGCGGCTCGATTCGGAAAACCCGCTGCCGATCATCCGCGACCGCGGCGTCGGCAAGGACTGGCTGAAGCGCATGGGATTCGGCTGAACTTCCTATCCTATGGTTTTCTCCAGCATGGCCAGCCAGTTTCGGTAGGCGATCTTTTCGATCAGCGCGCGGCCGAAGCCGCGTGCGGCGAGCGCATCGATGAGCTTCGGCAGGCCGGCGGCGTCGCCAATGACGGCCGGGATCATAGCTCCGTCGAAATCGGAGCCGAGGCCAACCCCATCCTCACCCAGCGCCTGCAGCAGGGAATCGATGTGGCGCACCATGATGTCGAGGCCGGTATCGGCATTCATCTTTCCGTCCTCGCGCAGGAAGCCGGTGGCGAAGTTCAGCCCGACCATGCCGCCGGTTCCGCGAATCGCGCCGAGCTGCCAGTCGGTGAGATTGCGTGAGTGGCCGCAGATCGCATGCACGTTGGAATGGGTCGCGACCAGCGGCGCATCGCTGAGCGCGGCGACATCGCGAAAGCCCTTCTCGTTGAGATGCGACAGGTCGATCATGATCCTGAGTTGGTTGCAGGCCTTGACCAGCGCCTTGCCGGCATCGGTCAAGCCGGGACCGGTATCGGGCGAGGACGGAAAGCGGAACGGCACGCCATGGCCGAAAGCGTTCGGGCGGCTCCAGACGATGCCGAGCGAGCGCAAGCCGGCGGCATGCAGCACGTCGAGCATGGTGAGTTCGGGATCGATCGCCTCGACCCCTTCGATATGGAATACCGCAGCGATCGAGTCGCGCGCCATGGCGCCGCGCACATCTGCGGCATTGCGGCAGACGCTCAGCGCTCCGGCCCGTTCCAGCCTGAACAGGATCGAGGCCATCGCAATCGTCGAGGCCAGCGCATCGCTGTGCGGGAGTTCGGGCGGCAAAGGCTCGGCATCGCTGGGCGTCGACGGGACAGCGCCGCGCCGGCCTCTCTCGACAGGCGGCGGGAAGATCGCGAACATGCCGCCGGCGAACCCGCCGGCCCGTGCGCGCGGCAGGTCGATATGGCCGCCCGATTTCCCTTCCATGAACAGCTTTTCGACGTCCGGGTCTTTCGACTGATAGAGTCTGAGCAGCGTGTCGTTATGGCCGTCGAAGACGGGAACGAGATCGGTTTCGGTCATGAAGGGATCATTCGGTTCGATGTGTCGCACGCTGCCCGCGATATATCATATCTACTTAGGCAAGATGGGCCGAGCGTGCAAATGCCAAAGCCGTGCTGGCCTATCAGACTGTTTTACTCCCGCGGGTCCCGAATGGTAAAGCGCCGGCTGATCCTACCCCTTCAGCACGTCGGCCCACTCCGGATGGCGGCGGAACTGGGCGTTGGCGAAGGGACAGAGCGGGATGATCTTCTTGCCCGCCGCGCGCGCGTCCTCGACGGCGCGGGTGACGAGCCGAAGCCCAGCACCCTGGCCGCGAAACGCGTCGGGCACTTCGGTGTGGTCGATGATGATCTGGTGCTCGCCGATCCTGGTGAAGGTCATCTCCGCCTCGGCGCCGCCCGGACCACGCAGCACGTAGCGGCCCTTGGAACCACGATCTTCGAGTTCGATCTCCGGCAGTTGGTCAGGCATCACTTACTCCTTGGGCCACGCCGGCAAGGAGCTGCCGCGCCGCCTCGATTTCGTTCGGCCGCACTTCGTGCCCGCCTTCATGCCACTCCACTGTGACATCGGCGCCATCGGCGCGCAAATAGGCTTCGAGCCGCGAAGTCAGGTTCGGCGGACAGATCGGATCCCGCCTGCCGGCGGTCACCAGAATGCGGCGCCCGGCAAGACTGCCGTTCACCTCCGGTTCGAACGGGATCAGCGGGTGCATCAGCACCGCCGCGTCGAACAGGTCAGGGGCTTCGAACAGCAGCGACGCCAGGATGTTGGCGCCGTTGGAGTAGCCGAGAGCGTGTATCGCCGACGGCTTCGCCGCTGCTATCTGCGCCTTGACGAAGCCCGCCATCTTCCGAGTCGCGCGCGCCAGGTCCTGCATGTCATAGACGCCCTCGCCGGTGCGACGGAAAAAGCGCGCAGCGCCTTGTTCAGACACATCGCCGCGTGGCGAGATGATGGTTGCCTGGGGCGCGAGATCGCGCCCCAGCGAGACGAGCTGGCCCTCGTCGCCTCCGGTGCCATGGAAGACGAAGAGCAGCGGACCGCCCGGCGAACCGGGCAGCACCTTGTGGATGTAGCTGTCTGTGCTCATGACCCCGCCCCTCAGTCTTCCAACTTCTGCAGATGCTTTTCGAGATAGGGCCGCAGGTGCTGATGCTGCGCCGGCAGCTTCAAGGCTTCACCGAGATGGGCGGTGTCCTCGTCGCGGTCGAAGCCCGGCTCGTTGGTGGCGACTTCGAACAGAACGCCGCCCGGCGTGCGGAAATAGATCGCCCAGAAGTAATCGCGGTCGATCACTGGCGTCACCTGGTAGCCGGTATCCATCAGCGCCTTACGCACTTCGAGCTGCCTGGCTCGATCCTCGACGGCGAAAGCGACGTGATGGACCGAGCCCGCGCCGAGATCGGCAAAGGCGGCACCGGGTAGCGATTCGATGTCGACGACGTCGGCGCCATTGCCGTTCCTGATCGCCAGCCGCCTGACATTGCCGGATTTGTCGAGCTCCTCATAGCCCATGAACTTCAAGAGTTCCTCGGTGGCGCCGCCATCCTTCAGGCGCAGCGACACGGAGTGAAAGCCCCGGATCGCCTCGTCGGCGGGAATGCCGCCCTTCACCCATGGCGCGCGCGTGTCGGCCCTGTCCTCGACGAGCGCGAAACCGTCGCCGTCCGGTCCGGCGAAGGCCAGACGCTTCTCGCCAAAGGTCTCTTCGCGCGACAGGCCGGCGATACCTTCCTCGGCGAAGCGCCTTTCCCAATAGGCGAGCGTGCCTTCCGGCACCGAATAGGCGGTGGTGCCGACTTCGCCGACGCCGTGACGGCCCTTGCCGATATTGGGAAACGGAAAATAGGTCATCACCGAACCCGGCGTGCCGAGCTCGTCGGCATAGTAGAGGTGGTAGACGTCGGGCGCGTCGAAATTGACCGTTTTCTTGACCCGGCGCAGGCCGAGCTTCCCAGTGAAGAACTCATTGTTCTGGCGGGCATCGCTGGCCATCGAGGTGACGTGATGCAAACCCTTGATCTGGTCGAGCATGAGTGCTGCTCCCTTGTTCTATTGCGGCCCCTGCCGCTGTCCTCGCCAATATGAGCATCGGCCTGTTCCCGTCAAAGGCGACAAAGACGGGATGGACTGTACTCTGGAAGTGAACAATCGAAAGCAGTTTGTTCACCGAACCACCAGCAGCCCGGGCTTGCGCCGGGGCGGGATTTCGGTTCCATGAGCGACGCTCGCACATTAGCCAAGGATTATCGCCAGTGACCGGAAAAGGCAGGCGTCCGAACGTTCTCCTGATCACCTGCGACCAATGGCGCGGCGATTGCCTTTCGGCGGCCGGCCATCCCCTGGTGAAGACGCCGAATGCCGACGCATTGGCAGCGGAAGGCGTATTGTTCAAGCGGCACTATGGCGGCGCGGCACCCTGCTCGCCGGCCCGTGCCTGCCTCTATACCGGCCTCTACCAGATGAATAACCGGGTTTGCCGCAACGGCACGCCGCTCGATGCCCGTCACGGCAATATAGCGCTTTCGGCGCGCGCGCTGGGCTACGATCCGACGCTGTTCGGCTACACCGACGTATCGCTGGATCCGCGCCGGCTCGCTCCGGCTGATCCGCGGCTGCGAAGCTATGAAGGCGTGCTTCCTGGTTTCACGGTGCGCCAATTGCTGCCAGAGCATCAGAAGCAGTGGCTGTCATGGCTGGGAATGCAGGGCATCGATACCGACGCCGGCTCCCCCGCGATCCATCGACCGGCGAACGGGGCAGGCGACGCCGGCTCCGTGACGACTGCGCCGCCCGTCTATTCGAAGGAGCAGACGCCGACGGCTTTTCTTGCCGGCGAATTCATCCGATGGCTGGGCGAACAGGAGCATGCCGCGCCCTGGTTCGCGCATCTCTCTTTCATCAGCCCGCATCCGCCCTTCATCGCGCCTGCACCATACGACGCGATGTACGACCCCGCCGCCAGCCCCGGCTTTCGCCGCGCGGCAGGCTGGCAGAAAGAGGCGGACAGCCATCCCTATCTCGCCTACGATTTCGGCAGGCAGAAAAAGCACAAGTTTCGACCTGGCGCCGCCGGCAGCGTACATGACTGGAGCGAGGATGATTTCCGCCGCATCCGCGCGATCTATTACGGCATGATCTCGGAAGTCGATGCGCAGCTCGGCCGTATCTGGCAGGCGGTCAAGACGGCGGGCGCGTGGGACGACACGGTCATTGTGCTTACCTCCGACCATGCCGAGATGATGGGCGACCATTTCATGCTGGGCAAAGGCGGCTTCTTCGACGCCAGCTATCATATCCCCCTGGTCATCCGCGACCCGCGTCACGGCCACACCGCAGGCGTGGCCGTCGACCGCTTTACCGAGGTGGTGGACATATTGCCGACCTTGCTCGACCTGCTGGGCGGCGAACCGGCGCCGCACCTCGACGGTCACTCGCTGCGGCCGTTCATCGCCGGCGAGGAGCCGTCGGACTGGCGCGACGCCGCGCATTGGGAATTCGATTTTCGTTCGATCGCGGAAGGCGAAGCCGAACGGCATTTCGGCCTTGCCTCGCGCCAGTGCAATCTCGCCGTGATCCGCACGGAAAAATTCAAATATGTGCATTTCGGCGGCGGCCTGCCGCCATTGCTGTTCGACCTGGAAAAGGATCCCGCCGAGCTCGCCAATCTCGCCGCCGATCCCGCCTATCTCCCGACCAGGCTCGAGTTCGCCGAACGGCTGCTTGCCTGGCGGGCCGAGCATCTCGACCAGTCGCTGGCGCTGGCGGAGCTGACCAGGGATGGCGTTGTGGGCTATGTAAGTAGGGCAGTAGGGGAATAGGGAATCCCTACTGCCCTACTGCCCTACTGCCGTTGTTGCTATCTCACGATCATCCGCTGCTGCTCGCGGTTCTGCGCATAGCTGCCTTTGTCATAGGCGGCCTGGGCCTCGAGCTGCTCCTTGGTGAAGGTCGTGTAGAGATATTTGTTACCGTCCTTGTCGGTCATGAATTTCAAGTTGTCCATGCCGACGGCGACTTCCTTCTCGCCGACGCCGAGGAAACCGCCGACATCCACGATGACCGCGTCGGTCTTGTTGTCGGGCGTCAGCACGACATCGCCGATCTCGCCGACCTTGACGTCGTTGGCGCCATAAACTGTGGTACCCTTGAGATCGTCGCCCCTGACCTCGCCGACAGGCATTTCGGTCAGTTTGGATTTGTCGATCGCTGCGGTCTTCGTCTGGTCGGGAGCGGTCGCATCAGGCGTGGAGGCGGACGGGGCCTGCGCCGTCTTGTCCATCGGAGCCGTATTGGTTGTCGGCGCGACGGCCGGGGTGGACGCAGCAGGTGCGTTCGATGCCGTCGTGACCGGAGCCGGATCATAAGCCTTGCGGTTGAAGTCCGGCAATGCCTGCAGCTCTTCCTTGGTGGTTTGAGCCACCAGCCAGCGGTCGCCGTTTTTCTCGGCCCACTGGGCCTTGCCGAAATCATACGTGACGTTCTTCTCGCCGATGCCGAGGAAGCCGCCGACGCCGATGACCAGTGATTGCGCCTTGCCTTCCTTGGTCAGGACGATGTCGTTGACGTTGCCGATGTTCTGCGCATCGTCGCCGGTCCCGTTATAGACGCTCTCACCGATGATATTGGTGGCGAGATTGCCGTCGGCGCGCTTCACCGGTTCCGCCGGAGCCGCGTTCATGTCGACTGGCGCCTGGGCGGTATCGCTCGGCGCGGATGTGGACGGCGCCTGTGCGGCTGTCGATGCGGCCGGTGCCGGAGCATAGGGCTTGGTGTCGAACTCCGGCTGCGCCGTCAACTGGTCCTTGGTCGTCTGGGCGACCAGCCAGCGGTCGCCGTTTTTCTCGGCCCACTGCAGCTTGTCGTAATCGAACGCGACATTCTTCGTCCCGACGCCCAGAAAGCCTCCGACGCCGATGACTATGGATTTGGCCTGACCGTCCTTGTCGAAGACGATGTCGGTTACTTTGCCGATATTCTCGGCATTGTCGCCGGTGCCGTTATAAACCGATTCACCGATGATGTTGGTGGCGATGCTGCCCTCGGCGTGCACCACAGGAGCGGCGGGTTGCTCCGCGCCAGGCGCAGCCGGTGTCGGAGTTGTCTGCGCATGCGCGCCCGTCGCCACGAACATGGCAAGAGCAGTCGTGGCTAGAAGATTGCGGATCATGATGGTGTCTCCTCGTGCCTGATTTCATGTATGCCGCACCGGCCTCCGCCGTCACCGGCGACGGGCGAACGCGGCATTCGCCTGATCACAACGTCGTGACTGCGCCCATTGTTCCGACAAAAGCCAGGACGCATATTCTCCGCACACGCGGCCCGCAACTTGCGTGCTGCAAAGGGAAATTCGCCGCATCACCCGGAACCTTTTTGCCACTTGCGCCGTTCAGCCGACGGCTGGAGCTTCTCCGGCTCGGAGTTTTTTTGAGAACACGGAGGGGACATGCGGTTTGCGGCGGTGCTGAACCGGGACGGTGGCACCTTGCGCACCCTCGACCTGGATGGCTTTCGCGATCGCATGCGCGACCTGCTGGAGGCGGCAGGCCATTCCATCGATATCGACGTGGTTGCCGGCAAGGACATCGTGCCGGCATTGGACAACGCGGCTTCGCGTCGCGGCATCGACGTGGTTCTCGCCGGCGGCGGCGATGGCACGATATCGGCGGCGGCGGCGCGGCTGATGGGCAAGAAAAAGGCGCTGGCCATATTGCCCGCAGGCACCATGAACCTCTTCGCGCGCGGGCTCGGCATCCCGCAGACGCTCGATGCGGCTTTGCGATCCTTCGCCGATGGCGAGGTGATGGCGGTGGACATCGCCACCGCCAATGGCCGGCCTTTCGTGCATCAGTTCTCGATCGGCATGCACGCCAAGATGGTGCAGCTACGCCAGAACATGGAGTTCGGCTCCCGGCTGGGCAAGATGCGGGCATCCGCGAAAGCGGCTTGGCAGACGATCAAGAATCCGCCGGCGATGACGGTCACCCTGACCATTGGCGAGGCCGAGATCACGGCGCGAACCACCGGCGTCGGCGTCACCAACAACCTGTTTGGAGAGGGTCACCTGCCCTTTGCCGACAATCCGGCGGGCGGCGTGCTCGGCATTTATGTCACGGTCGCGCGGCAGCGCGCCGAACTGGTCAAGTTCTTCTTCAACGTCGCGCGTGGCAAATGGCGGGACAATGAACATGTCGAAATCCATCAGACAGAGCGGGCTGTGCTGAAGATCCGGTCGGCGGCCAGGAAATACCGCGCCGTCCTCGACGGTGAACTTATCAAGCTCGAGGACGAAATTACCATCGAAATCCACCCGGGCGCCTTGAACGTGCTGGTGCCGCGGCACGCCATGCGGGCAAAGGCGGCCTGATGCAGGGGCAGCCGACGAGGAACAGAAGACTAGCCGCTCGGAGCGCTGCCTTGTTCGGTGGTCGGGGATTTCGTGTACTCGCCGTAAATCTCGACGATGCCCCAAACGACAAAGGCCAGGAGAAGTCCCGCAATCAGGATCCGCAAGCCGTGCCAGCCCCAGTGTCCCTGACGCGCTTTGTTTTCAGGAATGGTCTTGGGCATAGCCGGCCTCGATGCGATGTGGACGCGTTGAGCGTCTCTGGCAAAACATCTTCGGGTAACGGTTCCTTGCTACGAAGGTTCCGCGTTTGGCCAAGCCCTTCGCCGGCAAGTCGGGAAGGCGAAGTCGGAGGGCTCGCGAGGAAGCGTCGGGGGCGCTGGTGAACAAGGCGGCGAAATTGGCGCCGGGCCTTCCGGCCGAAGTAATGCACGTCGTCAACGACGCCGGCCGGCTGGCCGTGCTGCACGGCTTGCAGGCGCTGGATACGATGACTGACGCCGACTTCGACGGCGTCAGCCGCCTTGCCGCGGCCGCCATGCGCGCACCGATCGCGCTGGTTACGCTCGTCGACGTCGAGCGGCAATGGTTCAAGTCGCGTGTCGGCCTGGACGAGATCGAGACCGCAACCGACATCTCCTTCTCCGCCCATGCGATTGCCGCGGGCGGCGAACTGATGGTGGTACCCGACGCGACCTTGGATCCGCGTTTTAAAGCCAACTCACTGGTCACGGGCAAGCATCACATCCGCTTCTTTGCGGGCGCGCCGGTGACCGTCGCCGGCGCCAGGATCGGAACGCTCTGCGTTTTCGACCGCAAGCCCCGTCCCTTTCCATCGCGCGTCAGGCTCGACCAGTTGAAGGCGCTGGCCGGCCTAGCCGCCAGCCTGTTCACGCTGAAGGATGCGACGCGCAGCGGCGCCATCGCCGAGGCGGCGCTGGTTCGCGAAGAAAAACGGCGCGCCATAGCGCTCGACGCGGCATCGCTTGCCAGCTGGGCCTGGGACATCCGCACCGACATGATCGAATGCGATGGTTTGCTGCCGGAATTGTTCAATCTGCCGCGATCGAACCGGTTGCGGGCGCGCGACATCCTGATGGCAATAGATCCACGCGACGTCTATCAGACCGAAACCCGCTTCCGCGACGCCTTGGCCGGCGGCGACGACTATTTCGGCGAGTACCGCGTGAAAGGCTTCCATCCACCCCGCTGGCTGGCGACGCGCGGCCGCGTCATCGAGCGCGATGGCGACGGCAAGCCGACGCTGATCTTCGGGGTCAATTACGACATATCCGAACGCAAGCTTGGGGAGGAAAGGCAAAGGCTGCTGCTTCGCGAACTCAATCATCGCGTCAAGAACACGCTGGCGACCGTTCAGGCGCTGGCGACGCAGACCGTGCGCCATGCCCGGCAGCCGAGCGCTTTCCTGGAAGCCTTCGGCGCCCGGCTCCAGGCACTCGGCATTGCCCATAATCTCCTGTCCGACCGGGAATGGCGCGGCATCGGCATCCATGAACTCGTCCAGATCGAGGTGAGGCCCTTCGACACCGCCGAGCAACTGCGCATGACGATCACCGGTCCCGATCTGTTGCTGTCGCCGGACCAGGCAGTGGGGCTGGGCCTGATCTTGCACGAACTGGCCAGCAACGCCCTACAATATGGGTCGCTGTCGGCGACATCCGGCAAGGTCGATCTGAGCTGGAAGACACAAGGCAGAAAAAGCGACCGGCGCCTTGTCTTGACCTGGCGCGAAAGCGGCGGTCCTGCGGTTGCCCCGCCCGAGCGGCACGGTTTCGGCTCGATCCTGATCCGCCGCAGCCTGGCCAAGGTCATCTCCAGCGAAGTGGCGCACGAGTTCCGGCCGGAAGGCGTCTTTGCCGAAATATCCATGCCGCTGGAGGATCTCTCCAAGTGACCGGCCCAGCTTTAATCCGGGCCCAGCCTTAATCCAGCTCAGCCTCAATCAGGATCGCCGCCAGCCGGCTCGCCGGGACCTGGTTTCACGTTCTCGCGGTAGATGGCATAGGCCGCCAACGCCACGGCGGGACCGAGAATGGCTCCGAGGCCGCCCTTTCCCTTGAGCAGCGCCGGCAGCGCGGCCAGCGCGGCGGTGACGCCGATTGCCGTCATGTCGGCCTTGCGCCGTTCTGCCCGGCGCCGTGCGCGGGAGCTGGCCGAGAAGCGATAGATCAGCAAGATCAGGCCCGCGATGATCAGAAAGCCCACGCCGAATCCCAACGCCGCCGCGAGCGGACCATAGCGGCCCGCAGCCCAGATATAGCCGGCCCCGATCAGGAAGCCGAGGCCGCACAGCGCCGCGAGCGCGGCAAGCGCATAGACGATTGCAGCCGTGCGCGCGCGGCGCATGGCTGCAACGGTTTCGCCCGAAGCCAGGCCCGAGACAAGGGAAGCCAGCAATCCCATTTGGGCGGGACTAGCGGCGCGCCAGAAGCGCGAACAGGAAGCCGACGCCAGCGGCGATCGCCAATGAAGTCACCGGCTTCTCGCGCACGCTTGCCGCTATCTGCGCCTCTATATCCCTAGTGTTGCTGCGCAGGCTGTCAAAGGCTGCCTCGCCTTGGGCGCGCAGATGCTCGACACCTTCGGCGGCGGCACGGCGGGCGGTGCCGTATCCATGCTCGCCTGTCTTGGCCAACTGCTTCGTAAGCTTGTCGATATCGGTCTTCAACTGCCTGATATCGGCTTCGAGATCCGAGTTCGCCCGCGCTTCGCCTGCGTTCTTTCCTGCGGCAGCTGCCATCGCTTAACTCCCTGTGATTGCTTTGGTTTCAACGCGCTGCATGTCTCAAGGTTCCGAGCCCCTCGGATAAACGGGCATGATCCCGCAAAGCGGGTGTCGGTTTGCCGAAAAGATCACGCTCAATCCAATGGATAGAGGCCATCCCGGTTCCATCGATCTGGACCCTAGCTCAAAACGGGTCCTCCTGCATCCGGTCAGATCAGCGGCCGCCGTTCCTTGCCCTGCCCCTCCCAGCCGGCAAGCTGCTTCAACCCTTCATGATCGATGATCTCGCAGCCGCCATCGCGCCAAGCGATCAGCTTGCGATCCATCAGCTTGCGAATCGTCTTGTTGGTATGGACCAAAGACAGGCCGAGGGTATCGGCGATGTGCTGCTGCGTGAACGCGATCCGGGTGAACCGCCCGCCATTGAGGCCAACGGCCTTGGCCCGGCTGCCGATGAAGGCGATGAGATAGGCGGTGCGCTCGATCGCGCTGCGGCGGCCGACGCTGAGCAGGTTCTCGTCCAGCATCCGCTCCTCGCGCGACGCGATCCAGGTGATGTCATAGGCCAGGCCCGGATGGTTGCGGAAAAGCTCATGCAGGGACTCCCGCTCGAACACGCAAAGCAGCATCGGCGACAAGGCTTCGACGGAATGCTGCATTTCGCCCATCACGCCGCCTTGCAGCCCGATGAGATCTCCAGGGACGGCGTAGTTGAGGATTTGACGGCGGCCATCCGACAACAGCTTGTAACGGAAAGCCCAGCCCGACAGCACCGTGTAGAGATGGGCGCTGCGGCGTCCTTCCACCAGCACCGTTGCGCCCTTGTCGACCGCGAACTCGCTTCTTCAATTTGTCGATGAAGGCCAGTTCCGATCTCTCGAATTTGCGGAAACCCGGCAGGGGCCGCAGTGGGCAATTCTCGCAATCGTACCGGCGGCTGGAGGAAGCAAGGCCGTTCTGGATTGACATTTCGACCGCTCCTCGAGAGCCGCGGGCTCAGCCGCAGCGGTGGCATGTCTTTTTTAAATGACAGCGCGTCAAATAGCGATCATGACTCGCTGCGTTTCAAGGAGCCATTGCCTGTGTCGCCTTTGCTTGACGGATTGCGCATTCTTGTCCTGGAAGATGAATTTCTCATCGCCATGGATGTCGAGCAGCTTTGCCGTGATCACGGCGCCGACGACGTGGTGCTTGTCCGTGACCTGGCCGAGATCGATGGCCGACAGGTTGCCACCCAATTCGATGCGGCGATCGTCGACCTCATGCTGGGGGGCACTCCGACTTTCGACTTTGCATCGCGCCTGCGTGAAACGGGCGTGCCCTTCGTCTTTGCCTCCGGTTATTCGGATGCGGACGAGATCAAGGTTGCCTTTCCAGGGATAAGGCTGGTCAGCAAACCTTATTCGGGCGAAGATCTTGTGGAAGCGGTGGCCCGGGCCTGCGGACGAGTCCCGCCCGCCTGACGACGTCGCATCGCGTAAGAGTCAGAGCGGATGCGATGGCGATTCTGTCAGCCGTTTCGATGCGACGCTTTTTTAGTGCGCCGCCGTGCCCGTGACCTGTGCTGAGATCGCATCGGGACCGTACTCGTCTTCGCCGGAGATTTTCAGTATCTCCTGCAGGCGCGTGCGGGCTCGGCTGACGCGGCTCTTGATCGTCCCGACCGCGCAACCGCAAATCTCGGCCGCCTCCTCGTAAGAGAAGCCCGAGGCGCCGATGAGGATGATGGCCTCGCGCTGGTCTTCGGGCAGCTGCTCGAGCGCACCGCGGAAATCCTTGAGGTCGAGCTGGCCGTGCTGGGCGGGATGCACCGCAAGCCTGGCTGTCATGATGCCGTCGCTGTCCTGCACCTCGCGGCCGCGTTTGCGCATCTGTGAATAGAACTCGTTGCGCAGGATGGTGAAGAGCCATGCCTTCAGGTTGGTACCGGGCTGAAAGCTCTCATGCTTGTCCCAGGCCTTGACCAGCGTTTCCTGCACGAGGTCGTCGGCCTTGTCGGCATTCTGCGTCAGTGACACTGCGAAGGCACGCAAGCTCGGTATTGCCCCAAGCAGATCGGTCTTGAAGCCTTGTGAGACCGTTGCCATGCCTCAGTCCTTTTTCTGTGCGGGCTCGGCCCGCTCCAGTTGGCTGAGCAACTGCGCGAAACGATCCGGCACATCGTCGGAGACCAGCTCGTCGTAATACTGCTTGAGTTTGCGTCCGATTTCGGAATTCGGCCCGAGCGGGTCGCCCACGCCGTTCCGGCGCCTGATTGAGGCGCCAGTCAAGACATCTTTCGTCATTTCCTTCATTTCGCCCTTTAATCCAGCCCCATAGCCGCTCAACATAACTCAACACAACACAAGCGGCATCCTCGTCTGGTTGCCCATCCCCAATTCAAACGCCGTTCAGGCGTATTAGTTCCCGGGGCCGGAACTTTTTGCGAAAGCCCGCGTTTGTGTCGTTGGGGCTTGCAATGGGGCTTGACCTGCATTTTTAGTCAATCACGTCATCTGAGGGAGACGTCCGTCATGAGTTTATCCGCCACCATCGCTCCGCACCTGCCGTTCCTGCGCCGCTTCTCGCGTGCCGTATCGGGATCGCAGGAGAGCGGCGACGCGCTGGTTGCCGCGATGCTCGAGGCCATCATCGCCGATGTCGACATTTTTCCCGAGGCATCCAGCGACCGAATCGCGCTGTACAAGGTCTTCGCCAAACTGTTCACGTCCGTCGCCATCCGCGTTCCACAAGAACAGGCGCAATCGGCATGGGAACAGCGCGCTGCGGCCAATCTCAATGCGATCGCGCCGCTTCCCCGCCAGGCCTTCCTTCTGGTGGCCGTTGAGGGTTTCAGCGAGGATGAGGCGGCCGAAATTCTTGGCGTCGGCGAACAGGAATTCTCAGAACTGCTTGCCCAGGCGAGCAACGAGATTTCCCGCCAGGTGGCGACCGACGTGCTGATCATCGAGGATGAACCGCTCATCGCCATGGATATAGAGGAGATGGTCGAGAGCCTGGGCCATCGGGTCGTCGGCACCGCCCGCACCCATGCCGAAGCGGTGACGATGTTCGGCAAGACGCGGCCGAAGATGGTGCTCGCGGACATCCAACTCGCCGACGGCAGCTCGGGCATCGAGGCGGTGAACGAGATTCTGTCGTCGACTTCCGTGCCGGTGATCTTCATCACCGCCTTTCCCGAGCGTCTCCTGACCGGCGAGCGGCCCGAACCGGCGTTCCTGGTGACGAAGCCGTTCAACCCGGACATGGTCAAGGCGTTGATCAGCCAGGCTCTGTTCTTCGACCGGCAGGCGAAAGCAGCCGCATAGCGATGCGCAACTGAAGTCGCAAACGCGCGCAAAAGCAGGGCGCGACCAGCCGGAAGGTTCCGCTGGCCGCGCCTTGCTTTTCCGCGCCACGATGGTGCGCGGGGGGATCGTCTTTTTCGGCAAAAAGTGGAACAAACCGCATCCACCCACGTTTTTCTCACATAGTTGGAAGGAGATGGAACCATGCTTTACTGGGCGCTCGTATTTCTCGTCGTGGCAATCATCGCCGGCGCGCTTGGTTTCGGCGGCATTGCCGGTACATCTGCCGGGATAGCGCAGATATTGTTCTTCATCTTTCTCGCTTTCCTCATCATTTCGCTTCTCGCCGGCCTGTTCAGACGGGCCTGAGAGTTATCAGGCGAACACTGGAAGCCGCACCCCTCAAACGGTTTCCAGCCACCGCCGGGTGGTGTCTCACAAGGACGCCGCCCGGCGGACCGCTTTTGGGCGTCTGGTTCCCGTAAAACCTGCCTTGGAACCCATTGGACGGTGAGCCGTTCAGCCTGAGTTGGGTGAACAGGTCGGATGCGTTCCAGGGCTCGAGATACCAAGAAGAACGAGCGGGGGGACGAGGTCATCGCCCTGCATCCCGCCGAAAGCGGCATGCAACTTGGCCGGGCGCTTCTCCACGCACTGCACAATGCCGGCATTTCCGTCCTCTACCAGGACCGCGACATAAAAACGGTCTGGGCGCGGAACATGCGTGCGCCCTGGGCCGCCGACAGCAGCGAGGGCGACGGCATCCTGCCGCCGGCACAGGCCGACCGCATTGGCGCTGCCAAGCGCAGCGTCGTCGCAAGCGGCGATCCGCAGCGCCTCGAGATCGGCGTCCCGATGGAGGACGGCATGCGCTGGTTTCAGGTCTGGATCGACGCCGACCATGGCGAGGCCGGCGACGTGCAAGGTGTCGTCACCACCATGGTCGAGACGACCGAGCAGCGACGCCGCGAACAGACGCTGACGACGCTGTTGCGCGAAGTCACGCACCGCTCGAAGAATTTGCTGGCAATCATCCAGAGCATCGCCACCCAGACGGGACGCTATTCCGACAGCATCGGCGATTTCCTGACCCGCTTTCGCGGCCGGCTCCAGTCGCTGGCCTCCTCCCAGGATTTGGTAACCTCCTCCAACTGGCGCGGTGCTGCCCTTCGCGAACTCGTCGCCGGTCAGGTCGGCCGCTACGGGACGGACGCGTCGCACAGCCTTCGCTTCCGCGGCGCAAATCCTTACCTCAACCCCAACGCCGCGCTGCATATCGGCCTTGCGATGCATGAACTGGCCGTCAACTCGGTCAGCTATGGCGCCCTGTCGCGGCCGGAGGGCTTCGTCGAAGTGACCGCCGTCCTCGACACCGCCGCCGATGGCGGCATTGCCCTGTCGCTGACCTGGGCCGAAACCATAGGAACCGACAGCAACCAAGAGGGCAAAAAGCGCTTCGGCAGCGTCGCACTGGAACGCGTAGTGCCCTCTTCCCTGAACGGAACGGCGCGCCTCGAGATCGCGGATGGTCGCCTCGAATACCATCTCGTTGTTCCGCACGGCAATTTCGAGACGGAGTAGGCGACCGCCATTTTTTAACCGGCTGTTCACCATAGAAGCAGATGCTGTTTTTGCCAGATACCGATGGAACTGCCGAGCCGACGAGCATGCTTTCGAGGGCTTTGCCGCAGCATAGTGGGGAGGAGCGCCTTGACGGTCGCCGATATCAACAGACTCGAGCAGGCCGCTCGCATTTCGATGGGCGAATTCCAGGATCCCGAGACATCCACGGCATCGCCGGTTGCTCATGGCATCCTGCTGCCCATCGTCGCTCCGGCGTTGGCCGCGGCAATTGTCCTGATCGCCCTGTCCCAGCTGGCCTGATCCCGCCCCCACGTTCGCGCGCGCACATCGCTCGGGTTTTTCGGCGGCCGAGGCATCGGAAAGCTGCGCCCAGAAAAAGACTCTCTTCACCAACAATAAATTGGAGCAGCAAAGGTCGTTTTTTCATGCTAAGTGACGGCTGGAGCTTATTAAAGTGAGGACACGAAGTGAGGAGTGACCCTATGCGGAAAATTCTTATTGCCATGGCTGCCGTGGTCGCCGTCAGCGGCTGTACCTCGACCGAGCAGGATGTCGTCGGCGGTGGCTTGATCGGCGCCGGCGTGGGCGGCTTGGTCGGCGGCGGCAAGGGCGCGCTGATCGGCGCGGCCGTCGGTGCCGGCTCCGGCCTGCTGGTCCGCAACCTGCGCAATGGATACTGCCAGTATCGCGATCATCGGGGTCGCATCTACACGGCTCGCTGCAACTAAGGTAATTCCGGCGGGAAAAGCGCGGAGCGGTTTTCCCGCCGGAATTGCGAGCAAGGAGCGGATCGGCGATCTATCAGACGCTGAACCGCCCCGAGCAACTTGAATCGCGCGCTGTCGGGCTCATTCGCGAACCCGGCAGCCGTGCGGCAATTTATTGGCCGCCGCGTGAAGCCTCGAGCGATTCCGCCAAGGCCCGATGGCATTCACGCCGGCAGCGGAATCCTGATTTCCACATTCAATCCGTCATCGCGATAATCGCGGTGGATCGTGCCACGCAGCTCACGCGTGACATTGAGGTCGATCAATTTGGTGCCGAAGCCGGTCGTGGCCGGGGCGTCGACCTTCTTCTGCCCGGTTTCCTGCCAGCTCAGAGCCAAGACCCGGCCACGCCCGCGCCCTTCGACCGACCATTCGATCCTGAGGGCGCCGACCGTATTGCCGGCCTCGCCATATTTCAGCGCATTCGTTGCCAGTTCGTGGAAGGTGAGGCCCAGTGCCTGCGTCGTGGTTTCGTCAAGCAGCACCTCCGGCCCGGACAAAAGCTCTTCCGGCAGCTCCTTTCCGAACACTTGGCCAAGCTCGATGCGCAGGAGATCGCCGAGATCCGCCTTCTGCCAGCGCGAGCGCGTCAGCATGTCCTGGGACGCGGCCATTGCCTGCAGCCGGGCCGAGAAAGATGCCGAGAACTCATTGACGTCGCTGGCACGTGACGCGGTCTGGCGCGCGATCGCCAGCACTCGCGTGATCGAATTCTTGATGCGATGCTTCATCTCCTGCAGCATCAAATCCTTTTCGAGCAGGCTCTTTTCCGTCGTCTCATGCAGCAGCGACGCTGCCTCGTAGGCTCGCTCCTGATAGCGCGCGACAAGCGCGATGGCGCCGGCCAGCAGCAACCCGAACAGGCCGAGCATGACCGGGATGGCCCGTGATGATGGCTGCGAGAAGGCGCTTGTCGGCCTGAACTGCACGGTCCACGGACGGCCCGCCACGCTGATCTTGCGGGTGACCAGCAGCCTGTCGCCAAAGCCCGACACGGGCGGCGTCTCCGACCGGAACAGCAGATGATCCGGATCGACGCCGCCATCGTAGATTTCGGTGTTGACCGGCAGCAGCGGCGCGCGGCTGAGCGCGATCTGGAACAACTCCCTGGCCCGGAAGGCCGCGTAGAGAAAGCCTACCGTCGAGGATCGCGATGCGTTTATGGCATCAGGTGCGGTCTCGACGTTGAGCCGCACGAAGACGAGAAAGCCGGTGAAGGTCTGTGCTGCACCCGTGTCCTGGCCGAGTTGCACCAGCCCGCTCGCGTGCTGCTGGTCATCTGCCATTGCCTTCTCGATTGCCGCGCGCCGCACGGGCTCGGTGAACATGTCATAGCCGATGCTGGCCTTATTGGACGGGTCGAGCGGCTCGAACAGCACAACGGGCGTCCGCCATGGCTGGGTGGTGTCCGGATAGATCGCACGCCTGGTGCCCTGGTCATGCAGCATGTCGCGCTCGACCGTCGCCTCGTCGCCTGCTTTCACCAGCCGGAGAAAGCCGATGCCGCGCAGGCCGGCGAAATTGGTATCGACGTTGAGGGCATTGAAGAACGCTTTGAACTCGCTCTGCGAGATGTCGCCATTGCGGGCGTCGAACAAGGCTTGCGACGAGCGCAGCAGCGACAGCTGCAGGTCTATCCGGCTCTCGATACGGTTGAGCGCATCGTCCGCGGTCGCGTCGAACTTGATGCGAGCCGCCTCTTGCGTCGCGAAATAGGCGAACCCCGCCATTGTCATGCTGATCAGCGCAACGGCAACGAAAGCGACGATTGGAAAAAGCTTCTTCAACGGATAATGCGGCCTATCAGCATGTGAGCCCTTTATGGGCAAGTCGCCCGGTCAACACAATGGCAAGGCCAAGCCATCCCGCCGGCTGGCATATCACCTGATCGGCAGATCGGTAACGGGCTCAGGCCAGCAGGCTTCAGGCGGCGATCTTCAGCGCGCCTGGTCCGGGAATGGCGCCAGGCGGACATTTGCCCAGGATGATCATGCCCAGCACCTCGTCCTGGGTCACATCGGTGGTGCGGGCAGTGCCGACGACCTGGCCGTTTTTCATGACGCACACCCGGTCGGCCAGTTCGAATACGTCGTGAATGTCATGGCTGATCAGGAAGATGCCGATGCCGTCGGACTTGAGCTGCCTGACCAGTTCCCCGACCTGGGCCGTTTCCTGCGGTCCAAGTGCTGCCGTCGGCTCGTCCATGATCAGGATGCGGGCGTTGAACAGGATCGCGCGTGCGATCGCCACCGACTGCCGCTGTCCGCCCGACAGCTTGATCACCGGCTCCTTGAAGCGCTGGAAGCGGGGATTGAGCCTGCCCATCACCTTGCGCGCCTCGGCCTCCATGGCGACATCATCGAGCGTGCCCCAGGCGGTCCTCAGCTCGCGGCCGAGGAACAGGTTGGCGGCGGCGTCGACATTGTCGGCGAGCGCCAGGGTCTGGTAGATCGTCTCGATGCCGTATTTCTTGGCATCGCGCGGGTTGGAGATCGAAGCCTCTTCGCCGTTGACGAAGATTTGGCCCGCGTCACGCTTGTAGGCGCCCGACAGGATCTTGATCAGTGTCGACTTGCCGGCGCCGTTATGGCCGAGCAGGGCCACGACCTCGCCGGGGAAAAGATCGATCGAGGCATCGTCGACGGCGCGAATGCCGCCGAACGCGATTGAGATGTTGCGCATGTCGACCAGCGGGTTGCCGGCGGGAGCGATCCTGTCAGCCATGATTGTCCTCCTCCCTCAAACGCGTTTGCGATAGACGGTGTCGAGCCACACCGCGATGACCAGCACGGCGCCGACGACGATGCTCTGCAGAGGCGAGTCGACGCCGAGCAGCACCATGCCGGATTGCAGCGACTGCATCAGAAGCGCGCCCAGCATGGCGCCGATGATCGTTCCCGAACCGCCGGCGAGCGACGTGCCGCCGATGACGGCCGCCGCGATCACCAGCAATTCATCGAGCGTTCCGAGCACGTTGGTGGCCGAGTTCTGCCGGGCCGACGAGATCGCGGCGGCGATCGTGGCCAGCACGCCCATGATCATGAACACTTTCATCGTGATCCAGCGCGTATTGATGCCGGCGAGGTTGGCTGCTTCCGGATTGCCGCCAATGGCAAAGACATAGCGACCAAAACGGGTGCGTTTGGTGATGAAGGTCATGACCAGCCCGACGGCGATGGCCATCAGCACCGGTATGGCGATGCCGTGGGCGATGAACAGGCCGCCCTCGGGCACGGTTATGTTGTTGGCGGCTGCATATCTGTTCACGATGCCGACAGGCCATGGATAGGAATTGGCCAGCCAAACCGCGCCCATGATGACGGCGCAGGTGACCACGCCGATCAGCGTCTCGGCCCAGATCGGACGCAGCGGGAAACGGAAGCGCTTGCGCTGTACCCGCCCGTTGAACAGCGCAAGCACCACCGCAAGGCAGGCGGCGATGCCGACCACCCAGCTCCAGGTCGCGCCGATCGATCCGGCCGGGCCGCCGCCCATCAGCTGGAACGTCGCGTTGAGCGGCGCCACCGTCTGGCCGCTGGTAACCCACCATGCCGCACCGCGCCAGACCAGAAGCCCGCCCAGCGTCACGATAAAGGCCGGCACTTCGAGATAGGCGATGACAAAGCCCTGGAAGGCGCCGATCAACAGACCGAGCACCAGGCCGATGACCAGCGCCAGCACCCAGATCCATGGGTTGCCAAGCTCAAGCCCGACGAAGCGCACTAGGAAATGCACTTGGGCGAAGCCCATGACCATGCCGATCAACCCTTCGGCGGAACCGACGGACAGATCGATATTGCGCATGACGATGACCAGCACCATGCCGCAGGCCATGATGGCGACGGCCGAGGTCTGCACCGACAGGTTCCACAGATTGCGCGGCGTGAGAAAGGTACGGCTGTCGAAATCGAGCGGATTGACGCCGAGACGCAGGCTGGACAAGACATGCAACCCGATCCAGATCAGCAGCAGCGCGCCGATCATGCCGAGCATGCGCGTGTCGATCTCGGTCGCCTTAAGGAACCGGGCGACGGCGCCGAGTTCCGACGCACGCGCGGTGTCGGCCTGCGGGTTGGACGTCGTATCGGTCATGATTTTCTCCCGCCGGCCTGCCCGTCCGATGCGGGATGCCGGAAGCCAGCCTAGAAGTTACCCGCCCGGGGCGGAAAAACAAATTTTCTTGAAAAAACGCCGCGGCTTGGCAGCCGCGGCGTTCATCGCATGAAATGGAAGATCAGTTGCAGGCCGCTACGCTGCCCGCCGCGACGCCGGCACAGACCTCGTCTTTCTTGATCCAGCCGGCGTCGATGACGACGTTGAGATTGTCCTTGGTGATCGCAACCGGGGTCAGGAACAGCGATTTGACGGTGTTCCCACCGGGCGTTGTGAAGTCCTTGACGCCGGCGATATCGGTCATCTTCTTGCCGTCGGCCAGCTGCGAGGCGATCTCGGCGGCATTCTTGCCGAGTTCACGCGCGTCCTTCCACACCGACACGGTCTGCGTGCCGAGCGCGATGCGGTTCAGCGCCGCGTGGTCGCCGTCCTGGCCCGAGACCGGAACGGTACCGGCCAGGCCTTGAGCCGTCAGCGCCGCGACGACGCCGCCGGCAGTGCCGTCATTGGCCGCGACGACCGCGTCGACCTTGTTGTCGTTGGCGGTCAGGAACTGCTCCATGTTCTTCTGCGCATTGGCCGGCAGCCAGCCATCCGTATAGGCTTCGCCGACATTCTTGATCTTGCCGCTGTCGATGGCGTCCTTGAGCACTTCCATGGAGCCCGAGAACAGGAAATCGGCATTCGGATCGGCACCCGAGCCCTTGATGAAGACGTAGTTGCCTTCCGGCTTCACCTTGAACACTTCGCGGGCCTGCATGCGGCCGACTTCCTTGTTGTCGAAGGTCAGATAGAAGACGTCCTTGTTCTCGATCAGGCGGTCATAGCCGACGACCGGAATGCCTTCGTCGAGCGCCTTCTGCACCGCCGGGCCGATGGCGGAGGCGTCCTGCGCCAGGATGATCAGCGAATTGGCGCCCTGGGAGATCAGGCTCTCGACGTCGGTGAGCTGCTTGCCGGGATTGGACTGGGCGTCGGCGGAAATATACTTGTCGCCGGCGGCTTCGATCGCCTTCTTCATGGCGGCCTCGTCGGTCTTCCAGCGCTCTTCCTGGAAGTTCGACCAGGAAACGCCGATGACCTTGTCCTTCGCCTGCGCGACCGACGCGAGCGTCAGCGACATGGCGACACCCGCCAGGATGGCGGCTGTGAATCTCTTCATCTTAATCCTCCCTGCGCCGCGTATGGCGCGACCAAACAGGCCCGTAGGCCGGCACAAAGGCTCTATTTTTTCGAGCCTCGAAAAAACACTGGTCCATCGTCGGAACGCTGTCAACGTCGATTCTGATGTATTTTGATGTCCTCGTGAATTTTTTTCGAGCTCCGGAATAAATAATGACAGCCAAGGCCGGTTCTGCCAGTATTTGACGGTCGTCGGGATCCTGGGGAGAGAACGCGGCGACGGGGAGGATGCGAGAAACATGTCGGTCGGAATCCGCCACGACGATTTGCGCCGACGCAACCGGGCGATGGTGATCGCGGCCGTGCGCCGTGCCGGGCAGCCCTCGCGCACCGAGATTGCCGCGACCACCGGGCTCAGCCATTCCACCATATCGGCGATCTCCTCCGACCTGATTGGCGAAGGCATCCTGGCGCAGAGCAAGCCGAGCGAGGCCGGTGCGCTGAAACGCGGCCGGCCGCAGGTCGGCCTCAGCCTCAACCCTGAAGCCGCGGCGGTGATGACCGTGGTGCTGTCGCTGAATTTTCTCTCCGTCGCCGTCATCGACTATGCCGGCCAGGTGATATCTGAAGAGCAGCGCCGGCTGGACACGCTCACCCTGTCGCGCGAGGCGCTGATCGGCGAATGCGTGGCCATCGTCAGGCGGCGGTTCGAGGATCCCGACCTCGACGTCGGCAGCATCGCCCGTATCGCGCTGGCGATCCAGGGCATCACCGACACGGATGCGCGCACCATGCTGTGGTCGCCGATCACGCCGCAGACCGACATCGCCTTCGCCGACATACTGGAGGCCGAGTTCGGCATTCCCGCCACCATGGAGAACGATTGCAACATGATGGCGGTGGCGCTGCGCTGGCGCGATCCCCAGCGCTACCGCGACGACTTCATCGCCATCCTTTTGTCGCACGGCATCGGCATGGGCTTGGTGCTGAAGGGTGAACTGTTCACCGGCACCCATTCATCCGGAGGCGAGTTCGGCCACATGATCCATCGCCCCGGCGGGGCGCTCTGCCGCTGCGGGCGGCGCGGCTGCGTCGAGGCCTATGCCGGCAACTATGCCATCTGGCGCAACGCGAGGCAGCTTGGCGAGGACACCGAGCCCGTCGACGTCAGCGACGCCGACATGCGCACCCTGGCGGCCTCGGCGCGCGAAAAGGACGGGCCGGAGCGCGAAGCCTACCGCAAGGCCGGCGAGGCGCTGGGTTACGGCCTTGGCAGCCTGTTCGCGCTGATCGATCCGGCGCCGGTCGCCATGGTCGGCGTCAGCGCCGCCGCCTTCGACCTGATCGAGCCGGCTCTGCGCGAGGCCATTGCCCAGACCGCCGGCGGCCAGCACTCGAAATCGATTTCCTTCGACACCGAGCCGAACGAACTGCCACTGATCCGCGAGGGCTGCGCCATGCGCGCGCTGACCTTCGTCGACCAGGAGATTTTCGCGCCGGGGGCACAGGCGAAATCAGGCGTGGGCGAGAACGTTGCGTGACATATCCCTAGTCTTCGCGAATCGCATACCCCGCGCCCCGAATGGTGCGGATCACGTCAGGCATGCGGCCATTGTTGACCGCCTTGCGCAGCCGGCCGACATGCACGTCCACGGTGCGCTCGTCGATATAGATCGTTTCGCCCCAGACATTGTCGAGCAGTTGGCTGCGCGAGAACACGCGGCCGGGATGTCGCATCATGAATTCGAGCAGGCGGAACTCGGTCGGCCCGAGCCGGATCTCGCTTTTCTTGCGGTAGACCCGGTGCGATTCACGGTCGAGCACGATGTCGCCGACCTTGAGCACGCTGGACAGAACTTCGGGCTTGGCGCGGCGCAGCAGCGCCTTGACGCGTGCCATGAATTCCGGCGTTGAGAACGGCTTGACCAGATAGTCGTCGGCGCCGGTGGAGAGACCGCGCACCCGGTCGCTTTCCTCGCCGCGCGCCGTCAGCATGATGATCGGCAGCCGCTCGGTCTCGGGCCGCATGCGGAGACGGCGGCAGAGCTCGATGCCGGACACCGCCGGCACCATCCAGTCGAGCACAAGAAGGTCAGGGACATTCTCCTGCAAGCGGATCTCGGCTTCGTCGCCGCGCGTCACCACCTCTACCTGATAACCCTCCGATTCCAGATTGTAACGGAGCAGCACACCCAGCGGCTCCTCGTCCTCCACCACCATGATGCGTGGCGCGATCATCGACTGGTCACCCCTGCCGTCAAGCCGCTGGCGCCGACATCGCCGTCTCGTCCTGCTTCGGGCGATTGGCGGGCAATTGCGTGCCGGTCAGCACATAATAGGCATTTTCGGCAATGTTGGTCACGTGATCGCCGATGCGCTCGAGATTCTTGGCGCAGAACAAAAGATGCGTGCAGGCGGTGATGTTGCGCGGATCCTCCATCATGTAGGTCAGCAGCTCGCGGAAGACCGACGTGTATTTGACGTCGATGCGTTCATCGTCGGCGCGCAGCTTGGCAAGTGCCGCGGCATCGCGCGCCGCATACTCCTCGATCACGCCTTGGACCTGGATCAGCACAAGCTGCGCCATGGCGTCGATGGAGTGCGACAGGTCGCGCGGCGTGGCGGCAAGGCCGACGGTGCCGACGCGCTTGGCGATGTTCTTGGCGAGATCGCCGATGCGTTCGAGATCGCCCGCCATGCGGATCGAGCCGACGACATGGCGCAGATCGTCCGCCATGGGCTGCCGCTTGGCGATCAGGGTGATGGCGCGGTCGTCGAGTTCGCGCTGGCGCGCATCCATGATCGCGTCGTCGGAGACGACGCGCTGGGCGAGCGCGTTGTCGGAATTCAGGAGCGCCTTGGTCGCGCCGCCGACCATCGATGAGGCGAGATCGCCCATGTCGCGGATCAGCCTGCTGATCTGTCCGAGATCTTCGTCAAAGGCTGCGACTGTGTGTTCGGCCATGATCTTGGTCCTCGTATGCCTGGGATCAGCCGAAGCGGCCGGTGATATAGTCCTGCGTGCGCTTCTCGCGGGGCGACGTGAAGATCTTCTCGGTGCGGTCGAACTCGACCAGCTCGCCCAGATACATGAAGGCGGTCTGCTTCGACACGCGCGCCGCCTGCTGCATGTTGTGGGTGACGATGACGATCGTATAATCGGCCTGCAACTCGTCGATCAGCTCCTCGATCTTGGCGGTCGACAGCGGATCGAGCGCCGAGGCAGGCTCGTCGAGCAGGATGACCTCCGGCTTCACCGCCACCGTGCGGGCGATGCAGAGGCGCTGCTGCTGGCCGCCCGAAAGGCTGAGGCCGCTGGCGTTGAGCTTGTCCTTGACCTCGCTCCACAGTGCCGCGCGCTTCAGCGCCTGCTCGACACGGCCGTCCATCTCCGCCTTGCTGAGCTTCTCATAGAGCCTGACGCCGAAGGCGATGTTCTCGTAGATCGACATCGGGAACGGCGTCGGCTTCTGGAACACCATGCCGATCTTGGTCCTGAGCAGGTTGAGATCCTGCGAACGGTCGAGGATATTCTGGCCGTCGAGCAGCACTTGGCCCTCGGCGCTCTGCCTCGGGTAAAGCTCGTAGATGCGGTTGAAGACGCGCAGCAGCGTCGACTTCCCGCAGCCCGAAGGCCCGATGAAGGCGGTGACGCTGCGCTCGGGCAGCGACAGGCTGATATCCTTCAGCGCCTTCGACTGGCCATAGTAGAAATTGAGGCCCTTGACCTCGATCTTGGCTTTCTCGACCGCGACTTCGGGCGTATTCAACTCGGTGGACAACATCGGTTTCATCTGTCCTCTCTGCGTCCGGTAAGGCTGCGGGCGAAGATGCTCAGCCCGAGAACCGTAAGGGTGATTATGAGTGCGCCGGTCCACGCCAGCTGCTGCCATTCCTCGTAGGGGCTGAGAGCGAACTGGAAGATGGTGACGGGCAGGCTGGCCATCGGCGCATTGAGATTACTCGACCAGAACTGGTTGTTGAGTGCCGTGAAGAGCAGCGGCGCCGTCTCGCCGGAAATGCGGGCGATGGCCAGCAATATGCCGGTGACGATGCCCGACAGCGCCGCACGGTAGGCGACCGAGCGGATGACCACCCAGCGCGGCGCGCCGATCGCGGCGCCGGCCTCGCGCAGGGCGTTCGGCACCAGGTTGAGCATGTCCTCCGTGGTGCGAACGACGACCGGGATGACCAGGATGGCCAGTGCGACGGCACCGGCAATCGCCGAGAAATGTCCCATCGGCCGCACCAGCAGCTCGTAGACGAACAGGCCGACGATGATCGAGGGTGCCGACAGCAGGATGTCGTTGATGAAGCGCACGACGGTGGTGAGGCGCGAGAAGCGGCCATATTCGGCCATGTAGGTCCCAGCGAGGACACCGATCGGCGTGCCGACGATGACGGCGATGACTGTCATCATGATACTGCCGTAGATGGCATTGAGCAGGCCGCCGGCATCGCCGGGCGGCGGTGTCATTTCGGTGAACACAGAGAGCGAAACACCCGACAGGCCCTTATAGAGCAGTGCGCCGAGGATCAGCGCCAGCCAGGCCAGGCCGATGCCCGCCGCCGCGACGCATAGCGTCATCATCACGGCATTCCTGCGCTTGCGTCGATTGTGAAGCGATGTGGCCGTCGACATCGGTCAGGCTCCCGTGCGGCTGTCCATGCGCAGCAGCATGTAGCGCGCAAGGGCAAGGATCAGGAAAGTGATGACGAACAGGATCAGGCCGAGCGCCACCAGCGAAGACGTATAGAGATCGCCGTCGGCTTCGGTGAACTCGTTGGCGATGGTCGCCGAGATCGTCGTGCCGGGCGCGAACAGCGAGGCGCTGATGCGGTGGGCGTTGCCGATGACGAAGGTTACCGCCATGGTTTCGCCGAGCGCGCGGCCGAGGCCGAGCATGACGCCGCCCATGATGCCGACTCGGGTATAGGGGATGACGACGCGGCGCGTGACCTCCCAGGTCGTGCAGCCGATGCCGTAGGCCGATTCCTTCAGCACCGCCGGCACCGTGTCGAAGACATCCTTGGTGATCGAGGTGATGAAGGGCAGGACCATGATGGCAAGGATCAGCGCCGAGGTCAGAAGGCCGATGCCGTAGGGCGGGCCGGCAAACAGGCTGGAGAGTCCCGGCACGTCGTGGAAAAGCTTGATGATGAAGGGCTGCACCGTCGTCTGCAGGAACGGCGCGAACACGAACAGGCCCCAGATGCCGTAGATGATGGAGGGTATGCCGGCAAGCAGCTCGACGGCGATGCCGATGGGGCGCCGGAGTGGCCGCGGGCAGAGTTCGGTAAGGAAGATGGCGATGCCGATGCCGATGGGAACGGCGATCAGGATGGCGATGGCGGCGGTGACGATGGTTCCGTAGATCGGGGCCAGCGCTCCGAAATTCTCGGTGACCGGGTTCCACGATTCGGTCGTCAGGAAGGAGAACCCGAATTTCGACAGCGCTTCCCACGAGCCGGCAAACAGCGAAATCGCCACGCCGCCGAGGATGAGCAGGACGAGGATGGCGGAAAAGCGTGTCGCCGTCCGGAAAATCGTATCGGTGAGCGCGAAGCGTCGGACCGTCGCTTCCCTGGCCCGCATGGCGGCCGACGATGGCATGGCTTCGGAGACGGCGGTCATCTGGCCCTCGCGTTTCAAGGAAGACAGGGAGGGCGCCGTGAAGCGCCCTCCTCGTTCAGCAGGGATTACATGGCGGAATAGAGCGGCTTGCCGTCTTCGCCGACGATGTCCTTGGCCCACATGTCCTCGACGCTCTTGACGACCGCGTCGGGGATCGGAACGTAGTCCAGCGCCCCGGCCATGTCGTCGCCCTTGGCGTAGGACCAGGCGAAGAACTTGAGCGCTTCACCGGTCGCCGCCACGTCGCCGGGCTTCTTGTAGACCAGGATCCAGGTCGCCGACGTCATCGGCCAGGATTCGGCGCCCGGCTGGTTGGCCAGGATGACGCCGTAACCAGGCTGCGAGCTCCAGTCGGCATTGGCCGCCGCCGCCGAGAACGCCGCCGCCGTCGGCTCGACCTTCTTGCCGTCCTTGTTGATCATGTCGGCATAGGTCAACTTGTTCTGCTTGGCGTAGGCGTATTCGACATAGCCGATCGAGCCACCGGTCTGCGAGACGTTGTTGGCGACGCCTTCATTGCCCTTGGCGCCGATGCCAACCGGCCATTCGAGCGCGGTGTTGACGCCGACCTTCGACTTCCAGTCGGCGCTGACGTCGGCCAGGTAGTAGCTGAAGTTGAACGTGGTGCCCGAACCGTCGGAGCGATGCACGACGGCGATCGCCTGGTCGGGAAGCTTGACGTCGGGATTGAGCTTGGCGATCGCCGCGTCATTCCAGTTGGTGATCTTGCCGACGAAGATATCGGCCAGCGTCGGGCCGTCGAGCACCAGTTCGCCCGGCTTGATGCCTTCGAGATTGACGACCGGAACGATGCCGCCCATCACCATCGGGAACTGTGCAAGTCCGGTGGATTCGAGATCCTCGCCCTTCAGCGGCGCATCGGAAGCGCCGAAGGTGACGGTCTTGGCTTTGATCTGCTTGATGCCGCCGCCCGAGCCGATCGACTGGTAGTTGAGACCGATGCCGGTCTCCTTCTTGTAGGCATCGGCCCACTTCGCATAGATCGGGTAAGGGAAGGTGGCGCCGGCACCGGAGATGTCAGCTGCCATTGCCGCGGAAAGGGTGAGGGTGGACGCCGCAGCCATTGCGATCGCAACGGCCGCCGAGCGGATGAAATGTCTCATATGGCCTGCTCCTGTTCGGAAGATGGTCTCTCGGCGCCATTCCTTGCCAGCGCCCGCTGAGGCCAATAGCGTTCGATTATAACAGTCGCATGACAGTTTCGTGTCAGCCCGGTAACGCGTCGCCGGCGCTTGGAAAGGCGATGGCGATTAGCGGCTGCGGCATGGCGCCGGTTTGCCTTCGGGAATCAGGGACTTGCGCGATCCGGCCACCCAAACAGCCATCGGATTCGGCATGGATCGCTGATCGAAGAAAAGCCGGACGGGAGCGCGTTGCTCGAGGCCAGAGGATGTCTTGGCCGGGCCATCGCCAAAAACAGGTCCGTTGGGGTAGATTGACGCTGCTTCATACTGGCGGTCGCTGCTCCCGCCCGTAACTAGAAGAGAGAGCGGAAATTCGATGCCGTCATTGTCCCGGCTGGACGCAGGCTTTGATATGGTGCGATCGCACCATAGTCTTGCTCGAAGGGCAGCGGCCGACCCCGACTGATTCTCGCCGCAATCCGGCCGAAGGCGCAAAGTCTATCCCGCGTTGCGCCGGGCCTGGCGACCGGCGCCGACCCAGCGCTCGACCTTTTCGAGCAGGGCCCTGGGGCTGATCGGCTTGGGCAGATAGTCATCCATGCCGGCGTCCAGGCAGCGTTCGCGATCGCCCTTGAGCGCATGCGCGGTGACCCCGACGATCGGCACATGCGTGCCGGTTTCCTCTTCCAGCCGGCGGATGGCGGCGGTTGCCTCGAGCCCGTTCATCTCCGGCATCGAGACGTCCGTCAGGATCATGCACGGATTGAGCCTGCCGAAAGCGTCCAGCGCCTTGCGGCCATTGCCGACGATCTCGAAACCGTAGCCGGTCTCGCCGAGGATCTGGGTGAAGACCATCTGGTTGACCTCATTGTCCTCGGCCACGAGGATGTCCAGCCGCTGCTCGCCGCCAGTCGCGGCAAGCCGAGGCCTGACCGGCGGCGGCTGCAGCAACGCGCGTTGCCCTGCCGCCGGTGGCGGTGACTGCGGATTGTTCCCGCCGCCTCCCTCGACAGCAAGCGGCCGGGCGACATCCGTGGCGTGGCGATGCCGCTGGATGGTGGCGACCAGCGTTTCCAGGAGCACCGAGGAGCGTGCGGGCTTGATGAGTTGGGCATCAATGCCGAGATCGCGGTAACTGGTGTTGGCCAGCGACTGGTCGACGGAGGTCAGCATGATGATCGGCGTGTCGGCAAGCCCGGCGGTGTTGCGCACGACACCTGCCATCTCGGCGCCGCTCATCTCGGGCATCTGATAATCGAGCACGACGCAATCGACCGGCACGCCGTAGGCGGCGGCCGCGATCAGCACTTTCAGTCCCTCGGCGCCGCTCTCGGCCGCGCAGGAATCGAAGGTCCATGACGTCATCTGCTCGGTCAGGATGGCGCGGTTGACGGCATTGTCGTCGACGATCAGCACCCGCGCGCCGGTCACGTCCACCGGCATGATGCGCTGCGCGTTCTGTTGTCCGGCCCTGGGCAGCGTGACCGTGAACCAGAAGGTCGACCCCTTGCCTTCGGCGCTTTCCACGCCGATGTCGCCGCCCATCAATTCGACCAACCGCGAGGTGATCGCGAGCCCGAGCCCAGTGCCCTCATGCCGCCTCGTCGAGGAGGTGTCGACCTGGCTGAATTTCTCGAACACCTGTTTCAGCTTTTCCTCAGGGATGCCGATCCCGGTGTCGGTGACCGAGATCGTCAGCCTGGTTCCGTCCGGCACACTTTCGCCGGTGACGTCGACGAGCACATGGCCTTCTTCGGTGAACTTCACCGCGTTGCCGAGCAGGTTTGTGACGATCTGCCGGATGCGGCCGACATCGCCGATGAACAGGCTTTCGAGCCCAGGCTCGATGCGCACGATGAGCTCGAGGTCCTTTTCCTTGGCCCGCGTCGACACCAGCGTCGCCACGTCCTCGATCGCCTCGGCGAGATTGAAGGGGGCGGGATCGAGCACCAGCTGGCCGGCATCGATCTTGGAGAAATCCAGGATATCGTTGATGATGGTGAGCAGCGCGTTGCCCGATTTGACGATGATGTCGGTGAAGGTCTTCTGCTTCGGATCGAGATCGGATTTGGCCAGGAGTTCGGCCATGCCCAGCACGCCGTTCATCGGGGTGCGAATCTCATGGCTCATATTGGCGAGGAATTCCGACTTGGCGCGGTCGGCAAGTATGGCGCGCTGGCGCGCCTCGCGCAGTTCCGCCTCGCGCAGCTTCAATTCGGTGATGTCGGTGGTCGACCCGATCAGGTAGAGCGACCCGTCGGACGCGATCATCGCGCCCTTGCGGGCGAACTGGTGGCGCACGCTGCCGTCCGGGAGCATCACCGTCTCCTCGACCTCCTGGGTTTCGCCGCTGCGCAGCACCGCGAGGTCGCCATTGACGAAGGCTTCGCCGTCGGGCCCGAAAATTTCGATATCGGTCTTGCCGATCGCGTCCTGCTTGCTGAAGCCGGTGAGATCGCACCAGCCCTTGTTGACGTAGAATTGCCTGAGATCGGAGCGCTTGGCGTAGATCGACACCGGCACGTTGTCGATCAGGCTGCGGAACACCTCGTTCTCGCGCATGCTTTCTTCCAGCGCCCGCTCGCGCGCCTTGACCTCGGTGATGTCGGTGCTGGAGCCGACCAGATGCACCGATCCGTCCAGCGCCACCAGCCGGCTCTTGCGCGTCATCAACTGCCGCACCGTGCCGTCGCGATGGGTGACGGGCTCCTCGACCTCCCTGACGCTGCCCGTGAGGGCAACCTCGGTATCGTCCAGGCTGTAGCTTTCTCCATCCCCGTCGCCGAACAGCTGCCGATCGGTGCGGCCGATAACGTCTTCCTTGGCGAGCCCGGTGATCGCGCACCAGGCCTTGTTGACGAACTCGATGCTGAGGTCCTGCGCCTTGATGAAGGCGGCCACGGGCAGTTCGTCCAGCACGTGCCGGAACAGGTCGATCTGCCGCATCGAATCGTGCAGCGCCTTTTCGCGGCTCTTGATCTCGGAGATATCGACACGCACGCCGATGAACGTGCCGTCGTCGGTGCGCATGTCGTAGACCTGGTACCAGCGACCGTCGGGATTGAGACGTTCGAAGGATGAGTATGGCAGGTGGTAGCGGGCGAGGATGCTGTCCAGCCAGGGATCGAGATCGCCATCATAGAGCGCATCGACCTGCGGATCGCCGCTCGAGCGGAAATAGCCGGCCGAACGACCGAGTGCCAGCGCGTCGCGGAAGGTGCGGCCGGGCTGCCACGCCGGCTTCAACGCCGGCAGCGTGTCCTGCATCTTGCGGTTGGCGAAAACGAAATTGTCCTCGCGGTCGTAGATGATCACGGCGGCCGGCAGCGATTCCAGCACGCTGGCCAGGTGTTTGCGGGCGTCCTGCGCCTCGGTCTCACGGCCCTTCATGTCCGAGACGTCGAAGAGGAAGCCGGCCACGTAGTTGCGGCCGCTTACCATTCTAACGCGGTTCTTCCTGACGACGCGCGAGCGGTTGACGCCGTCGACCTCGAAGCTTTCCTCCACCTCGTAAGGCCGCCCGGTCGCCAGCACCTCGCGCTCGCTTTTCTCGAACAGCGCAACCTCGGCCGGCGCGAGAAAATTGCCGCCGGGCTTGCCAAGCATGGTTTGCGGCGTCTGGCCGAACAGGCCCGCAAACGCCTCGTTGACGAAGACGAAGCGCAGATCGTCATCCTTGACGAAGATCGGATCCTTGACGCCGTTGATCACCGCTTCCGCCAGTCGCGCCTTTTCCAGCGCGTCGGCCAGCTCGGCCTCGCGATCCTTCATGTCGGTGACATCGACATAGGAGATGAGCCGCTTGCCGCCGGCCAGCGGGGCCAGCGACGCAACCAGGGTACGCCCGTCATTGCGCGGCAATTGTCTCGAGCCGGCGACGCCGGCCCTGATCTCGGACTCGCGCTCGGCGGTATGGCGCCGCCAGGCAACATCGTCTGCGCCGTAGGAATCGACGGCGCGGCTGGCCTCCATCAACTCGCGGAAGCCCGAGCCGATCCCGGCGCGCTGGGGATCGATTTTCCACAAATTGTAGAAGGCCTGGTTGATCACTTCGGCGCGCAGGTCGGCGTCGAGGACCATGATCCCGATCGGCATCGAATCGACCATCGTGCGAAGGTCGGGAAGGCCTCCCGAAGACGCCTCTCCTTGCTGCTTCTGCTCCAGTTCTTCGAAGGCGACGGCCAATCCCGTGACATTGCGTCCAATGCCACGATAGCCGGCGAATTTCCCCTCGTCATCGAAGCGTGGAAAGCCTGAGGTCAGCACCCAGCGGCAATCGGCGCGACCTCCCTTCAGTTCGTAGACAAAGTCACGGAACGGCCGATGTGCCTGCAGATCCTCCAGATGCATTGCCGCGCTGCGGTTGCCGTTCAGGACCTGCTTCAGGAAATCGAACCGGAAGCGGCCAAGCACAGCGGCCGGGTCGATGCCCGTGACCGCCTGATAGTTGTGCGAAAGCCAGGAAAAGCGCAGCTCGGCGTCGGTCTCCCAGATCCAGTCCGAGCCCGTTTCGACCAGCTGGCGTAGCATGGCCAAATCCATGCCTGCGGTGAACGAAGCCGCGTCGTTCACCGCCATTTCGCCCGACCCGCGCTCGCCGCGCACGCCGGCTGTCTCGTTCGCTTCAGCCATGCCGTCCCCACCCCGAATCCAAGGCCGAACCCTCCCTCCGCGGTTCGTCGGCGGAATGTGCCCGAGAAGCATTAACGATCCGCTAACCTTAACAAGCCGTTGCGCACCGGACGGGCCCTGGCCTGCGCCATTGCGCCCGGTTGTCGGCCGGATCGAAGCCGCGCTATAAGCCAATATTGGGGTGTTGCTGATGTTTGGACGGATTGTGCCTTGCTTGCTGAGCGCGGCGCTGCTTTTCGGCAGCGGCTGTTCGCGCAGCTATGACGGCACCGTCGTCATTCCGCGCCCGCTCGATGCCCGGCGTTTCTGGGACCGGCCGCCGCCCAATGTGGAATACGGGCCGTCCGGAATGGAAAACGGCGCTTTTCCGGCGCCGCCACAACCGCCAACCCGGTTTTCCGAGCGCAGGCCCGCGCCGCGCGCCGCACCGAGACGTCATCTTTCAAGAGTTTCGAGGCCACCTCCGCCGTCCTCCGATGAGGAAAAGCCCCTGGCATGCAGGAATGTCAGCGAACCCGGAAAGAGGGTTCGCATGGTCTGCGACTGATGGGTGCCACCCAAAACTGACCTTGGCTGAGAAACCGGCGCCTACAACCGGGGGCGGATGATCATTCGGCTGGGAAGAAGGCCGGGCCGACTATTCTCACCGGCCGCTTGCCGGCCTCTATCGACTGATGCTGGGCCGCCCCGGAGGCTTCGGCGTCCGCCGCGGGAATTGCCGCGACGCTGCCGAGGTCCGGCTTGGCCGACGGCAAGGGGATGATGGCATTGGTCATGTTTGTGGGCGTTACCGTTCGGGCCCTCAATTCGGCGACCCTGCTGTAGTAGCGTTTTAGGTCACATGCCTTGAAATTGACGTCGTCGCGGTAGCGGAATGCGGTCGGCAGATCGGTGTAGGGCTTGCGCGTGTCGAGAGAGACCATCTTTTCGGTTTCGAGGCTGACGTCGCTGAGCGTATAGAGGTCGACGCCCGGCTCGTCGCAGATGTAGCGGCATTGATCGGCCATATCCTTCACATCGTCGCTGCCGGCGAACTGCGACTTGGGTGCTGGGAAGAAATATCCATCCGAAAGGCGCACGCAGAACAGCATCGCGTTGCCGGCGCCCGTTGCCCTCGCCCCTGGCGCCGCCGCAGACACCGATTGGGTCTTCGCCGCCGCGCGCTTTGCCGCTGGCGCGCAGCCAAGCGCGACAAAACGTGCCCGCAGCCCCGACATGTCCCGGCCTGAATTGGAGGCCGCAGCGATCTGGCGCTGCACCTCGCTCCTGTTCCTGGCAAGATCGGCGCATGCGTTGAAGAAACCACCGAGGGAATTTTTCGCCGTACACTTGCGCTGCCTCTCGATGCCTTGGATCGCGGCAAGCTGGCGGTGCAACTGGGCAAGCTCGGGGCTCGTGCCGCCGCCACGGCCGGCCGAAGACAACTGATTTCTTATTGCACTGCAACTGTCGGCATAAGAACTGGACATGCCGAGCGCGAGCACGGTCAGGGTGACGAGCGCGATCATCATGGGGGACCAGAAACGGATCATCGGAAGGACGCGGCCCTTGTTGCTGAGAACCTGGAATGACAACTCTTTCGACTTCGGTAAGCTTTCACTAAATGAGTTTTATCTAAACTTTCTAGTCTCCATGCATTGAGAGACTCGTCTCTAGTTTAATAGAAGAACCCCTGTGAATTCAATATTGCATTTTTATTTCGAGATTGAGACGAACTGCAAAACAATGCAGCTGGACCGACGGCTGGCAGGCCTGCCGGATCACTCCGGCGTTATCGGCATCCGGTCCTGAAACCTTTGTCCGACCTTTCGCGTTGAAGCGCGAAGGAGAACGCAGATGTCGATCCAGGTCACGGTATCGGAACTGACAAGAAATCTTTTTCATTCCCTGGGACTTGACCCGAGGCCCCTGAGCGCCGAGCAAAACCTGCTGCTGGAATGCTATCTGGCCGGGCAAATCCCGGAATCGGCCTGGAACGACTACGTCTTCGAGACACCCGACCTGGCGCGGCACGCCGAGGCGCGGCGTACCAGCCACTGACCGATGAGGGCGGTGCTGGGCGAGATGGTTTGGTAGTAGCTACCTGAGCGGCTCGCTGACCCTGGCAGATGTTTTCCGGCAGGAATTGCGTAAAAAATGGAAGCGGGATCGGCGATCCGCCGAACGCCGAACGGCGCTAGCACATTAAGCCGCGGCGCGCCCTGCACGGCGGAAACAGCTATTGGCCGATCTTGGGAGAGACGAATTGCAAGGTGAACACGTTGCCGGCAATCCCTTGCGCCAGTTGCGGCGAAAGGCTGAGCGGCGTGCAATCCTTCACCGCGGTCATTGCGGCGTCGATGAACGACTTTCGCGCCTTGTCGTCGCCGGCCACCTTGGCGGCGGTCGGCCGTGGCGGACCAAGCAGCGTGCCGTCGCGCTTGAAGCTGAAGCTCAGCGTGACGATGGAATTTCCGGCATCCACCGGCGGCGTCCAGCACGCCTGGATCGCCGTGCCAACTTCCTCCATCGTGTTGAGCTGGGCGGCAGCCGATGGGCAGGTGGCGCCAATCGCCAATGCGCCGCTAATCAGGAGCATTCCAGCGGTTCTTTTCATTGCAATTCCTCCACCGTCGACCCTTCCGGCCGCCCGCGTGCGATCGTCAGAATTGATGGTAGGGCTGGAGATGGCAAGGGCAATATGCTTTGGCGAAAGCTCTTGCCGAAAGCATTGGAGGCAGCCCCGCCCGCAGCGGCCGGCCAAAAAACAAAAGGCCGGCAGTGGGCCGACCTTTGTTTTCACCGCAGCGCCAGTACATCCGTGGTCGCGGGTGAATTGTCTCCAATAGACAGATTATAGGTAAACGAAACGTTAATCGAAGCCGCCATGCCATAGCTCCGAGCCCGGCTTTTGCCAGCGCTCCATGCGGTCATATGCGCGCATATGACGAAGCTTCCGCGGAGGCCTTGAACATTGTTTGATGCTGGAGGGATCATCAACGGCTGAGCCGTCGCCTTCTTGGTACGCCCAAGGGGAATCGAACCCCTGTTCCCGCCGTGAGAGGGCGGTGTCCTGACCGCTAGACGATGGGCGCGTTCAAGAACCGGCGATATAGGCTGGCGGCGGAGAAAAAGCAACTGGGGTCCGCCGGCTTTCCCGGGATCAAGAAAAAGCTGGCTGCTGCTAGCGTTTTGGCTCGATCAGGTCCCATAGATTGCCGTGGAGATCGGCGAAAACCGCCACCGTGCCGTAGGGCTCCAAGCGCGGTGGCTCGCGAAATTCGACGCCCTTCGCCACCATCGCCGCATGATCGCGGGCAAAGTTGTCGGTTTCCAGGAAGAGAAAAACCCGCCCGCCGGTCTGGTTGCCGATGCTCTTCCTTTGTGCCTCGTCGGAGGCCTCGGCCAGAAGCAGCCGCGCGCCGCGCCCGCTGGCCGGCGCGACCGTCACCCAGCGCTTGCCGCCGCCAAGGTCCACATTCTCCAGGAGCACAAAGCCCATTCGCTCGACATACCAGTCGATTGCTTCGTCATAGCTGTCGACGACCAGCGCAACGGTGGCGATATGACGGTTTTCGGCAAAGCCGGTCATTGCGCGCCGGGCTTCATTTGTTGCGGATTGCGAAGCGGCCGATTATGCGCCGCTCGCCCATATCGTAGACGAAGATCGTGCGGCTGCCATCGACAAGTTCGGCCTCGATCGAGACGCGATTGCCGGATAGCGACTGGCTGACCACCCTGGCGCCGACCGGCAGCACGATGTCTCCGCTGAGCGGTTCGCCGGCGGGCACCTGGATGTCGCCGGCCAGCGGCGGGCTCACCGGCGCTGCCTTGCGTGATTTGTAGACAATCGCCGCGATCACCACCATAAGGGCCAGCAAGAGCAGGCCGAGATTGATGGCCATGAAGCGGATGAGCCTGCCGCGCACCTTTTCGATCTCGGGGTTGAGCGGCTTTTCCCCGCCTTCAACAACGGCGTCTTCGTCGGCGGCGGGGCGGGCCATGGCAAACATTCCGGAACGATTCTCGATGAGCGCTCATAACGAAGAGGCCCCCGGATTGATAGAGGACCAATTCATGCAGGCAGAACCGATCGTGCTCGTGGCCGGCGCCGACGATGCCGGCCAGCGCATCGATCAGTGGCTGGCAGGCAGGCTCGGCCCGGAAATGTCGCGCAGCCGCGTGCAGATGCTGATCAGGCAGGGCGCGGTCTTGGTCGACGGCAAGGCCGTTGTCGAGACCAAGTGCAAGATGTCGCCGGGCGAAACTGTCTCGGTCGCCATGCCGGAGCCGGAACCGGCGGAGCCACAGGGGGAAAACATCGCCCTCGATATCCTCTATGAAGATGACGAACTGATCGTCATCAACAAACCCGCCGGGCTTGTCGTCCATCCCGGCGCCGGCAATTGGACCGGCACGCTGGTCAATGCGCTGATCCATCATTGCGGCGACAGCCTGTCCGGCATCGGCGGCGTGCGCCGGCCGGGCATCGTTCATCGCCTCGACAAGCAAACCAGCGGCGTCATGGTCGTGGCCAAGACCGACCGCGCCCACAAGGCGCTTTCGGAGGCCTTTGCCGATCACGGCCTGACAGGCGATCTCGAGCGCGCCTACCTGGCGCTGGTCTGGGGCATACCGCAGCGGCCGGCCGGAACGGTGGATGCCCCACTCGGCCGCGCCGCCGACCGTGTACGTCGCGCCGTAGTACCCGAAGGACGCGACGATGCCCGCCACGCCGTCACCCATTTTGCGGTGCAGGAGCGCTTCGGCGAAAACCAAAAGGAATTCGCAACCGCAAGTCTGGTTGAATGCCGGCTGGAGACCGGCCGCACCCATCAGATCCGCGTCCACATGGCCCATATCGGTCATCCGGTGCTCGGTGATCCCGATTACGGCCAAGCCTTTCGCACCAAGGCCAACCGGTTGCCCGAACCGCTGAGAAGCCAGGTCAAGGCCTTCTCCCGGCAAGCTTTGCACGCCTGGCTCCTTGAATTTCGCCATCCGACTACCCATCTATCGATGAGGTTCGAGGCACCGATACCGAGGGACATGGAGGAACTCGTCGGCGGCTTTCGCAGTCTCTGAATCCGCCGCCCGGCAAGCTTCAAATCAACCATCAAAAAACCTGACTGGCGTTGTTCACTTCAGCGTGACACACTGTTTCGTGTTGAACAAATGCCTGTCTTTTCTGGTTTTGTTCCTGTATATATCTGATGTCGCGAGCGAGCCTTTGGTGCTCGCGTCACATGCCCGCCGCGTTTCGGGGGCATCACTCCAATAGAGAGGGGGCGCTATCATGGCCCAGTCACTACCCAGTATCGTTTCCGGCGAAGGCGGCCTCAGCCGCTACCTGGAAGAGATCCGCCGCTTTCCGATGCTTCAGCCGCAGGAAGAGTACATGCTCGCCAAGCGTTATGCCGAGCATGAGGACACTTCCGCAGCGCACAAGCTCGTCACCAGCCATTTGCGGCTCGTCGCCAAGATCGCCATGGGCTATCGCGGCTACGGCCTGCCGATTGGCGAAGTGATCTCGGAAGGCAATGTCGGCCTGATGCAGGCCGTCAAGAAATTCGAGCCAGAGCGTGGCTTCCGCCTCGCGACCTACGCCATGTGGTGGATCAAGGCCTCGATCCAGGAATACATCCTGCGCTCGTGGAGCCTGGTCAAGATGGGCACGACCGCCAACCAGAAGCGTCTGTTCTTCAACCTGCGCAAGGTGAAGGGCAAGATCCAGGCGCTTGACGACGGCGACCTCAAGCCCGACCAGATCGCCGAAATCGCCACGAGGCTGAACGTCTCGGAAGCGGAAGTCGTGTCGATGAACCGCCGCCTGTCGGGCGACGCCTCACTCAACGCGCCGATCCGGGCGACGGAAGGCGAGTCCGGCGAATGGCAGGACTGGCTGGTCGACGACCACGAAAGCCAGGAAGAGATGCTGATCGAGCAGGACGAGCTGGAAAACCGGCGCGGCATGCTGTCGGGTGCTCTTGCGGTGCTCAACGAACGCGAACGGCGCATCTTCGAGGCGCGCCGCCTCGCTGATGAGCCGCTGACCCTGGAAGAACTGTCGGCTGAGTTCGACATCAGCCGCGAGCGCGTGCGCCAGATCGAAGTGCGCGCTTTCGAGAAGGTACAGGATGCGGTCAAGGCCGCCGCCAAGCGCCAGACCCAGGCGCTGCGTACCATCGAGGCGCAGCCGGCGGCTTAAAGCCGGCATCGGCAACAAGATAAAAAGGCGGCGTCAGGAGACTGGCGCCGCCTTTTTCGTATACCGCAGCGGGTGGCGTGATTGCTTCAAAGCCCATCCAGCGGAAATTTCAGATACCGTCGGCCATTGGCTTCCGGTTCCGGCAGGCGTCCGCCATTCATGTTGACCTGCAGCGCATGCAGGATCAGCCTCGGCATCGGCAATGTCCGGTCGCGCGCCTCGCGCAGGGCAACGAATTCGGCCTCGCCGCGCGCGGCGGCAAGATGTATGTTGTCGGCTTTCTGCGCGGCAACCGTGCTCTCCCACAACGCCTGGCGCCCGCCGGGCTGATAATCATGGCCGACAAAGACGCGCGTGTCCTCCGGCAGGGCCAGAATGCCCTGGATCGAGTGCCACAGGCGCGCGGCGCTGCCGCCGGGAAAATCCGTCCTTGCCGTGCCGCTGTCGGGCATGAACAGCGTGTCGTGAACAAAGGCTGCATCCCCGATCACATAGGTGATCGACGCCAGCGTGTGCCCGGGCGAGAAAAGCACCCTTGCTGGAAGCGTTCCCACCCGAAAAACCTCGCCGTCGCCGAACAGCCGGTCCCACTGCGAGCCGTCGGCGGGGAAATCCGGCCAGTTGTAGATCGCCTTCCACAATTTCTGGACCTCGACGATCCTCTCGCCGATCGCCGTCGGCGCCGCGGTCCTTTGCTTCAGGTACTGCGCGGCCGAGAAATGATCGGCATGCGGATGGGTGTCGAGAATCCATTCGACGCTCAGTCCCTCCGCCCTGACGAAATCCAGCAGCGCATCGGCATTGGCTGTCGAAACTGCGCCGGACTTCTCGTCGAAGTCGAGGACCGGATCGATTATGGCACACCGCTTCGTCACCCGGTCGGCGACGACATACTGGATGGCGCCGGTCGGCTTGTCGTGGAAACCGGTGACCTCAGGCTTTGCCGAACCTATGTCCAATCCGACGTCCCCTCCGTTAGCCAGACAGGAATGATTTTCTCTGCCAGAGCAACATAAGAGCATGCTTGTCTAGCGGGGCCCTGCCGTCAAGCACGCCTTGCCAGAAAAGCGACGGAAGTCGAAAAATGCCGGCCAGGCAACTGGAGCAATTCCAAGCGGTTCCCCGGAAAGCGCGTGGCGCTTTGCCCAAGGAATTGCGCAAAAACAAAGAGATGGTTCGCCGTTTCCGTGAACCGGAGAGCCGCTTTACGCGGAAGGCTGCTTGGTCTTCCTGAGATAGGGCAGGATGGTCTCGTAGGCGCCGAAGCGCTTAATGGCGTCCTCGTTGGAAACCGCCGCGGTGATGATGACGTCCTCGCCCTGCTTCCAGTTCGCCGGCGTCGCCACCTGGTGCTTGGCGGTCAGCTGCATGGAATCGACCGCGCGCAGGATCTCGTCGAAGTTGCGGCCCGTGGTCATCGGATAGGTCAGCACCAGCTTGATCTTCTTGTCGGGCCCGATGACATAGACCGAACGCACGGTGGCATTGTCGGCGGGCGTGCGGCCCTCCGACGTCTCGCCTGCACCAGCAGGCAGCATGTCGTAGAGCTTGGCGACCTTGAGATCCTTGTCGCCGATCAGCGGATAGTTCACCGAATGGCCGGTGGCCGTCTTGATGTCGTCCTGCCATTTGCCGTGGCTTTCGACCGGATCGACCGAAATGCCGATAATCTTGACGTTGCGCTTCTTGAACTCGCCCTCGAGTCCCGCCATCGTGCCCAACTCGGTCGTGCAGACGGGAGTGAAATTCTTTGGGTGGCTGAACAGCACCGCCCAGCCGTCACCGATCCACTGGTGAAAGCTGATCGGTCCTTGCGTGGTCTCGGCGGTGAAATCCGGGGCGATATCGTTGATGCGAAGGCTCATGGTGTTTCCCTACCCTTGAAATGTTGCCGGCAACGGCTGGCGAGCGCTCAAATCTTTTTAACACCTCGGCGGCAACCCACAAATGCCTAAAGCCACAGGCGCCCGTCGCGCCCGCGAAAAAATTTCTCTTCTTGCCGCCAAGTTCGGCAGGAATTTCCGAGGAGACCGCTTATGCCTTGTTGAGGGCCAGCGTCGCCGCAAGATCTTCCATGCGCTGCGCCAGCGCGCCAAGCGCGTTGGTCAGCACGCTGTCGCTCTTGTCGGCCTTGGTCAGCGCCTCGTCGCGGGTCTTGCGCAAGGTCAGCACTTCGCTTTCCATGCCCTTGACGCGCTTCTGCAGCTCCGAGAGTTCATCCATGACCATGATGCCGGCCATGACCGTCAGCCGCTGGTCGCCGATCTCGCCGAATGAATCCTTCAGATGCGAGACGTAGCGGTCGAAACGCTCGGCGAGATCGATCAGATGCTCTTCCTGGCCTTCGTCGCAGGCCATCCGATACTGCTTGCCGTCGATGGAAACCGTGACCTGTGCCATCAGCCTACCTATCCAACACAGCGCGGATGGTTTCCATGGCGGTCACCAGTCGTCGCGACACTTCCTTGTTGGCATCCTCCAGCCGCTCGGCGCGCGCCTCGGAACTGTCGAGCTCCTGCGCCAGCCGCGAGCGGTCGGCATTCATCCGCTGCACCTCGGCCTCGGCTTCCGAATAATCGCGCTCATGCTCGAGCTTGGCCGCGACGGCGTTTTCCAGGCCTTCCATGGCCTTGCCCAGCCTTGCGATGACTTCCTTGAGTGTCGTTTCCCCGGTCATGGCCTCGTCCTGTGCCCTGCCCATCACCGAATCGCTCGCGTTCAGAACGCGTTATCTCTGAAACATTAGGCACCGGGTGAAGGCGACGTCAACAAAGCTCTCGCGACTGTCCCCTGCTAACGCTAATATAGGCCTGCCCGCGGCATCACAAGGCCGGCAAATGCGCACCGGTTTGTTGACTAAAAGTGCGCGCCTGCTATGTGTCGCGCACGCTTTTCAAGGGCTCTCCCAAGGCCCCAAACCCCACCCCGGAGGAACCATGACGTCGCGTGAACAACATGACCGGATGGCCAATGCGATCCGCTTTCTCTCCATGGACGCGGTCGAGAAGGCGAACTCCGGCCATCCCGGCCTGCCCATGGGCTGCGCCGACATTGCCACGGTGCTGTTCACCCGTTTCCTGAAATTCGACGCCAAGGCGCCGCATTGGGCCGACCGCGACCGCTTCATCCTGTCGGCCGGCCACGGCTCGATGCTGCTCTACTCGCTGCTCTACCTGACCGGCTACGAAGACATGACGATCGACCAGATCAAGCACTTCCGCCAGTTGGGCTCGAAAACCGCCGGCCATCCCGAATATGGCCACGCCGCCGGCATCGAAACGACCACCGGCCCGCTCGGCCAGGGCCTTGCCAATTCTGTCGGGTTCGCGCTCGGCGAGCGCATCATGAACGCCGCCTTCGGCAACGACCTCGTCAGCCACTACACCTATGTGCTGGCCGGCGACGGCTGCCTGATGGAAGGTGTCTCCCAGGAGGCGATCGCGCTTGCCGGGCACCTCAAGCTCAACAAGCTGATCGTGTTCTGGGACAACAACAACATCTCGATCGACGGCCCGGTGTCGCTGGCTGACAATACCGACCAGGTCGCGCGCTTCCAGGCTTCCGGTTGGAACGCCAGCCACATCGACGGCACGGATCCGGAAGCCATCGCCTATGCGATCGAAGCCGCCCGCCATTCCGACAAGCCGACGATGATCGCCTGCAAGACGACCATCGGCTTCGGCGCCCCGACCAAGGCCGGCACCAACAAGGCGCACGGCTCGCCCCTCGGCGCCGACGAGATCGCCGGCGCGCGCAAGTTCTTCAACTGGGAGTCACCCCCCTTCGAGGTTCCAGCCGACATCCTCGATGCGTGGCGCACGGCCGGCACGGCCGGCGCCGAGGCGCGCGCCGACTGGGAAGGTCGCCTCGCCAAGGCCGACGCCAAGCTCAGGGCAGAGTTCGAGCGCCGCGTTGCCGGCAAGCTGCCGTCCAACTTCGACGCCGTCATTGCCGACTACAAAAAGAAGCTCTCCGCCGACAAGCCGAAGGTCGCCACTCGCAAATCTTCCGAAATGGCGCTGGAAGTCATCAACGGCGCCGTGCCCGAAACCATCGGCGGCTCAGCCGATCTCACCGGCTCCAACAACACCAAGACCAGCCAGACCAAGAACATCACGCCGGACGATTACGGCCAGCGATATGTTCACTACGGCATCCGCGAACACGGCATGGCTGCCGCCATCAACGGGCTGACGCTGCATGGCGGCCTGATCGCCTATGGCGGCACTTTCCTGTGCTTCTCAGACTATGCCCGCCCCTCGATGCGACTGGCCTCGCTGATGGGCATCCGCTCGATCTTCGTCATGACCCATGACTCCATCGGTCTCGGCGAAGACGGCCCGACCCATCAGCCGGTCGAGCATGTGGCGGCACTGCGCGCCATCCCCAACCACAACGTGTTCCGTCCGGCGGACGCGGTCGAGACCGCCGAATGCTGGCAGTTGGCCCTTGAATCGGAAAAGACGCCGTCAACGCTGGCGCTGACCCGACAGAACCTGCCGACCGTGCGCACCGAATTCACAGAGAAGAACCTGAGCAGCCAGGGCGCCTATGAGCTCGCCGCCGCCAGCGGCGAAGCCGCGGTGACGATCTTCGCCACGGGTTCGGAAGTCGAGATCGCGCTCGGCGCCCGCGACCTCCTGGAGAAGCACGGCCATCCGACCCGCGTCGTTTCGGTTCCTTGCTTCGAACTTTTCGATAAGCAGAGCGAGGACTACCGCCGCAAGACGATCGGCAATGCGAAGGTGAAGATGGCGATCGAAGCCGGCATCCGCCAGGGCTGGGATCACCTCATCGGCTCCGATGGCATCTTCATCGGCATGACCGGCTTCGGCGCCTCGGGAACGATCGAGCAGCTCTATCCGCATTTCGGCATCACCGCCGAGGCGGCCGCCAAGGCGGCGGAAGCCCGCCTGCATGGCAAGTAAGGCCGTGCTTGTTGCCCAAAAGTGTATCTCGATTTTGGGACAGCGACATGTATGAAACAAGAACGCTCGGCGAAACCGCGTACAGCGGTTCCGCCGGACTGGCCTGACCTAATCGATTTAAATCCACGTCGCCGCGGCTGGATTCTTTCCGCTTCCGCCGCTATGAAGCTGCGGACCAATCGTCTGCCCTCCAGCTCCCAAGGAGAGAAAAATGACCGTCAGAGTTGCCATCAACGGATTCGGCCGCATCGGCCGCAACATCCTGCGCGCCATCCATGAATCCGGCCGCAAGGACATCGACGTCGTCGCCGTCAACGACCTCGGCCCGGTTGAAACCAACGCCCACCTCCTGCGCTACGACAGCGTACACGGCCGCTTCCCGCACGAAGTATCGGTTTCCGGCGACCAGATCACCGTCGGCAAGGAGACGTTCAAGGTCACCGCGATCAAGGATCCGACCCAGCTGCCGTGGAAGGAGCTCGGCGTCGACATCGCGCTCGAATGCACCGGCATCTTCACCGCCCGCGACAAGGCAGCCGCACACCTGACCGCCGGCGCCAAGCGCGTCCTCGTTTCGGCGCCCGGTGAAGGCGCCGACCTCACCGTCGTCTACGGCATCAATCACGACAAGCTGACCAAGGACCACATCGTCATCTCGAACGCGTCCTGCACCACCAATTGCCTGGCGCCGCTGGCCGCAGTCCTGCACGAGACGGTCGGCATCGAAAAGGGCATGATGACGACGATCCATTCCTACACCGGCGACCAGCCGACGCTGGACACCATGCACAAGGATCTCTACCGCGCCCGCGCCGCGGCACTCTCGCAGATCCCGACCTCGACCGGTGCCGCCAAGGCCATCGGCCTGGTGCTGCCCGAGCTCAAGGGCAAGCTCGACGGCATCTCGATCCGCGTGCCGACGCCGAACGTCTCGCTCGTCGACTTCAAGTTCATCGCCAAGCGCTCGACGTCGGCGCAGGAGATCAACGAGGCGGTGATCGCCGCCTCCAATGGCAAGCTCAAGGGCATCCTGTCGGTTACCCATCATCCGAACGTGTCGATCGACTTCAACCACGACCCGCACTCCTCGATCGTGGCGCTCGACCAGACCAAGGTGATGGACGGCAACTTCGTTTCGGTGCTGTCGTGGTACGACAATGAATGGGGCTTCTCCAATCGCATGGGCGATACCGCGGTCGCCTTCGGCAAGACCATCGCCTGATCGCGGGCCCATCTTCCAGAGACTTGAAACGCCCGGTTTCGTCCGGGCGTTTTCGTCGGAGTGCTCGGCAACGCGTCGCTTCGCTCCTGCTAAGCCCAAGGACGACGAAGTTGTGGGGCTTCGGCCCAAAAAACCGCTCTCCCGCCTTGCGCCGGCCATGCCTTCGCCCCACTCTTCCTTGAATCGAGAGAAGAGGCAGGGGACAAGTCACGGATGGAGCATGCGATCTATCTCGTCACGCTGGTGGGCACCGCGCTTGTCGTCGTCGCCGCGTTTTCGAGCCTGATCGCCTTCCGCTTCGGCGCACCGCTGCTGCTTCTGTTTCTCTGCATCGGGCTCGCCACCGGGACCGATGGCCTCGGCATCGAGTTCGACAACGCCCGCATCGCCTATTTTGCCGGCTCACTGGCGCTGGCGGTGATCCTGTTCGATTCCGGCTTCGGCACGCCTCTCAATGCCTTGCGGCAGGCAGCCGGGCCGGCGCTGTCTCTGGCCACATTCGGCGTGATCCTCACCACTGGCCTGTTCGGCGCCGCCGCCTACTATATGCTCGATCTCACCTGGCTGGAATCCTTCCTGCTCGGTGCCGCCGTCGCCTCCACCGACGCGGCCGCCGTGTTCTTCCTTTTGCGCGCCGGCGAGATCAATCTGCGCGAGCGCGTGCGCTCCACGCTGGAGGTGGAGTCCGGCACCAACGATCCGATCGCCATCTTCCTGACCATCACCCTGGTCGAGATCATAGCCGCCCATGCCGACCCCGAGGCCAATGTCCTGGTCACCAACCTCGTCCTCGGCTTCCTCATCAACATGGGCCTGGGCGCCATTGTCGGCGTGCTGGGGGGCCTCGCCATCGTGCGCCTCGTCGACCGGCTCAATCTCGACCATGGCCTGCTGCCGATCTTCGTGCTGACCCTATCGCTGATGGTCTTCGCCGCCGCCGGCGCCATCGGCGGCTCCGGTTTCCTGGCGGTCTATCTTGCCGGTCTCATCGCGGGTAATTCCGACATCCGCGCCGTCACCATCCTCAAGCGCTTCCAGGACGGCATGTCCTGGCTGGCGCAGATCATCATGTTCCTGATCCTCGGCCTGTTCGCGACGCCCTCGCAATTCCCGGCGATCATGGTGCCGGCGGTGCTGCTCGGCCTGTTCCTGATGTTCGTCGCCCGGCCGATCGCGGTCTGGCTTTGCCTGGTCCCGTTTCGTCTGCCGCGCCCCGAAGTCGCCTTCGTTTCCTGGGTCGGCCTGCGCGGCGCCGTCTCGATCCTGCTTGCCATCACTCCCTTGCTCGGCGGGCTGGAGAATGGCCGCACCATCTTCAACGCCGCCTTCATCATCGTCCTGGTGTCGCTCGTCATCCAGGGCTGGACCGTTGGTCCGCTGGCGCGCCGTCTCGGCCTGATCGTGCCGGCGCGGCTCGGACCTCTGGACAAGGTCGAGCTCGAACTGCCGGGCTCGGCCCATCACGAGCTCCTCGCCTACCGCGTCGCGCCGGGCAGCCCGGTGGCGCGCGGCGAGCGCATCCCTCGCTGGGCGCGGCCCTCGCTGGTGTTGCGCGACGGACGCTCGATGCGTTTCCAGGACATGGGCAGGCTTGCCGCCGGCGACCAGGTCTACATCTTCGTGCCGGACCGCTATCCACGCCTGCTCGACAAGCTGTTCGCCAGCCGCGCCGTCGTCGACCCCGAGGACGCCGATTTCTTCGGCGCCTTCGCCGTCGATCCGGCGCGTTCCGCTGCCGAACTGGAAGCCGCATACGCGCCGGGCCTGAGCGAGGCGGAACAGAAGCTCACCGTCGGCGCCCTGGTCACGGCGCGGCTCGGCGGCCATGCCGAATATGCTGACCGCGTGCTGATCGGCCCGATCGAGCTGATCGTGCGCGATGTCGATGACAAAGGCAGGATCACAGGCCTGGGCCTCTCCTTCGAACCGACCGCGCCCGTTGCGCGGGTACCGGTCTTCCTCAGCGCCGGCGAGATCGCCGACCGGATCAAGGCCTTCGTCCAGACCTGGCGCAAGCCGGTGGAACCACCGATCGCAGAGGCACACGCGGACGAGAAAACCGAGCCGGCGGTGGAAAAGGCGACGACCGAAAGCTGACACGGCGATCCTTTGCGCCCCCCTCATCCGCCTGCCCTGACGCTTCGCGACGTCGACGCCCTCGCCTTCGCCTTCGCCTTGAAAATTTCGCGCCCTCCCCAGCCAAGTCTTGCATCGTCGTCGGTGCGGGGTATGGTCCCGGCGATTTCTCAGCGAAAGGAACCAGCATGGCCAGCTTCAAGACACTGGACGATATCGGCAACATCAATGGCAAGCGCGTGCTGGTGCGCGTCGACCTCAACGTTCCCGTCGCTGACGGCAAGGTCACCGACACGACCCGCATCGAACGCATCGCGCCGACCATCGCTGAATTGTCAGGCAAGGGCGCCAAGGTCATCCTGCTCGCCCATTTCGGCCGGCCCAAGGACGGTCCCTCGCCGGAATTCTCGCTGGAGCCGATCGCCAGGGCGACGGCCGAGGTGCTTGGCCGTCCCGTGGGCTTTGCCGGCGACTGCGTCGGCGACACGGCGGGAAGTGCGGTCGCCGCCATGAACAAGGGCGACGTGCTGCTGCTCGAGAACACCCGCTTCTACAAGGCCGAGGAGAAGAACGACCCGGCCTTCACCGAACGGCTCGCCGCCAATGGCGATATCTTCGTCAACGACGCCTTCTCCGCTGCCCACCGGGCGCATTCCTCGACCGAGGGACTGGCGCATCTGTTGCCAGCCTTTGCCGGCCGCACCATGCAAGCCGAACTGGAAGCGCTGGAGAAGGGCCTTGGAAATCCTGTTCGCCCGGTGGTCGCCATCGTCGGCGGCGCCAAGGTCTCGACCAAGATCGACCTGCTGATGAACCTGGTCAAGAAAGTCGACGCGCTGGTCATCGGCGGCGGCATGGCCAACACCTTTCTCGCCGCACGCGGCACCGATGTCGGCAAGTCGCTGTGCGAGCACGACCTCGCCGCTACCGCCAAGCAGATCATGATCGAGGCGGCCGAGGCCGGCTGCGCCATCATCCTGCCCGTCGACGGCGTCGTGGCGAAGGAATTCAAGGCGGGTGCGGCCAGCGAAACCGTGGCCATCGCCGACGTGCCTGCGGATGGCATGATCCTCGATGTCGGCGAAAAGACCGTGAGGGCCGTTGCCGACTGGATCGACCGCGCCGCGACCTTGGTCTGGAACGGGCCGCTCGGCGCGTTCGAGATCGAACCCTTCGATCGCGCGACGATGGCGGCAGCCAGGCATGCGGCGGCGCGCACCCAGACCGGCAAGCTGGTTTCGGTGGCCGGTGGCGGCGATACCGTGGCGGCGCTCAACCAGGCCGGGGTTGCCGACGATTTCACCTATGTCTCGACTGCCGGCGGCGCCTTCCTCGAATGGATGGAAGGCAAGTCGCTGCCGGGCGTCGACGTGCTCAAGCGTTGAGACGATCAACTCGAGGCGAGCGCGCGGCGTTGCCGGGAGTTTCGATCGATTGGAGCTTTCCGGCGTCATTCCTTTGGCGGTAGTGTTCTGTCAGGCGCAGAACAACACCGTCAAGGAGAAGCACGATGAGCGAACGTCTTGAAGACATTGCCGCCGCGATGGTGGCCAACGGCAAGGGCCTGCTGGCCGCCGACGAAAGCTCGGGAACCATCAAGAAGCGCTTCGACGTCATCGGCGTCGAATCGACCGCGGACAGCCGGCGCGACTACCGCGAGATGATGTTCCGCACTAGCGATGCCATGACCAGGTATATTTCCGGCGTCATCCTTTACGACGAGACCATTCGGCAGAAAGCGGCCGATGGCACGCCGCTGGTCGATATCATCAAGGCTTCAGGCGCCATCCCCGGAATCAAGGTCGATGCCGGCGCCAAGCCCCTGGCCGGCTTTCCCGGCGACACGGTCACCGAGGGCCTCGACGGCCTGCGCGAGCGGCTCGCCGACTATTACAAGCTCGGCGCCCGCTTCGCCAAATGGCGTGCCGTGATCGACATCGACAAGGCCAAGGGCGTGCCGTCGGTCACCTCGATCAGCGCGAACACCCATGCGCTCGCCCGCTATGCGGCCCTTTGCCAGGAAGCCGGCATCGTGCCGATCGTGGAGCCGGAAGTGCTGATGGACGGCGCCCACGACATCGACACGTGCTATGAAATCTCGAGGGCGACGCTGACGAAGCTCTACGACGAGCTCTACGCGGCCCGGGTGGTGCTCGAGGGCACGATCCTGAAGCCCAACATGGTGCTGGCGGGCAGGAAGTCGGGCGCGGTGAGCAGCCCTGAAGAGGTCGCGCAAAAGACCATAAAACTGTTCCGTGAGGCCGTGCCGGCGGCGGTGCCGGGCATCGCCTTCCTCTCCGGCGGCCAGGAGGACGAGGAAGCGACCGCCAACCTCAACGCCATCAACGCCATCGGCCCGCAGCCGTGGAAGCTGACCTTCTCCTATGGCCGCGCCCTGCAGGCTGCCCCGCAGAAGGCCTGGAGCGGCAAGGCATCCAATGTTGCCGCGGGTCAGGCCGCCTTCACCCACCGTGCCCACATGAACCATCTGGCGGCGCTTGGACAATGGAAGCCGAGCCTGGAGCAGGCTGCCTGACTACGGTTTTCCGTCTCTATCGGACCCGGGCCATGCGCCCGGGTTTTGCTGCGCTTCGCCGGACTTGGGATGAAGCGCCTCCATCCCTATTTCTCTCCAGCGCAGCCGGCGCGATGTCGGCTCATGCCCGTCCCGAACGTCCTTGGGATGAAGCCAGGGAGAGGTTCATGCATCGCAACAAGGTCGTTTCACGCGAGGATTGGTTCCGGGCACACAAAGCGCATCTGGCGCGCGAGAAGGAATTGACGCGATTTCGCGAGCGCATCGCGGCGGAACGGCGCGAATTGCCCTGGCTGAAGGTGAGAAAGGACTACGTCTTCGAAACCGAGCAGGGTCCAAGATGCCTGGCCGAACTGTTCGCCGGCCGCAGCCAGCTGATCGTCTATCATTTCGTGTTCGGGTCCGGCTCGACCCATCATTGCGAAGGCTGTGCGTTCGTCGCCGACCACATGGACGGTGCCAATCAGCATCTGAGACACCATGACGTGTCACTTGTCGCGGTGTCACGCGCGCCGCTCGCCGAGCTGCTGCCCTACCGAGAGCGCATGGGTTGGAGATTCGACTGGGTCTCATCCTATGCCTCGGACTTCAACTTCGACATGCAGGTGTCGTTCACCGACAAGCAGATCGCATCCGGTGAAGCGATCTACAACTTCGAGACGCCCGTTCTGAAATCGAAAGACCTGCCGGGCACCACCGTGTTCTACCGGGACGAGACCGGCGACATCTTCCTGACCTTCATGTCGCGCGCCCGCGGCAGCGAACAGCTGATCGGCGCCTATCAATATCTCGACCTTGCGCCGAAAGGCCGCGACGAGACCGGGCCTTATAGGACCTTGATGGACTGGGTGCGGCTGCATGACCAGTATGGAAACAGGTCGCAAGCGGACAGGGCTTAGGCATTCAGCGATCCCATCGAACATTGGACGCTTGAAGGCGTCCGCCACCGGTGCAAGGATCGTTCACCTCCGGCGAAACATGCGTTAAATGCTGCTCGATGCGACGCTTTCCGGCTCTCCTCACTTGGCTCGCCTTTCCTGTCTATGTCTGGCAGGGGCTTGGCGTGCGCCGACGCACCTCGCGCATGCTGCCCGCGCAAGGCCCGGTCATGCATGAGATAGCCGGCCGGAAGCCGGCGGTTTGGCTGCTGGTGCTGGGCGATTCCTCCGCCGCCTCGGTCGGCATCGAAAAATCCGAGAATGGCCTGGCCGCGCAGCTGGCCGTCCTGATCTCGCAGCGAACCGGCCGCGCCGTGCGCTGGCGCGCCGCCGGGTTCAATTCGGCGACGTCGGGGCAGATCCGCGACCACGTCCTGCCCAATCTCTCGGCCGATCCGTGGACGCATATCGTGCTCGCCATTGGCACCAACGACACCAAGAATTTCCACTCCGTGCCCCGCTTCAAGAGGGCGTTCGGCGGTCTGCTCTACGCCCTGCGCGCCAAATGGCCTGAGGCCCGCGTGGTGTGGTCTCCTGTGCTGGAGTTCACGCAAGCGCCAGCCATGCCGCCGCTGCTCGGCAAGATCCTGGAAATTCGCGCCGGTGAGATGAACCGGATGGGCAAACGTCTTTGCCTCGAACGCGGTGCGGTGCCGGCGCCGCGCTTGCCGATCACCAATCCCGAAGCCGGCTTCGCCTCGGACGGATTTCATGCATCGGAAGCCGGTTACCGGGCCTGGGCCGAGCACCTCGTCGGCTGCGTGATCGAAGAGTGATTGCCGCCGGCTCGTGCCGGCCCGATATTCCATCCTGCGCATTCCAGGCGGGAAACCGCCAGACACCTTCCTGGAACTGCGCTACGTCCAATGTCCAAGCACGGCCGTTATCGAAATGGCCGCCATGGCCAGGAGCGCCAGCTTCCAGAAGTCGCTGCGCCGTTTCAGCCCCGGCCAGCCGAGCGGCTTGATCAACTGGATGACCATGATGCCAAGGATGACGAGGGCGAGGAGTTTCGACATGCCGCCTTTGACCAGCATCGCGGTCGGCTGTCAAAGCGCGTCGTTCGTCGCTCGAAAAAAATAGGCGCCGCGATCCGGACTGGAACGCGGCGCCAGCCTTTGATCGGAGAACGATCTACTTCAGCGGCTTGAGGCCGGCCTCGATCGAAGCGCGCTTCGATTCCAGGAATGGCGGCAGGGCCAACTTTTCGCCCAGCGTCTCCAGCGGTTCGTCGGCGGTGAACCCCGGCCCGTCAGTGGCGATCTCGAACAGGATGCCATTCGGCTCGCGGAAATAGAGGGAGCGGAAATAATAGCGCTCGACCTCGCCGCTCGACGGCAGACGGAATTCGGCGAGCCGCGCCGTCCATTGATGCAGCGTCTCCTGGTCCGGCGCCCTGAAGGCGACGTGATGAACCGCACCGGCACCTTGCCTTGCCGGCGCCAGTCCCGGCTGCACCAGGACGTGCAATTCCGCCGCCGGCCCACCCTCGCCCATTTCAAAGACCTGAACCTGGCCCTCCGGCGAGGCATAGTCTCGGACCTTGCGCATGTTCATCACTTGCGTCACCACTGCTTCGGTATTGGTGAGGTCGGGAACGCTGATGACGATCGGCCCGAGCCCGCGGATCTGGTGTTCGACCGGCACGCGGCTTTGCGCCCAGGGGCGGCTGTCGCCCTTGCCGTCATCGCTGACGAGGCGCAGACGCTGGCCCTCGGGGTCCTCGAAATCCAGGCTGGCGTAGCCACCGATGTCGGCAATCTCACTCGTGACGATATTTTCGTCAGTCAAGTGTTGCTTCCACCAGGCAAGGCTGTCCTGGCCACCAACCCTGAGGCTGGTCCGGACAATGCTGTGGGTGCCGCGTCGCTCGCGGCCGACCGGCCAGTCGAAGAAAGTAAGGTCGGTGCCCGGCGTCGCTTCGCCATCGGTATAGAAGAGGTGGTAGGCTGAGGTATCGTCCTGGTTCACCGTCTTCTTGACCAGCCGCAAGCCCAGCACCCTTGTATAGAAATGAAGATTTCCACGCACATTGGCGGTGATGGCGGTCAGATGGTGAATTCCTGTCAGTTGAAGGCTCATGGTCGTCTCCCTGTTTTTGGGGAAGAATTTTCTCCTTCCATATCAGAACTTCGGATCCCTGGCTGGAGACCACGTATCCTGACAGTCCGTCGCCAAAGGCTGAACAATGGATCATGACCAGGCATTGCAGTAGTGAACAATCTCGGCCTTCTAAACCTGCTTCGGGCCGCGGTCTGATGCAGTGAAAACGATACCTTCACAGGGATAACCCACCGATCGCAACTATTATCCAAGCCCTGCCATCCTCCTGACAGACTGCTGTCAGGAGGGGTGTGCGATACTGTCTTCATTCACAGAGAGGAGACTAGCCATGACCGGTTCCACCATTCTGCGCGGCATGCAGCACTATGTCGGCAAGATTCGTACGATGCGCAACGAGATCCGCACCCAGCGGTTCATCAACTCGCTGCCGGCGGACATTCGCAAGGATATCGGCTGGCCGGACATGTATGCCGAACGTCGCCTTCGCGACAATTGAGACGAATTTTTCGGCAAAGCGGTTGGATGTAGGCGCCCCAACGCCCAGATGATAAGTCCGGCACGCGAGGGACGGAGCGAGCGTATGCCCAAGCAGAAGACAATTGGCCTTCTTTTCATAGACGGCTTCGCCGACTGGGAATATGGCCTGCTGGCCGCCTCGGCGGTCGAATGGTTCGGCGCCCGCGCGGTTTCGCTGACACCCGATGGCAGGCCGGTGAGCGGGATCAGCGGTTTCCGGCTGACGCCCGACCGCTCGGCCGGCGCCGATGAAAATGCCGATCTCGATGCCATCGCCGTCATTGGCTCCGACCGATGGGCGGGCGAGGCGCCGCCCGAGGTGGCGGAATTGCTCAGGGACGTTGCGATGCGGGATGGTGTCGTCGGCGGTATCTGCGCCGGAACGCTGGCGCTGGCCCGAGCCGGCATGTTCGAGAAGGCGAGGCACACCAGCAATGGCCGTGACTGGATCAATCGCCACATTGCTGGCTATGCTGGCGATCACAATTATCAGGACGTGCCGCATGCCGTGTCCGATGGCAAGATCGTTTCCGCGCCAGGTTCGGCGCCCGGCACCTTCGCGCTGGCTTTCCTGAAGACGCTCTATCCTGAACGAAACGGCGAACTTGCCGAGATGCGGACGCTGTTCGCCAGGGAGTATGCTGAACCTTCCTGACAGAATGGTGTCAGGAGCGCCATGCCATAGATGCGAGCGGTGAACAGGACGAGCGATGAAGAGCTGGACCGACAGATTGAACACGCCGGGGGTCAACGGCATCAGACCGGCCCCGCGCACGGTGGCAGATGGAGTCGAAGACCAGACGACGCTGGTGCCGACGGCGCAACAGGTCGACGAATTCATCCGCTCGATTCCCGAAGGCGTCGAGATGGACGTTCGCGTGCTGCGCACGGCGCTTCCCTTTGAACGTGGCGCCGAAGTGACATGCCCGGTCGCGATCGGCTATCATCGGCGTACCGTTGCCGAAGCAGCCATTGAGTATCTCGGGCGCGGCATGACGCTGAGCGATGTCGCGCCTTTCTGGCGCGAGCTCGATGCCAATGACGCCGACAACGAGGAAATTGTCCTTCGGCGCGGAATTTGTGGCCGCGCAGCGCAAGTGCGAAGGCTTGAAACCATGATGCATGCCGCCGAGTGTTCTGCGGTTTCGGAATAAAGGCATGCGCAAGAACACGATGCATGCAGCCCAACCGGTTTTGGGCGACATGCATAGGAACAACATCGAGGGACCATACGATGCGACGCGCCGACAGGCTCTTCCAGATCGTGCAGCATTTGCGCGGTGGCCGTCTGGTCACCGCGCAGAAGCTTGGCACATGGCTCGAGGTTTCCGAGCGAACCATCTATCGCGACATAGCCGACCTTCAGTCGACCGGAGTGCCGATCGATGGGGAAGCGGGCGTCGGCTACATGATGAGGGAGGGTTTCGACCTTCCACCGCTGATGTTCACGCGTGACGAGATCGTGGCGCTGGTCGCCGGCGCCCGCATGGTGCGTGCCTTTGGCGGTGCGGCCATGGCCCGGGCCGCTGATGAGGCTTTGGTCAAGATCGGCGCGGTGCTGCCCGATGCCGAAAAGGACCGTATCGCTCGCACCGAGATCC
>NZ_VFVV01000016.1:0-130941 GCF_006442695.1 Mesorhizobium sp. B2-3-7 | reverse complement strand
GGGTGGAAGCAAGGGGTCAAGTCGTGACGGTGCGATGGAGATCGAAACCGGGCTGATACCCAGTTCAGTCAACGCAACAAACCCTACGCAGGTAAGATCTTTCAAAATTTTCGAAGGCAAGGGATGTCGCCGCGACTACGCACGGTTTTGCCCGACGAAACCGATGGGTAAATGCGACCTTGAAAGCCAGATCGAACGGCTTTCACCTGCGTGCAGAGATTTCGTCGAGAAGCATCGGTGAAGTTGCGTGGCTATTATGCTAATGTAGCTATCTCTCATTCGATGCGTCAGTCTGACGATAGGTCCTCAGCTGACCGTCTGTCGAGCATGGCCGCGGGAAATAAACATCCCTGGCCGGAGCCGGTTGCGGGGCCTGTAGCTGGAGGGCCGTTAACGGGCCATGAGGAGAAAAAGGGCGAGAAACCGGGATCGCGACGCAAATCCTATGTCCGACAATCGGAACATTGCCGCTGCGATCGAGGCTTGCTACGACGCCGCGTTCGAGTTTAGGCAGTGGCCCGCAGCGCTTCAAATGCTGGCCCACTCCCTAGCAGCCACAAGTTGCGTTATCCGCACCTGCGATCCAACTCACCCGTTTCGTAGCGATCAGCGATCGCCGACCGCGCTCAGACCCGATTCGACCGAACATGCCGAATTCGCCGCCCTTTGGATCGAAAGAATCGAAGGTGCTCCCGATCCGCATGAACGTAGACCGCGCAAGAGGTTGGCAAAACTGACAGACAGCTTCGTTGTCGAGGATGAGATCACCACTCGTGATGAGCGCGAGGTTCTCCCTTATTACCAAGAAATCGCGCGTCCAGGCGACCGGGAATGGTGGGCTGCAATAGACTTCATGGTGAAGGATCGAAGGTGGATGCTCTCGATGTTTCGTGACGCTCATAAGGGGCCATTCTACCGGAATGAAGCCGAGGATTTCTTGGCGATCGTTCCGTCGATGGTTCGCATCATCAGTGCTGCGGAAAAGGTTTGGGAAACGGCAGTCGAACCGAACCTGGCCATTCTGGATCGGATGGGAAGCGCAGCGCTGTTGCTGAATTGCCGAGGCCGCGTCACCCGCTACAATAAACACGCGGAAGCTCTGCTTGGTACTGGCCTCGTTATCCACGGTGGTCGTCTGCGGGCGGCAGATCGGCCCAGTGATTCACGCTTGCAGAAATTGATCGCAGGCGTGGTCAGCCAATGCGGCGACTTGAGCGACGGGAGGCCGTTTTGATTGCTCGCGAGGGTTCGCCATGGCTTCTTGCTGAAGCCATTCCGATGACCTCGTTCGTCCATGACCTCTTTAACGGCGGAGACGCGCTCCTCTATTTTACCGATCTTGTGGCCGAACCGGCGCTACCCAAGCAACTGATAAGGCACGCCTTTCAACTAACAGCAGCCGAAACGCGGCTGGCCTGCCGCCTTGCCGATGGCCGAGGTATCGGCGCGGCAAGCTCTGCCCTGGGAATTGGCCGTGAAACCGCCAGAACCCAGCTCCGTGCAATATTCTCGAAAACAAGCACCGGAAGTCAGGCGGAACTCGCGAAGCTCCTGTCCCGATACCAAGGGTCCTCCACGCATTGAAGTCGCGGTGTCACCCGTTCGGGTGAAGCCCTGACGGTCCAAGGGTTGCACTCTGCGCTGAATCGGGGCCGTGGCACTTCACAACAACAGGCGCCGGTCTCGATCCGATACGTCTCAAGCGGGGCGGGCGGTCAGACGATATTTGGTTTTTGCAACGGCGCGTGCCTGAATCCCTCTGGTGTCCGACTAGTGCGTTCGGGCCGAAGAGGTGAGCAGAAAACATCGCGTCGGCTATTACATTAGCAGTAGGAAATATATTGCCAAACGGCGGCGCGAGGCGGATCATCAACGCCCGCACCTCCGATCGAGAATTGGAAAGACAGGGCTGATCGGAGCTTGCCGATCGTACCGAACGCCAGGAGGTTCAGATGAAACTGCGTGCTTGCCTGCCAAGTGCAGGATGGACAGCTATTGCCTTAATGAGTTTCGGCACAGGTGCTGCCATTGCTTACGCCGCGGACAGTCCGTTGCAGTCGCAGCTTGCGGCGCCAAGAGTATCGTTGCCGGGGGAACTCGACATCACACACTGCGTCGCTCTGGCCGCTGCCGGCCAATCACTGGCCCCGCAAGACTTGAAGGCCTACGAGGAGGCCCAGCCGCCATTGTGGGATGACCTGGGCTCCCTGAGCTATCCGATCAGCACAAAGAGCGCCGATGCCCAAAAATACTTTGACCAGGGGCTGCGGTTCGCTACCAACTTCAATCACGCGGAGGCGCGACGCGCCTTCCGCAAGGCACAAAGCCTCGATCCCGACTGTGCGATGTGCTTCCTCGGCGAGGCACTGGTCCTGGGCCCGAACATCAACGTGCCGATGGATCCCACCGCAAATGCACCAGCGATCACTGCTCTTCGAAAGGCGCAGGCGCTTTCATCCGGTGCCACCGAGAAGGAGCGGGGACTGATCGAGGCGGTCGCCACGCGGTATTCCGAAGATCCCAAGGCCGATCGAAACACCCTGAACGCCGCCTTCGCCGATGCAACTGCGGCGCTTTCCGACAAATATCCTGACGATCTCGAACTCGCTGTGCTGGCCGCAGAGGCCGGCATGGACACGCAGCCTTGGGACTATTGGCAGCCGGGCGGCAAGGAACCCAAGGGCCGCACCGCCGACATCCAGAGGCGGCTGGAAGGCGTTCTCGCCAGGAAGCCCGACAATCCGATGGCTATTCACCTCTACATTCATCTTGTTGAGGCCTCGGATCGTCCGGAGCGCGCCGAGCCCTACGCGGACCGGCTAGCAGCGCTGATGCCGGGGGCCGGACACATCGTCCATATGCCGAGCCACATCTACTATCGCGTCGGCCGCTACACGGATTCGCTGAAGTCCAACGAAGCTGCCTCGAAAGTGGACGAGACCTATCTCGCCGAAACCGGCGCTACCGGTGTCTATCCGCTCGGCTACTATTCCCACAACGTGCACTTCGTATTGGTTTCGGCCCAGCTCCTCGGTGACTCGAAGACGGTGCTTGCAGAGGCTGAGAAGCTGGACAAGTTTCTGACTAACGAGGTGGCCACGGCAATACCGATCGTGCAGCCGGTGAAGGCAGCTCCGTATTTCGCCTGGGCGCAATATGCCGAACCGGATGCGATCCTGGCTAAGGCCGAGCCGGCCGGCGCGCCGCCTTACATCACATCGATGTGGCACTATGCGCGCGGCGTCGCCCTGGCCGAGAAGAAGGACGCCTCGGGCGCGCGAGTCGAGGCGGACGCCATCCACAAGATCGCTCAGGAAACCGACTGGTCGGTGCACGATGCCTGGGGAATCCCGGCATTGTCGGTCCTGCAAGTGGCCGAAGATGTCGTACGTGCCCGCGCTGCGCAGGCCGAGAATGACGTCGGCGGCTCGATAGCCTTCTGGAAGAAAGCGGTCGAAACGGAGGACACGATCCCCTACATGGAGCCTCCGTACTGGTATTATCCCGTGCGGCAGTCCCTCGGTGCCGCCCTCCTCAAGAACGGTCAGCCGGCGGACGCGGCGAAGGAGTTTGTGGCGGCGCTCCACCGCGCACGCAGCAGCGCCTGGGCACTGTTCGGGCTGCAGCAGGCGGCGGAGGCCCAAGGCGATACTGCCGCCGCAACGAAAGCCGCGGACGAACTTTCCAAAGCCTGGAAGGGCGATCCGGGCATGCTGACGCTGGAACGGCTCTGAACCTCATCCCGGACGGGACCGCTGCGGTCCGTCGACCGGGCTCCAACCAATCACCCAATTTCCGATTTGTCGGAACGTCTGCAAGCGCTTTTCTGACGTTATTCGAAGGGTAGAAATCCGCATGCAGGTTCCGTACAGATGACCGATGCGACCCCGGTGATCGGCTCTGGTTTCAGTCCGATTCAGGTCCGACAGTATCCGGCTTAAGCAGCAAAACGTGGTGATCCCGACAGGAATCGAACCTGTGACCTACAGATTAGGAATCTGCCGCTCTATCCTACTGAGCTACGGGACCACGCGGCCCGACACATAGCCGCTTCCGATCGTTTCGCCAAGGGGCGGGCCGAACACAATCGGCCCGCCCCTGCCGCCGCCAGGCCTCAGGCGGCGAGCGCGGTTTCGGCCAGCTTCACCCAGTAGCTCATGCCGTGCGGGATGGCTTCGTCGTTGAAGTCATAGGCCGGGTTGTGAAGGCCGGCGGTGTCGCCATTGCCAATGAAAATGAAGGCGCCGGGCCTGGCTTCAAGCATGTAGGAGAAGTCCTCGCCGCCCATCACCGGCTGGATGCCGCGGTGGACATGAGCGTCGCCGGCGACGTTTGCCGCGACGTCGCTGGCAAAAACCGTCTCTTCCGCATGGTTGAAGGTTACGGGGTAGTTCGCCTGGTAATCGACCTCGATCTTGGCGCCGAACGCCGTGGCCAATCCGTCGCAGATGGCACGAATGCGCTCTTCCGATTTCTTGGCGATTTCCTTGCGCAAGGTGCGCACCGTGCCTGCGATCTCGGCCGATTCCGGGATGATGTTGTAGGCGTCGCCGGCATGGAATTTGGTCACCGACACCACCACGGCTTCGACCGGGTCGGTGCTGCGCGAGGCGATCGTCTGCAGGGCACCAACCAGCTGGCTGGTGATGACGATCGGATCGATCGTGCCGTGCGGCATCGCCGCATGGCCGCCGCGGCCCTTCACGGTGATGGTGAATTCCGCGGTCGCCGCCATGATCGGGCCCGGCCGGATGGCGAACTGGCCGACCGGCAGGCCCGGCATGTTGTGCATGCCGAACACTTTCGCGATGTCGAAACGCTCCATCATGCCGTCCTTGACCATCTCGTTGCCGCCACCGCCGCCTTCTTCGGCCGGCTGGAAGATGACCGCCACCGAACCGGCGAAATTGCGCGTCTCGGCGAGATATTTCGCCGCACCCAAAAGCATCGCCGTATGGCCGTCATGGCCGCAGGCATGCATCTTGCCGGGAACGGTCGAAGCATAGGGCTTGCCGGTGATCTCGTTGAGCGGCAGCGCGTCCATGTCGGCGCGCAGGCCGATGGTGGCGCCTTCGCCCTGGCGGCCGCGAATGATGCCCACGACGCCGGTCTTGCCCAGCCCCGTCACCACATCGTCGCAGCCGAAGGCTTTCAGCTTCTCGGTGACGAAGGCGGCTGTCTTGAAGACGTCGAAATTCAATTCCGGGGTCTGGTGCAGATGTCGTCGCCAGCCGGCAACCTCGTCCTGCATTTCGGCGGCACGGTTCAGGATTGGCATGATGGTTCCATCTCGCTGTTGGGGCAGGTCCGCTGCCTTGCAATTGTGATCGTCAGGCACTTTGCCATGTTGACGTCACATAGAGTAAATAGCACCGCAACAATGCGGTCCGTTTTTGAGGGCGGACTCATTTTGCTGGCGATCGCGTAAATCTTACGGAGCCAGGGGCGACTACGGCAAGAGGCGATTTCGGATTCGATCATGCGGCACAGGCATTTCCTCAAACTATTCTGCGCGGGCGCCGTGGCGTTCTCGGCGCTGGCCGGGCCGGTGCTGGCCAACCCGGTCGTGCTGTTCGACCTGAACAGCGGCAAGATCCTCCAGCATCAGGACGCGTTCAAGCGCTGGTACCCGGCATCGCTGAGCAAGCTGATGACGGCCTATGTGACCTTCCGGGCGATAGCGGCCGGCGAGGTCCGGCTCGATTCGCCGATCAAGGTAACGAAACATTCCGCCGCCGAGCCGCCGAGCAAGATGGGCTTCAAGCCAGGCTCGGTGATGCGGCTCGACAATGCGCTGAAGATGATGCTGGTCAAGTCGGCAAACGACATCGCCATGGCCGTCGGCGAGAATATCGGGGGATCGCAGGCAGCCTTTGCCGAGCGCATGAACGCCGAAGCGGTCCGGCTCGGCATGAACGGAACGCATTTCGTCAATCCGAACGGGCTTTATTCGCCGGACCAGTACACCACAGCGCGCGACCTGGCCGTGCTGGTGACGGCGATCCGCCGCGAGTTTCCGCAGTATGCGCCGTGGTTCTCGATCGAGGGGCTTGCTGTGGGCAAGAGGGCGATCCCCAACTACAACCTGTTGATCGGCCGCTATCCCGGGGCCGACGGCATGAAGACGGGCTTCGTCTGCCCCTCCGGCTTCAACATGATCGGTTCGGCGACCCGCAACGGCCGCACGCTGGTGGCGGTGGTGCTCGGCGAGAAGTCGGCGATCACCCGTGCCGAGGCCGCGGCCAAACTGCTCGACCAGGGTTTCGATACGCCTGCCGCCGGCTCAGCCACGATCGCCACGCTGGCGCCCTACGGTGATACCATCTCGCCCAACGACGTGCGGGACGAGGTCTGCAAGAAGAAGGCGCCGGCGGAGCAGTCCGAGGCGCCGCCCGCCGTCGCCAAGAACGTGCCGAAATCGCCCTACCAGGAAAAGCTCGACCATGTGCCGACGCTGGTTGCCGTCGGGCTTGGCGGCGCGACCGGCCCGACCCCGCTGGCCATGCTCGCCCAGGGCAGCCAGGAATATGCCGACGTGCCTATTCCGACCTGGCGGCCGGACAGACCGGCGCCCGGCGCCGGCCCGACGGTGGCGGGCTCGGCTGCGCAGGGCGACCAACCCGTCAAGGTTGCGAACTAGGCAATGAGCGGTTTTCCCATCCCTGTTTCCGTGCTGACCGGTTTTCTCGGCGCCGGCAAGACGACGCTGCTCAACCGGCTCCTGAAGGACCCGGCGCTGGCCGACACGGCCGTCATCATCAACGAATATGGCGAAGTGGCGATCGATCACCTGCTGGTGGAACAGGCGTCCGACGGCATCATCCAGCTTTCGGACGGCTGCCTTTGCTGCACGGTACGCGGCGAACTGGTCGACACGCTGGCCGATCTGGTCGACCGGCTGCAGACCGGCCGCATCGCCCGCCTTGCCCGCGTCATCGTCGAGACCACCGGCCTTGCCGATCCGGCACCGGTGCTGCAATCGATCATGGCGCATCCGGCACTGGTCCAGGCTTTCCGGCTCGACGGCGTCATCACCTTGGTCGACGCGGTCAACGGCGATGCCACGCTCGACGCCCATGTCGAGGCGGTCAAGCAGGTCGCCGTCGCCGACCGCATCGTGCTCTCCAAAACCGACCTGGTCGCTGGTCCGGATGGACCGGAAGCGCTGCGGACGCGGCTGCGGCAGATCAATCCGGGCGCCGAACTGCTGGCTGTCGACGATGCGAAAACGAGCGTCGCGGCGCTGTTCGACTGCGGCCTCTATAACCCGGCGACCAAATCCGCCGATGTGCGGCGCTGGCTCGGCGAGGAGGCGATGCATGACCATGATCATCATGATCATGACGGGCATGACCACGGGCACGGCCACGACCACGGGCACCGGCACGATCAGCGCATCCGCACCCACTCCCTGGTGCATGACGGCCCGGTGCCGTTCTCGGCCATCGAGATGTTCCTCGATCTTTTGCGCTCCACGCATGGCGAGCGCCTGCTGCGCATGAAGGGCGTCATCGAACTCGAGGAAGATCCGTCGCGGCCGCTGGTGGTGCATGGCGTGCAGAAAATCCTGCATCCGCCGGCTCGATTGCCGTCCTGGCCGGACGGCCAGCGCGGCATCCGGCTGGTGCTGATCACGCTCGACATGCCCGAAGACTATGTAAGGCGACTGTTTGCCGCCTTCACCAACCGGCCCTCGATCGACACGCCCGACCGCGCGGCGCTGGAGAACAATCCCCTGGCGATCGCGGGACGCTGACCTTTACGACAGCTATTCGCCGCGCTCGACCAGGAAGCGGTGACCGCCTGATATGGCGGATGTCTCTACGAGATGATGACCAGAGTCGGCGCAGAACGCCGGAATGTCGATAACCGCGAGCGGATCGGTCGTTTCCAGCCAGAGCCGGCTGCCGGGCCGCATCCCGGCCAGCCGCTTCTTCGCCTTCAGCACCGGCAAAGGGCAGTTCAGCCCCTTCAGATCGTAGACGGTGACGTCGGTCACGGCGAAAAATGTCAGCCGCCGAACATGCCGAGCAGCTTGTTCTTCAGCCTCGTCACGCGGCTCTCGTCGGCACTCGCGGCCTGCGTTTCGGCCGGCGGTGCGGGCTCGGCCGGCGCTTCGATCGTCGCGGTGGCGACAGGGGCTTCCTTGGCGGTCTTGGCCGCTTCCTTTTCGGCCAGCGCCTGCGCCTTGGCGGCTTCCTTTTCGGCCAGCGCTTGCGCCTTGGCCTGCTTGGCAGTTTCTATCGCGGCCAGCCGCTGCTCCTCGGCTTTTTGCTTCGCGGCCTTTTCGGCATCGAGCGCGGCCATCTTGCGGCCGGCGGGCGAATCGATGCGGCCCATGCGCGCCGTCTCGGTGACCGAGCCGTCCGAGTTGAGCGATGGCGGGTCGATCGGCACGCGCTCGCCGCGCGCACGGCGCTTGGACCAGTCGGAGACGATGCTGGCTTCCTTGATGCCGGCGATGGTGGGCTTGGGCGCCGGCGTGCTTGCCTTGAGGGCGCCGTTGAACGCAGCCTCATACGTGCTCTGATAAGCACTGTAGGCGCTTTTCAGCGAATCCGGCTGCGTGGACGCAGGGCAGGGGCCGGTCGGATTGAATGTGGTGCCTTCGGGAGCCACCTGGTTGAAGACGTAGCGCTTCTCGCAAACGTCGACTTTCGGCGGTACCTTGGTGATCTCGAAATTGTCGTAGCCGACCTTCAGCATCTTCCAGAATTCGTAATTCGGGTCGTTGCGGTAGCGCGCCATGTTGGCGGCGGTCATGCGGAACGGGAAGGCCTGGATCTGGAACTCGGTCTGGCCGCCCTGGAAGGCATCGCGGCCGAACGCATAGATCTGCTCGATCTGGGCATCGGTCATCGAATAGCAGCCCGAAGACGAGCAGGCGCCGTGCACCATCAGGTTGGAGCCGGTGCGGCCGTTGGCGCGGTCATAGGCGTTGGGATAGCCGATGTTGAAGGACAGATGATAGTTCGAGCGCGGGTTCATCTGCGCCGGACGCACGGTATAAAAACCTTCCGGCGCCTGGCGGTCGCCCTCGGTGTATTTCGGCCCCAGCTTGCCCGACCATTTGCAGATATCGTAGCTGGCGACCATGTCGTAGCGGCCGTTGGTCTTGGCCTTCCAGATTTCGAGCTTGCCCTCTTCCTTGAAGATGCGCGCCATCACCGAGGAGGTGCGCACCATGCCCTTGGCCCTCATGTCGGCCAGGATCTTGTCGGGCAGGGGCTTGTTGGCCTCCGGGGCAAAATCCTTCATCGACGAATCATTGCAGCCGGCGACGGCTATCGCGGTGATGAGAATTCCGGTGCGGGCAAGCTTGGCAAACATGGATAAGGCTACGTCTTCTCTTTCGGGCCAATGGCTTCGAAACGGCCGAGCCCGCATGCTGAACACAGACGGACCGTAAGCCCGTTAACCTTGAAAATTCCTTACCGCAAGCCTCGGCCACCCCTCACGGCAATTCCATTGAACCGAATCCGGCGGCATTTTTGTGGCGAAATTGCTCATCGCCGCCACATTGCCGTGGAGCGTTGCCGTGGAGGCGGCTTGCGGCGGCCCGGTTGAGCCGCCAAATCGTGGTCAGAGGCTGCGGCCCATTGCCAGATACTTCTCGCGGCGCTGCTCGCGAAAATCCATGTTGGCGCCGGCAAAATCCTTCATCGTCCTGGCGATGAGATCGCCCGTCGCGGCAATCACCGTTTCGGGTGCGCGCTGGGCGCCGCCGATCGGTTCGGGAATGATGGCGTCGATGATCTTCAGTTCCAGAAGGTCCTGGGCGGTGATCTTCATGTTGGTCGCCGCGTCCTTGGAGCGCGTCGTGTCGCGCCACAGGATGGAGGCCGCGCCCTCGGGCGAGATCACCGAATAGATGGCATGTTCCAGCATGTAGACGCGGTTGGCGGTGGCGATGGCAATGGCGCCGCCCGAACCGCCTTCACCGATGACAACCGAAATCGATGGCACCTTGAGCGCAAGGCAGGCCGAGGTCGAACGGGCAATGGCTTCGGCCTGGCCGCGCTCCTCGGCGCCGACGCCGGGATAGGCGCCGGCCGTGTCGACCAATGTCAGCAGCGGGATCTTGAAGCGGTCGGCAAGCTCCATCAGCCGCACGGCCTTGCGATAGCCTTCGGGGCGCACCGAGCCGAAATTGTGCTTCAGCCGGCTCGCCGTGTCGGAGCCCTTCTCCTGGCCGAGGATCGCTACCGGTTCGCCGCGGAACCGGGCAAAGCCGCCGACGATCGCCTGGTCCTCGCCGAAATTGCGGTCGCCGGCGAGCGGCGTGAAATCGCTGAACAGGCCCTTGATGTAGTCGACGCAGTGCGGCCTGTCGGAATGGCGCGCCACCTGCACCTTCTGCCATGGGGTCAATGCCTTGTAGAGATCGCGCAGGGCATCGCGCGACCGCTTCTCGAGCCTGCTGATCTCGTCGGCGACATCGACCGCCTCGCCGTTCTCGGCAAGCTTCTTCAGTTCCAGGATCTTGAGTTCCAGATCCTGCACCGGCTTTTCGAAATCGAGGTAGTTGTACATGCTTGGGCGGACCGATACGTCGGAAGCAAAGACTGGCGGGACCCTGAAATCCGGGGCTCCGGGCGATGGAACGTCGCCCTCACATAGCGATATGAGGTCTAGTCGGCAAGCGGGTGATGATCGTTGACCAGCCGCACCAATCGCTCCTCCAGCACATGGGTATAGATCTGTGTCGTCGATATGTCGGCATGGCCAAGCAGTTGCTGGACGGCCCTGAGATCAGCCCCGTTCTGTAAGAGATGGCTGGCGAAAGCATGGCGAAGCACATGTGGCGAGACCTTGGCCGAGGCGATGCCGGCCCGGGCCGCCAGCCCCTTGAGGTCGCGAGCGAAGACCTGGCGCGAGAGGTAGCCGCTGTCCGACGCGGCAGGAAACAGGAACGGGCTGTCAGCGAAAGCGGGCACCTTGGCCCGGGCGGCGAGCCAGGCTCGCATCGCCGCGCGCGCCTTGGCCGACAGCGGCACCATGCGCTCCTTGTCGCCCTTGCCGCGCACCATGAAGAAACGGTCGTCGCGCTGCGCCACCGTCACCGGCAAGCCGACCAGTTCCGAAACGCGCAGGCCTGTCGCATAAAGCACTTCGACCAGCGCGTGCAGACGCAGCGCCGCCAGCCTGTCGCTGTCGCCGAGCCCGGCATCGCCGGCCTCCTGCGCGGCGCGGTCGATCAGCCGGCCGGTGTCGGCCTCGCTCATGGTCTTCGGCAGCGGGCGGCCTTTTTTCGGGCTGTCCAGCGTGCCGGTCGGGTCGTCGCGGCGCAGGCCCTCGGCGTAGAGGAATTTGAAGAACTGGCGGATCGCCGACAATTTGCGTGCCTGCGATGTCGGGGCGAAGCCGCGTGCGGCGATGTCGTCGAGATAGGCGCGGATGTCTTCGGCGCCGGCGCCGGCAAGACCGCCGGGGATTTCCTGCGAAGCGTCATCGAGGTCGCGGCGATAGGAGGAAAGCGTGTTTTCGGCGGCACCCCGCTCGGCGCTCATCATCTCCAGAAAGGCTTCGATGCGGGCAGCGCTGTTCATTTCCTGAAGTTTTTCTTCGGGCTCAGTTTTTCTTTGGGTTCAGCTTTTCCGCAGGGATGCGCACGCTCATTTCCGCCTTTTTCGGCTCGACGAACATCACCAACGCGAACATCGTACCATAGGCGATGCCCGCCAGAATCGCTGTTATCACGACAAGGCGAAACAGTGTCGGCATCAATCTTCGCCCGTCTTCTTGTTCTGCGTTTCCAAACCCTGTGCCCTTATGGGACGCCAATCCGGCCAATTCAAGCAAGAAGCTGAAGCGCGCCGGCAACTTCCAATGCAGCTGGTTCCTCGCTCGCGGGAGGCCAGCCTGCCTCAGTGCGCTTGACGCAACCGGGCTTTTCATGTCGATACGCCGGCAAAGAGGGCTTCGAGGCTGATGAACGCGCTACCAGCAAATCCTCCGGGCGGGAGCCATGCCGCGCTGCTGGGCAGGCTCGGCGGCCGCTCCATCGTCTTTGTCGGCCTGATGGGCGCCGGCAAGACCGCGATTGGCCGCAAGGTCGCCAGCGTGCTGGCGCTGCCTTTCATCGACAGCGACCAGGAGATCGAAAGCGTCTCGCGCATGACCGTTCCGGAACTGTTCGAACGCTATGGCGAAACCGAGTTCCGGGCGCTGGAGCAGCGCGTCATCCTGCGCGTGCTGGAAAACGGCCCGCAGGTGCTGTCGACCGGCGGCGGCGCCTTCATGAACGCACAGACGCGCGAGGCGATAGCGGCACATGGCGTGTCGGTATGGCTGAAGGCCGAACTCGACCTTTTGATGGACCGGGTCTCCAAGAAACAGAACCGGCCGCTGCTGAAGAGCCCCGATCCGCGTGGCGTGCTCGAGCGGCTGATGAGTGAACGCTATCCGGTCTATGCGACATCGGACGTCACCGTGCCGACCCGCGACGACCGCAAGGAAGTCATCGCGGCCGAGGTGGTGGAGGCGCTGTGCCGGCATTTCGATATCGCCCAGACCACTCCCGCGGGCGAGGTCGAACCGTGAACGCCAACGCAGCCGTTGCCGTCGAGGTCGGACTCGGCGAGCGGGCTTACGACATCCTGATCGGGCCGGGGCTTTTGTCGCGCGCCGGCGCCGAGATGTCGCGCCGCCTGCCGGGCCGACGCGCCGCAGTCGTGACCGACGAAAACGTCGCGGCGGCGCATCTCCATACGCTGAAGGCCGGTCTGCTGGAGAGCGGCATCGAGCCCGCCGTGATCACGCTGCCGCCCGGCGAGAAAACCAAGAGTTTCGCGCATCTCGAAGCGGTGGTGGACGGCGTCCTGGCCGCGAAGCTGGAACGCGGCGATGTCGTCATCGCCCTCGGCGGCGGCGTTATCGGCGACCTGGCCGGCTTTGCCGCCGGCATCGTGCGCCGCGGCATGAACTTCGTGCAGATCCCGACCTCGCTCCTGGCGCAGGTCGATTCCTCGGTCGGCGGCAAGACCGGCATCAACAGCGCGCGCGGCAAGAACCTGGTCGGCGTCTTCCACCAGCCGAAGCTGGTGCTGGCCGATACCGGAGTGCTCGATACGCTGCCGATCCGCGAATTTCGCGCCGGCTACGCCGAACTCGCCAAATACGGGCTGATCGACCGGCCCGAATTCTTCGCCTGGCTGGAGAAAAACTGGGCCAGAGTGTTCGCCGGCGGACCGGAGAGGGTGGAGGCCATCGCCGAGGCCTGCCGCGCCAAGGCCGATGTCGTTGCCCGCGACGAGTTCGAGACCGGCGACCGCGCGCTCCTCAATCTCGGCCACACGTTCGGCCATGCGCTGGAAGCCGCCACCCGATATGACGGCGCCCGCCTCGTACATGGCGAAGGGGTCGCCATCGGCATGGCGCTGGCGCATCGCTTCTCGTCACGACTCAACCTGGCCAGTCCAGACGATGCGGCGCGAGTCGAGGCGCATCTCAACACGGTGGGACTGCCGTGGCGGATGGCCGACATTCCGGGCGAACTGCCCGACGCCGATGCGCTGCTTGGCTTCATCACCCAGGACAAGAAAGTGTCGCGCGGCGCGCTGACCTTCATCCTGACGCGCGGCATCGGAGAGGCCTTCATCGCGAAGGACGTGCCGGCCTCGGAAGTGCTGTCGTTCCTCAGGGAGAACCACCCGAGCGCGACGGAAGGCCATCCGGGCCGGCAAGGCAGCCGTCCGGACAAGCAAAAGAGCCGTCTTGACAGGCAAGAGAGCCGTCCGAAATGAACGGGGCCGGCTGGATCGTCGTCGCTGTCCTTGCCGTCCTCATCGTGTTGGCCGTCGCCATGCGCACGCGCCTGCTTGCCGCTTTCGGCTATGAACTGTCGCGCATCGAGCCGCAGCGTTCGAGCGGGGACGAGCTGCGCGGCGCCGTCGACGATTTCCGCCGTGACGGCCAGGTGGTGCGCGAGGAGCGCGACCGCGTCGGCGGGTTGTTCGACCTCGAAGAGCTCGAAGTTTCCGACGTCATGGTCCACCGCACCAATATGCGCTCGGTCAATGCCGACAATGCGCCGGAAGCCGTGGTGCGCGAGATCCTCCAGAGCCCGCACACCCGCATGCCTTTGTGGAAGGGGTCGCTCGACAACATTGTCGGCGTGCTGCACGCCAAGGATCTGCTGCGCGCCCTCAACGATGTCGGCAACGACTTCTCCAGGATCGATGTGATGAAGATCGCGTCAAAGCCCTGGTTCGTGCCCGATACCACGACATTGCAGGAACAGCTCAACGCCTTCCTGCGCCGCAAGGCGCATTTCGCCGTCGTCGTCGACGAGTATGGCGAGGTCGAAGGGCTGGTGACGCTGGAGGACATCATCGAGGAGATTGTCGGCGAGATCGCCGACGAGCACGATGTCGACATACAGGGCGTCAAGCAGGAGGCGGACGGTTCCGTCGTCGTCGACGGAACCGTGCCGATCCGCGACCTGAACCGGGCGCTCGATTGGGACCTGCCGGACGAGGAGGCAACCACCATCGCCGGCCTGGTCATCCATGAGACGCAGTCGATCCCCGAGGAGAAGCAGGCCTTCACCTTCCACGGCAAGCGTTTCATCGTCATGAAACGCGACAAGAACCGCGTCGCCAGGCTCAGGATCAGGCCGGCAGGCGACAGCTGAACGGTCCATCGTGTCGCAGACACGCACAACCGCGTCATCCCTGATGCTCAACAGTCCTTGGTCGAGCGTTCGCCGACCATTGCGTCGGTGTCGGCGTCGACGGCCGCCAAGCTGACTTCATAGCCCCAGAGATGCCGGATGTGGCGAAGGGTCGCGTCGCGGCTGTCATTCTCCAGCACGACCCCATTCTTCACCTTGTGCTGTAGCCGCAAATGCCGGTCGCCGAGCAGGTCCACGTCCACAACCTGGATGTCGGGCCGGCTCGCGCCCACATCATAGCTGTGGGCCAGCGCGGCGCGTATGTTGTTGTAGCCCCGCTCGTTGTGGATCGATGCGACTTCGTAGTGCGGTTGGTCGGCTCCATCGGCCAGGACGAAGAGCCGCCATTTTCGTATCAAGGTCGGGCTGAGATACTGGCGAATGAAGGATTCGTCGCGGTGGTTGGCCCAGGCGTCGAGCAGCGTCTCAAGCCAGTCGCCACGGCCGGCTATGTCCGGGAACCAGTCGCGATCTTCGGCTGTCGGCTCGGTCGAGATGCGCTGAATGTCCTGCATCATGTCAAGCCCGAGCGCGTAGGGGTTGATGCCGGAAAACCGCTGGTCGTCGAAGGATGGCTGGAAGATCACGTTCGAGTGGTTGCGCAGGATTTCGAGCATCGCGCCTTCGGTGATCCGGCCACGGTCGAACAGCATGTTCATGAGCGTGTAGTGCACGAAAGTGGCGCAGCCTTCGTTCATCACCTGGGTTTGCCGCTGCGGGTAAAAATACTGCGCAATGACGCGGACGATCCTGAGGATCTCGCGCTGCCAGGGTTCGAGGACAAGGCTGTTCTTCTCAAGGAAATAGAGCAGGTTTTCCTCGGGCAGATTGAGCGATTTCTTCCGCTCCGACACGCCTTCATCGCCCGCTTCGGAGTTGTCGGCGTCCTGCGCGGGCGGCAGGGTGCGCCATAAGTCATTGTAGGAACGCTCCTCGTATTCGAGGCGCTCGCGAAGTCCCTCGCGCTGCTGCTCCGACGACAGTTTCGGCGGCCGGTGATACCGGAACACGCCTTGCTCCATCAGCGCGTGTGCGGAATCGAGAATGGCTTCCACGGCAGCCAGGCCGTGCCGCTCCTCGCACCGGGCGATGTAGCCCTTGGCAAAGTCCAGATAGCTCAGGATTCCTCCGGCATCCGTCCATTGGCGGAAAAGGTAATTGTTCTTGAAGAAGTGATTGTGTCCAAGTGCTGCATGGGCGGTCACCAAGGCCTGCAGCGCCATGGTGTTTTCCTCCATCAGGTAGACGATGCAGGGATTGGAATTGATGACCAATTCATAGGCCAGCCCGCGACCGCCTTTGCGATAGAGAAGCTCGTTGTAGAGGAAATGCTTGCCGAACGACCAATGCCGGTACATCAGCGGCATGCCGACCGACGAGTAGGCGTCGAGCATCTGCTCGGAAGAGATGACCTCCATCTGCACCGGATAGGTGTCGAGATGAAGCTGGTCGACCGCAATCGCCTCGATCTCCTCATAGACCCGCGACAGCTTTTTGAAATCCCAGTCGGATCCGGAGAAAAGCAACCCCGATTTGTTGGCCTGGCCAGCCATCCGGCACCCCTTACGCGCTCTTGGCCATAGCCGGCTGCCTGGCGAAAAGCTGGCGAAATACCGGGTAGATATCGGCCGGAGCGGCGATGCGCCTCATCTGGAAGTTCGGCCATTTTTGCTCGACGGCGCTATAGGCGCGCCAGAGCGAGGTGCCATTTTCGGTCGAGCCGAAAATATGACTTTCGCGTTCGTCGATGATCTCCACATAGGCGAAATACTGGCACAGGCGCATGAGCTTGCCGTGGAGCAGTTCTATGCAGCGCTGCGAGTCGGTGGCGAAATTGTCGCCGTCCGAAGCCTGGGCGGCATAGATGTTCCACTCCGTGGCCGGATAGCGTTGTTCTATGATGCGTTGCATTTCCTCCAGCGCGGTGGAAACGACCGTGCCTCCGCTTTGCGTGCAGTAGAAGAATGTCTCTTCGTCCACCTCCTGGGCCTCGTGCGTGTGGCGGATGAAGACGATCTCCGTGCGCTCATAGCGTCGGGTCAGGAACAGGTGCAGCAGAACGAAGAAGCGCTTGGCCAAATCCTTCTCGCGCTCGCCCATCGACCCGGAGACGTCCATCAGGCAGAACATGACGGCGCTGGCATTCGGCACCGGCTGCGGGTCGAAGCGATTGAAGCGGATGTCGACGGGATCGACAAAGGCAATGCGCTTTCGGCGGCGCTCCAGCCGCTCGAGTTCCTCCCGCAAAGTCAAGATGCGTTCGCGGGTCGCGGCATTTGGCGGCTTCGATTCCAGTTTGGCGAGCTGCCGGAGGATCTCATCCAGCTCCGGCTGCTTTGGGCGCCCAAGCGCGATACGGCGGGCGTGGCTGTTTCGCATCGTGCGCCCGACATTGATGTTGGTCGGTGATCCTGTTGCCGCAAAACCTGCCCGCCTTGGCTTGAATGCGAGTATCTGCTTGAGATTGAGCTTGACCAGATCCGGCAGTTCGAGATCCTCGAAAAAGAGGTCGAGAACTTCCTCGCGCGAAAGCACGAAGCGAAAGTCGTCCTCGGATGCCGTGTTTCCCGGCGACGAGGAGCCTGCGCCGCCCTGCCCGGGTTTGGGCACCAGGTCACCGGGAATGAACGTCCTGTTTCCTGGCAGGATGTGCTGGCGCCGGCCGCTGTCCCTGGCATCGCTGAAGGTCGGTTCGCTGGTGCCTCTGTGAGGCATCGGCACGGCATGCCCGCTGTCCACATCGGCGATCCGGCCCGTCCTTATCTGGTCACGGATGCTCCGCTTGAGTTCTTCCCGCGCGCGCCTGAGAAAGCGCTGGCGATTGCCCAGGTTCTTGTCCTTCGGATTGAGGCGGCGGTCGATGAAGATCGGCATGGAACCATCCGGGCTTTTCTCAGCCCGCCTTGTTCACGCGCATGTACCAGTCGACCAGCCGTCGTACCTGCCGCTCGGTGTAGCCGCGTTGCACCATGCGCTGCACGAATTCATTGTGCCGCTTTTCCGTGACGCTGTCCTGCTTGGAGCCGAAACTGATCACCGGCAGAAGATCTTCGACTTGGCCGAACATGCGCTTCTCGATAACCTCGCGCAGCTTTTCGTAGCTTGTCCATGATGGGTTGCGGCCGTGGTTGCGTGCCCGGGCACGCAGCGTGAACTTGACCACTTCGTTGCGGAAATCCTTGGGGTTGGCGATGCCGGCCGGTTTTTCGACCTGCGACAATTCCTTGTCCAATATCTCGCGATTGAGGATCTGGCCCGTATCGGGATCCTTGTAGTCCTGATCTTCGATCCAGGCATCGGCATAGGCGATGTAGCGGTCGAATAGGTTCTGGCCATACTCGCTGTACGATTCCAGATAGGCCTTCTGGATCTCGTGGCCGATGAACTCGGCATAGCGCGTTGCCAGTTCCGACTTGATGAACTCGAGATAGCTCGCTTCCGTCTCCTTTGGGAACTGCTCGCGCTTGATCGCCTCTTCCAGGATGTACATCAGGTGCACGGGATCCGCCGCGACCTCGTTGGTGTCGTAGTTGAATGTCTGCGACAGGATCTTGAAGGCGAAGCGCGTGCTTACGCCGGTCATGCCCTCGTCGACGCCGGCGGCGTCGCGATATTCCTGAACCGACTTGGCCCGGGGGTCGACCTCCTTGAGGTTTTCGCCGTCATAGGCGCGCATCTTGGTGTAGAGCGGCGAATTGTCGTGCTCGGCAAGACGGGTCGAGACCGTGAACCGGCTGAGAATATCCAGCACTTCAGGTGCGCAGGGGCTGCCGGCCAGCTCGCTCTCGCGCAACAGTTTCTCGTAGATATGCCTTTCTTCGGTGATCCGCAGGCAATACGGCACCTTGACCACGAGGATGCGGTCGAGAAAGGCCTCATTATTCTTGTTGTTCTTGAACTGTTGCCACTCCGATTCGTTGGAATGGGCAACGATGATGCCCTGATAGGGGAAGGCGCCGAAATTCTCGGTGCCGTTATAGCTGCCTTCCTGGGTCGCCGTCAGCAGCGGATGCAGGACCTTGATGGGCGCCTTGAACATCTCGACGAATTCGAGCAGGCCTTGCGTGGTCCGGTTCAGCCCGCCGCTGTAGGAATAAGCGTCCGGATCGGACTGGCTGAAATCCTCCAATTGCCTGATGTCGACCTTGCCAACCAGAGCCGAGACATCCTGATTGTTCTCGTCGCCAGGCTCCGTCTTGGCTATAGCGATCTGGCGCAGCCGCGAGGGCATCAATTTCACCACGCTGAATTTGGAAATGTCGCCAGACAATTCATCAAGCCGCTTGGCCGCCCAGGGCGAGATAATGCCGTTGAGGCGACGCCGGGCTATGCCGTATTTGTCCTCCAGCAGATCGCCCATGCGATCGGGATGGAACAGGCCGAGCGGCGACTCGAAAATCGGACTGATCTGATTGCCGGCCTTGAGCGTGTAGATCGGGCGTTCCTCCATCAGTTTCTTCAGCCGTTCGGCCAGGGAGGACTTGCCGCCGCCGACAGGGCCGAGGAGATAGAGGATCTGCTTGCGCTCCTCGAGCCCCTGCGACGCATAGCGGAAATAGCCGGCGATGCGTTCGATCGTATCCTCCATTCCGTAGAAATCGGAGAAGGTGGGATACACCTTGACCGTGCGGTTGGAGAAAATGCGGCCGAGCCGCTCGTCCTTGCTGGTGTCGACCAGGTTCGGCTCGCCGATTGCCTCGACCATCCGTTCCGGCGCCGAGGCATACATTGACTTGTCTTCCCGGCAGGCAAGGAGATACTGCTGGAGGCTTATTTCCTCCTGGCCCGCGTTTGCATAAATCTCCGAAAACAGATCGAAGACGTCGGACTGGTTCTCACCCATGATGGTTGCCCTCAGAGCCATTCTGGCTGCCGCCCGGCTCATCTCATTCAACTACCGGGATGCATTGTGGTTCCCTCCACATTGGAGAGAGAGCGTGTATCTGCATCGAACTTGGACAGCACACAGTTACAATGCTCGTCTGATATCTCAGGTGGTGATGGCCAGAGGAGACCGTCAAGGGCAAATATCGATTTCGTGAACCGAACGGCAAAGCGAGTGCATTGATGCGGCTGGTACGGTGTTGAATCAGATCGTTGAGCACTCCCAAGTCTAACGGGATGCTCGTGGTGCGTGCGGGCATTCCTCGTCTACATATCGGGCCCAACGATCGGGAGATTGCGATGATCGATCGACGAAGCCTTATTCTGGTCTCCGCGGCGGCGATGTTGCCATTGGGCACATCGGTCGCATGGGGCCAGCGCCAACCCGTGCCGACAACCTTCGATTACGGGCCGGCCAAGCTCGATATCTATGCGCCGGATGGCGCACGCGGATTGCCGGTCGTCTTCTTCGTCCATGGCGGCGCCTGGCGCTCCGGCAAGCGCTCGCAGGTCAACGCGAAGCCGGCCTTCCTGCTCGCCAACGGGTTTTGCCTGGTCTCCATCGACTATCGCATGCTGCCCGAAGCGGAGGCCGCCACCCAGGCCGACGATGTCGAAAAGGCCTATGCCTATGTCCGCGCCAACATTGCCCGGCATGGCGGCGATGCCAGGCGCATCGTGGCCATGGGCCATTCGGCCGGTTGCCACCTCGTTGCGCTGACCGGCATGCGCGGCGGTCTACCGGGTGTCGCCGCGCTGCTTCTCGACGACACCAGGGCCTATGACCTCACCGCGCTTTCCAGGAATGGCGGCATGGCGGGGGCCTATGCGCGGGCCTTCCCCGATCCCGCGCAATGGGCGGCGTTGTCGCCGGCCAGTTATGTAGATGGCCGCAAGCACCCGCCGACCTTCATCGCCTACTCAGGCGCTTCGGGCCGGGACGGGGACTCCAAGGCGTTCGCCGAGCGCTTGCGCGCCACCGGCACCAAGGTGACGCTGTTCGACGGCAGCGCCTATACGCACATGTCGATCAACCGCGATTTCGGCGAGGATGGCGACGCCTTGACCGGGGCGGCACTGGCATTCCTGAAATCGGCGGTTGGGTGATTGCGGCATCGAAACGGAGCTCTGAACGTCACCGCGAGGAGCGAGGAGGACCGGCCTACCAGCGCGTCTTTTCGCCGGGAGCCGCCGGTTCGATCGCCAGCGCGTGCAGGCCAGCCTTCAATTCGTCGGCCAAAAGCGCGTTGACCGCGCGGTGGCGCTCGATGCGGCTCATGCCGGCAAAATCCGGCGAAACAATGCGGACGCGGAAATGCGTCTCGCCGGTGCCGTCGAACGTAGCCTGGTGGCCGGATTCCACATGATGATGGCCGGCGTGCAGATGGCTTTCGTTGATGACGACCAGCCGCTCCGGCGAAAATGCCTTGCTCAACTTGTCTTCCATGGTTGCCTGTATGGACATTGCCGTCTCCCTTCACCACATATCGCCAGCGGGATCGCGGAAGCCGAACCGACTTCGTTGCATGTCGCGCTTCAACAAAATCGGTCCTTCGCCTGCTTTATGCCGCGATTCAGCGGTTAGGGCGATCATCGCGAAAATGTCAATTCTTGTTTCGCATCTGCGAACGCCCCATAAATGGGTTAGATGAAGCCGTATCCCAAATATTTCGAGAAGATCCGCATCCGCCAGGAGAAGGACGCGGAGCTGAAGTCGCACGCGCCGATCTGCCAGTGGGATGGCTGCAAGGAGGCGGGCACCCATCGCGCTCCGGTCGGGCGCATGAAGGAGGGCGAGTATTTCCGCTTCTGCTTCGACCATGTGCGCGAGTACAACAAGGGTTTCAACTATTTTTCCGGCGTTCCGGACACCGAGGTCGCCCGTTTCCAGAAGGAGGCGATGACCGGCCATCGGCCGACCTGGAAGATGGGCGTCAACGGCGCCTCGACGCGCTCGTCTCCCGATATGGCGCAGATGCGCTCCGGCCGCGCCGGCTACTACAACCGGATGCGCGACCCGTTCGACCTGTTCAAGGGGCCGAAAGATCCCCGCGAGGTGCGCGAGCGCAAGGCCAAGCCGCTTGAGGCCAAGGCGCTGGAAACGCTTGGCCTTGATACAAAGGCGACTGGCAAGGAGATCAAGGCGCGCTATAAGGAACTGGTGAAGCGTCACCATCCGGATGCGAATGGCGGCGACAGAGGTTCGGAAGACCGGTTCCGCGATGTGCTCCAGGCCTATCGCGTGCTCAAGCAGGCGGGTTTGTGCTGAGCGACCCAACGGTTCGTGTCGTTTTCCAACTTTCATAAGGGTGGAAAAGGCTCTAAGACCGCCCCCGGAGAAAATCGATTGCCGGCGAAATCAGTCGTTTCGCCCGTGGAGACGTGGATAGAGATGAACAAGGTCGATCGCGACATCGCCAACCTACCCGACACCACGGTGTCGGTGAAGGACAAATTCGGCTTCGACTCCAAGATGGTGGTGCCGGCCTATTCGGTCACCAGCGAACATGTGCCCGACATCGATCCCGACTATCTTTTCGACAAGGCGACGACGATGGCGATCCTCGCCGGCTTCGCCTACAACCGGCGCGTCATGGTCTCGGGCTATCACGGCACCGGCAAATCGACCCATATCGAGCAGGTCGCGGCCCGCCTCAACTGGCCTTGCGTGCGCGTCAATCTCGACAGCCATGTCAGCCGCATCGACCTCGTCGGCAAGGACGCGATCGTGGTCAAGGACGGCTTGCAGATCACCGAATTCCGCGACGGCATTCTGCCCTGGGCCTACCAGCACAATGTGGCGCTGTGCTTCGACGAGTATGACGCCGGCCGTCCGGACGTGATGTTCGTCATCCAGCGCGTGCTGGAATCGTCTGGTCGGCTGACGCTGCTCGACCAGAGCCGCGTCATCCGTCCGCATCCGGCGTTCCGGCTGTTCTCGACCGCCAACACGGTCGGGTTGGGCGACACCACCGGCCTCTATCACGGCACCCAGCAGATCAACCAGGCGCAGATGGACCGCTGGTCGATCGTCACCACGCTGAACTACCTGCCGCACGACAATGAGGTGAATATCGTGCTGGCCAAGGCCAAGCACTATCGCGACGGCAAGGGCAAGGACATCGTCAACAAGATGGTGCGCGTCGCAGACATGACGCGCTCGGCCTTCATCAATGGCGATCTGTCGACCGTGATGAGCCCGCGTACCGTCATCACCTGGGCCGAGAATGCCGAGATCTTCGGCAATATCGGCATGGCGTTCCGGCTGACCTTCCTCAACAAATGCGACGAACTGGAGCGCTCGGTGGTGGCCGAGTTCTACCAGCGCGCCTTCGGCGAGGATCTGCCGGAGAGCGCCGCCAATGTGGTGCTGGGCTAAGCAGAGCCTCGATGGCGGGTCCGGGCGACAATACGCGCAACAAGTCGAAGACGGGCTCTGAAGCCGACAGCTTCAAGCGCGCCGTCACCGTCTGCATGCGCGCCATCGCCGGCGACAAGGAGCTGGAAGTCGGCTTCGCCAAGGACCGCCCGGCGCTCGCCGGCAGCCGCGCCCGGCTGCCGGAATTGCCCAAGAAAGCGTCCAAGGCCGACATAGCCATCACCCGCGGCCTCGGCGATTCCATGGCGCTCAAGCGCGCCTGCCATGACGTGCGCATCCACAGCAGACTGGCGCCGGAAGGCAAGGCGGCCCGCGCCATCTACGACGCGGTCGAACAGGCGCGCGTCGAGGCGATCGGCAGCCGCGCCATGCAAGGGGTCGCCGACAATATAGGCTCGATGCTGGAGGACAAATACGCCAAGGCCAATCTCGTCGACGTCAAGGATAAGGCCGACGCCCCGATCGAGGAGGCGCTGGCGCTGATGGTGCGCGAGAAGCTGACCGGCCGGCCGATTCCCAAGAGCGGCGAGCGGCTGGTCGAGCTCTGGCGCCCCTGGGTCGAGGAAAAGGCCAGCGCCGACCTCGACGGGCTGTCGTCCAAGCTCGACGACCAGCAGGCCTTCGCCCGCGTCGTGCGTGAAATGCTCGCCTCCATGGAAATGGCCGAGGAACTCGGCGACGAGCAGGAGACCGAAGACTCGGAGGACAATGACGATAACCAGCCGCAAGGCGAGGAACAGAGCGAGGAAGGCGGCGAGGACGATTCCGGCTCCGAACAGTCGCAGTCCGAGGATGCCGAGGCTTCCTCTGACGACGAGCAGTCGGCCGAGACCGAAGCCTCCGACGCCACTGCCGACGATTTGTCCGACGACGACGATGCCGATGCCGAGACGCCCGGTGAGGCGCGCCGCAACGACAACCCTTTCACCAACCTTCCGAAGGAGATCGATTACAAGGTCTTCACGTCAGCTTTCGACGAGACGGTGGGGGCGGAGGAGCTTTGCGAGGAAGAAGAGCTTGACCGGCTGCGCGCCTTTCTCGACAAGCAACTCGCCAACCTGTCCGGCGTCGTCGGCCGGCTGGCCAACCGTTTGCAGCGCCGCCTGATGGCGCAGCAGAACCGGTCGTGGGATTTCGACCTGGAGGAGGGCTATCTCGATCCGGCACGGTTGGTGCGCGTCGTCATCGATCCGATGCAGCCGCTGTCTTTCAAGCAGGAGCGCGACACCAAATTCCGCGACACGGTGGTGACGCTGGTGCTCGACAATTCGGGTTCCATGCGCGGCCGGCCGATCACAGTGGCCGCCACCTGCGCCGACATTCTGGCGCGCACGCTGGAACGCTGCGGCGTTTCGGTCGAGATTCTGGGCTTCACCACGCGCGCCTGGAAAGGCGGGCAGGCCCGCGAGAAGTGGCTGAAGGACGGCAAGCCGCCGAATCCGGGCCGGCTGAACGACCTGCGCCACATCATCTACAAGTCGGCCGACCATCCCTGGCGGCGGGCACGGCGCAATCTCGGCCTGATGATGCGCGAAGGCCTGCTCAAGGAAAACATCGATGGCGAGGCGCTGCTGTGGGCGCATAACCGGCTGATCGCCCGGCCAGAGCAGCGCAAGATCCTGATGATGATCTCCGACGGCGCGCCGGTCGACGATTCGACGCTGTCGGTCAATCCGGGCAATTATCTCGAGCGCCATCTGCGCGCCGTCATCGAACTGATCGAGACGCGCTCGCCGGTCGAGCTGCTTGCCATCGGCATCGGCCATGACGTCACCCGCTATTACCGGCGCGCCGTCACCATTGTCGATGCCGAGGAACTGGCCGGCGCCATGACCGAGCAATTGGCTTCGCTGTTCGCCGAGGAAAGCGCACGCGATACGCGGCGCGGCGGCATGCGGCGCGCCGGATGATCTTTTCGCACGGCGGATTTCGACAAGCACTTTTCGCCGCCATCGCCCTGTTTGCCGGTGCAGCCCCGGTGCCATCCAGTTCGGCCGGCGCGACCTCGGTTGAACCGGTCGAGGTCTCGGCCCGCCCGATCACCGAATTCCGTATAGGCCGTGCCGACAAGCAATTCGGTCCGCTCGAATTCGTCGGCGGGCTGGAGATGACGTCGCCGTCGCGCGATTTCGGCGCGCTGTCGGCCTTCCGTTTCCTGAAAGGCGGTCGCGACTTCGTCGGCGTCGCCGATACCGGATTCTGGTTCTTCGGCACCGTGACCCATGATGCGGACAAGCGCCCGTCAGGCATCGGGGACTTCCGCATGGAACAGATGGTCGATGCATCGGGCCAGCCGATCGACGAGAAATCGGAAGTCGATGCCGAGGGGCTTTCCGTCAAGGACGGCATTGCCACCGTGGGTTTCGAGCGCAACCATCGCGTCGCCCAGTTCAAAATTGGCCCCTACGATATGAAGGCGCCGTTCAGGCAGATGGATTTCCTGGTTCCGGCATGGGAGCTGCGCCGGAACCGAGGCTTCGAGACCGTCACCCACGCCAATGCCAATGGCCGCCACCAAGGTGGCCTGGTCGTGGTGTCGGAAAAGAGCTTGGACAAGGCCGGCAACATCTATGCCGCCATCATCGAAGGTCCGCACAAGGGCGTCTTCACCGTCAAGCGCAACGGCGATTTCGATATCACCGATGGGGCTTTCCTGCCGGATGGCGACCTTCTGCTGCTGGAGCGCAGTTTCACGATGGCAGGAGGCCTCAAGATGCGGCTGCGGCGCATTGATGGCGAGACCGTCGAGAAGGGCGCGGTCGCCGACGGTCCGGTGCTGCTGGAAGCCGATATGGGTTACCAGATCGACAATATGGAAGGGCTCGACGTCTGGAAGCGCGAAGACGGCGCGCTGATGGTGTCGCTGATCTCCGACGACAACCACTCGATCCTGCAGCGCAATCTCTACCTGGAATTCATTTTGCACCAGGACTGATTTGGCGCTCCAGCTGCGAAGCTGAAGTTGAAGGTATTCAACGCCGGCTTCGATTTGGTCGGCTATTCATCAAATGACGGCGTCCGCTCAGGGTCGCGAGCCGTTGGTGGCGATCCAGATGACATGACGCGCGCCGCGCTTGCCGTTGGCGCGCGTGCTCACCTCCTCGACCGCGAAACCTGCCTGCTTCAGCCGCCGGGTGAAGCCGCTGTCCGGCCCTTGCGACCACACGGCAAGCACGCCGCCGGGCTTCAGTGCGGTGCGCGCTGCCGCCAGGCCCTGCAGGCTGTACAGCGCGTCGTTGGATTTGTGAACGATGCCGTCCGGGCCGTTGTCGACATCGAGCAGGATGGCGTCCCAGACCGCGGGCCGGGATCTTATAAACTGCCCGACATCGGCCTCCCGGACGATGACGCGCGGATCGTCGAGACAGCCACCAAACAGCTCGGCCATCGGCCCTCGTGCCCACGCGACGACCGCCGGCACCAACTCCGCGACAGTGATTTCGGCATTCTCGCCCAACTCGGCGAGAGCGGCGCGCAGCGTAAAACCCATGCCAAGGCCGCCGATCAGCATTCTCGGCTGTCTGCGGCCGGCGATCCTCTGACAGGAGAGCCTGGCCAACGCTTCTTCCGAGCCGCTGAGGCGGCTGTTCATCAACTCGTTGGTCCCAGCATGATCGAGAATTCGGAACCGCGCCGCTTGAGCCGAAGCTCCTGCGCGCCATCCGGGGTTTTCGCGGAGTCCAGCTGGATCCAGGGAATCACGGCCTAGACCGCAGCAACAGCCGGCTGGCTCCAGCGGGCGGCGAGCAGCCGATAGGGGATCAGTGCCACGACGGCGATGATCAGCTTCACGCTGAGGTCGCCAAGCGCCCAGGAGACCCAACGCATGGCCTCGACCGGCAGCACGCCCATCAGCGGCGCCGTTTCCAGCGCAAAACTGTCGCTTGGGCCAGCGAAGGCGAAAGCCGCGGAGAAAGCGACGCTGAAGAACACGACGGTGTCGAACACCGAGCCGACCAGCGTGCCGACGATCGGCGCCCGCCACCAGCTCTGTCGGCGCAGACGGTTGAACACGGTCACGTCGAGCAATTGCGCGGTGAGGAAGGCCGCGCCGGACGCCGCCGCGATGCGCACCAGCCGGTCGGCGGCGGTCTCGAATTCGATGAAACCATGGCGGAACAGGAAGGGCGGCACGAGGATCGAGCAGACCACCGCCGTCATGAAGCCGACAAAGACGATCCGGCGCGCCACGGCAGGCCCGTAGCGGCGATTGGCAAGGTCGGTGACTAGAAAGGAGAACGGGTAGGTGAAGGCGCCCCAGGTGAGCAGGTCGGCCAGCGACAAGCCGCCAATCCGACCCTGCATCGGGAACTGCACGAGGATATTCGATGCCACGACGACAAGCGCCATGGCGGCCACGAAGGGCAGGTATCGCGAGAAGGAAGTCATTTTTTTATCCTGGGTAATGGAACCAGCGGAGCGTCATGCCGAAACCGGATCGCGCTCGCTTTGTTCGAGCATCGGATTTCCGAAACCGCCTTGCGGACGGCGACCCGATGTCCAAGGCCAACAAGAGGTTGGCCAGGGCGGTTGTCCCCCGCCTTGAAACGGTATTACGCCGCAGCCTGCTCGGCGAGCTTCTTGGCGATCTGCTTCTTCAAGAGGCGCGCGCGCTGCGACAGCTCCTTGACGTCAGCCTTGGCCAGGAAGGCGTCCAGACCGCCGCGATGCTCGACCGAACGCAGCGCGTTGGCGGAAATGCGCAGGCGCACATTCTGGTTCAGCGCTTCCGAAATCAGCGTCACATTGACGAGGTTCGGCAGGAAGCGACGCTTGGTCTTGTTGTTGGCGTGGCTCACATTGTTGCCGGTCTGGACTGCCTTGGCAGTGAGTTCGCAGGTGCGGGACATGGTTCTAACCTTCAGTTCTCTCGGGGACCTGCCAAACCTTCGTGCCCACGCCGGGTGGCGCGCGGTTCTGGTCAAGCGGCCTTATGGAAAAAGTTGGCGTTCCATAGTTGCATTTCGCCCATGCGTCAAGCTCCAGCCTGGGCCCAGCGGCATTTCATACTAAGGCCGGAATTCGTCGTATAAGCGGTTCCATAGGGACATGCCAGACCGGAGTTGTCCGCCTCCGGTTGAAATCAAGGATCCGATCGCGCCATGCTTCGCTTGCCCCATGCCCTTGCCGCCGCGCTGGCCGTCGCCTTGCCGTCGGCCGCGACGGCCGCCTCGCCGCAGTCCTTCAGGGGCGAATACACAGTGTCGTTTCTCGGCCTTTCTATCGCGAAATCAAGCTTTTCAAGCCATTATGAGAACGGCGTCTACTCGATCGACGGCAGCGTTTCCGCGGCTGGTCTCGCCAAGCTGTTCGATGACACGCGCGGCACGATCTCGTCCAAGGGTACGATTTCGGGCCAGAAGATGGTGCCGCAGGCGTTCCGCGCGGACTACACTTCCGGCAAGAAAGCCTCCGCCATCGACATTCGTTTTGCCAATGGCAACGTCATCTCGACGACGGTCGTTCCCGCGCCGGAAAAGCGCGATCCCGACAGTTGGGTGCCGCTTGGCGCCGGCGACCTGGCATCGGTGCTCGATCCGATGGCGGCAACCGTCATCCATGCCGGCAGCCTCGACAAGGTCTGCGGCCGCACCGTGAGGCTGTATGACGGCGAGATGCGCGCCAACCTGACGCTGAGCTACGCTTCAAAAGGGTCGATCTCGGTGCCCGGCTACAAGGGCGACACGGTCACATGCCGGATGGGTTTCGAGCCGGTGGCGGGCTACCGCAAGGGCCGCAAGGCGCTCAACTACCTCAAGAACAAAAGCCGCATAATGGTGACATTTGCGCCGCTCGGCCAAACCGGGGTATATGCGCCGATCCGCGCGACGGTCGGGACGCAGATCGGCACCTTGACCATCAGCGCCAGGCGTTTCGAAGCAATACAATAAGGCGCCACGCGCGCCGCTGGAGACAGAATGGGGCGCGCGACACTGATCGGCTTTTCGGCCGTCGCCATGTGGGCACTGCTGGCGTTGCTTACGGACGCATCCGGCAAGGTGCCGCCGTTCCTCTTGTCGGCCATCACCTTCTCGATCGGCACCGGGGTCGGGCTTGTCGCGCGCCTTTTCATGCCGGCCGCGGATAGAAGCCAGAAGATACCGCGCCAGGTCTGGGTGATCGGCATTGCCGGCCTTTTCGGCTACCACTTCTTCTACTTCACAGCGCTGCGCAACGCGCCGGCGGTGGAGGCCAGCCTGATCGCCTATCTGTGGCCGCTGCTGATCGTGCTCGGCTCGGCGCTGATGCCGGGCGAGCGGTTGGCCTGGAACCATATCGTGGGCGCGCTGCTCGGCCTTGCCGGCACCGTGCTCATCGTCACCAAGGGCGGCGGCCTCGCCTTCGACGCGCGCTATGCCTTCGGCTACGCCATGGCTGCCGTCTGCGCCGTGCTGTGGTCGTCCTATTCGCTCCTGTCGCGGCGTTTCCCCTCGGTGCCGACCAGCATCGTCACTTGGTTCTGCGCGGCGACCGCGCTGTTGTCGCTTGCCTGCCATCTGGCGCTGGAAGAGACGGTGCTGCCCGCGAGTGCCGGGCAATGGCTTGCCGTGCTCGGGCTCGGCCTGATGCCAGTGGGGGCAGCCTTCTATGCCTGGGATGTCGGCGTCAAGCGCGGCAACATCCAGGTGCTGGGCGCGGCAAGCTATGCCGCGCCGCTCCTGTCGACGCTGGTGTTGATCGCGGCCGGCGTCGCCGAGCCGTCGCTGCGCATTGTCGCGGCCTGCGTGCTCATCACCGGGGGGGCCGCACTTGCGGCAAAGTCGCTGTTCCTGCGCAAGCCCGCTGCTTCCGAAAGCGGAGCCGGGGCATCCGAAAACGGAGCCGGGGCATCCGAAGGCGGAGCCCGGGCGTGACGATGCCGTTTCCAGGCGGCATCGACGCCAACGCCAATGCGACGCTGATCTTTTCGCTGGTGGCGGCGGTTGTCTACGCCTTCACATCAGGCATGGCGCCGACGCTCGCCCGTTCGGCGGCAAAAACGCTCGCCGTGGCCATGCTTGCCGTGCTGGCGGCGATGCAGGGCGGGCCGCTGCTACTGGTCGCCGCTCTTGCGCTGAGCGCCATCGGCGACGCCTTCCTGTCGCGGGATGGCGAAAAGATGTTTCTGGGCGGGCTGGGCAGCTTTCTCGCCGCGCATATCGTCTACGTCGTGCTGTTCCTGCGCAGCGGCGGGGGGATGGGAGTGCTGGGGGCCGAACCTTGGCGCGCGGCAATCGCACTTGCGATGGCGGTATTCGTTATTCTCATGCTGGCGGCGCTGTGGCGCCGCGTCGGCCCGGCCCTGCGAGCGCCGATCGCGGGCTATGTCGCGGCCATCCTCGCCATGGGCATTTCGGCGCTGACGACGAGCAGTGCCGCTGTTATCGGCGGTGCCGTGCTGTTCATGGCGTCCGACGCGCTGCTGGCCACGGAACGCTTCCTGGCGGCCGCCATTTCGCCACATCGCGCCTGGATGCGTTTGGCGGTCTGGGTGCTTTACTACGCCGCGCAGCTCGTGATCACGCTTGGTTTCCTGCTGCGCTAAGGGTTTCCGGCTGCGTCAGAGCTGTTTAGGCCGCCAACCAGGCTCCGCCAGTTCAAACGCCGCAAAGTCGAAGCCCGGCGCCACGGTGCAGCCGACCAGGGTCCACTCGCCCAGGCTGCGCGCCGATTGCCACCAGCCCGCCGGCACGACGATTTGCGGCCGCTCGCCGGCCGCAAGCTCGATGCCGAGCACCTGCTCGATCACCCGGTTAGCCTTTGGGCCGCCTTCTTCCCATATCGACAGCGCCAGCGGCGCGCCGGCGTAGAAGTGCCAGGCCTCGGCTGCATCCCTGACGCGATGCCAGGCGGAAACCTGGCCCTGCTCCAGCAGAAAATAGATCGCCGTCGAGTGGCCTCGAGCTCCGCCGCCACCGTCGCGAAAGGTTTCCGTGTACCAGCCGCCTTCCGGATGCGGCTTCATGCCAAGGATGACGATGATTTCTGCGGAACTCGTCATGGTTTCGACCAGTGTCGCTTGGCCTAGAAATTATCCTTGCGCTTGCGGATCTCGGCAAAAACCTCGACATCCGACGCCTTCTCCATGCCGAGATGCCTGCGGATTGCCGGATCGTGCCAGCGCAGGAAAGGGTTGGTCGACAATTCCTCGCCGATCGTGGTCGGCAGCGTCGGCTTGTTATCGGCGCGCAGCGCTTCAATTTTTGCCGCGCGTTCCTTCAATGCCGAATTGGTCCGGTCGACGCTCAGCGCGAAACGGGCGTTGGCGAGCGTGTATTCGTGCCCGCAATAGATCACGGTCGCGGCAGGCAGTGCCGCGAGCTTCTTCAGGGATCCATACATCACCGGCGGCTTGCATTCGAACAGCCGCCCGCAGCCGAGCGCGAACAGCGTGTCGGCGGTGAACGCCACTTTCGATGCCGGCAGGTGATAGGAGACGTGGCCGGCGGTGTGGCCGGGGGTGGCGATCACTTCGATGCGCTCCTCGCCGAGATGCAGGATCGAACCGTCCTCGACAGTGTCGTCAATGCCGGGAATCTTGGCCTTTTCGGCTTCGGGACCCACGATGCGCAGCTTGAAGCGCTGCTTCAGCGCCAGATTGGCCTCGACATGGTCGGCATGGTGATGCGTGGTCAGGATCATCGTCGGCGTCCAGCCGGTGCGCTTGACCGCAGCCAGGATCGCCGCTTCTTCCGGCGCATCGATAAGCGCGGTCTGACCGCTTTTGGGGTCATGCACCAGCACGCCGAAATTGTCGCTGCGGCACATGAACTGTTCGATTTCGACCGCCATCGCATCTCTCCATCTTTCGCCGCAGACATAGGACGCCGACGCGCGGATGTCATCCCGGAGATGACTAATGTCAGGATGTCATTCGACATCCGGGATCTCGGGACGTCGCGGCCTTTTGTTGAAACCCGCCGATATCGCGGCTACATCCCTGACATGCATTCCGACATCGTCGATCTCCGCTCCTTCTATTCGACAGCGCTCGGTCGCTTCGCCGAGCATTCGATCACCATGGCCTTGTCATCGATATGGGCCACCGTGCCCAATGAGCGGCTTGTCGGGCTCGGCTACACCTTGCCTTGGCTGGAACGGTTCGGCAGCGACGCCGAGCGGGTGTTCGCCTTCATGCCGGCGACGCAGGGCGCCGTGGTCTGGCCGGCGGCGGGACCGACGGCGACGGCTCTGGTTTTCGACGAGGAACTGCCGCTGGTCGATTCCTGCATCGACCGCATGCTGCTCGTGCATTCGCTCGAGCATGTCGAAAACCCGCGCGAAACGCTGAACGAGATCTGGCGCGTGCTGTCGCCGGCCGGCCGGGTGGTCATCGTCGTGCCCAACCGGCGCGGCGTCTGGGCGCGGTTCGAACATACGCCGTTCGGCAATGGCAGGCCCTTCTCGCGCGGTCAGCTCACCGAATTGCTGCGCGAGGCGAATTTCACGCCCGCCGCCTGGTCCGACGCCCTGTTCTTTCCGCCATCGCGGCGGCGTTTCATGATGCGCTTCCACAATATGGTGGAGCGCGCCGGCCGGCGGCTGTGGCCGATCTTTTCCGGCGTCATCGTGGTCGAGGCGCAGAAGCGGCTCTATCAGGGCGTGCCGGCCGCCCAGCGCGCTTCCCGACGGGTTTTCGTGCCGGTGCTTTCGCCGCATGCAGCAACGCGGCTCGGCCGGCGAATAGAGACCGGGGCCACGACATCGCCGGGTCCGCGAATGACACCTTCGTGATCGTGCCAGAAACTTGCGCCGGACGGCATTTCGCGACCTATCTGTCGCTGACGGGCTCGCAGCCTGGCTGAGTGACCGGTGGCGTCACTACACTTCATCCGGTTTTCAGCACCGCTTTTGAACGCAAGGACTTCAGCTCATGGCCGATTATCCGGACAATGATGCCTCTGCCCGGCCTATCGCTGCGGTCGAAGCTTCGAGCCTGCGTGATCAGGTGGCAACCATCAAGCTGGCGCTTGCCGGGTCGCCGGTCCGCAAAGGGCTACGCTGGGCCTCCATCGGAATGGTTGCCGTCATTGTCGCGACCTCGATCGGCCAGGTTCTGCTCAACCGCTGGAACCAGCCTTTCTACGATGCGCTTGCACGCCGCGACATGCAGGCCTTCCTGCACCAGCTCGCCATTTTTGCCGCGATTGCCGGTGGGCTTCTTGTGCTCAATGTCGGCCAGACCTGGCTCAATCAGACGATCCGGCTGAAGCTGCGCGAGGCGCTGACGCTCGATCTGATCGATGGATGGATGCGGCCGGCGCGCGCTTTTCGCCTGGCGCATGCAGGCGCCATCGGGGTCAATCCCGACCAGCGCATGCAGCAGGACGCGAGCCATCTTTCCGACCTGTCGACGGATCTTGGCGTTGGCCTGCTGCAATCCCTAATCCTGCTCGCCTCCTTCGTCGGCGTGTTATGGGAGCTGTCCTCGGGCTTCGTCTTCCATGTCGGCGGGACATCGCTCGCCATACCGGGCTACATGGTGTGGGCGGCCATCCTCTATGCCGGAACGGCTTCCTGGCTGAGCTGGCTGGTCGGACGGCCACTGATCCACCTCAACAGCGACCGCTACACACGCGAGGCGGAGCTGCGTTCCTCGATGGTGCGCGTCAACGAGAACATCGATGCCATCGCGCTCGCCCGAAGCGAGCCCGATGCCAGGCGGCGGCTGGAAACCGACCTGGGCACCGTGCTCGGCGCCATGCGACGCATCTATAACGCCCAGATCAATCTCGCCTGGGTGACGGACACCTATGGCTGGATCACCGTGGTGGCTCCCATCCTGGTCGCTTCGCCGGTCTATTTCGCGGGCGATATCAGCTTCGGCGGACTGATGATGGCGGTCGGCGCCTTCAATCAGGTCCATTCTTCATTGCGTTGGTTCATCAACAATATCGGCAGCATCGCCGATTGGCGCGCGACGCTGATGCGCGTCGCCGATTTCCGCATTGCGCTGGATGAGACCGATGTGCTGCACGACCAGGAAAGGCGCATCGAATTCGGCGAGAATGCAAACGGCAAGCTGACCTTCGAGAAACTCGAAGTGGCCTCGCCGGAGGGCTGCACGAGGCTCGCCGACCAGCATGTCGAGATCCACGCCGGCGAACGCGTCATGCTCACCGGCGAGCCTGGCGCGGGCAAGACGCTGTTCTTTCGCGCCATTGCCGGCCTGTGGCCGTGGGGGAGCGGGCGCATCGGCATGCCGGCGGGGGAGGTGCCTATCTTCGTGCCGCGCACGCCCTACTTCGCGACCGCCACGTTGCGCGAAGTGCTCGACCACGTGGACGGGGTTGCGCCGGCAAGCGATGCCGATATCTCAGCCGTGCTGGCCGAGATCGGCCTGGAACACCTGTCGTCGTCGCTCGGCCGCAGCGCGCGCTGGGAGCATGAACTGGCCGACGACGAACTGCGCCTGCTGGCCTTTGCCCGCCTCGTGCTGCGCCAACCAAAATGGGTGATCATCGATGAGGCTCTCGATGCCTTCGACGGACCGACACTGCGGCGGGTGTTGTCGATGCTGGAGAAGCGGCTGGGCGGGGCGACGATCCTCAATATAGGCCGCGGCCAGCACAACAATCAATTCTTCCCGCGCGCACTGACCATCGTGAAGGCGTCCGGCGTGCCGGCTCTGAAGCCCGCGCGCATAAGGGCAGGCGCAATCGAGCCGCCGCCGGCCGCTCCTCGCCGCAAGAAATAGCACTTCCGGCATCTATTCGGACCAGCCCGCGCCACGCCACGCGGCAGCTTTATTTCGCCGTGATCGCGAGGGAAGATCGCACCGGAAACATAGCTTGAGCCGGCCATGCTTGATGCTCTCAGCCTGCTTGCCTGCCTGGCCTGCACCGAGGCCGCCGTGACTGCGCCTGCGCCGGATAGTCTGGCCGTTGGTGTCCAACTGGTGCTGGCGGTCGATATCTCATTGTCGATGGACGAGAAGGAGTTCGCCCTGCAGCGCGCCGGCTATGTGGAGGCGCTGCGTCATCCCGACTTCATCAAGGCGGTCCGCGCCGGGAACGCCGGTCGCATCGCGCTCACCTATTTCGAATGGGCCGGCACCGTGCGCGACGACGCGCTCATCGGCTGGCAGGTCATCGACGGCGCCGAGAGCGCCAACGCCTTTGCCGACAAGATAGCGGCCCGTCCGTTCCGCAGCTTCCGCGGCACGTCGATCTCCGGCGCGCTCGCCTTCGGCGCGGGGCTCTTCGACCGCACCGCTTACGAAAGCGAACGCAGCGTCATCGATATTTCCGGTGACGGACCGAACAATATCGGGCCGCCCGTCACCGCCACGCGGGATGCGGCAAACGCCAGAGGCATCGTCATCAACGGCCTGCCGATCCTGATCAATCCATCGCCCACCTTCAGCCACCTCGACCGGTATTACGCCCAGTGCGTCACCGGCGGGCCGGGCTCCTTCGTGCTGCCGATTTATACAGCCGCCGAATTTTCGACGGCAATCCGGCGCAAGCTGATTCTCGAAGTGAGCGGCGTTCAGAACGAGACCAGGATCATTCCCGCCGAAGCCGAGGCTCCGATCGACTGCCTGCAAGGCGAACGCGACAGACGGTTCTTGTCGGATCCGTATTTCCCGGAGCTCGATCGCTGAGCCTTCGCCGGGCTATGCGTTCCAACCTGCTGATGACCTTCGTCGCAGAGATCAGCCTGTAGCTCGACTTCGCCCGAAAAGGGGGTGTCATAGCCACCTCCGGGATGGCCCTTATCGCTTCAACAAGAACACTGCCTGCTGGCCGAAGAAGTTCCAGAACCACCATGGCATCGACAGGCCGATCTTCTGGCCGTTGGCGTCGAGCGCGGTCGCCCTTTCCACGGTCGCGCCAAGCTCCTCGCACAGATTGACGAAGTCGCGGATGGTGCAGAAGTGGATGTTCGGCGTGTCGTACCAGGAATAGGGCAGGTCCTTGGTCACCGGCATGCGGCCCTTGACGAACAGCGACAGGCGCACCCGCCAGTGGCCGAAATTGGGGAAGGAAACGATGGCGTGTTCGCCGATCCTGAGCAGTTCGTCGAGAACGAGCTTCGGGTTGCGGGTCGCCTGCAAGGTCTGCGACAGGACAACGAAATCAAAACCCTTGTCGGGATAGAATTCGAGATCCTTGTCGGCGTCGCCCTGAACGACGGAAAGGCCGCGCGCCACGCATTCGTTGACACCGCGCTGCGACAGCTCCAGTCCGCGGCCGTCGATCTGCTTGGTTTCCTGCAAAAGCTCGAGCAGCGAGCCGTCGCCGGAGCCGACGTCCAGCACCCGCGATTGCGGCGGGATCAGACCGGCGATCACCTCGAGATCGACGCGCTGGGCGCGGTTGACGCTCATGGCTTGCCCCTTGTCGTGGTGCGTGACCCTTGATGGACAGGTCTGCAATTTTGCGGGGTCATGCGCCGAGCCCTCTCGCTCGCGCGGCCGAGCCGATGAAGCCATTGATGGCGGCGAACAGTTCCGGCTCGTCAAGCAGGAAGGCGTCGTGCCCGCGATCGGTCTCGATCTCGACGAAGGACACCGACGCGCCGGCGGCATTCAGCGCATGGACGATCGAGCGGCTCTCCTCGGTCGGAAACAGCCAATCCGAGGTGAACGAAACCAGGCAGAAGCGTGTCTTGGTGCCGGCAAAAGCATCGGCCAGCCTGCCGCCGTGGTCGGCGGCGAGGTCGAAATAGTCCATGGACCGCGTCATATAGAGATAGGAATTGGCGTCGAAGCGGTCGACGAAAGTCATGCCCTGGTGACGCAGATAGCTCTCGATCTGGAAATCGGCGTCGAAGCCGAAGGTCAGCGCTTCGCGATCCTGCAGGTTGCGGCCGAACTTCCGGTGCAAGGCTGCTTCCGACAGGTAGGTGATGTGGGCGGCCATGCGCGCCACGGCGAGCCCCTTTTCCGGGCGTTTGCCGTGGTCGAAATACTTGCCGCCATGCCATTCGGGGTCGGCCATCACGGCCTGCCGGCCGACCTCGTGGAAAGCGATGTTCTGCGAGGAATGCCGCGCGCCGGTGGCGATCGGCAGCGCCGAGAAAACACGCTCCGGATAGCTCGACGCCCATTGCAGCACCTGCATGCCGCCCATCGACCCGCCGAGCACGCAAAACAGTTTTTCGATGCCGAAATGATCGATCAGCATCTGCTGGGCACGCACCATGTCGCGGATGGTGATGACCGGAAGGTCGAGCCCATAAGGCTTGCCGGTGGCGGGATTGGTGGATGCCGGGCCGGTGGAACCGAGGCAGCCGCCGATGACGTTTGAGCAGATGACGAAGAAACGGTTGGTGTCGATGATCTTGCCGGGGCCGATCAGCACTTCCCACCAACCCGGCTTGCCGGTCACTGGATTGGTGCTGGCCACATGCTGGTCGCCGGTCAATGCGTGGCAGACGAGAATGGCGTTGGAACGGGCGTCATTCAGCGTGCCGTAGGTCTGGTAGGCGATCTGGAACGGCGACAGCAGCGTGCCGGCGTCGAGCTTGAGCGGCTTGTCGGCGCCGAAGCGCACGACCGGGCTCGACGGTTGGTCTGCCTCGTTGTTGGTTCTGCCAGCGCGCTGAGCGGCCATCTCGTCTCTCTTGCTGCACCCTCGCCTTTGCGGAAATCGCTACCGATGTCCGCGCCGCCGATGCGTTCGTCCGGCCGGCCGCGGACAATAAAAAACCGGCAATGCCTTCGCAAAGCCGGTTACGTCGCGCAAACGGCCCTTTAGCGAATTGTTTAACGTGGCTGCAAGCCGACCGGCCAAATCACCACGGAACTGTCGCTGCCCTTCTAGAACTCACCTGCCTCGCCGTCAATGCCGCCTGCTGGCACCACTGCCACCTCTCGACATTGCCGGCCATGGCTTGTATTTCCGCAGCGGCTTCCAGGATGGAGGCGTTCTCGACGGATTTTGCGATATGAGCCAGACCTCGGACAAGGCACGTCCAACCCCGCGCGCGGGCATCATGGACATCCAGGCCTATGTGCCGGGCAAGAGCTCGGCCCCCGCCGGGGTGGACAAGGTCCACAAGCTGTCGTCGAACGAGAACCCGCTCGGCCCCTCGCCGAAGGCAATCGAGGCCGCGCGCGAGGTCGCCGCCAAGCTCGACGTCTATCCCGACGGCACCGCCCGGCGCCTGCGCGAAGCAATCGCCGAGGTGCATGGTCTGAACGCACAGAACATCATCTGTTCCAACGGCTCCGACGAGATCCTCGGCCTGCTGGCGCAGACTTATCTCGCCCCCGGCGACGAGGCCATATTCACCGAACACGCCTTCATGGTCTACAAGATCTACATCCAGTCGGCGGGGGCGACGCCTGTCGCGGTCAAGGAGACCGAGGAGCGCGCCGACATCGATGCGATCCTGGCGGCCGTCACGCCACGTACGAAGATCGTGTTCCTCGCCAATCCCAACAATCCAACCGGCACTTACGTGCCGTTCCAGGAGGTGCGCCGCCTGCATGCCGGCCTGCCGAAGAACGTGCTTCTGGTGCTCGATGCCGCCTATGCCGAATATGTCAGGCGCAACGACTATGAGGCCGGCATCGAGCTCGCGGGCAGCTCTCAGAACGTGGTCATGACCCGCACCTTCTCCAAGATCGGACTTGGCGGGGCGCGGATCGGATGGATGTATGGGCCGATGCACATCGTCGACGCGATCAACCGCATACGCGGTCCCTTCAACGTCAATGCGACGGCGATCGAGGCCGGCATCGCCGCCGTCCGCGACCGCGCCCATATCGAGCGCAGCGTCGCGCATAACGAGACCTGGCTGGCCTGGCTGAGCGAACAGATGACCGGGCTCGGGTTGCGGGTGACGCCGAGCGTCGGCAATTTCCTCCTCATTCATTTTCCCGACGACGGCAAGCATTCGGCCGCGGCGGCGGACGATTATCTCACCCAGCGCGGCTACATATTGCGGCGTGTTTCGGGCTATGGCTTTCCCAACGCACTGCGTATGACGGTCGGCACCGAAGAGGCCAATCGCGGCGTTGTCGCGGCACTCACGACATTCCTGAAAAGCTAGAACGCCATGGCATCACCGATGTTCGAAAAGATCGCGCTGGTCGGCATCGGCCTGATCGGCTCGTCGCTGGCCCGCGTCATCCGCCGCGAGGGCCTGGCCGGCCATGTCGCCATCTCGACGCGCAGCGCCGCAACGCTGGCGCGCGCGCAAGAGCTTGGGCTGGGCTCCTCCTACGCCATAGATGCCAAGGAAGCGGTCCGCGATGCCGACCTGGTTATCGTCTCGGTGCCGGTCGGCTCGTCCGGCGCGGTGGCGCAAGAGATCGCGCCGGCGCTGAAGAGGGGCGCCATCGTCACCGATGTCGGCTCGACCAAGGCTTCCGTGATCGCACAGATGCAGCCGCATATACCCGGTGGGGTGCATTTCATTCCCGGCCATCCGCTGGCCGGCACGGAGAAATCTGGGCCCGATGCCGGTTTCGCCGATCTGTTCGACAACCGCTGGTGCATTTTCACTCCGCTGCCGGACACGGATCCGGACGCGCTGGAAAGGCTTTCCGAATTCTGGCGCCGTTGTGGCGCCAACATCGACACGATGGATCCGCAGCATCACGACATGACACTGGCCATCGTCTCGCATTTGCCGCACATCATCGCCTACAACATCGTCGGCACCGCCGATGACCTGGAATCGGTGACCAAGACGGAAGTCATCAAATATTCCGCTTCCGGTTTCCGCGACTTCACGCGTCTCGCCGCCTCAGATCCGACCATGTGGCGGGACGTGTGCCTGCACAACAAGGACGCGATCCTGGAAATGCTGGCGCGGTTCTCGGAGGATCTGGCTTTTCTGCAGCGGGCGATCCGCTGGGGCGACGGCGACAAGCTGTTCGACCTGTTCACCCGCACCCGGGCCGTGCGACGCTCGATCATCGAGGCCGGCCAGGACATTGACGTGCCGGATTTCGGTCGCCAGGCGGTCGAGCATCCGGCGAAGAACTAGGCTCCTTCAGGCCAGGTCGCCGCCATCATCGCCAGTGTCTCGGCACGATCGGGCGCGCCCAGCCTGCCGCCGAAGCGCTGGCATTTGAGCGCTGCGGCCGCGCTGGCAAAGCGTAGCGCCTGCTCGATCGGCATGGCTTGCGCCAATCCGGCTGCGAATGCGCCATGAAAGACGTCGCCGGCTGCCAGCGTATCCACCACCTTGACCTTTGGCGCAGCGACGTGGCGTACGCAACCGGCCTGCCTGTCATGCCACCAGGTTCCAGCCCCGCCGGCGGTTACCGCGACGAAAGCGTCGGTGCGCGACGCAAGGTCGGCGCATGCGGCCTGCGGGTCCAGCGCCTGGCCGCAGACGATGCGCGCCGCCGGTTCGGAGGCGACGATGTGCGAGGCGAGCGGCAACAGCCGCTCCAGCACTGCCAATGGCGCGGTGTCGGCATCGAGGATCCCGGGGCGGCCGGCAGCGCGCGCAGCGCTGAGCGCCAGCGCCGCCGCACCCGGCCAGCGCACATCGACCAGCACGGCATCGAAAGCCGTGAGATCGGCGACCGGCAAGCCGTCGGGATCGGCCTGAGCGCGCTGATCGTAGAAAGGCACGATGATGCGCTCGCCATGGCCGTCGACGAGGATCGCGGCCAGCGCCGAGCGCGCTCCGGCAACGCGACGGATGAGGCTGCAATCGACGCCCTCCGCCTCGATGCCTGATATCAACTGGTCGCCGACCTGATCATCGCCGGCGCTCGCCCAAAGCCACACTTCGGCGCCCAGCCGGCGTGCGGCGCAGGCGGCACTCGTGGCCATGCCGGAAGCGATCTGGACGCCATCGGCGGCCATGAACTTGCCCTGATGGATGGGAAGCGTTTCGACGCGAAGGATGGTGTCGAGCGTCAGCGCGCCGACGCTCAGGAGCTTTGCCGGTCTGTCCATTGGGGATGCTTAGTCGACCGGCTTGATCTTGCCCAGCGGGATAAAGCCGAGCGAGGCCTTGCCCTTGACCACCTTGAGCGGCATCGACGGTTCGTTGCCGAGCAGCGCCAGGGCGGCAAAGCCTTGTTCGATCTGGTTTTTCTGTTCGGGTATGGCGGTGCCGAGAATGGCGGCCACGGCTTTCGGGTCCTTCAGCCTGATCATCAAATCGGCATCGACCAGGCCCTCGGCGTCGACCGACAGCGGCCCGGAAACGGCGACATGCGCCGTGCCCGACGACAAATCGAGCCTGCGGATCTCGACGGCCTGGCCGCGCAGGCTTTTCAGTTGCGTGCCGATCAGGGCCAGGCCGTTCTTCAGCGTCGCCTCGCCACTGGCGTCGAGCGGCGGCAGGACGCGGCCCCCGATCGCATCGGGGTCGATCTCCAGATCGCCGAAGCTGCCGATATAGTCGATATCCCTGCCGTTCGGCTGCAGCTGGCCCGCCGCCTTGCCGGCGCTGAACAGTTGCACCGGATCGGTGTCGTCGGCCGGATCGGTCTGGCCGGACAGGCCCTCGGCCGTGAGCGAAATGCGTCGCGGCAGCGGCCATGAGAGCTTGACGTTGGCCTTAAGATCATCCCAGTCGATCCACAGCGGCACCATGCCCGGAACCGAGGTCCTGAGCGGACCGCGCAGGTCCGCGACCGGCGACAGCGGCTGGATGATCTGGGCGACGGCGTTGAAGGAGCCGGCAGAGGCGGCAACGTTCTTGGCGTCGTCCTCATAGGCAAGATTGTCGCAGGAGACGGCGAAGCTCAGGGGATAACCGCTGACCTGGAGATTGGCGCAGCCGGCCTCGATGCCACTCTTGTTGAGCGTGGCGATCGCCTTGTCGGCTTCGCTCCGGACCCTGTCGGCGAGATAGAACCAGCCGCCGCTGTAGATGGCGAACAGCGCGATGACAAACGCTGCAAGCCAGAACAGGCGGCGGCGATGCTTCGGCTGGCGTTCGTCAGTGGACGTCATGCTGCGGTTCTCGTTCACGCATGGGGGCTGTGGGCGGGCTGTCGATTCTGGCAACGACAATAGGTAGACAGAGATGGACGGAAAAAACACCGATTCCGGTGTGGTGTTGCCATTCTTACGCAATCAGGCACGGCGATATGGGCGATTTTTGGGTGTTTGGCTATGGTTCGTTGATATGGCGGCCGGGGTTCGCGCATGTCGAGACAAGGCGGGCGCGCCTGCATGGCTATCGTCGCGCGCTGTGCGTCTATTCCTTCGTGCATCGCGGCACGCGGGAACGTCCGGGGCTGGTGCTCGGCCTTGACCGCGGGGGTTCCTGCGTCGGGCTGGCTTTCCGGGTGCCGGGCGAGTTGCGGGACGAGGTCATCGCCTATCTGCGTGAGCGCGAGCTGGTCACCAATGTCTATCTCGAGCGCATGCTCAATGTCCGCCTTGACGGCGGCGGCACGGTCGAGGCCGTGGCCTATATCGTCGACCGCAATCATGAGCAGTATGCCGGTGCGCTCGATGCGGCCCACGCCGCTGATGTGGTGCGCGGCGCTGTCGGCCAGTCCGGCAATAATGAGGATTATGTGTCGAGCACGCTGGACCATCTCCGGGCGCTCGGCATCCGCGATCACTGGTTGGAAGACGTGGCCAGGCGGATCGCGCCTTTGTGAAGCGCTGGCTTGCGGAAAAATCCGGCGAGGTCTTTGACCTCGATGCGGCGAGACCTAGGTTAGGCTCCGACTCTCAACGGGCGATAGCCGCCCAATCCCACCAACACGGAGATCAGCCTTGCAGAAACGCCGTCTCGGTCGCACCGACCTTTCCATCGCGCCGCTGGTTCTGGGCGGCAATGTCTTCGGCTGGACCGCCGACGAGAAGACGTCGTTCGACCTGCTCGACCGCTTCGTCGGCGCCGGCCTGAACGCGGTCGACACAGCGGACTCCTATTCGCGCTGGGTGCCCGGCCACGAGGGCGGCGAATCGGAAACCATCATCGGCAAATGGATGAAGGACCGCGGCAACCGCGATAAGGTCGTGGTGGTCACCAAAGTCGGCTCGGACATGGGACAGGGCCACAAGGACCTGTCCGCCGCTTACATCGAAAAGGCCGTCGATGCTTCGCTGAAGCGGCTTCAGACCGAGTTCATCGATCTTTATCTGTCGCACTGGCCGGATCCAACCACGCCCTATGAGGAAACCCTCGGCGCCTATGAAAAGCTCCTCGCCAAGGGCAAGATCCGGTATGCCGGCTGCTCGAATCTCGACGCCGGCCAGTTGCGCGCCGCGCTCGACGTGGCAAGCCTGCGCAGCCTGCCGCGCTATGAAGTGCTGCAGCCGGAATACAATCTCTACGACCGCTCGTCGTTCGATGGCCCGCTGCGCGATCTCTGCATGGCGGAGGACATCGGCGTGATCACCTATTTCAGCCTGGCCAAGGGTTTCTTGAGTGGCAAATACCGCAGCGAGGCCGATCTCGGTCAAAGCCCGCGCGGCGGCGGGGTGAAGGATTACCTCAATGCGCGCGGTATGCGCATCCTCGCGGCACTCGACGCGGTGTCCGCCAGGCATTCGGCCAAACAGGCGGAAGTGGCGCTTGCCTGGGTCATTGCCCGGCCGGGCGTCACCGCGCCTATCGCCAGCGCCACCAAGCCTGAACAGATGGACAGCCTGATCAAGGCGGTGTCGCTGGAGCTGAGCGCCGACGACATGGCCGAGCTCGACAAGGCGAGCGGCTGAGCCGTCAGCAGCGCGCACGATCGTCCAAGACGGTCGCCCCGACCTTGCCATACCGTCATTGACGCTTGGCAAGACAGGAGGCGCGGATGGCAGGCCCGCTTTTTTCGCAGCCGGATATGTGGCGTCAGCTCGTTGCGCTGATGCTTGCCGCTACGGCCGTCATGGGCAGCCCGGGACCGGCGACGATAAGCGTCACCGCCGTCGGCGCGGCGTTCGGCCTGCGCCGTTCCCTGAGCTACGCCTTGGGGGTCATCCTGGGCACGATCACCGTGCTTCTGGTCGTGGCAAGCGGGGTGAGCGCCATGCTTGCCACGATGCCGCGGCTCGCGCCGCTGCTTGTCGCGGCGTCGGCTGCCTATATCCTCTATCTCGCGTTCAAGATTGCCAGCGCGCCGCCCCTGGCGGCGGATGCCGGCGAGGCCGCGCGACCGACATTCACCGGCGGGTTCCTGCTGGCGGTGGCCAACCCGAAGGCTTATGTGGCCATCGCCGCGGTGTTCGCCGGCGCGTCCGCGGATTCGGGCGCCGGCGCCATCGGCACCGGGCCGAAGCTGACCGCTCTCGCATTCATGATCGTCGCCATCCATGCCGTGTGGCTGCTTGCGGGCGCTGCTTTCGCACGCTTTCTTCGCAGGCCGGTGGCTTCGCGCATCATCAATCTGGTCTTTGCCGCGACGCTGGTGCTGACGACCGCACTGGCTGTGTTCGCTTGAACGTTGCGCGGGCCGCCATCGGTCGCGCCGAAGGCCGCCCTTCAGGCTTTGGCGCCGAGTTCCCGCAGCCGCTTCACCGCCGTCGGCGGCAAGGCGGGCGGATTGGGTGCACGGGACGCGTCGATGAGGAACTGGTCGCAGGCGGTTTCGGTTTCGCCGATCAGCCGCCGCATGAATTCCTCCTTGTCCAGGCCCGGCGGGATCGGCGGCAGGAAGCGCGCCTTGATGGTGCCGGGATAGCGCAGGAACTTGCGGCGCGGCCAATAGAGGCCGGCAACATGGGCGACCGGCACCACGGGAATGCCGAGCTGCGCATAGATTTCGACGATGCCGTATTTGTAGGCGGGTTCGTCGCCGGGCGCGCGGCGGGTGCCTTCGGGATAGATGATGAGCTGCCGCGGGTTGCGCGCGATTTCTTCCTTGGTCGCCGCAACCACCGCCTTCAGCGCCTTGGAGCGGCTGCCGCGGTCGACCGGGATCATGCGCATTTTCAGGATGTACCAGCCGAAGAACGGAATCCAGGTCAGCTCGCGCTTCAGGATGTAGAGTGGATCCTGGAGATAGGGGAAGAAGGCGATCGCGTCCCAGAAGGACTGGTGCTTGGGCGCCAGGATGAAGGAACCTTCGGGCAGATTTTCCACCCCGGTGATGTCGCTCTTGGTCCCGGCGATCTTGTCGTAGAGCCACATCGAGGTGCGCGACCAGAACTTCGGCACGAACCAGGCGCGATGGCGCGGCGACAGGAAATAATAGGGAGTCCAGAGGATCATCTGGACGATCAGATTGACGTAGAAGACGAAGTTGAACGCCAGCGATCGGACTTGGAGCATTGGGGGAGGCCCGGTAAGGAGGTGTGCGTTGGTTACACCAAGCGGGCGCAAAAAGGAAATGGCCGAAGATGCCCCCGAACGGCGCCGAAAGACATTTCGGCTTCGCCCACGGCCCAGCCGCGCTACATCAGCCGCGCCAGCCTTTCTTTCAGGCGCGGGGCGGCGAAGTCAAGAAATGCGCGCAGCTTGACCGGCAGCAAGCCGTGGCCTGCGTGCACCAGGCTTACCGGCCAGGGTTCCGGTTCGAACTCCTGCAGCAGCACGCGCAGCGCGCCTGACCGCACCGCCGCGTCGACCTGGTAGGACAGCACCCTCGTCAGCCCGACGCCGGCGAGCGCGGCATCGATCGCAGCTTCGGCGGTGTTGACCTGAAGCCGCGAGCGGACCCGAATCGGCATCTCGGCCTTCCCGACGGTGAAGCTCCATGTCGAGAGCGCGCCCGGCCCTTCGAAGGTAATGCAGCTGTGGGACTCGAGGTCCGCAAGCGCCGTCGGGGCGCCGCGTTCGGCCATATAGCCGGGGCTCGCGCAAACGACACGGCGGATCGTACCGATCCGCATGGCGACAAAACTGGAGTCGGGAAGCCGGCCGATGCGGATGGCGAGGTCGAAATGGTCCTCGACCAACTGGGTTATGCGGTCGGCCAGCGTCAGGCGGATGTCTACGTCGGGATAGGCGGCGAGGAAGCCGGTCACGACCGGCAGCACATGCAGGCGGCCGAAGACGACCGGCGCGGTGATGGCCAGTTCGCCCGTCGGCGCGCTGTATTCGCCGGCCGCCATGCGCTCGGCCTCGCCGACCTCGCCCAGGATGCGGCGGCAGGCGGCAAGATACGCCTGGCCCGCATCGGTCAGCGTCAGCCGGCGTGTCGAGCGGTTCAGAAGGCGGGTCTTGAGATGTCGTTCCAGGTCGGAAACCTTGCGGCTGACCGTCGCCAGCGGAATGCGAAAACGGCGCGCGGCTGCAGACAGGCTGCCGGCCTCCGCCGCGGCGACAAAGAGCGACATGGCTTCGAGCCGGTCCATCGATTCTTCCGGAAATTGGAAGGATAGATTACAAATATGGCATCTACATCTGTCTGATGGAAGCCTCCATATTGGCCGTGACGCAGACGACCCGGGTCAAGAAAGGAATTGTCATGTCGCAAGAGCGTCCGCCGCTGCCGCCATTCACCGCGGAAACCGCCGCGCAGAAGGCGCGCATGGCCGAGGATGCCTGGAACTCGCGCGATCCAGCCCGTGTCGCGCTTGCCTATACGGTAGACAGCCGCTGGCGCAATCGCGCCGAGTTCCTGCAAGGCCGCGATGCCATCCAGGCTTTCCTGACGCGCAAATGGAGCCGGGAACTCGACTACCGGCTGATCAAGGAGGTCTGGGCTTTCCATGGCAACCGTATCGCGGTGCGTTTCGCCTATGAGTGGCATGACGACAGCGGCTCGTGGTTCCGCAGCTATGGCAATGAGAACTGGGAATTCGACGAATATGGGCTGATGCGGCTGCGCATCGCCAGCATCAACGACCTGCCGATCGGCGCTGCCGACCGTAAATATCACTGGCCGCTCGGCCGACGGCCGGACGACCATCCGTCGCTGTCTGAACTCGGGCTTTAACCTCTCCGGGCAAGAAAGGCCATCGATGGACGCGCATGCTTTTACCAGCGACGTCGCTTTCACGCCGACCGTCAAGGCGATCCAGGCCCGCAAGGGCTCTCGCCAGGCCTATTCCCGGGTCGAGGAGCGCGGTGGCTGGCAGTCGGTGATTACATCGGACCTTGCGGCCTTCATCGAGATGCAGACCAGCGTCTTCCTGTCGACGGCCAACGGTGTTGGCCAGCCCTATATCCAGCATCGCGGCGGGCCGGCCGGCTTCCTCAAGGTGCTCGATGAAAAGACGATCGGCTTCGCCGATTTCGCCGGCAACAGACAGTTCATCACCCAGGGCAATCTCGCCGACAATCCGCAGGCCTTCCTGTTCCTCATCGACTATGCCCATCGCCGGCGTGTCAAGATCTGGGGCACGGCGCGTGTGGTGGAAGGCGACGCCGAGCTGATGGCGAGGCTGATGCCGCGGGATTATGCGGCACGGCCCGAACAGGTCATCCTGTTCACCGTGGCCACCTGGGATGCCAATTGTCCGCAGCACATTCCGCAGCGTTTCGAGGCCGCCGATGTGGCGGCGGCGCTGGCCGAACGGGACAGGCGGATCGAACGGCTCGAACAGGAAGTCGCTCGCCTGCGGCAGGCGCCGGGATCCGTCGTCACCAAATGACGAGCAGGTTCAGCTGCCGGCGGCGATCTCGGCCAACGCGATGCCGTCCGGCGTCGGCTTCACCGGAACGATGCCGCGCGCCAATGCCAGCAGATATTTATTGTATTCGGTGAACAGCACGCGCAGCGCCCGCGGCTTGGTCAGCCAGCCGCCATTGTCGAGATTGCTGTTGACCACCGGATAGGGTTCGAGCTTGGCCTTGTGCAGCAGCCGGCCCATTTCCAGCAGGCTGCGCGGCATGTGGTAATTGTTGGTGACGAGGATCACCGTGCCATAGGCATGGCTCTCGACCCATTTGGCGCTTTCCTCGGCATTGCCGATCGTGTCGAGCGCGGCGCGGTCGATGTCGACGCAGCAGGAAAACAGCCTGATGTCGCCGCCAGTCGCGGCCTGAAGCTGGCGTCGGCTGGCGGAGGGATGCACACCGCTGATCAAAAGCCGCGCGCCCTTGCCGGACGCCAGCAGCTCCATCGCCGCATCGAGGCGCGATTGGCCGCCCGTCAACACGATGATTGCGTCGGCCCTGGCAGGGTTGGCAGGGGTGGTCAGATGACTGACAGTGTTGGCGAACCAGCCGAAGCCGCCGGCAAACAGGGCGAGCAGGGCAAGCAAGGCGAAAGAAGAAACGCGCAGCACGGCCGAAACCCGGCCGCGTCCATGCGGAAGCGCCGCCAACGCCGGCATCGGTCCAACGGTACTGGTCGAGTCCCGCACCTCCATCATGGCATGGTTAATCCCGAAATGCGGCCTTTGGTAGGTAAAAATCGCAATTTGCGTTACGGCGGTTCTTCATGCGTGATCGATCCTGGTCATTCGACGTTGTCATGCTTCAGGCTGGCGGACGTCGATGTCGCTGAGATAGGCGACGACGGTGGCGTGCGAGGTTGCAGCCGTCAGCCCGCCGATAATCAGCACCATCAGCACGACACCGAGATAGCCGGCCGAGCCGATGGCGAAGTTGCCGAATAGCGCAGTCGCCTGGTCGGCCTGCGGGGTCGCCATGTTGCGCGAGGACCACCAGGAAAAGACGATGAAGACGGCGACCGCGGCGGCTCCGCCGGCGGCCGCGCCCTTCATGCCGGTGATCAGGAAATGGCGGCGGAACTCGCGGGCGATGAAACGCGCTTCGGCGCCGACGAAATGCAGCACCTCGATGATGTGGCCGTTGCCGGCCATGGCGCCGCGCGTGGCGAACACCACGGTCAGCACCGTCGCCGAGAGCATCAGCGCCAGCACCGCGATACCGATGGTCACCGTGGTGCGGGCCATGGCCACCAGCCGGTCCACCCAGGTGCGGTGATCGTCAAGCGATGCGCTCGGCAGCTTCGGCGTGATCGCGGCGCGCATGGCGGCGAAATCGGGCGGGTTGCTCTCGTCGATGGTGACGATGATCAGCCGCGGCACCGGCAGTTCGTCGATGTTGAGGCCCGAACCCAGCCACGGCTCCAGCAATCTGGCGGTGGCGTCGCGGTCGATGATCCTGGTCGCCTTCACGCCGGGGAATTCGCCGGCGATCTGCGAGGCCTGGGCAAGGGCTGCCTCCATGTCGAGGCCGTCGACCGGCTTGATCTGGATCGTCGCCTCGCGCGAGATCTGGTTTTCCCAGACCGAGGCGGTGTCGCGCACCAGGGTAACCGCGCCGAAGGTCAGGCAGGACAGGAAGGTCATGATGGCGATGACCAGCACCAGGGCGCGGCCGGCGATGTTCTGCGCCGGCACGATGGGCGCCATCTTGCGCTGGACGCGCGGCCTTGGCGCGGCCGCTTCGTCGGCCTGTGCGTCGAGGTGTTCGGCGGAAAGCTCAGTCATAGATATCAAGCCTCCCGCCGGCCAGGATCATGCGGCGCGCATCGACCTGCTCCATCAGGCCGAGATCGTGGGTCGCGATCACCACGGCGGTGCCCAGGCGGTTGAGTTCGATGAAGAGCCTGAGCAGGCGTCGCGCCAGCGGCGGATCGACATTGCCGGTCGGCTCGTCGGCCAGCAGGATCTCCGGCTGCTCGATCAGGGCGCGGGCGATCGCGGCCCGCTGCTTCTCGCCGCCCGACAGGACCGGCGGCAGCACATGCATGCGTTCGCCGAGCCCGACCCATTTCAACAGCTCGGTGACGTCGGTGCGGTAGCTCGCTTCCTCGCGCCCGCGCACGCGCAAGGGCAACGCGACATTCTCATAGGTGGTCATGTGGTCGAGCAGGCGGAAATCCTGGAACACCACGCCGATGCGGCGCCTGAGATGCGGCAGTTCGGCGCGCGAGATGCGCGAGCGGTCCTTGCCGAAGATGGTGATCAGCCCACGCGTCGGCTTCAGCGACATGAACAGAAGGCGCAGCAACGTCGTCTTGCCGGCGCCCGAAGGCCCGCTCAGGAACTGGAACGAGCGCTCCGGTATGTGCAGGGAGATGTCGCGGAGGATTTCCGGACCCATGCCATAGCGGAGGCCGACATTTTCGAAGCGAATCACTTTCGGCGACCTGAAATTCCTAGAGCGTGATGCCGAAAAGTGTGAGGCGATTTTCGGGCGACATCATGCTCTATCACTCTAATTCGGAGGCGGATTCAGATTTCAGGTCGATTTGACCTGAAATCGGAATCCGTCGGCGGCAAGCCGGCCTGTTCTGGGAAAAGACCATCGGCCGGCATGGTTAACCGGCGGTTAATTAGCGGGTTGTTTCGGCTCGTCACAAGGGCTCCGGTGGAGAAGCGTTAACCATTTGCCTTTACGCAAAAGAAACGAAAAGCGAACGTGCTGCAATGCTGGGGCCATGATGGCTGAGGATCGAACCGCGCGCCCGGTTTCCGGCGAAATCATGACCGATCCGCCGGCAAATGCCGCGCCGGAGCGTATCCTGCGCGCTGGCGCGGCGGATATCGTCGATGCCGACTATGTGGTGGTGCCGCGGGCCGCGCCCCATGCCGAAGCCATTTCACCGCGGCGCGTGATGTCCATGCCATCCCTCGAAGGCATGGACATGCTGCGCAAGCCCGAGCCGCCGCCGGTGCGGCCGCCGGCGCCGCGCGGCGGTCCGATCTTCTGGATCGCCGGTGTCGGCGCCGCCTTTGCCGCCTTCTGGGTCTCCGGCGGGCATGCACTGGTGCGCCAGGCGGCGCCCCTCGCGGGCGGACCGGCCTCGGCGTTGAGCATTTCAGGGGTGACGTCACGCGTGGACGCGTCTGGGGCGAACCCCGTGCTGTTCGTCGACGGCGAGGCCGCCAATGACGGTGCAAGTCCGGCGACGCTGCCGCCGCTCGAGATCCGCGTCACCGGCAATGATGGGCGCACAACGCGCTATACTTTGGGGACATCCAGCCGCTCATTGGCGCCAAATGAAAGATTCGGCTTTGCCAGCCGGCTTGACGTGCCTAGAAACGGCGTAAGGACGGTGTCGGTCACCTTCGCGGAATAGCATGTGCGACAGGTGAGGCCGGCCCGCAAACGGCTGATGTCAGCGCTTCCGGTGCGCGAAGGCCTTTGAAAATCTTGAAGGGACGAAGAATGCCAGTTGTGCGCGGCAAGGACATCGAGGTCCTGTTTTCGGCGTCGGCCATCGCCCGACGCAATCTCGAACTCGCCAAGGAGATCGCCGGGCACGACTATCACGATCTTCTGGTGATCTCGGTGCTGAAGGGCTCGTTCATCTTCGCCGCAGACCTTATCCGCGCCATGCATGATGTCGGCCTGTCGCCGGAGGTCGAGTTCATCTTCATCTCCAGCTATGGCGCCGGCACCACAAGCGGCGAGGTGAGGGTGCTGCGCGACATCGACAACGAGGTCGCCGGCCGCGACGTGCTTCTGATCGACGACATTCTGGAGTCGGGCAAGACGCTGAGCTTCACCCGCGACCTGATGCTGTCACGCGGCGCCAGAAGCTGCGCCATCGCGGTGCTGCTCGACAAGCGCATGCGCCGCCAGACCACCCTCAATGCCGATTATGTCGGCTTCGACTGTCCGGATTATTTCGTCGTCGGCTACGGCATGGATGTCGCGCACGCCTTTCGCGAACTGCCGTTCGTCGGCGTCGTCAAAGGCGATGCGTGAGGCAGCGGCAAATACTGAAAAAGGCCTTAACGGCTTCAAGAAAATAACCCATGCCGGAGCGCCGGGCCTTTCAGAAAAAGTCAACGTTTGCTCGCCAAACATGCCGGCCATGGCAAAGCTTCTGATCGTTGAGGACGATGAGTCCGTCCGCACCCTCGCAGCCCGGGCGCTCGAACGCGCCGGACACGCAATCGACATCGCCGCCGACGGCGCGCAAGGACTGGCGCTGATACGCGCCGCGAAGGGCGCCTATGATCTCGTCGTCTCCGACATCCGCATGCCCGAGATGGACGGCATCGAGATGGCGATTGCAGCCTCGGCATTTTTCCCGTCGATGAAGATACTGCTGATGACCGGCTATGCCGATCAGCGCGAGCGCGCCGAGGAGTTGAACGGCATCATCCTCGACGTCGTGCAGAAGCCGTTCACGCTGGCCGAAATCCGTTCACGCGTCGAACGGGCGCTGAGCATTTTCGCCTGATCAGGCGGGATCGGCAGCGACGAGTACGGGGAGCTTGCGCCGTCCGGTGTTGAGCGCAAGCAGGCCGGCGCCGATGATAAGGGCGGCGCCGATCACGGTCGTCGACCGCGGCACTTCGGCGAAGAACAGAAAACCCCACAGCGGCGACCACAGGATGCCTGTGTATTCGAAGGTGGCGACGCGATTGGCCGGCGCCATCCGGTAGGCCTGCGACAGCAGGATCATGCCGGCGGAGGCGACGAAGCCGCAGGCGGCCATCTTGAGGAAATCCGGCATTGTCGGCCACAGCCAGGGGCGAACCAAGAATTCCAGGCTGGGATGGGCGGCATGATTGATGCCGGCTAGCCAGAACAGGCTTGCGACCAGTGCGGCACCGGCGAGATAGGCACCGTTCTGGTAGAAAGCCATCACGGTCGAGGATTCGGTGTCGCCGATCTTGCGCGCCATCAGTTGCGAGAAGCCGTAGAGCACCGCGGAGCCCAGCGACAGCAGCGCCGCCCAGTCGAACAGTCCCACACCGGGGCGCAGCATCACGACGACGCCAAGCAGCCCGATCAACACGGTCGCCAGCGCCTGCCAGGAGACCCGTTCGCCAAGATAGGGCCCGGCCAGCACCATGATGCACAGCGGGGCCATGAAATAGAGCGCCACGGCATCGGCCAGGGGCAAGGCGGCGATGGCGAGGTAGTACATGGTGTAGGAGGTGAACTGAATGAAGGCGCGCATGGTCAGCATGCCGAACCGCCGCGACAGGATCGCTCGCAGCCCGACATCGGCATGGACGAGGACAATCAGGATCGGCAGGGCGACGATCGCGCGGATGGCCATCACCTCAGTCACGGAGTAGCCGCCCGACACCGCCTTGACGAGCGGGTCTTGCAGCGAGAAGACCAACACGCCCAGGCACAGGCTCAGCATGCCGAGCACCATCCGATTGCGCATGAGGATCCCAAGCTCCCGTACCAGGGCGCAAGCAAGCTTGCAGCAAGCTAAAAAGAACCCGCCACCGTTTCGGGCAGCGGGCATGAGTGAGGACTCTTGATTGGTCCGTGGCCGAATCCTCAGCCACATATCCAATGGGTGTAGCAACTATCATCCCGTGTTTGACATGTTGCAAACGAATTGGAATGATACCAGCAATCAAAATTCCTTATGGCGGACGGGATGCGACCCACTCTCGACAGCGATCTCCTGCGCACCTTCGTGGCCATTGTCGAAGCAGGCAATTTCACCAAGGCGGCCGAGCAGGCCGGCCGCACCCAATCGGCGGTTTCGATGCAGATGAAGAAGCTCGAAAGCGTCATCGGCGACAGCCTGTTCGAGCGCGGGTCGCGCGGCGTGGCGCTGACGCGGCGCGGCGGCGAGCTGATTGTCAATGCCCGCCGCATCGTCTCACTGCTCGACGAGACGGCCGCGTCGATGGCGGCGGCGCCGCTCGGCGGGCCGGTGCGGATCGGCATTCCGGAAGAATACGGCCATGCCATCCTGTCGCGCGCGCTCGGCGCGTTCTCGAAGCGTCACACCAAGGTCGAGGTCACCGTGCGCTATGCCCATTCGGGGGCGCAGATAGCGGCGCTTGCCGCCGGCGAACTCGATCTTTGCGTGGTGTTCGAATGGCAGGATCCTTCAGGCGGCGAAGTGCTGATGAACGATCCGACGGTGTGGGTGACATCGATCCTGCATAACATGCATGAGGAGCGTCCGGTGCCGATCGCGCTCTATAACCGGGCCGGCTGGTGCAAGGATTTCGCCATCAAATCGCTCGAGCAGCGCGGGCTCGGCTATCGTGTCGCCTACACCAGCGACACGACCGGCGGCCTGAAGCTTGCCGTCACCTCGGGACTGGCGATCGCACCGATTTCGCGCAGCAACATTCCGGACGGCTGCCGCGAGTTGACGTCCGCCGACGGTTTCGGCGACATCGATTCCTCGAATGTGGTGATGCATCGCAACCCGAATGCGTCGGGCGAGGCGATCGACGGCATGCAAGAGGCGATCCGCGAGGCGTTCGTCAACAGGCAGACTCAGCCGGCCGCATCCTCGTAGAAATGCAGCCGGTTGCCGAACGGATCGGCAACCGACACCTCGCGGGTCTTCCACGGCGTCTCTTCCAGGCCCGGCCTGGCGAAACGGTATGCTCTGCCGATCAGTTCGCGATGCAGGGCGGCGATGTCCTCGACCTTGATGCGCATGGCGATGCCGGGCGCGCCGTCGCCATGGTGTTCGCTCAGATGCAGGATGCAGCCGTCACGGCCGACCGCCATGTAAAGCGGCGCGTTGTCGTCAAAGCGGTGCTCCCACAGCACCTGGAAGCCGAGGAAGCCGACGTAAAACTCGTGGGCCTTGGCAATGTCGAAGATGCGCAGGATGGGCGTCACTGTGCCGAGTTTGGGCATGATGTTGCAGCCGCTCCCAGCGGATGCCGCGGCGGCGATCCCTATTTCAGTTCCAGCAGCCGTTCCAGATAGCTGCGCTCGATATCGGGGCTGAGCGCATTGCCGAGCCGCTTGCGGATCGCTTCCAGGATCTGGCGCGCGCGCTGCACGTCGATCTCGTCCGGCACCTTCACCGAATCGCCAAAATCGGGACCCTGGCTGGCACGCGGCCGGCCGAGCGGATCGCGATCGGCGTTCTGCTGGCGACCGCCTTCCTCGCTGCCGCCTTCGTCGCCCTGCATGGCCTGCATCTGCTTCATCATGTCCTTGGCACCCTTGCGCAGCGCCTCCAGAGCGCGGCCCTGGTGGCCAACGGCCTGATCACCTTCACCATCGCCCAGGGCCTGCTCGGCATTGCCCATTGATTTGCCCGCCTCGCCAAATCCTTCATTGGGCTCCATGCCCATCCCCTCGAGCCCCTTCTTCAACTGTTCGAGGTCGTTCTTCAGCTGGCCCTGGCCTTCCTGCAACTGCTTCAGCGCGTCGGCGAATTCCTGCGGCGTCATCGGCTTTTGCCCGGCGAGCGGATCGCGGTTCTCGCCTGCGCCCGGTCTGTCCTGATCCTCGCCGCCGCCTTCGCCGAGCTGTTCATCGCGGTTCTGGCCGCGCTGGCGCTCGCCGCGTTGCATCTGGTCCATGCGGAAGGTGTCGTTCATCATCTCCTGCTGGCGCCGCAGGATGTCGCCGAGCTTGTCCATCTGCTGGCGCATCTGGCTGTCCTGCTGGCCACCCTGCTGCTGGCGGCCGGCCTGGAGGTTGTTCATCATGTCCTGCAGCTGCGACAGCAATTGCTGCGCCTTGTCGCGATCGCCGGACTTCGCCAGGTTCTCGATCTGGTCCATCATGCGGTCGATGTCGCTCTGGCGTAGTTCCTGGCCGTTCTGCTGCATCTGCGGGGCGTTGGGATTCTGCTTGGCGCGCTCGGCGAATTCCCGCAGGAACTGGTTCATCGCCTCGCGCAATTCCTTCATCGCCTTTTCGATCTCCGCGTCGCTGGCGCCGTTCTTGATAGCATCCTGCAAAGCCTGCTGCGCCTGGCGCAGCCGCTTCTCGGCAGCCGAGAGATTGCCCTCCTCGATGCCGAGCGCGATTTCCCAGAGATAGGAGACCTCGTTGCGCAACTGGTCGTCGCTGTCGGCCATCTTCAACCGGCTGCGCGCGCTCATGATTGCGAGGTAGTGGGACATGTTGTCGAACGTGTCCTCGGGCCGCAGCGTGATCGCATCCATCAGGTCGAGCACGCGCGGCTTGGCGTTCGCGTCGAGCGCCAGCAGGCGGCGCTGCTCGATAACGGCACGCGCCAGCGAATTGGAGAACGGCCGCTCCGGCATCACCAACGTCTTGGTTTCGCTGCTCGCCGTATGCCGGGCATCGTCGGTGGCGACCAGCGTCAGCTTGATCTCGGCGCCGGCCCAGACGTGTTCGGTCAGGTCCTTCGAGGTCCTGGCGGCATTCGCCTTGCCGCCGCGGCGCGGTAGCGTCAGCGGCATGTCAGGCGGACCGTAGAGCGGACGCGCATCGGGCGCCTGCGGATCGGCGAGCGCGAACACGGCCTTGGCGTTGGCGGCGCCATAATCGTCGTCGATCTGGTAGTTGAGCTCGAAAGCGCCGTTGACAGCGCGCTTCGGCTCCCCGACGAAACGGATCTGCGGCGGCTTGTCCGGGATCACCGCGAAGGCCCAACGGCCGAGTTCGTCCTCGCCCGACTTCAGCGTCAGCGTGCCATCGCTCGTCAGCTTGCCGATGAACTGGCGCACTTTGGACTGCGCTGCCGGGCTTGCCGCCGGCTTGGCCGCGGCCGCCTGCGGGTCGGCGGGATCGATGGCGCGGGCATTGCCATTCTTATCGGCATAGGCAAGCGTCTCCTCGCCCGTGCCGCCGGTGACGCGCAGCGAAACATCACTGCCTTCGGGAACGTGGAAAGCCGGCGCCGCCTGGTTGGCGTCTGCCGTAAGGAAGATCGGCGGCTTGCCGGTATAAACGGGCGGCGTCACCCACGCATCGATGCGCGGCGGCACGGCGTCATGCGCGTCCTGGGCGCTGAACGCGTCGGCTATCCGGCCACCAGTCGGTCCGAAGGAAAAAGCGAAGGCGGTGACGAGCAGAAGCGCTGCCACGGCGCGCAATCCCCAGGGATCGCGTTCCGGCACGCGCGTGCGCGGCACGTCGGCGCCGAGGCTGTCGAGCCTGTCGGCCATGCGCTTCTGGTGCTCGCGCCACAGCGCCTGCGAGAAGCTGCTTTCGCGGCCGCTCGGCCGGTCCGTCTGGGTCTGGACGGGGTGGTGCAGCAAGTGATTGGCCGCCTCGATGCGGCGGTCGATCTCGGCGCCGCCCGGCATGCGGAAAAAGCGTAGCGGATAGAGCGCGGCCAGTGTCGCAACGCCGAAGGCGGCGACCAACCCGATGCGCGCCGCATCGGGCAGGCGCGGGAAAAGCCCTAGCCAGGAAATGCTGAGAAACAGGCTGGCGACGACGAGAAGCGGCAGCAGGAGCGGCCAACCCCGTTCGACCATCATCGAGACCCGCGTCGCCAGCCGGCTGAGCGCCAGGCGCCCGGCAAGACCGCGATCGCTGCTGAAGATCGGTCGTTCCGTCATCGGCCCTTCCACGGGAGCGGGCGGGATGGCCCGAACCTCACGACTCGAAGAATACCCAGCAAACGCGGCGAAGGCGAGGCAGTTCCTGAAAAACGTGAAGGAGAGAAAGGCGCGGCGATCAGAATTTCGCCGGGTTTGCGTTCGCGCCGCAGACCAGGACGGCGAGCCGTTCGCCGGGTGCCGGCGCATAGCGGCCGGACAGGATGGCGCCGAACGCCGCGGCGCCACCGGGTTCCGAGATGATCCGCACCCGGTCCCACAGCGCCTTCTGGGCGGCGACGATGTCGTCGTCGCTGACCAGGATGGAGCGTTCCACGAAGGCCTCGGCGATCGGGAACATCATCTCGCCGACACGTTTGGGCGCCAGGGAATCGGCGGCGATGCCCTCGGCCGGCGCATCGACCGGATGGCCGGCCTCGAGGGCGCGATAGAGTGTCGGCGCGCCCTCCGGTTCGACGGCGACGATGCGGATACGGCCGGCGAACCAGGCGGCGATGCCGCCGATCAGGCCGCCGCCGCCGACGGCGACCAGCAAAGTGTCGATCTGAGGCAGGTCGTTCTCGATTTCCAGCCCGAGCGTGCCTTGCCCGATAAGCGTTTCCTCCTGGTTGAAAGCGTGGATCTGCAAGGCGCCGGTTTGCTCGGCGAAACGTTCGCTGGCGGCCAGCGCCTCGGCATAGCGGGCGCCGCCGACGACCAGCTCGGCGCCGTAGCTGCGAATGCGCTCCAGCTTGGCCGGCGGGCTCACCTCCGGAACGAAGATGGTCGCCCTGTGGCCGAGACGCATGGCGGCATACGCCACCGCCGCTCCATGATTGCCGCCCGAGGCGGCGACGACACCGGCCCCGGGGACCTGCCGCTCGAGAAGATTGGTGAACGCGCCGCGCGCCTTGAACGAACCGGAATGCTGCAGGCATTCGAGTTTGAGATCGACCGCCAGCGGCGGCCGGTCGAAGTCGGCCATGTCGACGCGCAGCACCGGCGTGTGGCGCACATAGCGACGGATGCGCGGTTCCATCATCGCGATGCGTTCGCGCGTTATGGTGTTGCCGTTGGTCATGGCCATCTCCTTGGGATTGACAGCAATTAGTAACTTGGCAAAATGGCTAAATGCAAGAGGTTGATGTGTTCAAGGCGATCGCCAACGAACGAAGGCTGCGGATCCTCGACTGGCTGAAGGATCCGCGCGCGCATTTCCCGGCCCAGGCGGATGGCGATCTGGTCGAGGACGGCGTCTGTGCGCTGCTGATCGCCGAAAAGCTCGGCATTACCCAGGCGACGCTCAGCGAGCACATGCGTGTGCTCACCCAGGCAGGGCTGTTACGGGCCAAGCGCATCAAGCAATGGACATTCTATCGCCGCGACGAGGACAGGATCGCTGAGACAAGAGCGCTCATCCAGAACCGGCTATAGCTAGGACCGCCTTCGGCGGCTTCTATGCAAGCCAGTCGGGGATCGAATCCAGCCCGATCAGTTCGTCATAGGTCTGGCGCGGGCGCACGACGTGGAAACGATCGCCGTCGACCAGCACTTCCGGCACCAGTAGGCGGGTGTTGTAGGTGCCCGCCTGTACCGCGCCATAGGCGCCGGCGGTGGCGATGGCGACCAGGTCGCCGGACTTGAGCCTTGGCAGGTCGCGGTCGAGGCCGAGATAGTCGCCGGTCTCGCAGACCGGGCCGACGATATCGACCGTCATGCGCGGCGCGTCGGCGGGCGGCAGCACCACCGGTCTTATGTCGTGGAAAGCGTCGTAGAGCGTCGGCCGGATCAGGTCGTTCATGGCGGCGTCGACGACGAGGAAATTCTTGGCATCGCCTTCTTTGGCGAAGATCACTTGCGAGACGAGGATACCGGCATTGCCAACGATCAGCCGGCCCGGCTCGAACATCACCTTCAAGCCAAGCTTGGTGACGTGCTTGCGGACGATCTGCGCGTAGGCGTCGGGGAGCGGTGGCGGGTTGTTGTCGACGCGGTAGGGAATGCCGAGACCGCCGCCGAGATCGACATGCTCGATGGCATGGCCGTCGGCGCGCAGCGCGCCGACCAGTTCCACCAAAAGCGCGAAGGCATCGTCGAAGGGTTGCAGCTCGGTGATCTGGCTGCCGATATGGGTGTCGATGCCGGTGACCTTGATGCCCGGCAATTCAGCCGCGCGCGCATAGACCTGACGCGCCTTCTGCCATGGGATGCCGAACTTGTTCTCGGCTTTGCCTGTCGAGATCTTCTTGTGCGTCCTGGCGTCGACATCCGGATTGATGCGCAGCGAGACCGGCGCCACCTTGCCCAGGGCAACGGCGCGCGACGAGAGCAGTTCGAGTTCGGGCTCGGATTCGACGTTGAAGCACAGGATGCCGGCTGCCAGCGCAAAGTCCATCTCACGCGCGGTCTTGCCGACGCCGGAGAACAGGATCTTGCTGGCCGGGATGCCGGCTGCCAGCGCGCGCCGCAACTCGCCTTCCGACACCACGTCGGCTCCGGCGCCGAGCCTGGCCAGGGTTTTGAGCACCGCCTGATTGGAATTCGCCTTCATGGCGTAGCAGACCAGTGCATCGAGCCCGGCAAATGCCTGGACGAAGACGTGGTAGTGCCTGGTCAGCGTGGCCGTCGAATAGCAGTAGAATGGCGTGCCGACGGTTGCGGCGATGTCCGATATCGCCACGTCCTCGGCATGAAGCACGCCGTCGCGGTAGTCGAAATGGTTCACGAGAGTGGTTCCGAAAAGTTGGAGCAGGGTAGGAGCGGGTTTAGCACTCTAAACCGCTCTGACCGGCTCTAGAGCAGCGGGTCGAGAATGAACTTCTTGTCCGCGACCGGTTTTTCCGGTTCCGGCGGCACGGGTTGGTGTGCCTTCTCGGCGTCCTTGCGCGCCTGCACGGCCGCCTCGTAAGGCGTGTCGAGACCGGACCTTCTGCCGCAAGCCGTAACGGCGGCAACCGCCGCAAGCAGCGTCAGTGTCACCAAAATCCTGCTTCCGGTCATCGATCCATCCGTCCGAAACTTTTTTCCGCCGCTGCTTTTAGCCGAGTTCTCGGCGCATTGCACCCTGGATATTGCCGTTGCAATATCGTGGATATTGGCGGTTGCAATATCCGGGATATGGCTGGCCGCAATGTCCGGCATCACGCCTTGGCCAGCCGCTTTTTCCAGTAGCGGATCTGCTTCCTGACTTCCGACGGTGCGGTGCCGCCGAAGGAGGTGCGGCTCTTCACAGAGTTCTGCACGGCCAGCACCGAAAAAATGTCCTTCGTGATGCCGGGGTGGATCGACTGCAAGTCTTCCAGCGCAAGCTTCTCCAGGCTCAGCTTCTTCTCTTCGGCCAGCGCCACCGCCCGTCCCGTGACATGATGCGCTTCCCGGAACGGCAGGCCGAGCGTGCGCACCAGCCAGTCGGCAAGGTCGGTCGCGGTTGCGTGGCCGGAGCCGGCAGCCTTCTTCATCGCCGCCGCGTTCACCGTCATATCGGAGACCATGCCGGTCATCGCCGCCAGCATCAGGTCGAGCGTCTCGGCGGCATCGAACACCGATTCCTTGTCTTCCTGCATGTCCTTGCCATAGGTCAAAGGCATGCCCTTCATCACCGTCAGCAGGCCGACCAGATGGCCGGTGACGCGCCCGGTCTTGCCGCGCACCAGTTCGGCGGCGTCGGGGTTCTTCTTCTGCGGCATGATCGAGGAGCCGGTGGAGAAGCTGTCCGACAGCCTGATGAAGCCGAATTGCGGCGTCGACCAGATGATGATTTCTTCCGCCAGCCGCGACAGATGCGTGGCGCATATGGCCGCCAGTCCCAGGAATTCCAGCGCGAAATCGCGGTCCGAGACGCTGTCCAGCGAATTGCGCATCGGCTCGCGGAAGCCGAGCGCACTGGCGGTCTGGTGGCGGTCGATCGGAAAGCTGGTGCCGGCAAGGGCGGCCGCACCAAGCGGGCTCTCGTCCATGCGTTCGACGGCGTCGCGCACCCGCGACAGGTCGCGCGAAAACATCTCGACATAGGCCATGCAGTGGTGGCCGAATGTCACCGGCTGCGCCGCCTGCATATGGGTGAAGCCCGGCATCACCGTCGCGGCGTGCTGCTCGGCCCGCTCCAGCAACGCACTGATGAGACCCTTCAAGGCCTCGGCGACGCGAAAGCACTCGTCCTTGACCCAGAGCCGGAGGTCCACTGCAACCTGGTCGTTGCGAGAGCGGGCCGTGTGCAGCCGGCCGGCGGCCGGACCGATCAGCTCGGCGAGGCGGGCCTCGACGTTCATGTGGATGTCTTCCAGCCTGGTCGAGAATTCAAACGTGCCCGCCTCGATCTCTTTCAGGATCGTGTTCAGGCCGTGAGCGATTTTCTCTTGATCGGCCGCCGAAATAATGCCCGTTTGCGCCAGCATCGCGCTATGGGCGATCGAACCTCTGATGTCCTGCGCATAGAGTTTGCGGTCGAACGAGATCGATGCGTTGATTGCTTCCATGATCGCGGCCGGACCCGAGGCAAATCGTCCGCCCCACATCTGGTTGCTGGTCTTGTTGTCGCTCATGGCTATAAAACCCGTGCTCGGAGCAGTTTTGAGAACATGGCAGACGGAAACAGATTTTTCCCGGCCCCGCGCCTGATCCTCGCCGCCCTGGTGGCGGGAGCGCTGGCCGGCGCGGTCGCGGTATATGTCAGCGAGAGCCAGTCTGGCAACAACGCCGCGTCGCAAGTCGCCGTCGGAGACAGCAAGGACGATGTCGCCTGCGCCGCCAAGAGCGAACGCGCCAAGAAGATCGCCGCAGCCGCCACCGGCGAGGTCGCGGCGCTCTTGCCAGCCGATCCGCCGCAATCGATGAAGAGCCTCGCCTTCAACGACCCGGACGGCAAGCCGATGACCATCGCCGACCATGCCGGCAAGACGGTGCTGCTCAATCTGTGGGCGACATGGTGCGCGCCATGCCGCGCCGAAATGCCGGCGCTGGACGCCTTGCAGAAGGAGAAAGGCAGCGATGCGTTCCAGGTCGTCGCCGTCAACGTCGATGCCGGCGACGACGTGAAGCCGAAGAAGTTCCTCAAGGACACCGGCGTCGAGGCGCTCGGCTATTACAGGGATTCGACGATGGCGCTGTTCAACGAGCTCAAGACGCGCGGCCTGGCGCTCGGCCTGCCCGTCACCATGCTGATCGACGGCGAAGGCTGCCTGATCGCCCATATGAACGGCCCGGCCGAGTGGTCGGGGCCGGACGCCAAGCGGCTTGTCGAGGCCGCGCTCGGGTCTTGAAGAGGCTGGGACAAGGCTGGGCGCAAGCGCGGCTTGACCACGCAACGGTTCCGCCCAGCCCATCCGCGTCGGCCTGAGCCGACCCGGTCAATTCGTCGAATGCCTGGATCGGCGCCGGCTTGCCGAGATAGTAGTCCAAGCCTCGGCGTCCAGGGACTCACCTTAAGGACATATATGGCGAGCCGTTTGTGCTATCGGCCAGACGAGCCGTTGGTCGGCAGGGGATAGACGCCCTTCAATACTTCGTCGAAGTGATGACTGACCGCCGCATTGCACTCGCAAGCAAGCCACCGCAGGCCGTCGACCTTGCGAACGACGATCCGGGCACGATGGGTCTCAATGAGACCGTGTTCTTTCAGATCGCGTATGACGCGGCTCAAATAGCTCCGGCCGACTCCGAGCATTACGGCGAGCTGTTCTTGTGTCAGCGCCAGATCGGGAGTGCCCGTCCGATCAATGGCGGCCAGCAGCCATTTCGCTGTCCGTTGCTCGATCGAATGCGCGGCATTGCAGGCCACGGACTGGAACATCTGCGCCATCAGGCAGTCCGCGTACCGCGCGAACAGATTCCGTAGCGTCGACGACCTGGACTTCGCCTCTTCAAGGTTAAGCAGGTCGATGCGGAAGAACGAACCTCCCAATTGTACTTCAGCGCGAGCGTAAGCTGGGAGCCTGCCTTGGCTGACAACTCCGCCAATTGCCCCTTCTCGTCCGACCAGAGCCGTCTCGATCGCACGCCCGTCGCTCAGCACGACGAGATAGGAAATCAGGCTGGGACCTCTCGGGAAGTATGCATGGCGAACCGTGTCACCAGGTTCATAAAGCAGTGTTCCGGTGGGGGCCGACCACTCATCCAGCCAAGGCTCGAGGATTGCCCAATCTGCCGCGGTGAGTGCCCGCAGAAGATTGTTGCCGATCATGCCGGAGTCTATGTGGGCGCGGGCTTCCATTTACACTCCTCCGAACGATCGCTTGCGGCCCATATCCCAATAACCGGAGAAATGTCCACTAGTGCGCAGACGCGCAAAGCGCGAATGTCTAAGAAGTGACAGGGGTGCTGATCCAGGCCCCATCGAGCGCGAGCTGTGGCGCGTCGGCTCCAGGCGAAATGCTAGAAGATCGCCCAAGGCGGACAACAAAGCCCTGCGGTTGAATTGCTGGCGTGTCGCGTAGAGCACGTCGATACTGAACCCGTGCAACCAGCGTGAGATATGAACCCGGAACAACCGCCCGCTTCAGGGGCCCATCCCCTTCTCCGGCTCTACATCGCCGGAGACACGCCCGGTGCTCGTCGGGCACTGGAAAGCCGCCTGAAGATAATCGAGGAGATGAGCGCATCCATTGAAATCCAGATCTTCGATATCCTGGAACATCCTCATGAGGCGGAGCGAGCAGGGATACTAGCAACGCCGACGCTCTCCGACGAATCCGCCGATCCCCCGCGCCGTCTGGTGGGCGACATCAGCAATATCGCTCAGGTTCTGGACTATTTCGGTTTTCGCAAGAAGGATGATATTCATGACCGCGACGGATGAGATCTCTATCGACCCGGTTCTTGAACGCGTCAATACAGGGATCGAGGCTTTTGACGACTTGGTGATGGGTGGCTTGCCGCGCGGACGCACCACCATCGTGGGCGGCACGCCCGGTAGCGGCAAGACCGTATTCGCCACGCAGTTCCTGGCGCATGGCATCACCGGTCTCAATGAGGCCGGTGTCTTCGTCACTTTCGAGGAGTCGCCAACCGAGATCGAGGTAAACATGGCGAGCTTCGGCTGGGACATCCGCGGCTGGCGAGCGGCGGACAAGCTTGTTTTCGTCGATGCGAGCCCGCGCGATCAGGACCAGGTGGTTGTGGGCGATTTCGACCTCGCCGGTCTTCTGACCCGCATTCTGCACGCGAGCCGAAGCGCCGGGGCAAAGCGCATCGTGCTCGATTCGGTTACCCAACTTTTCGATCATTTCGTAGCCGAGCAGACGGCAGTGCGCCGCGAACTTCTACGTATTGCGACCGCGCTGAAGAAAGAAGGGCTGACGGTCCTTATGACCGCGGAACGCAACAGTGAATATGGTGAAATCTCCCGTCACCGAATAGAGGAGTTCGTCGCAGACAATGTCGTGATCCTTCGCAATGCCCTTGATCGCGAGCGCCGTCGGCGGACTATAGAAGTCCTGAAAATGCGCGGCAGCCGTCACGTTGAGGGCGAAGTGCCCATAACGCTGGTCGCCGAACAGGGCATCGTAGCTGTGCCTCTGTCATCGTTGCGCCTGGAGCAGCAATCAAGCACGAAACGGGTCACCAGTGGTAATTCCGAACTCGACAAAATGTGCAGCGGCGGGTTCTTTCGCGACAGCGTAACCCTTGTCAGTGGAGCCACAGGCACCGGAAAGACTCTACTTGTCACCAACTTTCTAGCGGGCGGAGTGGCTGCGGGCGAACGCGCCTTGCTCGTCGGCTATGAGGAGAGCCGCGGCCAGCTTTTCCGCAACGCGCGTAGCTGGGGCGTCGATTTCGAAGCGATGGAGGCGGATGGTCGCCTGAAGGTAGTCTGCCTTTATCCGGAAGCGCAGAGTTTGCCGGATCACCTTCTGATGATCCGCGAACTGGTGGCGGAGTTCAAACCCGATCGCATGGCAATCGACAGCTTGTCGGCATTGGAGCGCATCGCGCCAGAAACCGGGTTTCGTGAGTTCTTGATCAGCGTCACCTCCTTCATAAAGAAGCGCGAAATTGCCGGCCTTTGCACCGCTACCAACAAATCGCTTGTCGGAGGCCAGAGCGCTAGCGAGCAGCATATTTCCACACTCACCGATTCGATCATTCTGTTGCGCTACATTCAGCAGGAAGAATTCATGCATCGCGGCATGATGGTGCTGAAAATGCGCGGCAGCGAACACGACAAACAGATACGGCGCTTCACCATCGACAGTGGCGGTATGCATCTTGGAAAGCCCTTTGACAGCGCGCCTGATGTGTTCGGCGACTCCGCCGTGGACAACACGTCGACATGAAGAGCGCCTTGAATACGGCGCAAAACGCCGCCGAAATGCTGGAATCGCCCGGAGATACATCTCCGGCTGGCATCAGCCAGCTCAGCTTTCGCCAGTTGATCGAAAATACCGCCGACGGGATGCTGGTGGTCGATTTGGACGGAACAGTGCTCTATGCCAATCCTGCGGCAGCCGTAATTTTTGGACAGCCGCTTGACGAACTCCTCCACGTTCCGCTCGGCCGTCCGGTCGTCTCCGGAGAGATCGCCGAGATCACCGTTCACCGTTCCGGCCGCAAGCCGGCAGAAGTGGAAATGCGTACGGTCGAGGTTACCTGGGACAGCAGGCCCGCATTGCTTGCCAGCCTGCGCGATGTCTCGGCCCAGCGATCAAGAGAAGAAAACGCACGCCAGTCACAAAAGCTCGAAGCCATTGGACGCCTCGCAGCTGGCATTGTCCATGACTTCAACAACCTACTCGCCGTTTTCGGGTCTGGCCTTCGGCTTCTGGAGAAACAGATCGCTAAAGATCCTGCGGATGAGAAAGTCACTCTGCTGGTCGAGGAGATGTTCAGGCGGATCGAAAATGGAGGAGCGCTAACACAGCAACTGCTTGCCTTTTCGCGACGCCAATCCCTGGTCCCGGAACAGATTGATCTCAATGAACGTATCAAGGGGCTGACGACGCTGCTGGAACGGACGTTGGGGAGCGGTATCCGGGTGCAATGCAATCTGGATCCAGCCTTGGACCCTATCCTTATCGATGCCAACCAGCTCGACATCGCCGTTCTTAACCTTGCGGTGAACGCCAGAGATGCAATGAAAGGCAGTGGCACCCTCACGATTGAGACCAGCAATTTTCCAAATGATCTGGAGGATTTGCGTTCAGCGGCGGCTTCATTTGTTCGCGTGACTGTACGCGATACCGGCTGTGGAATGAGCAAGGACACCCTGGCGCGCGTTTTCGAACCATTCTTCACAACAAAATCGGAAGGGCAGGGTACGGGACTCGGGCTAAGCCAAGTTTACGGCTTCATCAAGCAATCCGGTGGGCATGTCCGAATCGATAGCGAAATCGGTCAGGGAACAAGCCTGCATCTCTACTTGCCGCGCGCTTCTGGAACCGAGCGGCAGCAGAACTGAGCGGCGGCAGACCCATTCCCGGCCAGCAGACTGATTGGCCGATGTCAAATCCGTCAGGCTGAGCGCGGGACGGGAATTTCCACGCATCGACCGAGCATTAAACCGACGCCTTTTTCAGCGTTGTCATGTCAGTGTTGTCATGTGCTGTTAGACGCCGTCCGTCGGTGAGGTCGCTGACCGTCTCGAGACAGGTCCCTGGTACATCAATTCAAGCAGCAAGCCGCTATGCAATCCTTTTCCGGGTCACTTTCATCCGGAAGTGAACGCTACTTTAGCCGGACATGAAGTGCGCCTGCCCGCAACAAAACCGTTGTCCGCTGCGCGCGAACGACACATAGTGCCATTGCGGGAGTGCCCCTTTCGCCAATGACAAGCAATGAGAACGGGAGACGAAACATGAAGTTCTTTGGCTTCGCGGCCGGTGTCGCCGTGACCCTGCTTTCCACAACCTCCGCCTTCGCCGTCACGCAGATCAGCTGGTGGCACGCCATGACCGGCGCCAACGCAGAGGTCGTCGACAAGATTTCCAAGGATTTCAACGCCAGCCAGGGCGACTACCAGATTGTTCCGGTTTTCAAGGGCACCTATCCCGAAACGCTGAATGCCGGCATCGCCGCCTATCGCGCCGGCCAGTCGCCTGACATCATCCAGGTGTTCGATGTCGGCACCGGCGTGATGATGGCGGCCCGGGACGCGATCAAGCCAGTGGCCGAGGTGCTGACCGGCGCCGGGATGGACTTTGACAAGAGCCAGTATCTGCCAGGCATCGTCGGTTATTATTCGACGCCGGACGGCACCATGCTGTCCTTCCCCTACAACTCCTCCTCGCCGATCCTCTACTACAACAAGGACATCTTCCAGAAGGCGGGGCTCGATGTGAACAACCCACCCAAGACCTGGAACGAGGTGTGGGAGGATGCCAAAAAGATCAAGGCGAGCGGCGCCGCCGCTTGCGGCTACACCTCGACCTGGCTGACCTGGATACACCTGGAAAACTTCGCGGCGTGGAACGATGTGCCGTGGGCCACGCAGCAGAATGGCCTGGCCGGCGGTGATGTCGAACTCAAGATCAACTCGCCGATCTTCGTCAAACATTTCCAGGCGCTCGCCGATCTGGCCAAGGACGGCACCTTCAAATATGGCGGGCGCACCTCCGAAGCCAAGCAGATATTCCTCGCCGGCGAATGCGGCATCTTCACCGAATCCTCGGGCGGCCTAGGCGACATCGTCAAGTCGGGCATGAACTACGGCATTGGCCAGTTGCCCTATGACAGCGACGCCAAGGGCGCGCCGCAGAACACGACGCCGGGCGGTGCGAGCCTTTGGGTCTTCGGCGGCAAGTCCGACGAGGAGTACAAAGGCGTCGCGGCTTTCTTCGCCTATCTGTCCAAGACCGATGTGCAGGAATATCTGCACCAGAAATCGGGATACCTGCCGGTGACGCTCGCCGCCTATGAGGCGACGAAAAAGTCCGGCTTCTACGACAAGAATCCCGGTCGCGAGACGCCGATCCTGCAGATGACGGGCAAGGCGCCGACCGACAATTCGAAGGGCGTGCGGTTGCCGAACTTGCCGCAGGTGCGCGACATCCAGAACGAGGAGTTCGAAAAGATGCTTGCCGGCCAGGAAACCGCCCAGCAGGCGCTCGACAATGCGGTCACGCGTGGCAACGCGGCAATCAAGGAAGCGCTGGGGAATTAGGGCGCGTCCGAACCTATCGAGTTATAGTCCTTGCTCTACGAGGCCCCCCTCTGCCCTGCCGGGCATCTCCCCCTGAAGGGGGGAGACTGGCTGTCGCGACCGTTTTCGGCGATTGTCAAAGCTGGAGAATGGCAGCTGCCGCAGGAACTGCCAATCTTCCTCCAAGAAGGGGAGATGCCCGGCAGGGCAGCGGTGAGCGCCGTAGAGTGCCGCTCGGCTTTCCACGCCGGAGCGGCGCATTGACCCCGCGCGTCGTCTTTCCCAACAAAGTCTTGCCATACCTCCTGGTGGCGCCGCAACTTGCCATCACGCTGGTGTTCTTCTACTGGCCGGCCGGGCAGGCGCTCTACCAGTCGATGCTGAGGCAGGACCCGTTCGGGCTGAGGAGCAGGTTCGTCTGGTTTGCCAATTTCCGCAAGGTGCTTGCCGACCCGGCCTATCTCAACTCGATCAAGGTCACAGTGGTGTTTTCGCTCGCGACCGTGATCGTTGCCATGGGCGTGGCGCTGCTCCTTGCCGTGATGGCGGAAAAGGTGGTGCGCGGCAAAGGCCTCTACCGCACGCTGATGATCTGGCCCTACGCGGTGGCGCCGGCGATTGCAGGCATGCTGTGGCTGTTCCTGTTCAATCCATCGATCGGCTCGCTGTCTTATCTGCTGAGACGTTTGGGCGTCGCCTGGGATCCGCTGCTCAACGGCACCGACGCCATGATCCTTCTGGTGGCGGCGGCCGCCTGGAAGCAGATCAGCTACAATTTCCTGTTCTTCGTCGCCGGGCTGCAGGCGGTGCCGAAAACGCTGATCGAGGCGGCGGCGATCGACGGCGCTGGCGAAACCAAGCGCTTCTGGACCATCGTCTTCCCGCTTTTGGCGCCGACGACGTTTTTCCTTTTGGTCGTCAATACCGTCTATGCGCTGTTCGACACGTTCGGCATCGTCCACGCCGTCACCGGCGGTGGGCCGGGCAAGGCCACCGAGACACTGGTCTACAAGGTCTACAATGACGGCTTCGTCAATCTGATCCTCGGCGATTCGGCGGCGCAGTCGGTCATCCTGATGGTCATCGTCATCGCGCTCACCGCCATCCAGTTCCGCTACGTGGAACGGAAGGTTCATTACGGCTGAGGAGCGCGATGATCGGTCAATCCCCGTTTCGCATTTTCCTTGCACATGCCGTGCTCATCCTCGGCATACTGATCGTGGCCTTTCCGATCTACTACACTTTCGTTGCCTCGACGCAGACGCTGCAAACCATCCTTAGGCCGCCACTGCCTTTCCGGCCGGGCAGCGAGTTCTGGAACAATTACGGCGAGGCGCTGTTCGGCGGCGTCGGCCGCATCGGCGGGCTCGGCGTCGGCAGGCTGCTCCTCAACTCCACGATCATGGCGCTCGGCGTCGCGGTCGGAAAGATATTCATCTCGATCCTGTCGGCCTATGCGATCGTCTTCTTCCGTTTTCCGCTGCGCATGACTTTCTTCTGGCTGATCTTCATCACCCTGATGCTTCCCGTCGAGGTGCGCATCCTGCCGACCTACAAGGTAATGGTCGACCTCGGTATGATCGACACTTATGCCGGACTGATCATCCCGCTGATCGCCTCGGCCACCGCAACGTTGTTGTTCCGCCAGTTCTTCATGACCATCCCGGGCGAGTTGGTCGAGGCGGCGCGCGTCGACGGCGCCGGTCCATGGCGGTTCTTTTTCGATATCCTGTTGCCATTGTCGCGCACCAATATCGCGGCGCTGTTCGTCATTCTTTTCATCTACGGCTGGACGCAGTATCTGTGGCCGCTGCTGGTCACCAACAGCAACGATATGAACACCATCGTCATCGCACTGAAGAAGATGGTCTCCTTCGCCGATGCCGACACCCAATGGCATTTGGTCATGGTCACGGCGATCCTGGCAATCTTGCCGCCAATCCTGGTTGTGGTGCTGATGCAGCGCTGGTTCGTGCGCGGACTGGTCGACACCGAAAAGTGAGAAGCCGATGGCGACGGTCGATCTGAGGGACGTGAAGAAAGTATATGCCGGCGGCGTCGAAGCCGTGAAGGGCGTCTCCATTGCCATTCCCGACAAGGAACTCTGTGTGCTGGTCGGGCCGTCCGGCTGCGGCAAGTCCACGCTTTTGAGGATGATCGCCGGGCTGGAGACCATTTCTTCCGGCACGGTCGCTATCGACGGCAAGATCGTCAACACGATCGGCCCGACCGAGCGCGACATCGCCATGGTGTTCCAAAACTATGCGCTCTATCCGCATATGAAAGTCTACGACAACATGGCTTACGGGCTACGCAATCGCGGTACGCCCAAGGACGAGATCGACAGCAGGGTTCGTTCGACCGCCAAGGTGCTGGAGCTTTCAGCGCTGCTTGACCGGCGCCCGCGCGAGCTTTCAGGCGGTCAACGCCAGCGCGTCGCCATGGGCCGCGCCATCGTGCGCAATCCGAAAGTCTTCCTGTTCGACGAGCCACTCTCCAATCTCGATGCCAAGCTGCGCGGCCAGATGCGGGTCGAAATCAAGAACTTGCAGCGCTCGCTCGGTGTCACCTCGGTCTACGTCACCCATGACCAGTTGGAAGCGATGACGTTGGCCGACATCCTTGTCGTGATGAATGGCGGATTGGTCGAGCAGGCGGGCGCGCCACTCGACATTTACGAAAAGCCGGCCTCGACGTTCGTCGCCTCTTTCATCGGCGCACCGCCGATGAATCTTCTGTCCCTTTCGGGTCCGGCGCTGACCGGCAGCAAGACGAGCGACTTTGCGCCTGCGAATGCCGTCACGCTTGGCTTCCGCCCCGAGGATGCCGATGTCACTTTCGCGGCCGAGGCACCGTCCGGCGCGCTCGTGCTGCCGACAATGGTGGAGGCGGTCGAGCCGGTGGGAGCGGACAGCTTTCTTCACTGTGCGGCAGGAGGCGACCGCATCGTCGTGCGTGTGGCCGCGCGCGCAACAGCCAAGCCCGGCGACCAGTTGCGCGTCGTGGCCAAGGCCGAGAAACTTCACTGGTTCGATCAGGCTGCAAAGAGGGTCGACTGACGCCAATCTTGCATGCTGATCAGCGAGCCGCGAACCGTCGGCCGGTCAGGCGAATACATGCGCCTGTCCCGACACGGTGAGCCGGACGATCTCACCGACCGCCGGCGCGTCCATGCCGGACTTGCGCAGGATCAGCGGCGTACTGCCGATGGCGGCGGCGTCCGGCGGGTCGGGGCTGTTGAGCAACCGCACCGCGACCGTGCAGGTCGAGCCGGCGAATTCGGATTCCGTTACCTCGCCAAAAAGCATGTCCGGCGTGCCCGACATGCCCTCGCGCGATGTCCGCTTCAGTCCGATCTGCTCCGGCCGCAACATGATACGGGCGACATCGCGGCTGTCCGACGTATCGACGGCGATGCGGCCAAGCGGCGACGTGGCGAAACCGCCCGCTATCTTCGCCGGCAGGATGATGGCGTCGCCAAGGAACTCGGCAATCATCCTGTCCTTCGGCTTGAGATAAAGTTCGCGCGGCGTGCCGATCTGCGAGAACCGGCCCTCGCGCATCACCGCGACCTGGCTGGCGAAGGACAGCGCCTCGGCCTGATCGTGCGTCACCAGGATGGTGGTGATGCCGGCGGCTTCGAGCAGTTCCGCCACGGCCTTGCGCATGGAGGCGCGCAGGCCGGTGTCGAGCGCCGAGAACGGTTCGTCGAGCAGCATCAGCCGCGGCTTCATCGCCATGGCGCGGGCGAGCGCCACGCGTTGCTGCTGACCGCCGGAGAGTTCGTGCGGGCGGCGCTTCAGGATCGCCTTGTCCAGCCCTACTATATAGGCCAGTTCGACGATGCGTTCGGAGCGTTTGTCCAGCCTGCGGTCCATCCCGAAACCGATATTGTCGCCAATCGTCAGGTGCGGAAACAGGGCGCCGTCCTGTGCAACCAGGCCGATACCGCGGCGGTGCGCCGGAACGGCGCCGCCGCTGTCGGCCAGCATCTTTCCGTCAAGCACGATGCTGCCCTGGTCGGGCGCCTCGAAACCGGCGATCAGCCGCAGCAAGGTGGTCTTGCCGCAGCCGGACGGCCCGACGATGGCCGTGCGGCTGCCGCTGGCGATGTCGAGATCGATGCCGGCAAGCGCCGCGACCGGGCCGTAATGCTTGTGCAAGCCCCTGAGTTCGAGAAAGCTCATCGTCCAGCCATCCGTTTTGACTGGACATAGAGCAGCCAGGTCAGGGGCAGCGACATCGCCACCATGATGAAGGCGTAAGGTGCTGCCGAAGCGTAGTCGATCTCGCCGCTGTAGGACCAGAACGCCATCGCCAGCGTGCGGGTGCCGTTCGGCGCCAGCATCTGGGTCGCGGTCAGCTCGTTCATGATGCCGAGCGCCACCAGCGCCATGCCGGCGGCGGCACCCGGCGCCGACAGGCGGATCGTCGTCGACCACAATGCATGGAGCGGCGACCGCCCGAGGCTGGACGCGGCGCGCTCGAGCTCGACCGGCGCCTGCGCGATCGACGCCCGCAGGCTGATCAGGGCGCGGGGCAGGAACATCAAGGCATAGGCAACCAGGATGGTGAACAGGGTCTGGTAGAGCGGCAGGGCGATGCGCACGGTGATGGTGACCAGCGCCAGTGCGATCACGACCCCGGGCAGCGATCCGACGATGTAGTTGCAGCCCTCCAGCAAGCGCTGCAGAGGCCCCGGCGCGCGGATCGAGATCCAGGCCATCGGCATGGCGGCGACGGTGGCGAGCAGCGCGCCGGCGAGCGCCAGGAACAACGTCTGGCCGAGCGCCAGGCCGATCTCGTCGAGCCGCCAGACCTCGGCGCCGCCGGCGGCAAGCCAGCGTCCGATGGTGACGAACGGTACGCCGAGCGCCAGAAGCGTGGTGGCGGCAAGCAGCAGCAGGCAAGGCACGGTCGCCCGGCCGAGCGGCGCGCGCTGTTGGTGGCGCGCGGCGCCCGAACCGACGCGGGCATAGCGCTCTTCCCCGCGCACCAGCACCTCCAGCCCGAGCAGCACGAAGCAGCAGCTCACCAGCACGCCGGCCAGCATATTCGCGGCCGGCCCGTTGAAGGTCGATTGGAACTGGTCGACGATCGCCGTGGTGAAGGTGTCGAAGCGGATGAAGACGTAAAGGCCGTATTCGGCCAACAGATGCAGGCCGACCAGCAATGCGCCGCCACAGATGGCAAGCCTGAGCTGCGGCAGCACGACGCGCCAGAACACACGCCAGGGACCAAGGCCGAGTGCGGCCGCGGCGTCTTCGAGCGCCGGATCGAGCCGGCGCAGGGCCGCCGATACCGGCAGATAAAGGAACGGGAAATACGCTATGACAGAGACAAGCACGCCGGCCCACAAGCCATGCAGCCCGGGCACCATGGTGATCCAGGCATAGCTGTGCACGAAGGCGGGAATGGCGAGCGGCGCCACGCATAGCCAGGCCCACAGCCGGGCGCCGGGCAGGTCGCTGCGTTCGGTCAGCCAGGCCAGCGCCACCGACAGGATGATGGCGATCGGCACGGCGAGCGCGACAAGCAGGACGGTGTTGGCCAGAAGCTCGCCGACACGCGGCCGGAAAACCAGCGCCGAGACGGTTTCCCAACCGGTCTGCACGGCAACCCAGACGATGAAGGCAAGCGGCAGCAGGGCCAGCAGCGAAACGAAGATAGCGGCGGCAACGATCCACGACGCAGCGCGCCGGCGCGCCCTGCGGCGCGTCCTCGGCGGCAGGCCCGGGCTTGCGATGTCGGCCGCGAACTGCATCGGCTCAGACTTCGCGCCCTTGCCGCCCGGCGGCGGCAATCGAAAGACCACGATCATGGTCGGGAATACAGCGTGTCGTCATCGACGAATGCCATCTCGAAAAAACAAAACGCTCCCGCGGAATTCCCGCGGGAGCACGGCCGGTGTCCTTATTAGGACGAACGGCAACTAAAGCAAGCCGGCCGCCGTCATCAGGTCGGTAGCCTTCTTGGAGTTCAGCGTCGCGGCATCGATCTTCGGCGCCTGCAGGTCGGCCAGCGGCACCAGCTTCGGATTGGACTCTGCGCCCTTGCCGACCGCGTATTCGAAGGACGTTCCGTTCTTCAGCACGTCCTGGCCGCCCTTGCCGGTCACCCACTTCAGGAAAGCCTGGGCTTCCTTGGGATGCTTGCTCGAAGCCAGCACGCCACCGCCGGAGGTCGAGACGAAGGCGCCCGGATCCTGGTTTTTGAAATAATGCAGCGCAACGTTCTTGCTGTTCTCGCCGGTCTTGGCCTGATCGCCGAAGTAGTAGTAGTGATAGATCACGCCGCCTTCGATCTCGCCGGCGTTGACCGCCTTCATCACGGTGCTGTTGCCCTTATAGGCGGTGAAATTCTGCTTCATCGCCTTCAGCCAGTCCGCCGTCGCGGCTTCGCCCTTGAGCTGCAGCAGCGCGCTGACGATAGCCTGGAAATCGGCGCCCGACGGCGAGGCGGCCCAGCGGCCTTTCCAGCTCGGATCGGCAAGGTCGAGCAGCGACTTGGGCAACTGGTCGGCCTTGAGCTTGGTGGTATTGTAGGCAAAGACGGTGCTGCGGGCGGCAACGCCGACCCATTTGCCGCTCGCTGCCTGATAATCCTGCGGAACCTGCGCCAGTGTGTCGGCGTCGACCGGCGCGAACAGGCCGGCATTCTCGACCAGCACCATGGCCGGCGAATTCTCGGTCAGGAACACGTCGGCGGGCGAGGCGGTGCCCTCCGCGACGATCTGGTTGGAGAAATCGCTGTCGCCGCCATTGCGCAGCGTGACCTTGATACCGGTTTCCTTGGTGAAGCCGTCGGCCCATTCCTTGGCGAGGCTCTCGTGCTGGGCATTGTAGACGATGATGCCTGTATCCTCAACCATCGCCTGGCCAGCGATCAGGCTGACCGCCACCGCCGCGGCGCCGGCAAGGGTGGAAAGAGCGTATTTCATGGGCGTCGTCCTCGATCTCGTTGAACTGGCACGCAGCACCTATCGATACATGACAGGTGTAGTCAACATTTTTGGCCTGCTTCAATCGGCCGCTGGCGGCACAGGCCCATGCCAGACGGACAATTCCGCGTGATGGCCGCGCGCGACCGACGGTCCAGGACACAGTCGCCGTCGACGAGCCCAAGTTCGCGTTCGCCCGCAATCTTTCGTGACTTGCCGGTAGTTTGCCTTGGACATTATTTCGCCGGCCACGTAACAAATCAGCGCCGAGGCGCGAAGATCGGGGAGTGAACTCTTGTGAGCGGCAAGGACGAGGCCGAGCTTTCCCGGCTGATGCGAGCCGCGATCGCGGGAGATGAAAGGGCCTATGCCGACTTTCTGCACCGGACGGCCGCTCTGGTTCGCGGTTTTGCCAGGCGCAAGATCGTCAAAGGCGGGGTCGATCCCGAGGATGTCGTGCAGGAAACCTTGCTGGCCATTCATGTGAAACGGCACACCTGGCGCCAGGACGCACCTGTGCTGCCCTGGGTCTATGCCATCGCGCGCTTCAAGTTGATCGACGCGTTCCGGCGGCGCGGACGGCGCATCGAGATCGATGTCGACGATATTGCCGAAACCTTCGCCGAGCCGGAAACGGAAACCGTCAGCGAACGCGACATCAACCGGGCGCTCGACGGCCTGCCGCCGGCACAGCGCTCCGTGGTGTCGTCCGTGTCGGTGGAGGGGCGCTCGATCGGCGACACGGCAGCCAAGTTCGGCATCAGCGAAACAGCGGTGCGGGTTTCCTTGCATCGCGGACTTGCAGCCATTGCCAAGCGGTTCGGGCAGGGGCGGTTTGGGCGGGAATGACATGAGGACCGAAGATCTCATCAAGGCGCTTGATGCCGACGCCCGCAGCAAGGCGATGCCGCTGCGCTCGGCCTGGTGGCTGGCTGCCGGCGTGGCCGCCGTGATTGCGGGCGCGGTTTTCATGATGACGATCGGTCCGCGCCCCGACTTCATGGCTGCCGCACATACGATGCGCTTTCTTTCGAAGTTCCTGTTCACCATCGTGCTCGCCGCCAGCGCCTTCGCCTTCGTCAGGACATTGTCGACACCGGGAGCATCGACAGGCAAGGCGGCGGCCTGGATGGCGGCTGCGCCCGTGCTCGTGGCAGTGGCCGTGGTGCTGGAGCTTTACGCCGTGCCCGAGGCCGACTGGGGCAGGCGTCTCGTCGGTTCCAACATGATGGTCTGCATGGGGCTCATCCCGCTGATCGGCATCGGCCCGCTTGCCATCTTCCTGTGGATGCTGCGCTATGGCGCGCCGACACGGCCGGTGCTGGCCGGCACGGCCGCGGGCCTGCTCGCCGGCGGGCTGGCGGCAACCTTCTATGCCGCGCATTGCTTTGATGATTCGCCGCTTTTCGTCGCCACCTGGTATACGATCGCGATCGCCGCGCTGGCGCTGCTCGGCGCGCTCGGCGGCCGGTTTTTCGTGCGCTGGTAGCGCGACGCCCGCTGCTGCATCCCGCGCATACCGATCCTTAATCATGCCGGCAAATGTTTGCCGGCCGGCGGCATCGCCGATACCCGACGCAACCTTTCCTTAAAATCGATCCGTCAGGATTTTCACGGGAAATGCGATTGCCCACGGGGTGGTACAAATCGTGGCAATGCGAAGGATCATCGGGCCGGCGCCGCACAGACATGCGGGGTTGGCTCTGCTCGTGGGCGGGACAGCGGCGATGACGGCATCGATCCTGCTGTCGCGGCTGGATCCCGGCGCCGAGACGCTCGAATTATGTGTGCAGGCGTCGGTCGGTGTGGCAGCCGGCGCACTTCTCCTGGCCTGCATGTTCGCGCGCGTCATCCGCAAGGACCGCCGCCAGATCGCCGAGAGCGAGCAGCGCTTCCGCCGTGCCATGGAGGATTCCTCCATCGGCGTCGCCATCGTCGGCCTCGACGGGCGCATTCTCGAGGCCAACCCGGCTTTCGCTGCCATGCTCGACTACCGCCGCGACGAGATCGAGGCGTTGACCTTCTTCCAGCTCACGCATGCCGACGATCTGGAGATCGGGCGGGAGACGATGGAAGACCTGAAGGCCGGCAAGATCGATTCCTTTCATTTCGAGAAGCGCTATCTCAAGAAGGACGGCACGCCCGTCTGGGCCAGGCTGGCCGGCTCCGTCATTCGCGACGGGAATAGCGGCCGGCCGCTGTATCTCGTCTCGCAGATAGAGGACATCAATGCGCGCAAGCAGGCCGAGGCGCGGATCGCCGAGGCCGAAACGCGCTGGAACTTTGCATTGGCCGGCGCCGGCCAGGGCGTCTGGGACTTCGACAAGCGCAGGGGCGGCACTAACTATTCCTCGACCTGGGTCAAGATGCTGGGTTACGCCGACGGGGAACTCGACGGTGACCCCGATCACTGGCTGGCGATGATACATCCCGACGACCGCGAAGCAGTGGCCGAGGCGGACCGCGCCCATCTCGAAGGCCGCACGCCGTTCTTCGAGGCCGAATTCAGGATGCGCCACAAGGATGGCCGCTGGCTCTGGTTCCTCGACCGCGGCAAGGCGATCGAGCGCGACGAAGAGGGGCGGCTGATCAGGGCGATAGGCAGCCTGACCGACATCACCCGGCGCAAGCAGGCGGAGGAGCGCCTCGCCGTGTCGGCGGCCATGCTGGCGGACGAAAAGGAGCGCCTCAAAGTGACGCTCCAGTCGATCGGCGATGCCGTCATCTGCACCGATGCCGCCAACCGCGTCACCTTCATGAATCCTGTCGCCGAAAAGCTGACCGGTGTCTCCTGCAATGATGCCCTCGGCAAGACGCTCGGCCATGTCTATTGGGCGGTCGACGAGGAGACCGGCCACAGGATCGGCGTGGCGCGGCCTGCGATCGGCGGCCAGGGAGCCGATGACCAGAACAGCCGCGCCGTCCTCATCCGGCGCGACGAGACGCGCTGCAGCATCCGGCAGGTCGTGTCGCCGATCATGAACGAACGCAACGAATTCTGCGGACTGGTCATCGTCTTCCAGGACTTCACCGATGCGCGCGCGCTGCAGCGCCAGCTTGCCCACGCCGCCGCGCATGATGCGCTGACCGGCCTTGCCAACCGCGCGAGTTTCATCCGCGCCATGGAAGAACTGGTCGATCAGGCCCGCAAGGAGGGGATCGGACATCAGTTCATGTTCATCGACCTCGATCATTTCAAACTGGTCAACGACACAGGTGGCCACGCGGCGGGAGATGCATTGCTCAAGTGCGTTGCCGAGGCCGTGCGTGGCGTGCTTGGTCCGCAGGACATGGTCGCGCGTCTGGGCGGCGACGAATTCGCGGTCATTCTGAAGTCGGGCTCGGCCGCCGGGGCCAGGATCGCGGCGCGATCCATCATCGATGCGATACAGGGCCTCGATTTCACCTGGGAAGGCCGTCCCCATTCGATCGGCGCCAGCATCGGACTGGCTCCTATCGACGCCGATTGCGGCGCTGTCGACGAGATCATCGCCAGGGCAGACGCCGCCTGCTACGTGGCCAAGGCTGCGGGTCGCGGATGCGTGTCCATGGCGCCCGAGAATGACGCCACGGACGACAGGATCGAAATCGAGACACCCAAGCCCCTGGCCGCAGCGTCGTAGCCCCGCGATAGGGCCGCGATCAACCCTGGCGGGTCAGCGTGTTGGAACCGGATGCTCGCCGCGATAATCGTAGAAGCCGCGGCCGGTCTTGCGGCCGAGCCAGCCGGCCTCGACATATTTGACCAGCAACGGGCAGGGGCGGTACTTCGAATCCGACAGGCCGTCATGCAGCACCTGCATGATCGACAGGCAGGTGTCCAGGCCGATGAAATCGGCCAGCTGCAGCGGCCCCATCGGATGGTTGGCGCCGAGCCGCATGGCGGTGTCGATGGCATCGACCGTGCCGACGCCCTCATAGAGCGTGTAGATCGCCTCGTTGATCATCGGCAAAAGGATGCGGTTGACGATGAAGGCCGGAAAATCCTCCGAGACCGTGATCGTCTTGTCGAGCTGCTTCACATAGGTCTTTGCCGCCTCGAAGGTCTGGTCCTCGGTGGCGATGCCGCGCACCAGTTCGACCAGCTTCATCAGGGGAACCGGGTTCATGAAATGGATGCCGATGAAGCGCTCGGGGCGGTCGGTCTGCGCGGCTAGCCGCGTGATCGAGATCGACGAGGTATTGGTCGCCAGTATGGCCTCGGGATTGAGCTGCGGACAAAGCTGGGCGTAGATCTTGCGCTTGACCGTCTCGTCCTCGGTCGCTGCCTCGATGACCAGGTCGGCACCGGCGAGATCGGCCATGGATGGCGCCGCCGCGATGCGCGCCATCGCCTGGTTGCGGAGCTTCTCGTCGAGCTTGCCGGACCCCACCTGGCGGGCCATGTTGCCGCTGACAGTGGCGATGCCCTTCTCGATACGGTCGGGCGATATATCGTAGATCAGCACCTTGTAGCCCGAAAGTGCGGAGACATGGGCGATGCCGCCGCCCATCTGGCCCGCGCCGATGATGCCGATCGTTTCGATCTTGCTCATTACACCGATCCCGTCGAAAAAGGCCTTTGCGGCCTGCTTTTTGTGCGGTGCAAACTAAAAGGGTGGGGCGACTTCGTCTACCCCACCCCTCACAATTTAATACGCTTTGCGGCAGGGCGTCAAAGCGCCTTCTGCAACTCCGGCAGGACAACGAACAGATCGCCGACGAGGCCATAGTCGGCAACCTGGAAGATCGGCGCTTCCTCGTCCTTGTTGATGGCGACGATGACCTTCGAATCCTTCATGCCGGCGAGGTGCTGGATGGCGCCGGAGATGCCGACGGCGATGTAGAGGTCGGGGGCGACGACCTTGCCGGTCTGGCCGACCTGCCAGTCATTCGGCGCATAACCGGCATCGACGGCGGCGCGGGATGCGCCGACGGCGGCGCCGAGCTTGTCGGCGACCGGCAGGATGACCTCCTGGAACTTCTCCGAGGAGCCGAGCGCGCGGCCGCCCGAGATGATGATCTTGGCCGAGGTCAGTTCCGGACGATCGGTCTCCGATAGCTTGTTCTCGACGAAGGAGGAGAGGCCAGGATTGGCCGCAGCGCTGACGGTTTCGACAGCGGCCGAACCGCCCTCGGGCGCCGCCTGGAAGGAGGCGGTGCGCACGGTAATGACCTTCTTGGCATCGGTCGACTGTACCGTCTGGATGGCGTTGCCGGCATAGATCGGCCGCTTGAAGGTGTCCGGCGAGACCACTTCGATGATCTCGGAGACCTGCGCCACGTCGAGCAAAGCGGCCACGCGCGGCGCGACGTTCTTGCCCGACGAGGTTGCCGGCGCGACGATGGTGTCATAGGAGCCGGCCAGCGACACGACGAGCGCCGCGGTCGGCTCGGCGAGACGCTCGGCAAGCTCGTCGGCTTCGGCCAGCAGCACCTTGCTCACGCCCTTCAGCTTGGCGGCGGCGTCGGCTGCGCCCTTGGCGCCCTTGCCGGCCACCAGCACATGCACGTCCGAGCCGATCTGCAGCGCGGCCGACAGCGCCTTGGCGGTCTGGTCGGAAAGGGTAGCGTTGTCGTGTTCGGCGATGAGGAGAATGGTCATTTTATCTGTTCCTTCCGATCTCAGAGCACGCCGGCTTCGTTCTTCAGCTTGTCGATGAGCTCGGCGACGCTCTTGACCTTGACGCCCGCCTTGCGGCCGCCCGGCTCTTCGGTCTTGATGACCTTCAGCCGCGGCTTGACGTCAGCGCCGTAGTCGGCCGGGCTCTTCTCGTCGAGCGGCTTCTTCTTGGCCTTCATGATGTTGGGCAGCGATGCATAGCGCGGCTGGTTGAGGCGAAGGTCGGCAGTGACGATCGCCGGCATCTTCAGCTCAACCGTCTGCAGGCCGCCGTCGACCTCGCGCGTCACCCTGGCCTTGTCGCCCTCCAGCACCACCTTGGAAGCAAACGTGCCCTGCGCCCAGCCGAGAAGGGCTGCGAGCATCTGGCCGGTCTGGTTGGAATCATCGTCGATCGCCTGCTTGCCGAGGATGACAAGGCCGGGCTGCTCGGCCTCGACCACGCCCTTCAGTACCTTGGCGACGCCCAGTGGCTCTGTCTGCTCGTCGGTCTTGACCAGGATGGCGCGGTCGGCGCCCATGGCGAGCGCGGTGCGAAGCGTCTCCTGCGCCTGCTGCGGGCCGATCGACACGACGATGATCTCTTCGGCCTTGCCGGCTTCCTTGAGCCGGATCGCCTCTTCCACCGCGATCTCGTCGAATGGGTTCATCGCCATCTTGACGTTGGCCAATTCCACCGCCGAACCGTCAGCCTTGACGCGAACCTTCACATTCGCATCCACAACCCGCTTCACGGGCACAAGGATCTTCATTTTCCTGTCACCTCTCTTGAGATAGTTGGGGCGCGCTATACCAGCGTGAACCCTGTCAGAGTTGTCGAAAGCCGACATTCCGGATGGAAATTCTGCTCTTCAACCGCCAAAGGCGGGCGGAAACGCTTCCGTAGTTGCGGCGAACCCGCACGTCAATATGCCACGGCGTCGGGCAATTCACTCAATCGGTTCAGTCGGGGCCGGGGCACTTCCTCGACCCCAGCGTGGCACGGGCTGCGCGGCAATCGGCTCGTTTACGGCCGGATCTACGGCGACGGCGGGCTGGTCGGCGGGTGCGGCTTCTTCGTCCGCGCCCGCAAAAAGCGGCACGCCGCGGCTGCGCAGCACGAGCACCAGCACGGCGCCGGCGATGATGCCGCCTATGTGGCAGGCCCAGGAAATCTGGTCCTCGCCACCGGCGGCGAACATGACGATCTGGAACAGCACCCACAGGAGGAGCGGGATGAAGGCCGGGATGCGCAGCGGAATGCGGGCAAAGGCCAGCACCCAGACCTTCACCCTGGGATAGAGGATCAGGTAGGCGACGACCACGCCGGCGATGGCGCCGGAGGCGCCGATCAGCGGCACCTGCGAGTCCCACGCGATGAGGCCCTGGAAGGCGGCTCCGGCGATGGCGCACAGGAGGTAGAAGATGAGATAGCGGATATGGCCGAGCGCGTCCTCGACATTGTCGCCGAACACCCACAGGAACAGCATGTTGCCGCCAAGGTGGAAAATGTCGGCATGCAGGAATGAGTAGGTGAGATAGCTCAGGCTTTCGGGAATGACGATAAAGCGCGGGTCGAGCTCTGCCGTGTCATGCACCACGGAGGGGATGAAGCCGAGGCCGAGCACGGCGGCATTGGTGAAATTCTCGCCCCCGAGCGCGGTGGCGCAATAGACCAGCGCGTTGGCCAGGATCAGGGCGATCGTCACATACTGCAGCCTGATGTGCCGCAGCCTGTTGGTGTCGTAGAGCGGGATGAACATAGGTGCCTGGCCTCTCCCGCCTTGGCATAGTTCAGCGGTTCTTGCCAGGAACCCATAACACGTCGGCATTTCCATTGTCATTGACCGCCCTGGCGGCGACGAACAGGAAGTCGGAGACGCGGTTGATGTATTTCAGCCCGTCGCGGTTGACGTGCTCACCAGGATGCTGTGCGAGCGCCACCATCAGCCGCTCGGCCCGCCGCGCCACCGTTCGGGCGAGATGGAGCGCAGCGGCGGCCGGCGTGCCGCCGTTCAGCACGAAGGATTTGAGCGGCTGGAGGTCGTTGTTGAGGAGATCGATGTCGTGTTCGACGCGCTCGGTCTGCGCGGCAATGATGCGCAGCGGCTCGTAGCCGAGCGGCTTGCCGTCGTCGGGCACGGCCAGATCGGCGCCCAGGTCGAAGAGATCGTTCTGGATGCGGGCAAGCATGGCGTCAATCGCCGGGTGGCTTGGGGCGGTGTGAACACGAGCCATGCCAATGCAGGCATTGGCTTCGTCGACAGTGCCGTAGGCGTCCACCCTGAGATCGGACTTCAGCCGCCGCTCACCCGTGCCGAGCCCGGTGGTGCCGTTGTCGCCGGTGCGGGTGTAGATCTTGTTGAGCTTGACCACGTCGCCTCCCGAACGGCCGGTGTCCTCATTTGCGGGTGAAATACACGGCCAGCAGGATCAGCGCCAGCGCCACGGCCTGCAGCACGACGCGCGTCTGCATCAGCTTGTTGGAGGTCATGCCGGAACCGCCGCGCATCATGTTGATCAGACCCCGGACCAGCACGATCACCACGGCGACCATGACCAGGATGGCAAGGATGTTGAAGACGGATGCCATTTGCGTTTCCAGTCCTTTTCTTGTTCAGGCGCGTTTGGCGAGCAGGCGGTGAAGCATCGATGCCGGAAGGATGCGTTTGAGCGTGGCGCCGACCTTGGCGGGCACTGTTACCACATAGTGCGGGCGCGGGCGCCGCGACAGAAGTGCATGGCGAAGCGCCTTGTGGACCACTTCCGGCCCGGGCTTCAGCGCCGATTGGCTGCCGCCGGTGCGCATCCGTTCCAACTGCGCCTCATAGTCCGCGCGATGCACGGAATTCTCATGGTCGATATTCCTGAGAAACCAGGCGAGGCCATTGCTGGCGATCTTCGATTTCACCGGCCCCGGCTCGATCAGCGAGACATGCACGCCGCTGCCGGCCAGTTCCTGGCGCTGACAGAGCATCAGCGCCTCCAAAGCGTGTTTGGATGCCGAATAGGCGCCGCGAAAACGTACCGGCACCAGGCCAAGGATCGACGAGCAATGAACGATCCGGCCACGGCCCTGGCGGCGCATCACCGGCACGAGCCGGCGGGTCAGGTCGTGCCAGCCGAAGAAATTGGCCTCGAACTGCTCGCGCAAGGCGGCCACCGGCAGATCCTCGACCGCGCCCGCTTGCGCATAGGCGCCATTGTTGAACAGAGCATCGATCCTGCCGCCGGTCCGCTCCAGCACTGAAGCCGCAAGCGCTTCGATGGAGGCAGGTTCGCGATAGTCCAGATAGAACGCCTCGATGCCCTCCTTTTCCAGGGCCGCGATGTCTTCGGGCTTGCGCGCCGTGGCGAACACCCGCCAGCCTTCCGCCTTGAGCGCCCGCGCGCAATAAGCGCCTATGCCGGACGACGCGCCGGTGACGATGATGACGCGCAACGCGCGTGCCGACGGATTCGTCTTATGACCAAGGGTTGCCATTTGCCGCATTCCCTTCCCATATTCGCGGCGTCGAGACAATCGAAGGGGAGCGCGGTTCTTGTTGCGGAATATCGTCGCCCTGCGCCGCGTGCTCTACGACGCGATCGGTCATTTCAACACCGATGACGGCTGGGCGATGGCCAGCCATCTGGCAATCACCTCGCTGATGGCGCTGTTTCCGTTCCTGATCTTCGCCACCACGCTGGCGAGCTTCCTCGGCGCGCAAGCCTTCGCCGACACGGCCGTGCACCTGGTCTTCGACACCTGGCCGGAACAAATCGCCAAACCGATCGCGCGAGAGGTGCTGAACGTGCTCACCGTGCGACGATCGGATCTGCTCACCTACGGCGTGCTGCTGGCCGCCTATTTCGCCTCGAACGGCATCGAGGCGCTGCGCACCTCGCTCAACCGGGCCTATCGCGTCACCGAGACGCGCGGCATCATCTATCGCCGCGTGCAGAGCATCTTCTTCGTGCTGATCGCCACGGCAGGCTTCCTGGCGATCAGCGTGCTCCTGGTCTTCGCGCCATTGCTGGCGCGGCTGGCCGAGGCGCATTTCGAGTGGATAAAACCCTATACGGGCACCATCACGCTGTGGCGCTACGTCATCGCCTCGACCGTCATCGTCGGCGGTCTGTTTTCAGTGCATTACTGGCTGCCGGCCGGCAAGCGCCGTTTCGTCTCGCTGATCCCCGGCATCGTCTTCACGCTCGCCGCATGGCTGATCGGCTCGACCATTTTCGCCACCTATCTCGACCATTTCTCGTCCTACGTGACGACCTACGCCGGGCTTGCCTCGATCATGATCGCGGTGGTCTTTCTCTACATCGTGTCCGCGATCTTCATTCTCGGTGGCGAACTCAATGCAGCAATCAGCCGCTATCTCGAGGCACGCGCGCGGGTGGGATGACCGGCTGAATTGAAGAACTGGAGAATTGGAGAATTGGAGAATTGAAGAAGAAGCCCCCAGCGCCAAATGGCACCATTTTCCTCAATTCCTCAATTCCTCAATTCCTCAATTCCTCAATTCTACAATTCTTCCCTTGGTCTGCCGCGCCGTTGCCAGACCGACACCGAAGGTCGTGATCGCCATGCCGGCAATCTGAAGCGCGTTGAGCTGCTCGTCGAACAAGGCCCAGGCGATGACGGCCGTCACCGCCGGCACCAGATAGAACAGCGAAGCGACCTTCGACATCTCGCCGTCGCGGATCATCACCATCAGAAGGAAGATGGCGCCGATCGACAGCACCAGCACCAGCCAGGCCATGGCGAAGATCAATTCGCCGTTGATGACGACCGTGTGGGTCTCGAAGGCCAGTGAAGCCAGGATCATCACCGAAGCGCCGCCGACATATTGCCACATGGTCGCGGCGACGAGGTCGCCGCCGGAAGCAAAACGCTTCTGCCATATCGTGCCGGCGCTCATGCCGAGCACCGAGACGAGCGAGGCTGTCAACGTGGCTGACGTCACGCCGCCGCCGAGCGCGCCGAGCTTCGGCCAGAGCACGATGACGACGCCGGCCAGGCCGACCGCGAGGCCGGCCCAATGGCGCGGCAGGATCGCCTCGCCGAGAAACTTGCCGGCGAGCACCGCCGTGATCAGCGGCTGCAGGCCGACAATCAGCGCCGACAGCCCGGCGGGCATGCCCCTGTGGATAGCCCAGAAGACCGCGCCGAGATAGACGCCATGCATCAGAATGCCGGCCCCGGTGGCGTGCAATGCCTCTTCGCGGGAGGCTCTCTTGGAGCCAAGTACGACCACCAGGCCGGCGAACAACGCCGCCGCCAGGACGAAGCGCGCAGCCAGGAACGTAAACGGTTCGGCCCACGGCATGGCATAGCGGGCGCCGATGAAGCCGGTCGCCCACAGGACGACGAAAGTGGCGGGGATGAGCCGCTTGACGCTGTGCATTTTCCGGGGACCGCGCTTGATGAGAATTTGAGCCGTGGCGAAGCTCTAGTCCGGTTCAAGCCGGCGCGCAAAACGAAACGATTGATCCATGCATCACCGGAATTCAACCGGCCGCCTTTTCTGCAAGCTGTCTCTTCGGCCTTCGCCTGCGTCAGAGACCGACCATCCGCCTGACATCGTGAGCCGACACGCCCGCTTCGCGCAAGACGGCAAGGCCGGTGTCCTTCAGGCTTTTCGACAGCTTGCGCCCGTCGGGTCCCAGGATCAGCCGGTGATGGAAATAGGCTGGCTGCGGCAGGCCAAGCAGTTCCTGAAGCAGCCGCTGTACCCCGGTGGCGGAATAAAGATCCTGGCCGCGCACGACATGGCTGACGCCCTGCAGCGCATCGTCGACGACGACGGCGAGATGATAGCTGGTCGGGATTTCGCGGCGCGCCACGATCACGTCGCCCCAATCGCGCGGGCGGGCCTCGACGACGCGCGTCGCGGAAAGCGATTCGTCTGAAAATTCATTCCATGACAAATCCTTGCCGACGCGTGCCATCGCCGCATCGATATCCAGCCGCCAGGCGAAGGGAGCGCCCGCGGCAATGCGGCGCCGGCGTTCCTTCGCCGGCAGAGCCTTGTCGACGGCGGGATAGACCGGCACGCCGTCGGGATCGCGCGGCCAGTCGCGCTTTTCGCTCTCGGTGATGAAAGCCCGGATCTCGCTTCTGCTCATGAAGGCGGGATAGACAAGGTCCTCCCGGATCAGCCGGTCAAGCACCGTCTCATAACAGGCGAAGTGCTCGGATTGCCGTCGTACAGGCTGTTCCCAGGCAAGACCGAGCCATTTCAGGTCGGCAAAGATGCCCGCCTCGAATTCCGGCGAGCAGCGCGTGGTATCGATATCCTCGATGCGCAGCAGCAGGCGGCCGCCGACCGCTCGCGCCAGTTTCTGGTTGAGCAGCACCGAAAAGGCATGGCCGAGATGCAGTTCGCCATTGGGACTGGGCGCGAAACGGAATGTCAGGAGTGTCATCTCTTGAGCGGCAATCGGGTTGTGCGGCGGTTTTGCCAATTGCTACCGTGCGGCCGGTTCAGGAACAAGAAAGCATGCAACGTATCGCCACATTGGACGACATCGCCCGGGGACTCGACGCGCTTTGCGCGATCGACCCAAGGCTGGAAAAGATCCGCGGCATGGCGGGCGAGGTGCCGCTACGGCTGTCCCAACCAGGATTCTCGAGCCTTGCCTCGATTATCGTCTCGCAGCAGGTGTCGCGCGCCAGCGCCGATGCGATCTTCGGCCGGCTGACGAAACTGGTCGACCCGTTGACGCCGCTGGCGATCCTTGCCGCCGGCGAGGACATGTTTCGCGAGGCGGGCCTGTCGCGACCCAAGCAACGCGGCCTCCTCGCCGCCGCCCAGGCGGCGGCGGACGGCCTCGATCTTCATCGTTTGTGTTCGCTTGACGCCGGCGAGGCAATCACGACCATGACGGCCGTGCCCGGTATCGGTCCGTGGACGGCGCAGGTGTATCTGCTGTTCGCCGCAGGCCATCCCGACATCTTCCCGGCGCGCGATGTCGCGCTCCAGACCGCCGTCGGCCATGCGCTCGGCATCGACCCGCGTCCGCCGGAGAAAACACTGATCCAGCTCGCCGAATCATGGAGCCCATGGAGAGGTGTCGCATCGCGGCTTTTCTGGTCCTATTATCGCGAATTGAAGGGCAGGGATGCCGCACCCCCGGCCTGAAAACGCGAAAAAGCATCAAAATCTCGTTTTTTTGTGCCTTCGGACGCGTGACAATCCGCTTCACATCCCTGTCATGTCGGGCTTACAGTATCCGCGCCATTCAGGTTAGAGAACCAAGGAGGCCAACGACGTGACGGTTGCCGTATCTCCGGATGGGCTTCCAGCGCTGGTGCTGAATGCGGATTACCGTCCGCTCAGCTATTACCCCCTGTCGCTCTGGTCGTGGCAGGACGCCATCAAGGCGGTGTTCCTCGAACGGGTGAACATCGTCGCCGAATACGAGCACGCGGTGTCCTCGCCGACCTTCTCGATGAAGCTGCCGAGCGTCGTCAGCCTGAAGGCCTATGTGAAGCCGTCGCGGCATCCAGCCTTCACACGCTTCAACGTCTTCCTGCGCGACCGCTTCCAGTGCCAGTATTGCGGCACGCCCGACGATCTGACCTTCGATCACGTCATCCCCCGCCATCGCGGGGGTGCTACGACGTGGGAGAATGTCGTCGCCGCCTGTTCGCCCTGCAATCTCAGGAAAGGTGGCATGATGCCGGCCCATGCCAAGATGTGGCCGTTGCAGAAGCCCTACCAGCCGACGGTGCACGACCTGCACAATAATGGCCGTCTGTTCCCGCCCAACCATCTGCATGAAAGCTGGATGGATTATCTGTACTGGGATGTCGAACTCGAACCCTGAGATCGTCCGAGAATTCGGGACGCTGGCCGTCTGAAGCGATTGTCTCCATGATAGTCTGACATACCCTGATATCGGACCAGCTCGGCCGCGCTCACTTATCAGCGGCTTCGCGTTTTGAGGACCGGCTTCCTCCACTCCGTCGCTGCTTCGCAGCGCCACCTCTCCCCCCTCCGGAGGGAGAGGAAAGGAGCCTGAGGCAATAGGTTCGCGCCATTCCTCTCCCCCGTCGATCGGGGGAGAGGTGGCTCGGCGGAGCCGAGACGGAGTGGGGGTCGACCTGGCTCGGACGTCGAAAGCCGCGCTATCCGACTCGGCCCGCCGGATTTCTGCTCGAACTCTTGTCGTGCCGTTCGGTTGAACGGACTCAGTCGCGCGAAAGCGCGCTGCGGAAGGCGATGGCCGCTAGGACAAGGCTGGCGATGGCGTTCCAGCCGGCGAGCGACAGGCCGAGAATGCGAAGCGCGGCCTTGTCGCAGGACGGGGGCACGAATTTGTCGAGCGCGTCGAGGACGCCTTTGCCGCCGGTGTCGACCGGGCCTCCGCCCGCGGTGCAATCGGCCGGGCCCTGCCACCAGGCCCACTCCACGCCGGCATGATAGATGCCGAGATAAAGGCCATAGAGCATCAGCAGGCCGCCGATGGCCAGCAAGCCGCGCACCACCCATGCCGGCGCGTGCAGCGCCGATGCAAGCAGCGCCAGCAGCATCAGCGGCACGCCGATATAGTAGGGCGTGCGCTGTTCCAGGCAGAGATGGCAAGGGATGTAGCCGCCAATGTACTGGAAGGCGAGCGCGGAGCCGACAGTGGCGGCCATGGCTACGGCAAGGAACAGGGCCGTCATGGTCCGCTGGCGTCCGGTGTTGGCAGTCATGGTCGCAGTCATGGGGTCTTTCGTCCGTTATGTTCGCCGCTCGCCCGGTCTTGTGGTCCATGTCGCCACGCCGCCGCGCGGTTTGGGCGACATGAATCAGAAGGCGTATTTGACCAGGATATAGAGCAAAATCAGGGCGGCTGCCGCCGCACCCGCGATCAGGCCGAGGCGCTTTTCGATGAACTCGCGGATCGGCTCGCCATAGCGGCGCAGCAGCCAGGCCAGGAGCAGGAAGCGCCCGCCGCGCGCCACGATTGCCAGCGCGATGAACAGCAAAAGATTGACGCCGATGACCCCCGAAAGGATCGTCACCACCTTGATCGGCGGCAGATGGGCGGCGCCCGAGGTGATCAGCATCAAGATGATGAAGCCGATGCCCGAAGAGACGCGCAGCGCCTCGAACTCGTCATACTTGCCGTAGAATTCGAGGATGGGCCGCGCCAGCGCGTCGTAGGCGTAGTGGCCGATGAACCAGCCGGCGATGCCGCCCAGCACGGAGGCGACGGTGGCGATCAGCGCATAGCGATAGGCGCGATCAGGCCGCGACAGTGCCATCGGCAGATAGAGCACGTCGGCCGGCACCAGGAACACGGAACTCTCGACGAAGGCGATGAAGGCCAGCCACCATTCGGCGGATTTGCGCGCCGCCAGCGACAAGGTCCAGTCGTACAGTCCGCGAAGCATCGGCTCTCCTAATGTCGTAAATGCCTACCGCACGGCGCCCACATGCACGGCGTGGCCGGCATAAGGGCAGGCAGAAAACCAGGGGCATGGATGAAACAGGTGCATGCGTGAAACCAAGACCCGAAGCGCGCCGCGTTCCTTCTTCCGGACGCCAGGCGCTTCGACACGACGCCTGTCTAGAAAGATTTTCCGCGCCGCACAATGGCAGTGCCCGCAGGAAACCGAAAGGGGCGGTTTGGTCGCGGCTCCGCAGGCTATCGGCAACAGGCCAGTTGACGAACAGGCCTCCAACCGTATAGTCCGCGCCATCCAGGCCGCCCGGCCTGAGCCCCTATGGCGGAATTGGTAGACGCGCTCGACTCAAAATCGAGTTCCGCAAGGAGTGCTGGTTCGATCCCGGCTAGGGGCACCATTTCAGTCGCCGCTTCGATGCGTCTGCCGCTAATTTCCCGATCGGCGTTTCGGCACTGCGGATATGGTGCTCGAGTTTGTCGTGCGCCGCTTAAAGCCGATATCGCAAGAGCGACATCCGGGAGCGGCTCGGCAGGGTGCAGGACGGCCTGTCCAATGCGATAGCCGCTTTCACGCTTCAGGACCTATGTTGGCCGCCTGACCGTTCCTCGGTGTGGATATATCAGGCCTTGAGATTGCCCCTTGCATCAGTTGTTGCTTATTTATCTGAAAGGGAGGAACTCATGCCGATTCGTCAGAAAGCTCAGGAGGCTGGCGTCTTCGATTCCTCCGAAGTGGCCCTGCTTGGCCGCGTGTTCGACAGGCTGAAGCTCGACGCCCGATCGGCCCAGCAACGCGAAGCGATTTCATCCCGCATAATCGCGAATTACATGGCCGGGATCAGGGACGAAGACGAATTGGTTTCGGCATCCAGACAGCCGCTGGGACGCTAGCGCAATTCTGGTGCAAGTCGGGTCAAAACGGTTTCATCGACGAGCTTCGGAATCCACGTGAATACAAAGGGTCAGAGCGAGCGGGTTCCTTCAATGCCGAACCGCGCCAATGGGTCGGCGTAGACACCGGCCATAGTCGCAAGAAACGCCACTCGTGCCGTCCTATCCGACGGCATCCGGGTTCAACAAGGAAATCCCGCGAAGCTGAATTCGGCGACCGTGCCGTCCTCTCTGGTGACCCGAACGAACAGCGCGCCTGGAATGCGGGGTTGCATCGGATGACCGGTTGCCCGTCTGGCAGCCCCTGCGGGACTTGAAGCCGCCACCTCGTGCGTGCCGATAATTCTCTCGCCCAGGATTTCCTCCACCTTGTAGCTGGTCATTTTCCCCGTTGGGCGACGATCTTGACTATCGACAGAAGGAGCCCGGCCTGCTTTTGGCGGTAGGTTCGGCACTTGGCGAGCAGGCCGGGCTGTGCTCCCGGCTGTCAGGTACCTTGGTGGAGGGCTTAGCCGGTGCGAAAGGCAGACTGTCTCCTTCTCCTGGACCCGCAATTGGGACTGAAGTCCGAAGCATCGACGCATTGGTCCTAAACCCTGAACATAAGCCGCCGTTCCTCATTGGCGTGGAAGCCGTCGAGTAAAGTCCCTTCATCGACGGTCCCTGGACGCCCGCCGTTGCTGCGAGCGGCGGGTGTCCGACTTCGGGGAGAAAGACATGCAGCTTGGCGAGATCATCGCGAACACCTTCGCCGTCCTGCTGCTGATTTGTTTTCTCGCGATCGTGTTCTTCCTGTTTGGAAAGCCGCTGTGGCCGGACCACTATGCTCGCATGTCGATTATTCTCCCGGTCGACGCGATGACCACGGCTTCGGTGAGACGGACCGGCGCGCATCCTCACCTGCCGGACACTTTCGACATGGCGCTCGCTCGCCCAAGACCGTCCCCGTAGGGCTCCGTGGCGGGCTTTTACGCGTCCAGGATTCTGGCGCCGGCAGCTTTCCCATTGGCGGCTCCCCCGCTGGTTCCGGCAGGTGGATTTCTCGCGTTCAGCGCCTGTTCCTCGCAATCCGCGCGCCACCGCCGAAAGCGACGGGGAAGAATGAGGACGAGTGGCTCAAGTTAGATCTGGTCGGCCGTTTCAAGTTCCTGAAGAGCAATGAAGATTAGCCTCATGCTCGCTGCCGGATTTCGTGAAGGCGGACCAAAGTCCCAGGGTCTGGTCCCAAAGGTCTTATGTTACCACTTAAGTTCCGTGAATGTCCTTTATATGTTCGAATGAATTAGCTAATTCTGATGTCCGCCACGAGGAAAAGTGCTGAAGAAAAACGGATGCGCCGCCGGCAAGCGACTTGAATTATACCCAAAATCGTATCACCTTTGTCGCGCTTTGTTGAAAGATTGTGACTGTTGCTCAAGCAGGCGCTGGCGAATAAACGCCATCAATACAGTGACTGTTAATCCCATGAAGCAACCAAATGCTCAGGCTTGAAGCAAGCATCCACGCGCTCCAGAAGATGCGAGCGCGTCTATCGTCTCTTGAGCAGGCTCTTCATCCGGTTGCGCAGCAGGCGGGCCATGTTGCGGGTCTCCCGGTAGAGATGCAGTTGCGAGGCCGCCTGGCGGGCGAGACGGTCGGCGTCCGGCGTCAGGCCGATCACCAGCGTGCCCATCGGCTTGCGCTCGGTCCACAGCCTGCTCATCACCGGATGGTCGGGCACGGCACAGGAATCGGTCATCATGATGTTGGGGTCGTCGAGATGCTGCCTGGTCACCTCGATCATCAGCAGCGTGCCTGGCGAATAGCCGGCCAGAGTTTCGTCGTAGGCCGTCTTCCAGGTGTAGGCAACGCCGGCTTCGACGAAGACGATCAGGCACGCAATGGTGCGGCCGTCGAGCGTCAGCGAATGGATGCGGCACAGGTCCTGCTCGGCCAGCCTGTGCACGGCCTCGCGGGCGAAGGCGGCGCGGTAGCGGTCGATCGCCATGGCCGTGCGCTCGCGGCCCTTCCAGCCGGCCGCCTCCAGCGTCAGGAAGCTCTCGATGGCGTGACGGATCTCGTCGGGGCCGCGCGCCACGACATGTTCAAGCTTACCGAGGTCACCCAGCCGCCGCTTGAGGCGGCGGAACTCGCGATAATGGTGCGCGCGCAGCGAAGCCTTCAGATAGTCCTCGGCGTCGCGTTCGCTCTCGAGCAGCGGACGCTGGGCGTGACCGGTGGTGACCAACATCAGGCCACGCGTTTCGGCCACAGTGGCAACCAGGCTCGCCACCGCGCCGTCGAGCCTGATGTCGGGCAGGACGAACACTTTCGGCAGCTTCAGATGCGGGCGCGACAGCATGGAGAAGAAATCCTCGAGGACACCGACCGGATCGTCGCGGTCGACCAGCGGGGTGCCGAGCGGGCCGAACGGGCTCGACCATGTGCGCATGACCGGAACCCCGAGCGGCACCACCGGCCGCTCCACCGAGAACGGCACCAGAAGGCGTAGCCGGTTGCGGTATTCATCGCCGTCACGGATGACGGCCAGACGCACCTCGCGGTCTTCCAGCCGGGGCATTGCGGGCGCGAGGAAACGCGGGTTGAAGAAGACGTTGGGCTCGATGGTGCGGGCGCACAGATAATCCAGCTCCTCGACGAGGTCGAACCCGGCCGACGCCGGATAGATGGCCAGTTTCCGCTCGGGCCGGTTGTTGGCGAGGATCTCGATATGGGCCGGGTCGGTGTCGCGCCCCAGTCCGGCAAGGCCGGACACCATGGCGCCGGCGGGGCCGCCGCTGGTTTCCTCGAGCAAGGGGATGGCGGCCATCACGCGGCTCCTTTGGCTGGCACGAAGATCGCCATGACGATGCCGAGCTTGCGCCAGACCGTGAAGGACAGCGCGCCGGCCTCGAAGATCATGGCGAAGGCGGTGGCCATTGCGGCGCCCCACAGGCCGAAGAGCGGGATCAGCACCACGTTCAGGCCAATGTTGAAGGCCAGCGTCATGGCATAGACGGCGGCGCAGACATTCTGGTTGCCGCTCATGGTGAGCAGGCTTTCGCACGGGCCCACGGCGGCGCGCGCCACGACGCCGAAGACGAGCAGGAACAGAAGCGGATAACCCGATGTGAATTCGGGACCGAACAGCATCAGCATCGGTTTGCCAAGCGCCAGCACCAGCAGCGCCATGGCGAGCGATGGCCAGAAGGTCCACGACACCGTCTCGCGGGCGAAGGCGGCGAGCTTTTCCGGCTCGCCATGGGTGAACTGGGCATAGCGCTGAGCGACGCCTGCCTTGACGGCGAAGTAGACGAAATGCACCAGCGCCAGTGTCTTGACCGTGGCGAAATAGACGGCGACGTCGTTGGGGTCCATATAGGCGCCGACCATCAGCACGTCGGCATTGGTGAGCAGGAAAAAGAAGCTTTCGACCAGGAAGATCGGCAGCGAGACAATGAACCATTGTGCGAAATGCACCTTCATCGGCCCGGCCGGAATCTGCTTTTCCATGCGCCGGGTGACGCCGATAAGCTGGGCGAGCGTGGTGACGTAAGTGGCGGCGATCGAGGCGAAGATCGCGGTCTTCGCGTCGGGCGCGTAGCCGGCGAAAAGCATCAGCGCCATGAACAGCAGGATCAGCACGGGCCGTATCAGATAGGTCGGCGCCAGGGCGAACAGCGCCCAGCTGTTCGCCCTGGCCTGGCCTTGCAGCAGATCCGACAGCGCTATCATCGGCAGGCAGATGACGCCGAGGATGAACGGCAGGACATAGTAGTTTTCAGTCCATGACGAAGCGAGCCACACGCCGAGCGCGCCGAGCCCGGCGATGACCGTCGAAGCGATCAGGACGAACAGGCGGCTGGCCACGACGATACCGCGCAACTCGTCGATGAGGCCGCGCTCGCGGTATTCGGGAATGAAGCGGATGACCGAGGTGTGGAAGCCGAGGCAGGCGAGATTGCCGACGATGACCATGGTCACCCAGACAAGGACGAAGATGCCGTATTCGAACGAGCCCATCCAGCGTGCCATCAACACCTGGCTGACGAAGGCGATGACGGCGCTGACGATGCGGATGCAAAAGGCAATGACCGACATGCGGCCGGCCTCGCCGCGCTCGTCGGCGGTGAACAGCACGGCGTCGACGCGGCCAAGCAACGGCTCCACGCGCAGCGCCAAACGCTGCGGCAAGAACCGCCCGGCTGTCGTGGCCGCGGAAAAGCGCACCCCGATTGTTCTCCGTTTTCCGCTTCTTTTCAGGCTTTGGTGTAGCGGAGACACCTTAAGAAAGGGTGGGTGGAAGAGGCATACACAATGGCAGAGAGGCCAGCGAGGACGACCGGTGTGGGTTCCATGCCGCAAGCAGGAGACACGCGCTCTGTCGTTCCAACTCCCAGCCAAGCCTAAGAGCGGCGCGCTTCGCCGTGAGTTGCGACATAGTCGATCTCGGAACGGCTGATGCCGATGTCTTTCAGCATGAAATCGGGCATGGCCTCCAGGTGACGCCGCTCATGTCGGAGGCGCCGTCCGCGCGCCAGCCAAGCGAGGATGGCCATCAGCCGCCATGGTGGGGCGCGCAGCCTTGCCAGGAAGATAGCTATCTCGGGCATGGTTTCTCCTCGCGACGCGTAAAAGGCCTGCCGGCACTGTTCCGGCAGGCGGTGCCGTCAGTCGGCCTTTTTCATGGCATCGCATGAGACATTCGGGTTCATGTCGGCGAAGGCGCCGGTCGGGTTCTGCTTCCAGGCCCAGACATGAAGTTCGTAGAAGGGGCCGAGGCCGTAGCGGTTGGGAGCGCTGTCGAAGTTGAACAGCTGGCCTTCGAGCGACGCAGGACCCTTCGCGGTGATATATTCGACGGCCACCAGCTTCAGCTTGCCATCGGCCATCGGCTCGTACATCACGGCCTCCGGCTTGGCGAGGTCGACGGCATCGTCCTTGAGATAGGCGCCATTGACGTAGTGAATGCCCATGGCGCCGCCGGTGATGCCGCTGGCGCAGGGAATCGGCGCATAGCCCTCGGCGGTGGCCGCCGCGACATTCACGAAGCGGCCGTTGGCCGCCCGCACCTCGGCGGCCAGCCGATTGCCACTCTCCGCAGATGCGGCAGTGGCGGTGATCGCCATGATGGACAGCGCGGCAAGGCGCCAGAAATTGACGTTCATTTTATTCTCCATTGGTTGTTGGTGACGCGCAGGCGGCAGGACCGGCCTGTAAGGCCCTGCTGCCATGCCTGCGCGTTGGATCGTCAGTTGCGGGACGGGTCCGATCCGTTCCTCTCTAGCCGGGCGGCGGTCTCATTGATGCCACCACCAATATTCCCAGTAGTCCCGCCGCATCTCGTGCTCCGGCAGGCCGACGTCCCGCCTTAAATAATCGTCTTGCGGTGGCAGGCGCCTGCGCCGGCTTCGCAATGGCGCGAGCAGCGCGGAGACAATCCGCGATGCGAGACCACGCCGGGAGGGTGCATGGTCGAACGCCACGACGGCGGCTGCCGTTTCGGGAGGAAACAGCACGGAAAGCCGACACCCATCGCTGCCCAGGACGATCTCACGCTCATTGTTCCATCCTTGGTCCATAGGGTCAGCGATAAAAGTAAGGGTCCAGGACCCTCACCTCCGTGATCTTGTCCACCGGTAGCGAATTCTTCTGCGCCGTGCTGCGGATCGCCTCCGGCGAGGGGGCGTCGTAGATGCAGAAACTCTTGTTCCTGTCGGGCGACACGAAGGAGTGCAGCCAGGTGACCCCCTTCTCGGCGTTGCGCATGATGATGCCGCCGAGCGCCGTCGCGCCGACGTCGTTCGTCGGCACGTTGAGCCCGTCGGGGAATGTCCGTTCGATCAGATAGCGAGGCATGGAGTGGCTTCCTTTTGTGACTGATTCACGCTCGAAATGAGCGCGGTTGGAGAAAAATCACGATCGTCGAAAGCGCACATCGGAGCCTTTCCCCATATTGCGCGGGACGATTCCCTATGTTTTCGACGTTTGGTCTGGGAGCCACACTGCGGATACCGAAGCGGGGGTATTTTGGAGAAGGGTCGAGGGACGACGATACTTATGGGCCAGTGACGATGCTTCTGGAACGGCAGGCACAACTCGATCAGTTGGAGGAACTGCTCGCGGAGGCCGCGCGCGGTCGCGGCCGCGTGGCGGCATTGCTGGGCGAGGCCGGCGCCGGCAAGACGGCACTCGTCGAGGCGTTCGTAACCCGTGCCGGGCAGCACGTTTCCATATTCCGCAGCGCTTGCGAAGACCTGTCGATTCCCGATCCGCTGGGACCGCTCTATGATCTGGCCCGGGACGCGCAGTGGGCACTGCCCCGGGCAATCGACGACCGCCAAGGTCAGCGGCTGCCCCTGTTTTCAGACGCTCTCGAGGTTTTCGAGGCGAGGTCTCGGCCGGGTTTGCTGGTCATCGAGGATATGCACTGGGCCGACGACGCGACCCTGGATTTCGTCCGTTTCCTGGGCCGGCGCATCACCAACACACATATGCTGGTGCTGTTCACGGCACGCACCGACCGCAGCGAAGGGCAGATGCGTGCGCGCCGGGTGCTCGGCGAAATTCCAGCCGGCAACGTCCAGCGCATCGAAGTGCCACTGCTCAGCGAGGCGGCGGTGTTGTCGCTTGCCGAAGCAGCCAACCGCGACGGCAGCGCAATCTATCGCGCCACCGCGGGCAACGCCTTCTTCGTCACCGAATTGCTGGCTGCCGAAAGCGAGATGATCCCGCCGGCCAGCGTCCGCGACGCCGTGCTGGCGCGTGCCGAGCGCCTGTCGCCGGGAGCGCGCTCGATGCTCGACGCGGTGTCTGTGTTTCCACGCCGCGCCGATGCCTGGGCGCTGCGCGGCCTCTGTGGCGTCGCCAGCGCCGGCCAGCTGGCGGAATGTGTCTCGAATGGCTTGCTCGACGATCTCGGCGATGGCTACGCCTTCCGGCACGAGATCGCCCGTCGCGCCATCGAGATGGCGCTGACCTCGAGCCGTCGGCGCGAATTCAACCAACGCGCGCTTTCCGCACTGCAGGAAAACGCCGAGGTGACTACCGCAAGGCTTGTGCACCATGCGGTGGAGGCCCAGAATCTTGAGGCGGTGCGCGAGCTTGCCCCGCTCGCAGCGCGCGAGGCTTCCCGCGTCGGCGCGCATCGCGATGCCGCCGGCTACTACGAGGTCGCCTTGCGGCATGCCGACAGCCTGCCGATGAGCGACCGGGCGAGGCTTTACGAAGGATATGCGTTTGAATGCCATCTGATCGGCCGCATCGATGCGGCCATCGAGGCGCAGAGCCAAGCGCGCCGGCTACAGCAGGCGCTGGGCGACACGCTCAGGGAGGGCGACAGCCTCAGATGCCTGTCGCGCTTCGCCTATTTGGTGGGTGACCGCGAACAGGCGGACCTGTTCGGGGCCCAGGCAGTGGAACTGCTGGAACAGGCGCCTGCCAGTCCGGAGCTTGCCATGGCCTATTCCAATCTCTCGCAGCTGGCGATGCTGGCCGAGAAGCTCGATGAGACGCTGCTGCTTGGCGGCAAGGCAGTCGCTCTGGCCGAACGGTTGAACAAGCCGGAGATAATCTGCCACGCGCTCAACAATCTTGGCTCGGCCGAGCAGTGGCTTGACCTGGCCAAGGGCCGGCTGCACCTCGCCCGCAGCCTTGAAATCGCGCTCGTGCAGAATTTCCAGGAGCACGCGGCACGCGGCTTCACCAATTGCGCCTGCGCCGAAATGAACCAGCTCGATCTTGTGCGCGCGCAATCCTTTCTCGACCGCGGCATTGCCTATTGCGTTGAGAACGACCTCGCGACCTGGCGCGACTATATGCGGGGCGTGCAGGCGCAGCTGCTTTTGCGACGCGGCCTTTGGGACGATGCGGCGGCCATGGCTCTCGACGTCATCGACGATGCTGCAACGACAGCCCTGGTGCGTTACCCATCCCTGGTCGCGCTGGCGAAACTGCGCATAAGGCGAGGCGATCCGGCTGGGCCGGTGCTGGAGGAAATGAAGCGGTTCCTGGACAGGGGAATGGAGCTGCAGCGGCTGGTGCCTTACACGGCGTCGATGGCCGAACTGGCATGGCTTGGGCAAGGCGACGCCAGTGAGGCGCTTCGCCTGATCGAGCTGGCAGAAAGCCTGTCGCCGACGAGGGCGATGTTCGCCGAACTGGCCGTCTGGCGGCTGCTCTTGTCGCCTGAAAGCGACCCTGGCGATACGACCGGCATGGCGGAGCCCTATCGCCTGCTGCTCGCCGGCGATTGGCACGGTGCCGCGACGCTGTGGGCCCGGCTGGGTGCTCCGTTCGAGCAGGCGCTCGCCCTGCTGCGCGGCGACGAGCCGGCCCTGCGCCTGGCCCTGGATATATTCGAGGGGCTCGGTGCCCGGCCGGTCGCCCAGCACGTCCGCGCCGTCATGCGGCAGAATGGCGTCAATAACATTGCAAGGGGACCGCGGCAGAGCACGCGCGCCAATCAAGCTGGCCTGACGCTGCGCCAGATGCAGGTCCTGCAACTGATCGAACGCGGTTTTTCCAACAAGAGAATAGCCGAGCACCTGACCATCTCACCGAAGACCGTCGATCATCATGTCTCGGCGGTGCTGGGCAAGCTGGACGCCATTTCGCGTGGCGAGGCGACCGCCGCCGCGCGCGATTCCGGGCTGATCTGAGCACGTAGGAATCTCGCCCGGATCAGAAATCCGGGAATGTGAGCCCTGCAGGTTTTCCTTACGCGAAAGCGCCGTGGCAGTGCTTGTATTTCTTGCCGGAGCCGCAGGGGCACGCTTCGTTGCGGCCGACCTTGCCCCAGGTGGCGGGGTTGTTGGGGTCGCGGTCTTCGGGGGCGACGATGGCGTTGCTTTCCTGGCGCACCAGAAGGGCGGTTTCGCCGCCTTCGAAATCGTTCTCGCCGGTGGTACCGTCAATATGCGTGCCGAACATGTCGGGGGCTTCCGGCGGCGGGGCCTCGGCAGCCTGGCGGACCAGTTCGACGCGCATCAGCTGCGCGGTGACGGCCTGGCGCAGATTGCCCAGCATCGCCTGGAACAGCTCGAACGCCTCGCTCTTGTATTCCTGCAAAGGATCGCGCTGGGCGTAGCCGCGGAAGCCGACAACCGAACGCAGATGGTCGAGATTAACGATGTGCTCGCGCCACAGATGGTCGAGCGTCTGCAGCACCACGGAGCGCTCGACATAGGTCATCACCTCGGGCCCGAAGCGCTCGGCGCGCTCCTTGGCGGCGGCGTCGGCGGCTTGCGTGATGCGCTCGCGAATGTCGTCCTCGGCGATGCCTTCTTCCTTGACCCATTCCTCAATCGGCAGGTCGAGATTGAGGAACTCGGCGACCTCGGCCTTCAACCCGGCGACATCCCACTGCTCGGCATAGGCGTTCTCGGGAATGGCCTTGGCGACGATCTCGTCGATAACGCCTTCGCGCATCTCGGCAATGGTCTCCGACAGGCCTTCGCCGTCCATCAGCTCGATGCGCTGTTCGAACACGACCTTGCGCTGGTCGTTGGAAACGTCGTCATATTTCAGAAGATTCTTGCGGATGTCGAAGTTGCGCGCCTCGACCTTCTTCTGCGCCTTTTCCAGCGCCTTGTTGATCCAGGGATGGATGATGGCCTCGTCTTCCTTGAGGCCGAGCTTCTGCAACATGCCGTCCATGCGCTCGGAGCCGAAGATGCGCATCAGATCGTCCTGCAGCGACAGGAAGAATTTCGAGCGGCCGGGGTCGCCCTGGCGGCCGGAGCGGCCACGAAGCTGGTTGTCGATGCGGCGTGACTCGTGGCGTTCGGTGGCGAGCACGTAGAGGCCGCCGGCAGCCAGCGCCTTTTCCTTCAGGCGCTCGACGTCGGCATAGATTTCCTTTTCCCGCGCCTCGCGCTCGGGCCCTTCGGGCATGTCGCCCAGTTCCTCGGCGATGCGCATCTCGGCATTGCCGCCGAGTTTGATGTCGGTGCCGCGGCCGGCCATGTTGGTGGCGATGGTGATGGCGCCGGGCTTGCCCGCCTGGGCGACGATCGCCGCCTCGCGCTCGTGATGGCGGGCGTTCAGCACCTCGAAATCCTTAAAACCTTCCTTGCGCAGCCGCTCGGCCAGTTGCTCGGACTTCTCGATCGAGGTGGTGCCGACCAGCGTCGGCTGGCCCTTGGCGCTGGCTTCGCGGATCTCCTTGACGATCGCCTTGTATTTCTCCTCGACCGTCCGGTAGACCTCGTCGTCCTCATCCTTGCGGATGACCGGCAGGTTGGTCGGGATCTCGGTGACTTCGAGGCCGTAGATGTTGCCGAATTCCTCGGCCTCGGTCAGCGCGGTGCCGGTCATGCCGGAAAGCTTCTTGTAGAGGCGGAAATAGTTCTGGAAGGTAACGGAGGCGAGCGTCTGGTTCTCCGGCTGGATTGCCACATGCTCCTTGGCTTCAAGCGCCTGGTGCAGGCCTTCCGAGTAGCGGCGGCCGGGCATCATGCGGCCGGTGAACTCGTCGATGATGACGATCTCGCCGTTGCGCACGATATAGTCCTTGTCGCGCTGGAACAGGCGGTGCGCCTTCAGCGCATTGTTGACGTGATGGACGATGGCGACGTTCTCGACGTCATAAAGCGACTCGCCCTTGAGCAGGCCGGCGTCGCGCAGCAGGTTCTCGAGCTTCTCGGTGCCTTCCTCGGTGAAGATGGAGGTCTTCTGCTTCTCGTCGATCTCATAATCCTGCGGCTGCAGCTGGATGATGAAAGTGTCGATGGTGTTGTACATTTCCGAACGGTCCTCGAGGGGACCGGAAATGATCAGCGGCGTGCGCGCTTCATCGACCAGGATGGAATCGACTTCGTCGACGATCGCGTAGTTGTGACCACGCTGTACCATCTGGGCGCGCTCGTACTTCATGTTGTCGCGCAGATAGTCGAAGCCGAGTTCGTTGTTGGTGGCATAGGTGACGTCGGCGGCGTAGGCGACGCGGCGCTCCTCGTCGGACAGGCCATGGACGATGACGCCGACCGAGAGGCCGAGGAACTTATAGACGCGGCCCATCCATTCGGAGTCGCGGGTGGCGAGATAGTCGTTGACGGTGACGACGTGGACGCCATTGCCGGCCAGTGCATTGAGATAAACGGGCAAGGTCGCGACCAGCGTCTTGCCCTCACCGGTGCGCATCTCGGCGATGCCGCCATTGTGCAGCACCATGCCGCCGATCAGCTGGACGTCGAAGGGGCGCATGCCGAGCACGCGGCGCGCCGCCTCGCGGGCGGTGGCGAAGGCCGGGATCAGCAGGTCCTCGAGGCTGGCGCCGTTGGCGATGTCTTGGCGGAACTTTTCCGTGCGGCCGGCGAGCTCTGCATCGGAGAGCGCCCGCATCTCGTTTTCCATGGCGTTGATCGCCTCGACACGGGGCCGGGTCGACTTGACCCTGCGGTCGTTGGAGGAGCCGAAAACCTTACGGGCGAGACCGCCGAGACTGACCATCCAATGGTCCTTTCGATAGAATTCTCAAACTGAGACGAGCGCCGGCCGGCCCCATCAAATCCACGTGAATGCGCCGCCTGTATACGGGCAACGCAAAAAGCGCCCGGAAAACGGTTCTGGACGCAAAGTCGTTGGACAGATAAGAGGGGGCTCAACTGATGTCAACGCCGCGCTGGCCCTGCCGGTCGCGCCAAATTCGGCCACAATCTGGCTGATCTGGAAGCCTCCCGTCCTTCACATCCTCATCGGAGTCATCTTAATGTCCTTGTTGTTCCGCCGTGCGTCGCTCGCCAGCCTCGGCCTGGCCGTCGGCCTGTCGGCTCTTTGCCTGTCGCCGCTGATGGCGCAGGAAACCGCACCAGCCCAGCCGGCACCACCAGCGGCACCGGCCGCACCGGTCGATCCGAATACAGTGGTTGCCACCGTCAACGGCCAACCCCTCACCGAAGCAGATCTCGTGCTTGCCGAAGGCGAGCTGTCGCAGCAGTTCGCGCAACTCCCGGCCGAGCAACGCCGCGCCGCGGCGCTTTCGGCCGCAATCGAGATCCGCGTCATGGCCGCCCAGGCCGTCTCGACCGGTCTCGACAAGGATCCCGATTTCCAGCGCCGCATGGCCTTCCTGCAGCAGCGCGCGCTGCATGGCGAGATGGTCGAGAAAGGCGTCGTCGACAAGGTCACCGACGCCGAGATCCGCGCCCGCTACGACCAGGAGATCGCCAACACGCCGCCGGTCAATGAGGTGCATGCCCGTCACATCCTCGTGAAGACGAAGGAAGAGGCCGAAGCGATCATCAAGCAACTCGACGGCGGCGCCGATTTCCAGAAGCTCGCCAACGAGCACACCTCGGATCCGAGCGGCAAGACCAGTGGCGGCGATCTCGGCTGGTTCGGACCTGGCCAGATGGTGCCGGAATTCGACAAGGCCGCTTTCGCGCTCGAGGTCGGAAAATACACCGAGCAGCCGGTGCAGTCGCAGTTCGGCTGGCATGTGATCAAGCTCGAGGACAAGCGCACCAAGCAGCCGCCGGCCTTCGACGACGTCAAGGACCAGGCCAAGCAGGCGGTCATCCGCGACAAGTATTTCGCGCTGGTCAAGTCGCTGCGCGCCGATGCCAAGGTCGAAATTCCCGACGCCAATTTGAAGAAGGCCGTCGATACGCTGGAAAGCGCCAAGTAAACCAGAACGGTTTCGAAAAAGGGGCGCGGCGGCCAAAGGGCGCCGCGCCCTTTTTGCGTCAGTTCAGCCGTCGGGCCCTTCTATGCCTCGCAGGAGGTAGCGGACCACCTTGCGTATCGTCGCCTCGTCTTCGTCGAGCCGGTTGGTCAGGAGCTGCCGCCACGCATAGGAAGCCACCAAGTCAGCCGCCACAGCCGGATCGACATCGGCCGCGACCTCGCCCCTTGCCTTGGCGCGCTCGATGATCTGGCCGGTGTGGGCCCGGCGCCCGCCTGTATAGCCGGCAAGGGCCGCGGCCGCCGTTTCGTCCGACTGCGCCTCGGCGATCAGCGACCTGAACACGCTGCCCGACGACGTCTCGCGCCAGTGCGCGAACAGGTTCTTGAGGAAGCCGACGAGATCCTCTTCCAGTCTTCCCGTATCGGGAACATCGACGCGTTTCTGGCGCTGGTAGACCTCCAGCAGCAGCGAGGCCTTGCTCGGCCACCAGCGATAGATGGTCGGCTTTCCGGCACGCGCCCGCCGCGCCACGGCCTCGATCGAGAAGCCGGCATAGCCGGCCTCGACCAACACCGCCTCGGCGGCATCGAGAATGGCTTCCGCGCTGTCGGGATTGCGCCGCGCACCGATGGATTTACGCGCCGTATCCGCCTCTTCGGCCATCCTGTCGCCCTCGCCGTCGGTTTAGGCCGGCAATATAAGTGATCCGGCGATGAAACGAAACGGCCCGTTCTTGGCGGCTGAGGCAGGAGACATTTTGCCTGCCATGTCCCCCCGCACGATGCGCAGGCCGCCATCGGTGCTGACCAACTCTGCCCGCGCTCCCGCGCCGAGTCGCAACGGCTCCCAGAAATACCAGGGCCAGGGTCAGAAGCTGCCCTCGGGAGAGATCGCAACCTGGGCAGGGCGGTGCCAGCGAACTGCAACGGAGCCGGCTGCGAACCGGTCAAGGCCAATTCCGGTTCTCACGCCGCCACCAAAACGCCTTGCGCGGGCGCGCCGTATCGGGCAAACCGGCGTTTCTCCGCCGATTTTTCCCGTCCGAGGTTCCATGTCCACGACGATTTCGCCGCTCGCGCCGAAGAAATACCCCAAGATGCCTGAGATCGAGGGGGTGCGCATCGCCACCGCCGAAGCGGGGATAAAATACAAGAACCGCACCGATCTCCTGGCCATGGTCTTCGAGCCCGGCACGGCGGTCGCCGGCGTGTTCACAAAGTCGAAATGCCCCTCGGCGCCAGTCGATTTCTGCCGGCAGAACCTTGCCGCGGGCAAGGCCCGGGTGCTCGTCGTCAATTCCGGCAACGCCAATGCCTTCACCGGCAAGAAGGGCCGGGACTCCACCGCGCTGACGGGCGAAGCGGCAGCCAAGGCTGCCGGCTGCACGCCAGGCGAGGTGTTCCTGGCCTCGACCGGCGTCATCGGCGAGCCGCTTGACACAACCAAGTTCAGCCACCTGCTGGCTGGTCTGGTCAGCAACGGCAAGCCCGACCTGTGGACCGAGGCGGCCAAGGCCATCATGACCACGGACACTTATCCGAAGGTGGCGACGCAGACCGTCAAGCTCGGCGAGACCGATGTCACCATCAACGGTATTTCCAAGGGCGCCGGCATGATCGCACCCGACATGGCCACGATGCTGTCCTTCGTCGCCACCGATGCGCCGATCGCCGCCCCCGTGCTGCAGGATCTGCTGTCGCGCGGCACGGCCAAGACCTTCAACGCGGTGACCGTCGACAGCGACACCTCGACCAGCGACACGCTGCTGCTCTTCGCCACCGGAAAGGCCGCCAAACGCGGCGCGCCGGAGATAACCGATCCCAAGGATGCCCGTCTGGGGGCGTTCCGCCGTGCGCTCGGCAAAGTGCTGAAGTCGCTGGCGCTGCAAGTGGTGCGCGACGGTGAGGGCGCCCGCAAGCAGGTCGAAGTCACCGTTACCGGCGCGAAATCGGCGCGTTCGGCCAAGCGCATCGCACTCTCGATCGCCAATTCGCCGCTGGTCAAGACCGCGGTCGCCGGCGAGGACGCCAATTGGGGCCGCGTCGTCATGGCCGTCGGCAAGGCCGGCGAGCCGGCTGACCGCGACCGCCTGTCGATCTGGTTCGGCGACAACAGGCTGGCGCATGAGGGCGAGCGCGATCCGGCCTATTCGGAGGAAGCGACCTCGGCGTATATGAAGCGCGACGACATCCGCATCCGCGCCGATATCGGCATCGGCCGCGGCAAGGCGACGGTGTGGACCTGCGACCTCACCAAGGAATACGTCGCCATCAATGGCGACTACCGGAGCTGACGGACTTGGTTTCCAAACATCCGGCCAGCATGCTGGCGACAGTGCGCCGCTATGAGGCGGCCGGGTTCCGCGCCTGGCCCGCGGCGGCAGTCCATTATGACGGCACCTGGGTGGTGCGGCTGACGGCCGGACATCCGGCCAAGCGGCTGAATTCGGTCAATCCGCTCGATCCCGGCGACACCCAGCACATCGCCGACCGCATCGGCCGCGCCAGCCGTCGTTTCGATGCCTATGGCAGGCCGCTGACCTTCCGCATGTCGCCGCTATCGGGTCCGGATCTCGCCAGCCATCTCGACCGCGAGGGTTGGAGCCGGTTCGACGAATCGCTGGTGATGCGGCTGCCGCTGGCCGATGCCCAGCTCGATGCCGCCATGGACCAGATCCCGTTGAAGGACATCAGCCGCTTCATCGGCGCGTCGCTCAAGGTCAGCGGCTCGGACGCGTCGCTGCGGCCAGGCCTGTCGGAGATCATCGGCGCCATCCAGCCCGAGGCCGGGCTGTTCGCGCTCGAGGCTGGAGCGGAACCACTGGCCACGCTGATCTGCGTCCATGACGGCGATCTCGCCGGCCTGTTCGAGGTCGCCACCGACAAGTCGGCACGCAACAAGGGCCACGGCCGCAACCTGATCCTGTCGGCGCTGAAATGGGCGCGGCTGCGCGGCGCGCGGGAAGCCTGGCTGCAGGTCGAGGCCGGCAATGTGCCGGCGCTGGCGCTCTATCATTCGCTCGGCTTCGACGAGGTCTATCGCTACCACTACCGCCGGCCGCCTGTTCATGGGTGAAATCGGGCATGAATGATGTGACGATCGCCGGCAAGCGCCTGCTCCTGGTCGCCGCCTGCGCCCTGGTCGACGCCGACGGGCGCGTGCTCCTGGCGCAGCGGCCCGAGGGCAAGCAGCTTGCCGGGCTCTGGGAGTTTCCCGGCGGCAAGGTCGAGCCCGGCGAGACGCCGGAGCAATGCCTTATCCGCGAACTCTATGAGGAGATCGCGATCGAGACCGACATCCCGTGCCTGGCACCGCTCACCTTCGCCAGCCATAGCTACGACGATTTCCATCTTTTGATGCCGCTTTTCATCTGCCGCCGCTTTCGCGGCATCGCCCAGCCGAAGGAGGGGCAGGCGCTGAAATGGGTGCGGCCCAGGCAGATGCGCGACTACCCGATGCCGCCGGCCGACGCTCCGCTGATCCCGTTCCTGATCGACCTCCTGTAGGCGAACAGAACCGCTAGCGGCCTGTGGCTGAGCGGAGCTGCGGGGCGCATAAGCCAGCATTAATGGAAGATTTATCTCATCATGAAAAATTGATGCAAGGCTGCCTCGTCGCGGCCGTGCCGGCGATTTTCTGGGGAGCGACAGCATGAGCCTAGACAGGGATTGGGATTCGATCCGGCCCGACCGCAGTTTTCGCGCCGCGGATGCGGGCATGGGCGTGCTGCGCGTCACGCTGCTGTTCGGGTCGGCCGCGGTGGCGCTGGCCCTGATCGCAACGCCCTTCCTCGAGAGCCAGGCGCGCTCGCAATCGGCTCGGAATTTTGCCAGCGGTCTCGACATGACTGCCACTGGTTCGATTACTCGTCGCGATACCTATACGGTGCGCCGCAGCGTGCTTCAGCCGCAGCCCGATTCGGTCTGCATCATCCGATCCGACGGCCGGACCAGCGGCGACTGCTGATCGGGTCCAAGACATTTTCAGAGGCGGCGGTTTCATCGCCTATTAAGCCTGTGCCGTTAACCTTTCTTAACAGGTCGGCGGTATGGTTCCGGCAAGAGGGATCGACGTGATGAAAACAGTGCTGCTGCGTTTCCTGAACGATGAAAAGGGCGCCACGGCCGTCGAATACGGCTTGATCGTCGCCGTACTGTCGCTGACGATCGTCGGCGGCATCAGCCAGGTCTTCAACGCGATCACCTGGCTGTTCAGCGACAATGGCAGCAGGCTTGCCAACGCTTTCGCACCCTGATCTGGCTGTCCGCGTCCGCGGACACTGTCATTGCCCCTTGGGCTGCTCCAACACAGTCTTCAGCGAGATCTTGGCCGAACCCGGCTTGAGCGGCTTTTGCTGCGATGCATCGGGCGCCCAGCCGGACATCCAGACCATCGAAAAGCTTGCGCGGATGCGGCCGTCGGGATCCGAAAACCGCTCGGCGTAGATTTGCGCGGCGCGGGCGAACAGCTGGCGTGTGCCCGGCCGCCGGCTGCGATCGGCAAGCGCGCTGGTTTCGCCCATGGCGCGCAAATCGGCCATCAGGTTGAAAAGACTGTCATAGCGCACCGTCACCGTCTCGACATCGGCGACCGGCAGAGCGAGGCCGGCGCGCTGCAGCAGCGCTCCCGCGTCGCGAACGTCGGTGAACGGAATGACGCGCGGGCTGGCGCCGCCGTGAAGCTCGGTCTCGGCCGCCAGCAGGCTTTCACGCAATTCGCCAAGCGTGCCGGCGCCGGCGAAGGCGCCGAGGAAAAGCCCGTCCGGACGCAGCGCACGGCGGATCTGCACCAGCATGCCGGGAATGTCGTTCATGGCCTGCAGCGACAGGAGCGACACCGCCAGGTCGAGGCTTTGCGGCTCGAAGGGCACGGTTTCCAGCGGCGCGACCATGCCGGCGGAATTGCCCAGGAAAGCCGTATCCGCCTCGACACGGACGATGTCCGCCACCTTGCCGCTCGCGGCGAGGATGTCGGCTGCGGCCGACGTCTGGCAAAACAGCACCGCTGCCTTGCTAAACCTGCGCTCCACGGCACCCAGCCGGTCGGCAAGATCGTCGGCACTGCGCCGCATCAGGAAGTCCGCGCCGCCGACCGGATGATCGAGCGCGCGCTGCTTGTGCGCCAGCCACAGTGAGGTGTCCATTATCGGCAGCAAACGGGCAGATCCTTTGTTTGTCCATTCCCCGATGGAGTTGATATAGTGGCGCACAGCACCCACCACGTGGCCGATCCCATGCCCAAGATCAAGCCTCTGGACATCAGGAACCTTGCACGGTCGGCGGCGAACTGGCCGGCGCGCATCCTGTTCCCGCCTGTCTGCGCCGGCTGCCGCAGGCATGTCTCGCAGCCCGGCGTTCTGTGCGGCGCCTGCTGGCCGAAACTGCGCCTCCTGGAGCGGCCCTGGTGCCCGGTGATGGGCACGCCGTTCACCCACCATATGGGTGAGGGCTTTCTGTCGGCCGAGGCGATCGCCGATCCGCCGCCCTTCGAGCGGGCGCGGGCGGCCGTCGCCTATTCCGGCGTCGCCCGCCAGATGGTGCAGGGGCTGAAATACCAGGATCGCACCGACCTGGCGCCGTGGATGGCGCGTTGGATGCTGCGCGCCGGCGCCGACCTCATTGCCGAGGCGGATGTGGTGGTGCCGGTCCCGCTGCACTGGCGTCGCTTCTTCAGGCGGCGGTTCAACCAGTCAGCGGAATTGGCGAGGGCGGTCTGCGAGCTCAGCGGCCTGTCTTTCGCACCCTCGGCCATGCGGCGTGTCAAGCTCACGCGCCAGCAGGTCGGGCTGGAGCGCAAGGACCGCGAGGACAACGTGCGGGCCGCCTTTCGCGTGCCTGCCGAAGCGGAAATCGAGATCGCCGGCCGCCGCGTGCTTTTGATCGACGACGTCTACACCACGGGTGCCACGGTTCGCGCCGCCAGCAAGGCGCTGAAAAAAGCAGGGGCCGGCGCCGTCGATGTGCTGACCTTCGCACGCGTGCTGCCGGGGGACTTTCGGGCCGACGAGTCCACGACTATATAAGTCGGCAACAAACAGTGGAAATTCGTCATGGTCGACGTCACCATCTATACACGCATGATGTGCGGCTACTGCACGGCCGCCAAGCGGCTGCTCGAGCGCAAGGGCGTCGCCTATACGGAGCATGACGCGTCGTTTTCGCCGGAACTGCGCCAGGAGATGATTTCCCGCGCCCATGGCCGCACGACCTTTCCGCAGATTTTCGTCGGCGACACGCATGTCGGCGGTTGCGACGACCTCCACGAGCTGGAGGCGCAAGGCCGGCTGGACAAGTTGCTCGCCAATGGTTCGACGAATTGAGGATATGACGATGGGTGTTTTCAAGGCGGCCGCGATCCAGATGCGTTCGGGCGAGAGGCCAGAGCGCAACGCAACTGATCTCGAGCGGCTGGTGCGCGAGGCAGCCGGCCAGGGGGCCACCTACATCCAGACACCGGAAATGACCGGAGCGCTGGTGCGTGACAAGAAGGCCGCGTCTTTTACCTCAGAGGACAAGGACATCATCGTCGGGACCGCCCGCCGACTGGCCCGCGAACTTGGCGTCCACCTGCATATCGGCTCGACCGCCATCCTGCGCGCCGACGGCAAGCTCGCCAACCGGGCGCTGCTGTTCGGTCCGGACGGCGCCACGCTCGCCTCCTATGACAAGATCCATATGTTCGACGTCGATCTCGACAATGGCGAGAGCTGGCGCGAATCCGCGACCTACGAGCCCGGCACGGAGGCGGTCGTCACGACCATCGAAGGCGCCAAGCTGGGCTTTGCCGTCTGTTATGACCTGCGGTTTCCGCAACTGTTCCGCGCCGAGGCGCTAGCCGGCGCCGACCTGCTTTCCGTGCCCGCCGCCTTCACCCGCCAAACCGGCGAGGCGCATTGGCACGTGCTGCTCAGGGCCCGCGCCATCGAGAACGGCGCCTATGTCGTGGCCGCTGCGCAAGGCGGCCTTCACGAGGACGGCCGCGAAACCTATGGCCATTCGCTGATCGTCGATCCGTGGGGCCGCGTCATCGCGGAGGCGGCGCACAATGAGCCGGCGGTGATCGTCGCCGAGATCGACCCGGCGCAGTCGCTGGCGGCGCGCAAGAAGATCCCCAATCTGAAAAATGCGCGGGATTTCGCTGTCAATGCCGGTTCGTCCGAGACATCGCGTCTCAGGGGAGCGGCCTCTTGATCCGCTTCTCCCTGATCTGCGAAAACGAGCACGAGTTCGAGGGCTGGTTCCGCAGCAATGACGATTTCGACACGCAAAAGAAGCGTGGCTTCGTCGATTGCCCGAGCTGCGGCTCGCACAAGGTGGAGAAAGCCCTGATGGCGCCGGCCGTGTCGACGGCGCGCAAGCAGGAAACGATAGCGCTCGCCATGGGCGAGGCGCAGAAGCAGGCGCTGGCGCAACTGAAGGCAATGGCCGAGAAGGTTCGCGAGAATGCCGATTACGTCGGCGACAAATTCGCCGAGGAAGCGCGCAAGATCCATTTCGGCGAGACCGACCCGCGCGGCATCTATGGCGAGGCGACGCTGGAGGAGGCCAAGAGCCTGGCCGAGGACGGCGTCGAGTTCATGCCGATCCCGGTGTTTCCGGAGGATCGGAACTGAGCGGTCAGCTTACGCTGCCGATCAATTTTTCAAGCAGGCGCGAAAGCGTTTCCCGTTCGGCTTGCGTCAGGCCGGAAAGAATCTCGTGCTCGTTGGCGACGTGGGCAGCAATGGCCTCGTCGATCAAAGCGAGGCCTTTTTCAGTCAGCCGCACGACGATGCCGCGCCGGTCGTTGGGATGCGGACCACGCACGATCAACCCTGAGGTTTCGAGCCGGTCGAGCCGGTTGGTCATGGCGCCCGAGGTCACCATCGTCGCCTCGTAAAGGGCGGTCGGGGTCAGCGCGTAGGGCGCGCCCGAGCGGCGCAACGTGGCCAGCACGTCGAATTCGCCGGCCTGCAATCCATAGCGCGCAAACAACGGCGCGAGGCGCTCGCGGGCAATCAGCGAGGATGCTTCATTCAACCGCCCGATCACGCCCATCGGCGAGACGTCAAGGTCCGGCCTCTCCCTGTTCCATTGTTCGATCGCCTTTGCCGCCCTGTCCATCTATTCTGCCATGTATCTTGACGTTAAGAATCTTTTCGTTATCTTATCGGAAAATGAAGTGGCGGCCAAGTGCCGGCGACGATGACGAGGACCATCAGATGAAATTTCTCTGGGATTCGGCGCTTGGCCTGCTGGTCGTGACGGGCGCCCTGCTTGGCCTGACGCTGCCGTTCGGCAAGCTTGCGACCGCCGCCGGCGTTCCGGCCATGGTCTGGGCCTTCGTCATCTCGCTCGGTGCCGGCGGCGTGCTGTTGCTGGCTCTCCTGCTGCGTGGCGAGCGCATCAAGCTTACGGCGCGCAAGCTGCGCTATTTCTTCGTCACGGCGGCGGTGTCCTATGCCTTTCCCAACCTCTTGATGTTTTCGGCCATCCCGCATCTCGGCGCGGGATATACGGGCATCATGTTCACGCTATCGCCGGTGATCACGCTCGTGTTCTCGATCTTGCTTGGCGTTCGGCGCCCCAACCTGCTCGGCGTCATCGGCATTGCGGTCGGCTTCATCGGTGCGGTCATGGTCGCGCTTACACGCGGCGAAGCTGGCCAACCGGCCGATTATTTCTGGGTAACGATCGGATTGCTGATCCCGGTCAGCCTTGCCGCGGGCAACATCTACCGCACCGTCGACTGGCCCGAAGGAACCGGCCCGATCGAGCTTGCCGTGGGCAGCCATCTGGCGTCGGCGACCTTGCTTCTCCTCGGCATCCTGACGCTTTTCGGCTGGCAAGCGTTTGTTCCGCTGGGCGCGGTACCGCCTGTGGTCGTCGCGCAGATGGCGTCGGCTTCGGCAATGTTTGCCTTCTTCTTCCGGCTGCAGGCGGTGGGCGGCCCGGTCTATCTCAGCCAGATCGGCTATGTGGCGGCGGCCGTCGGGCTGTTCGCGGGCACGATCTTCCTCGGCGAGCACTATCAACTGCTGACCTGGGCAGGCGCTGTCATCATCACGGCCGGCGTGTTTATCACCACCAAGGCGCAAAGCGGGACCAGCGCGAGGGCGCAGAGTCAGGCGGCGTGAGCCGGTTCAGACCGTGCCCTTTTCCGCCAGCACCATATAGTTGACGTCCATGTCTTTCGACCGCTGCCAGCGGTCGGCGAGCGGGTGGTAGACGACGCCGGTGCGGTCGATGACGGTCAGGCCGGCGCCGCCGAGCGCCTTTTCCAGCTCTTCCGGGCGCACCAGCTTGCCGAACTGATGAGTGCCGCGCGGCAGCCAGCGCAGCACATATTCGGCGCCGATGATGGCCAGCCCTAGCGCCTTCAGCGTGCGGTTGATCGTGGCCACGAACATGATGCCGCCGGGCTTGACCATCTCGCCGCATTTGGCGACGAACAGGTCGATGTCGGCGACATGCTCGACCACTTCCATATTGAGGATAACGTCGAATTTTTCGCCGGCGTCGGCCAGGTCCTCGGCCGTGGTGGCGCGGTAGTCGATCGGCACGCCGACTTCGGCGGCGTGCAATTTGGCCACTTCGATATTGGTGGCGGAAGCATCGGCGCCGACCACTTCGGCGCCAAGCCGCGCCATCGGCTCGCACAGCAGGCCGCCGCCGCAACCGATGTCGAGAAAGCGCAGGCCCTCGAATGGCCGTGCCGCGCGCGGATCGCGGCCGAAGCGCGTTGCCACCTGGTCGCGTATGTAGGCAAGCCGGATGGGGTTGAACTTGTGCAGCGGCCGGAACTTGCCGTTTGGGTTCCACCATTCGGCGGCAAGGGCGGAAAAGCGCTCCACTTCTCCGGCATCGATCGTCGATCGTCGGGGCTCTGGCATCGATTGGTCTCCTCGGACGCTAGCAAGTCGGGCGTGGGGGAGGGAAAGTCAAGGCTGCATTTTCGCCTGCTGACAGTGCGAGGCCGGCACCGCCGACAAGCGCCCTGTATTGCCGGCGGCGCTCTGTCAGGACGTGTCAGCTCAGGGCATCTCGGCCGAAACAAAATCGCGGCGGTGTGCGAAAAAGGGAAGATCGTGTTGAAAAAAGGAGATGGCCGTGGCTCAGACCGCATCGATCCTTTGGCGCAGGCTCGACTTTGAAGGTCACGATTCCTGCATGCTCTCGCAGCGGCCCAGTGGGCACGGCCTGAAGGGGCAGGCCATCTTCCTGCAAGACGACAGGCCGTGTTGCATCGCCTACGAGGTGGATTGCGATGCCGGCTGGCACACGCGCTCGGCACGGGTCGAGGGCTTTCTCGGCCCGCAAGAGCTTTCCCTGGGGATCGAACGCCGCGCCGACGGCTCCTGGGCGCTGAATGGCGAGCCGCAGCCGGAGGTGGCCGGCCTGATAGACGTCGATCTCGGCTTCACGCCGGCTTCGAACCTCCTGGCGATCCGCCGGTTCGCGCTCGCCGTCGGCGAAGCGACGCCCGCGCCGGCCGCCTATCTGGCCTTTCCCGAGCTCAGAATGATGCGGCTCGAGCAGACCTATCGGCGCCTCGACGCGGCCCGCTACGCCTATGCCGCGCCGGCATTCGGCTATGAGGCGGTTCTGGAGGTCTCTCCACTCGGCTTCGTGCTCGACTATCCACATTTGTGGAAAAGCATCGTGCGCCTGGGCTGACGCCCGTCGCCGTGTGAGCCTTGCCGGTTGGGCCCTGCGCAAAATGAAGTTACCGTTCAGCCCGCGCGGCGCTCTTCTTATGAGCCGTCGCTTGCGAAGCCTGGATGTTTTGGCTAAGGAGGCCGCGCATTCAGCGGCCGGCGCCAGCCGGGCGCTTTCCTCGGTTTTTCGGCGCAGAGCCGGCTTCAGTCAAAGGCATTTCGCTTCCATGGCGCGCATCGTGATGAAATTCGGCGGAACCTCCGTCGCCGACATCGCCCGCATCCGCAATGTGGCGCGTCACGTCAAACGGGAGGTCGATGCCGGCCACGAGGTGGCGGTGGTGGTCTCGGCGATGGCCGGCAAGACCAACGAACTGGTCGGCTGGACGCGCGAGGCCTCGCCGATGCACGACGCGCGCGAATATGATGCCGTGGTTGCGTCCGGCGAGCAGGTGACGGCAGGCCTCCTGGCGATCACCTTGCAGAACATGGGCGTGCACGCCCGCTCCTGGCAGGGCTGGCAGATCCCGATCAAGACCGACAACGCGCATGGCGCGGCACGCATCCTCGATATCGACGGCGCTTTCCTGATCAAGCGCTTCGGCGAGGGCCAGGTGGCCGTCATCGCAGGTTTCCAGGGCATCGGACCGGACAACCGCATCGCAACGCTTGGTCGTGGCGGCTCCGACACCAGCGCGGTGGCGATCGCGGCCTCCGTCAAAGCCGACCGCTGCGACATCTATACCGACGTCGACGGCGTCTACACCACCGATCCGCGCATCGAGCCGAAGGCGCGGCGGCTGGCCAAGATATCGTTCGAGGAAATGCTTGAAATGGCCTCGCTCGGCGCCAAGGTTCTGCAGGTGCGTTCGGTCGAGCTTGCCATGGTGCACAGGGTGCGTACCTTCGTGCGGTCGTCCTTCGACGATCCCGACGCGCCCGGAATGGGGGATTTGCTCAATCCGCCCGGAACGCTTATTTGCGACGAGGAAGAGATCGTGGAACAGCAGGTCGTCACCGGAATTGCCTATGCCAAGGACGAGGCGCAGATTTCGCTGCGCCGTGTCGGCGACCGACCGGGCGTTGCCGCCGGCATTTTCGGGCCGCTGGCCGAGGCCAACATCAACGTAGACATGATCGTCCAGAACATTTCCGAGGACGGCAAGCTTACCGACATGACCTTCACGGTGCCCTCCGGAGACGTGGACAAAGCGCTGGCCGTGCTCGACCGGCTGAAGGCCGATGTCGGCTATGACGTCGTGCAGTCGGAAGCCGGCATGTCGAAGGTCTCGGTCATCGGCATCGGCATGAGAAGCCATGCCGGCGTTGCCGCCACCGCCTTCAAGGCGCTGGCCGACAAGGCGATCAACATCCGCGCCATCACCACCTCCGAGATCAAGATTTCGATACTGATCGACGGTCCTTACACGGAACTCGCGGTTCGCACTTTGCATTCCGTCTACGGTCTGGATAAGCAGTAGCAGACTGAATCAGTTGTTGCGTGCGTGCCGGCGGCGGCCGAAACTGCGCCGGCAAGAAGCCTATTGGAGAAGAAGCCGCGATGCGTGACCCGGCCAGTGGCCCGCGCGTTCTGCTGAAACGGCTCCGCGAGCTCATGCAGGAGCCGCTGGAGCCGCAGGAGCGGCTCGACCGCATCGTGCGCGACATCGCCTCCAACATGGTCGCCGAAGTGTGCTCGCTCTATGTGCTGCGCGCCGATTCCGTGCTCGAACTCTACGCCACCGAAGGCCTGAACCCGAACGCGGTGCACCTGGCGCAGCTCAGGCTGGGGCAAGGCCTGGTCGGCACGATTGCCGCCAGCGCGCGGCCGCTCAACCTGTCCAATGCGCAGGAACATCCGGCCTTCGCCTACCTGCCGGAAACCGGGGAAGAGATCTACAATTCCTTCCTCGGCGTGCCGGTGCTCAGGGCAGGGCGCACGCTGGGCGTGCTGGTGGTGCAAAACAAGACCATGCGCCATTACCGCGACGACGAGGTCGAGGCGCTGGAAACCACCGCGATGGTGATCGCCGAGATGATCGCCACCGGCGATCTGGCGCGGCTGACGCGGCCCGGCCTCGAGCTCGATCTGCGCCGCCCGGTCAGCTTCACCGGCCTGTCCTTCAACGAGGGCGTCGGGCTCGGTCATGTCGTGCTGCACGAGCCGCGCATCGTCGTCACCAACCTGTTCAACGAGGACAGCGAAGAGGAAGTCCGCCGGCTCGAGGCATCGCTCGGTTCGCTCAGGCTTTCCATCGACGACATGCTCGAGCGCCGCGACGTCGCCTTCGAGGGCGAGCATCGCCAGGTGCTGGAAGCCTACCGCATGTTCGCCAACGACCGCGGTTGGGTCCGGCGGCTGGAAGAGGCGATCCGCAACGGCCTGACGGCGGAAGCTGCGGTCGAAAAAGTGCAGAGCGACATGCGCGCCCGCATGCTGCACATGACCGATCCTTATCTGCGCGAGCGGATGAGCGATTTCGACGACCTCGCCAACCGGCTTCTGCGCCAGCTGATGGGACGCGGGCCTGATGATGTCGCGGCCTCGCTGCCGAAGGATGCCATCATCGTCGCCCGCTCGATGGGCGCCGCCGAACTGCTCGACTATCCCCGGGACAAATTGCGCGGGCTGGTGCTCGAGGATGGCGCGGCCACCAGCCACGTCGTCATCGTCGCGCGCGCCATGGGCATTCCCGTCGCCGGGCAGATGAAGGGCGCCGTTTCCATGGCGGAAAACGGCGATGCCATCATCGTCGACGGCGAGGAAGGCGCGATCCATCTTCGTCCGCAGTCGGATCTCGAAGCCGCCTATGCCGAAAAGGTGCGGTTCCGGGCGCGCCGGCAGGAAGTCTACCGCGAACTGCGCAAGAAGCCGTCGGTGACCAAGGATGGCGTTGCGGTCGACCTTTTGATGAATGCCGGGCTTGCCGTCGACCTGCCGCAACTGGCCGAGTCGGGTGCCGCCGGGATCGGCCTGTTCCGCACCGAATTGCAGTTCATGGTCGCCTCGACCTTTCCCCGTGCCGAGGCGCAGGAGCGGCTCTACCGCGACGTGCTCGATGCCGCGCGCGGCAAGCCGGTGACCTTCCGCACCATCGACATCGGCGGCGACAAGGTGCTGCCCTATTTCAAAGGCGCCATCCAGGAAGAGAACCCGGCGCTCGGCTGGCGGGCGATCCGCCTGACGCTGGACCGTCCGGGATTGCTGCGCACCCAGATCCGCGCCCTGCTGAAAGCCTGCGGCGGGCGGGAGCTCAAGCTGATGCTGCCGATGGTCACCGAGCTCGGCGAGATCGCCCAGGCGCGCGAAATCATCGACCGCGAGGTGCGGCATCTGTCGCGCTTTGCCCATCATTTGCCGACCAGCCTCAAGCTCGGGGCAATGTTGGAGGTGCCGTCCCTCCTGTTCCAGCTTGACGAGTTGATGAAGGCGGTCGACTTCGTCTCGGTCGGCTCGAACGACCTGTTCCAGTTCGTGATGGCGGTCGACCGCGGCAACACGCAGCTTTCCGATCGCTTCGACACGTTGTCGACGCCGTTCCTGCGGGTGCTCAAGACCATCGCCGATGCCGGCGCCCGCAACCACACGCCCGTCACACTCTGCGGCGAACTCGCCGGCAAGCCGATCTCGGCAATGGCGCTGGTCGGCCTCGGTTTCCGTTCTATCTCGATGTCGCCCGCTTCGATCGGTCCGGTCAAGGCGATGCTGACCGAATTGCCGCTGGAGGCGTTGAAAGCGTTCTTCGACGACAATCTGATGGCGCCGGCCCAGGGGCTGCCGATGCGGGCGCTGCTGCAGGCCTTTGCCGACGACCGCTCAATTCCGTTATAGCACCTTTGCAATGATCTCCCTTCCCCGCGACCGCATGGATCAAGTCGTCAAGCGTTTCGAAATGCTCGAAGCGCAGATGTCGGCCGGCCCGGCGCCGGATGCCTATGTTAAGATGGCATCGGAATATGCCGAGCTCCAGGAGATGGTTGCCAAGGTCAGAGCCTTGCGCTCGGCCGAGCAGGAGCAGGCCGATCTCGAGGCGATGCTCGCCGACAAGGGCACCGATGCCGAGATGCGGGCTCTCGCCGAGGCCGACCTGCCAGAGGTCGATGAGCGCATCGAAGCGTTGCAGAAGGACATCCAGATCCTGCTCTTGCCCAGGGATGCGGCCGATGACAAGAACGCCATCCTGGAAATCCGCGCCGGCACCGGCGGCGACGAGGCAGCATTGTTCGCCGGCGACCTGTTTCGCATGTATGAGCGCTATGCCGCTTCGCGTGGCTGGCGGTTCGAGACGGTATCGGCCAGCGAGGGCGATGCCGGCGGCTATAAGGAAATCATCGCCACGGTTTCCGGCAAGGGGGTTTTCGCGCATCTGAAATTCGAGTCCGGCGTCCACCGGGTGCAGCGCGTGCCCGCGACCGAGGCCAGCGGACGCATTCACACCTCGGCGGCGACGGTAGCCGTGCTGCCGGAGGCGGAGGAAGTCGACATCGACATCCGGGCCGAAGACATCCGCATCGACACGATGCGCGCGTCGGGCTCGGGCGGCCAGCACGTCAACACCACCGATTCGGCAGTGCGCATCACCCATTTGCCGACCGGCATCATGGTGGTGCAGGCGGAGAAATCGCAGCACCAGAACCGGGCCAAGGCCATGCAGATCCTGCGGGCCCGGCTCTACGACCTGGAACGCAGCAAGGCCGATGAGGAGCGCTCGGAATCGCGCAAGTCGCAGGTCGGCTCCGGCGACCGCTCGGAACGCATCCGCACCTACAATTTTCCGCAAGGCCGCGTCACCGATCATCGCATCAACCTGACGCTCTACAAGCTCGACCGGGTGATGATGGGCGAACTCGACGAAGTCATCGACGCTCTGATCGCCGATCACCAGTCGAAGCTGCTCGCCGATATCGGTCTTGATGGCTGATCCTTTGCCCCAGGCGCTGGGGCCGCTGCTGCGGGCAGCGCGAGCGCGCTTGGCGGCGGTCGATAATCCGGCGCTCGATGCAAGACTGATCGTGGAGCACTTTTCAGGTACGACCCGCACGCAGGCCATTGCCGATCCCGAACATGCGGTCGATGCCGCCGCTCTTGTCCAGATCGACCGCGCCTTGAGGCGCCGCGCGGGCGGCGAGCCCGTGCACCGCATCCTGGGCTATCGGGAGTTCTACGGGTTGCGGCTGTCGCTGTCGCCGGAAACGCTGGAGCCGCGGCCCGACACCGAAACGCTGGTCGAGGCCATACTGCCCTTTGTCAGGGCAACCGTCATGCGCGAGGGCGAGTGCCGCATCCTCGATCTGGGAACCGGCAGCGGAGCCATCGCGCTGGCGCTGCTCAGCGCCGTGCCGGCAGCGATTGCCACCGGGGTCGACTTCTCGGAAGGGGCGTTGAGGACGGCAACGCGCAATGCCGCGCAATTGGGGCTTGGCGACCGGTTCACGGCGCTGCTGTCCGACTGGTTTGAAAAAGTTTCTGGTCGATACCATGTAATTGTCGCAAACCCTCCCTATATACGATCGGAGGACATCGGAAATCTGCAGGATGAAGTCCGGGATTTCGACCCGCGCCTGGCCCTGGATGGCGGCGCGGATGGGTTGGCCCCTTACAGGGTCATCGCCGCTGAGGCGGCTAAGTTTCTAGAAGCCGGAAGCAGGATTGCGGTCGAGATCGGCTACACACAGCACATCGAGGTCACCGCTATATTTCGCTCGTCCGGCTATGCGGTCGCTGGTGCGTTCGGCGACCTCGGCGGAAACGACAGGGTTCTTGTCTTTCAACGGGGAAAGCCTTGACGCAGTGCGAAAAAAACCGCTTGGCAATGCCGGGGAATGCGGCTAGGGTCGCGTTAACCGGATGAGACGAAGCAGGCAGTGCTCTTAGCGATTCGGTTTTCCTTGGAAATAGCTGCCTTCTTGCGCAAACGACGCCCAAGCTTCGTGCGGGAATCGTCCGGCAAGTGATGTAACCGGAACAGGATGGCACGTGGCGCCAACGCAATTGATGCGGGCGAACGCCGGTGAAGAAACGAAACGGCTGGCTGCATGAGCGCCACCGTTCGTGAAGAGTTTTCGAAAATTTCAATATGAAGAGAGTCGAATGAGGCCACAACAGCAGAACAGGCGCATGCGCGGTCGCAACAACAATGGCGGCGGCGGCAACAACAACAATAACAACAACCGCAAGGGGCCAAATCCCCTGACGCGCAACTACGAGAGCAACGGCCCGGACGTGAAGATCCGTGGGTCTGCTCAGCAGATCGCTGAAAAGTACGCCACCCTTGCCCGTGATGCGCAAAGCTCCGGCGACCGGGTGATGGCGGAGAACTATCTCCAGCACGCCGAGCACTATAATCGCATCATTGCCGCCGCGCAGGCGCAGATGCCGATCCAGAACGTCCAGCAGAATCGCGACGAATTCGACGATGATGGCGATGAGGATCGCGACGAGTTCGACAATGCCGGCAACGCCGGCAACAACGTTGCGGATGCGCCGGTTCCGGTGATCAACCACGGCGCGGGTCCGCAGCCGGTTATCGAAGGCATGCCGGCCGAAGTCGCGCTGAACCGGGAAAACGGCCGCGATCGTGATAATAATGGCGGGCGCAACAGTGGCGGCCGCGACAATAATGGCGGACGCCATCGCGACCGCCGCCCCAATGGCGGCTATGGCCAGAACAGCCAGCGCGGCGATTATGGTTCGTCCGCCGAGCAGGGTGCCCAGCAGCAGCGCAACGAGACGGCCGAACAGGCCGAGGTCGCCACGCCAGCCGAATCCGCCGCGCCGGTCGAGCAGGCGGCGCCGCTGTTCGAGAACCTGTCGCCGGCCGGGCTCGCAGCCCAGGCCGAACTCAATGAGACGGCCGCGGAGACTAGTCCCAGCCGTCGTCCGAGGCGTCCGCGCCGCCCGCGCGGCAATGCCGACCAGATCACCAGCGGCAACGACAATGCCGACGCTGGCGAGGTGGTCGCGGCGCCGACGGACAATGGCAACGCCGACACCGCGGTCGCCGACATCGACAACTGAGCGGCGACGCTTCCATGCATTGAACGGCGGAGAGAAATCTCCGCCGTTTTCGTTTTGCGCGGCCGTGGAATATTATGCTTTCGCAGCCATCGAGACGTCTTGAGGGTTCGCGGGTTGCGCACCATATCAGCCTCAACTGGATCCGGCTCTCACGGGCGGGTCCGTCACCGCAAACTGATCCGGTGCCGCAAAGCGGGCCGGTGATGGAAGGAGACAGGTATGAATCTCGAGAAATACTCGGAGCGCGTGCGCGGCTTCATCCAATCCGCGCAAACCATGGCGCTCTCGCGCAACCACCAGCAATTCACCCCCGAACATATCCTGAAAGTGCTCGTCGATGACGACGAGGGTCTGGCTGCGTCGCTCATCGAGCGCGCCGGCGGCAGCGTCCGCGACGTCAAGCTCGGCATCGAGACGGCACTCGAAGCGATGCCCAAGGTGGAGGGCGGCAACGGCCAGCTCTATCTGGCACAGCCGTTGGCCAAGGTGTTTTCGACGGCCGAGGAACTGGCCAAGAAGGCCGGCGACAGCTTCGTCACGGTCGAAAGGCTGCTGACCGCGCTGGCGGTCGAGAAATCGGCCAAGACATCAGACATACTGGCCAAGGCCGGCGTTACCGCGCAGGCGCTCAACCAGGTGATCAACGATGTCCGCAAGGGCCGCACCGCCGATTCGGCGAATGCCGAACAGGGCTATGACGCGCTGAAGAAATACGCGCGCGATCTCACCGCCGATGCCCGCGCCGGCAAGCTCGATCCGGTCATCGGCCGCGACGACGAGATCCGCCGCACCATCCAGGTGCTGTCGCGCCGCACCAAGAACAATCCGGTGCTGATCGGCGAGCCGGGCGTCGGCAAGACGGCGATTGCAGAAGGCCTGGCGCTGCGTATCGTCAATGGCGACGTGCCGGAATCGCTGAAGGACAAGCAGCTGATGGCGCTCGACATGGGCGCGCTGATCGCCGGCGCCAAATATCGCGGTGAGTTCGAGGAGCGGCTGAAGGCCGTGCTTTCCGAGGTCACTGCCGCTGCCGGCGGGATCATCCTGTTCATCGACGAGATGCACACCCTGGTCGGCGCCGGCAAGGCGGACGGCGCCATGGATGCGTCCAACCTTCTGAAGCCGGCGCTGGCGCGCGGCGAACTGCACTGCGTCGGCGCCACCACTCTCGACGAATACCGCAAGCATGTGGAGAAGGATGCCGCACTCGCCCGCCGCTTCCAGCCGGTCTTCGTCGAGGAGCCGACGGTGGAGGACACGGTCTCCATCCTGCGCGGCCTGAAGGAGAAATACGAACAGCACCACAAGGTGCGCATTTCCGATTCGGCGCTGGTCGCGGCGGCGACGCTGTCCAACCGCTACATCGCCGACCGGTTCCTGCCGGACAAGGCGATCGACCTCGTCGACGAAGCCGCTTCGAGGCTTCGCATGCAGGTCGATTCCAAGCCCGAAGCGCTGGACGAGATCGACCGCCGCATCATGCAGCTCAAGATCGAGCGCGAAGCGCTGAAGGTCGAGAAGGACGAAGCTTCGAAGGACAGGCTTGCCCGGCTCGAGAAGGACCTCGCCAGCCTCGAGGAGGAATCGACCGAGATGACCTCGAAGTGGCAGGCCGAGAAGCAGAAGCTCGGGCTCGCCGCCGACCTCAAGAAGCAGCTTGACGAGGCGCGCAACGAACTGGCCATCGCCCAGCGCAAGGGCGAGTTCCAGCGCGCCGGCGAGCTTGCCTATGGCAAGATCCCGGAACTGGAAAAGAAGCTGAAGGAAGCCGAGGCCCAGGACGGCAAGGCCGGCATGGTCGAGGAAGTGGTCACGCCCGATCATGTCGCCCACATCGTCTCGCGCTGGACCGGAATTCCGGTCGACAAGATGCTGGAAGGCGAGCGCGACAAGCTGTTGCGCATGGAAGACGAGATCGGCAAGCGCGTCGTCGGCCAGGGCGAGGCGGTGCAAGCTGTTTCCAAGGCAGTGCGGCGCGCTCGCGCCGGCCTGCAGGATCCGAACCGGCCGATCGGCTCGTTCATGTTCCTCGGCCCGACCGGCGTTGGCAAGACCGAACTGACCAAGGCGCTGGCGAACTTCCTGTTCGACGACGAGAGCGCGATGGTGCGCATCGACATGTCGGAGTTCATGGAGAAGCATTCGGTTGCCCGATTGATCGGCGCGCCTCCCGGCTATGTCGGTTATGAGGAAGGCGGCGCGCTGACCGAAGCGGTGCGGCGCCGGCCCTATCAGGTCGTGCTGTTCGACGAGATCGAGAAAGCGCATCCCGACGTGTTCAACGTGCTCCTGCAGGTGCTCGACGACGGCCGGCTCACCGATGGGCAGGGCCGCACGGTTGACTTCCGCAACACGCTGATCATCATGACGTCGAACCTCGGCGCCGAATACCTGGTCAATCTCGGCGAGGACCAGGATGTCGACCAGGTTCGCGACGAGGTGATGAACGTCGTCAAGGCGTCGTTCCGGCCGGAGTTCCTCAACCGCGTCGACGAGGTGATCCTGTTCCATCGGCTGCGCCGGCAGGATATGGGCCGCATCGTCGAAATCCAGCTCAAGCGGCTGGAAAACCTGCTGGTCGACCGCAAGATCACGCTGTCACTGGACCAGGAGGCGATCGACTGGCTGGCATCCAAGGGTTACGACCCCGCCTATGGCGCGCGGCCGTTAAAGCGGGTGATGCAGAAAGACCTGCAGGATCCGCTGGCGGAGAAGATCCTGCTCGGCGAGATCCTCGACGGCTCGACCGTCAAGGTGACCGCCGGCTCCGACCGGCTGAATTTCCGTTCGAAGCCGACGGTCGTCGCGACCGAAGCGGCAGCCTGATTGAACGCCGCGCGCCCAGGACGGGCGCGCGGCTTTTTCGCGTCTTTCGGCAGGAGCACGCATGACGCTGGACGACTATAACGGCTTCTGCGCCTCGCTGCCCGCCACATCGCATGTCGTCCAGTGGGGCGGCGCCCATGTCTGGAAGGTCGGCGCCAAGGTCTTTGCCATCGGCGGCTGGAGCGAGGGCCGCGACCCTTTCATTACCTTCAAATGCTCCGACATTGCCTATGATGTGCTGAAGGAGCAGCCCGGCTTGCGGCCCGCACCCTACCTTGCCTCGCGCGGCATGAAATGGATCCAGCGCCAGACAAGCCAGAGCATGGATGATGGCGCGCTGAAGGATTATCTGCGCGAGAGCCATCGTCTTGTCGCCCTGAAGTTGACGAAGCAGGCGCGAAAGGAACTGGGACTTGCCTGAGGCTAAAACGCGTCACGCTCGACGGATTCAGGCGACGCGCTTTAGCTTTTTGTTCTATGCATATCTTTCGCCCCAAACCGGGCCGCTTTTGGATGATATGCATTTAGCTGATATTCGTCGAGGCGCCGGAAAACCGCCATCTTCATGCCCGGTTCATATTGGAACCTTATGGTCGGGCGGTGGTTCGCTGGCGAAGGACTCGCTACGCGCGAAAGCCGCCGGCGACGGCAATTACGGACCGGAGAGTTTGCCCACGATGTTGCGGACGATCTTCACCCTTTCGGCACTTGCGGCCGGACTGGCGTTTTCAAGCGCGTTCGCCGCGCCGACCGAGGACGCTTCGCCGCGGGTCGTCCGCCCCGCTGACGGCGGCATCCTGCTGGCCCAGGACGGCAATCTCGACATCTATTACGACGCCAGGGGCAACCGCGTCATCGTCGATGCGGACACGGGCAAGGTCATCGCCATCCAACCGCCGCAGACCAGGCTCGACCGACGCGCGCTGCGCCGCGAGACACGGCTGCGCGAACTCGGCCGCGTTCCCGCCGACGACGACCGCTACTATCTCGACGATCCGGAAGACATGGCACGCTTCCGCCGCAGGCAGATGGAAGACGAAGGCCGGGTCATCGCGCCGCCCGTCCAGGAATATGATCCCTATGGCGACAATTCCGTCGAGGCCTACCCGCCGGCCCCCGGCGGCGACGGCGTCTACGACAACTATCCGGAAGCGCCCCAGCCGGCAACGCCGCCCTCCATCAAGCGCCAGCCGCTGAACGAGGCCTCGATAGAGCCGGTCGAGCCCACGGCTCCCGCCGCGCAGCCGGCGCCCGCAGAGGAGGCGGGATTACCGCCGAAAGCAGGCGGCAAGACTGTGGTCGACCCGTCGCTTTCGCTCGGAGCACGCCAGGATGTCGCGGCTCTGCAGGTGCTGCTTGATCGCGGCGGCGCTTCGCCTGGCGTCATCGACGGGCGCTTCGGTTCGAATGTCGACAAGGCGCTGGCTGCCTACAACCAGATCACCGGCAGCAATCTGCGATCGACCGACGCCGTCGGCATCCAGGCGGCCCTTGCACAATCGGGCGGCGATGCCTTGGCCAACTACACGATCACGCCGGAGGATGCGGCCGGTCCCTATGTTGCGTCGATCCCGGAAGATTACAGCCAGAAGGCGCAGCTCGACCGCATGGGCTATACGTCGGTCACGGAAGCGCTTGCCGAGCGCTTCCACATGGACGAGAACTATCTCAAGGCGCTCAACCCGGAGGCCAATTTCAACCGTCCCGGAACGATCATCAAGGTTGCCAATTTCGGCAGACTGGTGTCGTCGCCGGTGGCTCGTATCGTCGCCGACAAGGGCAAGAAAGAGGTCTTTGCCTATGATACGGCGGGCAAGCTGGTCGCGGCCTATCCCGCCACCATCGGCTCGTCCGACACGCCGTCGCCGTCCGGCATTCATGCCGTGTCCCGTGTCGCGCTCGATCCGAACTACACTTACAACCCCAACATCAATTTTAAACAGGGCGAGAACAATAAGGTCCTGACCATTCCGCCCGGCCCGAATGGCCCTGTCGGCTCGGTGTGGATCGCGTTGGACAAGCCGACCTACGGCATCCATGGCACGCCGGATCCCTCGAAGATCGGCAAGACCGAAAGCCATGGTTGCGTGCGACTAACCAATTGGGATGCCCGCGAGCTGGCCAAGCTGGTTTCGCCCGGCGTGACGGTGGAATTCGTCGACTGAGACGATGCGGCGTTCGTCGCTGGTTAGAGCGGTTCAGTGTTCGATGGACTTCCGAGCCGCTCCAGCGCTGCGCGCTTTTCCCGGGAAACCGCCACGTTTTTCCTGGAATTGCTCTACCCGATTATCCTGCGCAACCATTTCGCGCTCGGTGTCGCGGCATAAATCAGCTGCACCATGAGAATGAAGCCGACGCTGAGCAGCGGGGTGACCAGACAGAGCAGGGCGCCGACCGCCCACAGAAGCTGCGCCTTGACGATGCGCAGGTAGACCGTGCGTTTCGTTTCGACGTCGACATCATCCGCCAGAAGGCCATTTTTCTCCGCATAGCGCCAGCTGGCGATCAGGGTGACGCCGAGCATCAGCAGATTGAGCCAATAGACGGCGACCGCGGTTCTGAATTCGAGGAAGTCGGCCAGAAGATCGGTCGAGAACGGCAGCAGGGCGATAAAGGCGAGAAAGCACAAATTGAGCGTTGCCAGCCGCCTGTCGGATCTGGTGATCAACCCATGCTGCGCCTGCTGGCCGAACCAGAAGATGGTCAGCGTCAGGAAGGAAAGCGCATAGGTCAGGAAGCGCGGCGCCAACGCCAGGACGGCGTCGAGGAGATCGCCTTCGGAATGGATCGCCTCGTGCGTCGGTACACGAATCTCCAGAACGATCAGGGTCAGCGCGATGGCGAAGACGCCGTCGGTCAGCCCGACGACGCGGTGGAGCCCGGACTGGGATGGTTCGAGCGGTCGCTTCATCGATTTTCTCCCCCTGTCTGATCGGCTCCCGTCCGATGCCGCGTGAAAGCTTAGCATGCCGGCGCTTGTTTGCACCTGCGTGGGCCGGCACCTGCCAACGCGGCCAGGTGGCTGCGCAGCTGGTTTCAACCACCGGGACCGCTGGCTGGTTGTTGCGGGCGCGCCGCGGGTTTATGCAGGTTGCATGCATTCACCGAGCAAAGCCGCTGCCGTCCCGCCGCCGACCGCCAACGGTACGTTCTGCCCGCAGTCGCAGCGGCGCTATGTGCTGATCGCCGCGATCCTGGCTTCAGCGCTTGGTTTCATCGACGGTTCGATCCTTGCCATCGCCACGCCGGCAATCCGCGTCGATCTCGGCGCCAGCCTGGCGCAAGCGCAGTGGATATCCAATGCCTACGCGCTGACGCTTTCGGCGCTCATCCTTGCCGGCGGTGCTGCGGGCGACCGCTTCGGCCTGCGCCGCGCCTTCGTCGCCGGCATCGCGCTGTTCATCGCCGCTTCATTGGCCTGCGCGCTGGCGCCCAATCCGGCGGTGCTGATCGCGTTTCGTGCAATCCAGGGCGTCGGCGCGGCGATCATGGTGCCGGGCAGCCTTGCCATCATCGCCAAGGCCTATCCGAAAAAGGAGCGCGGCCGCGCAATCGGCATCTGGGCCGCCGCTTCGGCGCTGACCACGGCACTCGGTCCGGTGCTGGGCGGTTTCGTGCTGTCGACCCTCGGCAATGGAATCTGGCGTGCGATATTTGCCATCAACCTGCCGCTTGGGCTGGTTTCGATCTACCTGCTGCTCGCCAAGATCCCGGCGGATCGGCCGACCGAAAAGCGCAGCCTCGATCTTGGCGGCGCGGCGCTGGCGACACTGGCCTTCGGGTTGCTGGCCTACGGGCTGACGGCGATGAACGCGGAGGCTGCCGGATTCATGTCGGGTTCGGCAATCGTTGCCGGCGTGGTCCTGCTTTTCGTCTTCATTTTCTACGAGCGCCGGCAGCGCGAGCCGATGATCGATCTCAATCTGTTTCGCATCGGCGCCTTCGCCGGCGCCAATCTCGCGACCTTCTTCCTCTATTTCGCGCTGTCGGCCAATCTTTTCTACCTGCCCATGCTTTTGATCGCCGGCTGGGGGCTGAGCACGGCCGAGGTCGGCTTCATCTTCCTGCCGCTGTCTGCATTGATCGCACTGCTGTCTGGGCCTGTCGGCCAGTGGTCCGACCGGATCGGACCGCGTTTTCCGATCGCCAGCGGCAGTCTGGTGGTTGCCTTCGCCTTCGCCGGGCTTGGCTTGTTGACGCATGCCGGTATCCACAATTTCTGGACCGGAACATTTCCGCTGATGGCGCTGATGGGGTTCGGCATGGCGCTGGTGGTGTCGCCGCTGTCGACGGCGATCATGACGGCGGTGGAAGACAAGGATACGGGCGCGGCCTCCGGTATCAACAATGCCGTCTCGCGCATAGGCGGCCTGATTGCGGTTGCGGCTATGGGGTCGCTTGCCGCCTGGGTCTACGCGAAGGCCCTGGATGGCAGCGCCTTGCCCGGCGTGCCGGGGTTCGGTGAACCGGCGACGACCGGACTGGCCCCGGTTGTCGACGCCGCACGGCTTGCCGCCAGCGACGCCGCATTCTCGGCTGTTTCCTTTGTAACGGCGCTGCTTTGCCTGCTTTCGGCTGTCATCGCCTGGATGACGATTTCAGGCGAATCATTGCCATGGCGCCGGCCCGCCGAAAACCCTCGCGACTGACGGGTGGATCGAAGGAACTATCCTTCGATCTTGGCGCTCGCGACCTTCAGCGAATCACTGTCTTCCTGCTTCAGCAGGTCGTCGATGCGCTCGCGTTCACGCTTGAAGGCGACAAGGTCCTCGCCCTTCAACACCTTGCCGACGGGCAGGCGGACGCGCATCGGATCGACCTTGGTGCCATTGACGATCAGCTCGTAGTGAAGATGCGGGCCGGTGGCGAGGCCGGTCTGGCCGAGATAGCCGATGGTCTGGCCTTGTCGGACGTGAACGCCCGGTTCGATGCCTTTGGCAAAAGCGCTCTGGTGATTGTAGGAGGTCTCATAGCCGTTGGCATGGCGAATGATGATCTGCTTGCCATAGCCGCCGGCCCAGCCGACCTTCTCGATGACGCCATTGCCCGCGGCGATGATCGGCGTGCCGATGGGGGCTGCCCAGTCGACGCCGGTATGCATGCGGACATAGCCGAGGATCGGGTGCCTGCGCGCGCCAAAGCCGGAGCGGAACTTTCCGGCCGGCAACGGATTGCGCAGCAGGAACTGCTGGGCGCTCGAGCCGTCCTCGTCGAAATAATCCGTGCTGCCGTCCTGCATCTGAAAACGGTAGAAATTGCGCGTCTGCCCGCCGAAGGTCGCCGAGACGTAAAGCAGTTCGGAATTGTCCGAGGTCTGGTCGTCGCCGTCGGGCTGCGAGAATAGCACTTCGAGACGGTCGGCCGGATTGAGGCGGGACTGGAAGTCGACATCGGAAGCCAACAGCTTGATGAGCCGCTGCGTCATGGCCTTGGACATGCCGTAGGAATAGGCGGCGCGGTAGATGCCGTCATAGACGTTGGGCAGGTTGCCGCGCACCACCACTGGCGCCGACGAATCATCGAACGCCGTCAGCAACTCCGGATTGGGCTCCGGTTCCTGCGCCGGCACATACTGGCCGCGATCGTCGAGCGCTATGGTGACGATATGCTGGGTCCGATCGTAGACGCTGGTGCGCACGACCTTGGCGGCGTCGCCATGGACCTCGAGACCAACACGCAGCACGGTTCCAGCCTTGAGCGCCGGGGCGTTCAAGAGCTTGGTGATCGCCTCGGCCATGCCGGCGGCGTCCTCGCCCGTATAGCCCGAATCTGCGAAGGCTTCCGTGATGGCGAGATCCTTGGTGAAAGGGATGATTTCCTCGGCGAAGGCCGGTGCCTGGTCATCGGCGTTGGCACGTGGCGCGACCGAAACGTTCTCCGGCACGATCCTGACGTCGTAGGAGCCGGCCATGCTCTCGGCAAAGGCCTCGCCAAATCGCTGCGGGTCGACATAGTGGAGCGAAGCGACCTGGACGGCGCCGTCGCTGAGATCGGTGCCGGCCTCGCGCACTACCTTTTCCACCTCATCGGCGGAAAGGTCGCTCTTTTCATCGAAGGAAGCCGTTTCAATGGGGAAGTCGACGGTCTTCAGGCTCATTTCGCTTTCGACCTTGGTGCCGTAGATCTGGCCCGGCGCAGCGGCGGCCGTCGCCGGTTGCGCCGATGCGTCGTCACCGTCGTCGCCGAACACCTGCATCGGATCGAAGGGCGGGTAGGGCCGGTTGGTAGTATGGCCGGCGGCCAGCGCCATCTTGATCTGCACGAAAGGCATGGTGTGGATGACATCGCGGTCGCCGACCTTGGTAACCATCGACACTTCCATGCGTCGACGGTCCTTGGCCTTGGCGATCTGGCGCGGCGCCACCAGCCTGGTGGTCTTGGCCATCTCGCCCGAATCGCCATTGCCGGCAAGGCCGATCAGTTCGGCGATCTCGGGTGGCGTCGCCAGTTGCTGGCGCCCGTCGAGGGCGGCGAACAGCGCCACGCCCATCAGCACGCTTGAGGTCACGCCGGTCAAGAATGTCCCCGACAGCCAGCGCGCGGAAACCTCGCGCCGGTCGGGTGGGCCACTGCGGCCGTCCGCGATAAGCGGCGGCTCGTTGCCGAGTTCGGCTATGACATCTTCCGTATCTGGCATCCAGAAAGGCTGCTTTTTCCCCGGGCGGAACGGCTTGTCGCTTTTGTTGTGGCCATGACATTTGCCTGTCACGGCAGGTTAAGTCAACGAAGCCTCGGGCCCCGGTCGAATTCCCCTCGCGCGCTTCTCTTATAGAGCGCTCTGCAAAGAGGGCGGCGTTTCCCTCTCTCGAGGGCTCATCGCACACCTCTATATGAGGCTCTTAAAAGAGGCACCGCGCCGCTGCGCTGCGCCCGCTTTGTTGGTTCTGGTGTCGAACGGCAATGCGGCGGCAATAGGGCTCCTTCGTGGCTGGATACTCCTTAGCGTCCTGTTCCCCAACGGCAGCCGGCTATCGACAAATCGGGCCTGAAATTTCTGTCGCAAAAAATTCAAAAACTTCTTGGATCGGTGTTGACAGTTTGTCGGGGTGGCGACTATATACGCCTCACGAACGAGGGCGGTGCGCCGCTGGCGACGAAGAAGTTTGCTTCTAAGACTGCCC
>NZ_VFVV01000015.1:0-146763 GCF_006442695.1 Mesorhizobium sp. B2-3-7 | reverse complement strand
CGGGCGGTGGTCAAGAACGGCGAGATCAGAATCGCCACCGTGATGTCGGTGACGCTGTCGACCGACCATCGCGCCGTCGACGGAGCACTCGGTGCCGAACTGCTGGTCGCCTTCAAGAAGCTGATCGAGAACCCGATGGGCATGCTGGTGTAGGAAGAACAAGGCGGTGCGGAAATTCTTCACCGGCCTCTTCGCCGGCGGCTTGGAGGCGCAGGAATTCGCCGTCGTCACCAATGCCGAGGAAGAATACTCCCTCGCAAGGGCGGGTTGAGCAAGATGAAGACGGTTCTTTGCTACGGCGACTCGCTGACCTGGGGCTACAATGCCGAGGGTGGCCGTCATGCGCTCGAGGATCGCTGGCCAAGCGTGCTGCAGGCTGGGCTCGGTGACGGCGTGCATGTCATTGCCGAGGGGCTAAATGGCCGCACAACGGCGTTCGACGATCACCTGGCAGGCGCCGACCGCAATGGCGCAAGAACGCTGCCGACGGTGCTGACCACGCATGCGCCGATCGACGTCATCGTCATCATGCTCGGCGCCAACGACATGAAGCCCTGGATCCACGGCAATCCCGTTGCGGCCAAACAAGGCATCCAGCGCCTGATCGACATCGTGCGCGGCCACGACTATCCGTTCGACTGGCCGCCGCCGCAGATCCTCATCGTCTCGCCGCCTCTCGTCAGTCGCACCGAAGATGCCGAGTTCAAGGCGATGTTTGCCGGCGGCGACGATGCCTCCAAAGAGCTTGCGCCGCAATATTCCACGCTTGCCGATGAGGCTGGCTGCGGCTTCTTCGATGCCGGCACGGTGGCCAAGACCACGCCGCTCGACGGCGTCCATCTCGATGCCGAAAATACGCGAAACATCGGCGAGGCGTTGACGCCGCTCATGCGCGTCATGCTGGAATTGTGATTGAAGGAGAAAACCGTGGCTGAGAACTACGACGTCATCATCATCGGCTCCGGTCCCGGCGGCTATGTCACGGCAGTGCGTTCCGCGCAGCTCGGTTTCAAGACGGCGATCGTCGAGCGCGAGCATCTCGGCGGCATTTGCCTGAACTGGGGCTGCATTCCGACCAAGGCGTTGCTGCGTTCGGCCGAGATCATGCATTATTCGGATCATCTGAAGGACTATGGACTGAAGCTCAACGGCAAGGTCAGCGTCGACACGTCGGCCGTCGTCGACCGCTCGCGCAAGGTTTCGCTGCGGCTCAATGGCGGCGTCGCCTTCCTGATGAAGAAGAACAAGGTCGACGTCATCTGGGGCGAGGCCAAGCTGACAAAACCGGGCGAGATCGTCGTCTCCAAGACGGCCAAGAAGCCGATGGAGCCGCAGCCGCCTGTGCCGAAAGGCGTCAAGGGCGAGGGCACCTACACCGCCAAGCACATCATACTGGCGACCGGCGCCCGGCCGCGGGCGCTGCCGGGCATCGAGCCGGACGGCAAGCTGATCTGGACCTATTTCGAGGCTATGGTGCCCAAGGAAATGCCGAAGTCGCTGCTGGTGATGGGTTCGGGCGCCATCGGCATCGAATTCGCCTCGTTCTACCGCACCATGGGCGCCGACGTGACCGTCGTCGAACTGCTGCCGGCCGTGATGCCGGTCGAGGACGCCGAGGTGTCGAAATTCGCCCAGAAGCAGTTCGAGAAGCAGGGCATGAAAATCATTCTCGAAGCCAAGGTAACCAAGGTCGAGAAAGGCGCCAACTCGATCACCGCGCATGTCGAGATGAAGGACGGCAAGGTGGAGAAGATCACGGCCGATCGCATGATCTCGGCCGTCGGCGTGCAAGGCAATATCGAGGGCCTCGGCCTGGAGACGCTTGGCGTGAAGACGGAGCGCGGCTGCGTCGTCGTCGACGGCTACGGTAAGACCAATGTGTCCGGCATCTACGCCATCGGCGATGTCGCCGGCCCGCCGATGCTCGCCCACAAGGCCGAGCATGAAGGCGTCGTCTGCGTCGAGAAGATCGCCAATTTCCCCGGCGTGCACGCCACCGACAAGCTGAAGATCCCTGGCTGCACCTATTGCAATCCGCAGGTCGCTTCGGTCGGCCTGACGGAAGCGAAAGCCAAGGCCGAGGGCAAGGACGTCAGGGTCGGCCGCTTCCAGTTCGCCGCCAATGGCAAGGCCATCGCGCTCGGCGAGGACCAGGGCTTCATCAAGACCATCTTCGACAAGAACACCGGCCAACTGCTTGGCGCCCACATGGTGGGCGCCGAAGTGACCGAACTGATCCAGGGTTTTGTCGTTGCGATGAACCTCGAGACGACCGAGGAAGAACTGATGCACACGATCTTCCCGCACCCGACGCTGTCGGAGATGATGAAGGAAAGCGTGCTCGACGCCTATGGCCGTGCGTTGAACGCATGATAGATTGGCCGCACGAGACTCAGACGCGAAAGCCGCAGGAGCTCGACGGCAAGTTAGTTCGTTTCCGGATGCGTTTTTTCTCAAGCAAGGAGAGGGCATATGGACGTGAATGGCGTGGGCTGGATCGCAGCCATCATAATCGGCGGCCTGGCGGGCTGGTTTGCCGAAATGGTCATGAAGAGCAATACCGGCGTCTTGATGAACATCATCTTGGGCATTGCCGGCGCAGTGGTGCTGAACGCGATCTTGCGTGCCTTGAACATCGGCGTGTTTGGCGTCGGCTGGACCGCCTACCTGATCACCGGTTTCATCGGCGCCTGCCTGCTGATCTGGGCCGGACGTCTGGTGCGCCGTTAGTCGGTATCGTTTCCGCCATGCGAAAACGGTTGTGGCGGCATGTACCGCCGCAGCCTTTTTCTTTGTGCTGAAAAGTCCTAGATGACGTGTAAGTGACGATCGCCGGCGGCGATCGCAAAGAAAACCAGGGTTCCGATGGTCACCGTCCTCGACACGATCGCCAATGCGCCGCGGCTGCGGCATCCGGAGAAGGCGCACAAGCCCGACCAGGACGTGCTGCGCAAGCCTGACTGGATCCGCGTCAAGGCGCCTGTGTCGAAAGGCTATGCCGAAACCCGCGAGATCGTGAAGTCGCACAAGCTGGTGACGGTCTGCGAGGAGGCCGGCTGCCCGAACATCGGCGAGTGCTGGGACAAGAAGCATGCCACCTTCATGATCATGGGCGAGATCTGCACACGTGCCTGCGCCTTCTGCAACGTCGCCACCGGCATCCCGACCGCGCTCGACCCGGACGAGCCGGCACGGGTCGCCCACGCGGTCAAGCAGATGGGCCTCAGCCACGTCGTCATCACCTCTGTCGATCGCGACGATCTCGCCGATGGCGGCGCGCAGCATTTCGCCGAGGTCATCCGTGCGATCCGGGCGGCGACGCCTTCAACCACGATCGAGATCCTGACGCCCGACTTCCTGCGCAAGGACGGCGCACTGGAGGTCGTGGTTGCGGCAAAGCCCGATGTCTTCAACCACAATCTCGAAACGGTGCCGTCGAACTACCTGACGGTCCGGCCAGGCGCCCGCTATTTCCATTCGATCAGGCTTTTGCAGCGGGTCAAGGAGCTCGACCCTTCGATCTTTACCAAGTCCGGCATCATGGTTGGACTGGGCGAGGAGCGGAACGAAATCCTGCAGCTTATGGACGATCTGCGTTCGGCCAATGTCGACTTCATGACCATAGGCCAGTATCTGCAGCCATCGAAAAAGCACCACCCGGTGATCCGCTTCGTCACCCCGGAGGAGTTCAAGTCCTTCGAGACGATCGGCCGGACCAAGGGCTTCCTGCTGGTGGCGTCGAGCCCGCTGACCCGCTCCTCGCACCACGCCGGCGACGACTTCGCCAGGCTGCGCGCCGCGCGCGAAGCGCAGCTCCAGAAATCGCTCTGATGCATGTCGCCCAAAAGTGACCTCGGGTTTTGGGAGAACGACATGCACGAAAACAAAGACTCTAAAGCGCGTCGCATGAGTCTGTGTCGACGCGACGCGCTTTAGAGCCGGGTTCATGCCGAAATTCGAAGCCACACGCCGCGTTTCCCACACGCCGGAACAGATGTTCGCCTTGGTCGCCGACATCGAAGCTTATCCGCAATTCCTGCCGCTTTGCGAGGCACTGACGGTGCGCTCGCGCAAGGAGCGTGACGGGCGCACTATCCTCGTCGCCGATATGAGCATCGGCTACAAGGCGATCCGCGAGACCTTCACGACGCAGGTGCTGCTGAAGCCCGACGAGCGTGCGATCGACGTCAAGTACATCGACGGTCCGTTCAAATATCTGACCAATGTCTGGCGATTCGACCCTGCCGACGGCGGCTGCGCGGTCTGCTTCTTCATCGACTACGAGTTCAAGAGCCGCATTCTGGGCGCCCTGATGGGCACGATGTTCGACCGTGCCTTCCGCATGTTCTCCGAAGCCTTCGAAAAGCGTGCTGATGTCATCTACGGTGCAAGACCGGCGTGAGCATGCCCAAGCGCGTGCAATCCCAGCTTGAGTGCATGGCTGACGGTCTCCTGGCGAATGAAATCACGGCCTTCATCGGCGAACAGCACGCGCTCGGCCGTCACCGGCCGGCCGCTTAGGCCAATCCCGAACCAGACCAGGCCGACCGGTTTTTCCGGCGAGCCGCCGCCCGGTCCGGCAATGCCGGTAACGGCGAGGCTGAGCCCGGCACGGGAGCGCGCCAGCGCGCCGGTTGCCATTTCGATCGCTGTCACGCGTGAAACCGCGCCATGAGCCTCCAGCGTGGCGGCGGAAACCCCGAGCATGTCCATCTTGGCTTCATTGGAATAGGTGATGAAGCCGCGATCGACCACGGCGGAAGAGCCGGCGATATCGGTCAGCGCGGCGATGATCATGCCGCCGGTGCAGCTTTCCGCCGTCGCAAGCATGATGCCGCGCTTCTGGCAGGCTTGCAGCAATGCATTTGCCAGTTCGCTGTTGCTCATTCCGGCACCTCGCCGGGAAACACCACGCTCGCCGTGGCGATCGCCGCAATGCCTTCCTCGCGGCCGACGAAACCGAGCTTCTCGTTGGTTGTCGCCTTGATGGAGATGCGGTCGGCAGAGATGGCCAGCATCTGCGACAGGGCAGCCGTCATCGCCTCGCGATGTGGGCCGACGCGTGGTGCCTCGCAGATCAGCGTGATGTCGGCATTGGCGATGCGGCCGCCGCGCGCGCGCACCAGCTTTGCCGCATGTTCTACGAATATCCGGGAGGCAGTACCCTTCCACTGCGGGTCGGAGGGTGGGAAATGCGTGCCGATGTCGCCGGCGCCGCAGGTCGCCAGCAGCGCATCGGTAAGGGCATGGAGCCCGACATCGGCATCGGAATGGCCGGACAGTTTCTTGTCATGCGGAATGGCGATGCCGCATAGCGTGACGTGGTCGCCGGGCTCGAACGCGTGGACGTCGTAGCCATTGCCGGTTCTAATATCGGGAAAGCGCATGCGCTCGCTGGAAAGTCGTTGGTCCGCCATGGCGATGTCCCGTGCCCAGGTGAGTTTGACGTTGTCCGGTGAGCCGGGAACGAGTTTGACCGGCATCTGCATCCACTCGGCGATCGCGGCGTCGTCGGTAAAGTCGGTTTTGCCGCTGTTATAGGCTTCCTCATGCATGGCCATAATCGCCAGGAATGGGAAACCCTGCGGCGTTTGCGCTGCGTGAAGCCCGCTCCGGGAAACCGTTTCGGCGACCATCCCGGCGGTGGATTCGCGTTTCAGCGTGTCGGCGACGGGCAACGCCGGGAGCGCGCCCTCGCGCTCGCCGATGGCTGCGATCGTACGGTCGATCAGATCCGCGTCGACGAAGGGGCGCGCCGCGTCGTGGATGAGAACCTTGTCCGGTGCGTAGCTTCTCAATGCCTGCAGTCCGAGTCGAACCGAGTCTTGCCTGGTGGGGCCACCCGCAATTGCCGTGACGCGATTGGAGTGTGCGCCGACGGCATGTCGAAAAAGTTCGTGATCCTCGGTGTGTATTGCCACGACGAGCGGGCCGATACGCGGATGCGCCAGGAAAATATCGATGACGTGGGCGATGACGGCGCGACCGCCGATCTGCTGATATTGCTTCGGGCCATCGGCCTGTCCGGCACGCGCGCCGCGACCGGCCGCAACAATAACCACCGCGACCTTGCCGTTGGCCTCCAAAGCCTGATTTTCGCTCGCGTCAGTCATGCCGATTGGCTTAGCGCACGATCCCCAAAAGTGTAATCGGTTTTCGGAGAGATTGTAGGCCGAACAGGAAGCCCTAAAACGTCCATTGCGTGTTCGTGCAAGGCGCGGCGCTTTGCTCGGGACTGCAGCCGAGCTCGGCATTTCCCAATTGCGCCGTAATGTGGCGTCATTCCGCGTTGCACATTGCGGCCGATATGGCTAGAGAATGTGCAGCAAATGAACATGCTTGGTTTTTGTGCATGCTTGACCTGACCAAATTGACCGCACCTCTCGACGTCGGCGGCGTGAGTATCCGCAATCGCGTGTTCCTCGCGCCGATGTCGGGAATTACCGACGAGCCGTTCCGGCGACGCGCCCATGCGCATGGCGCCGGCCTGGTCGTATCCGAAATGGTGGCAAGCGGCGAGCTCGCCAAAGGCAGGGCCGGATGCGACCTGCGCATACGTCATTCGGGCCTGCCCGTCCATATGGTGCAGCTTGCCGGCCGCGAGGCGGCACACATGGCGGAAGGCGCACGCATCGCCGTCGGCGAGGGCGCCGACGTCATCGACATCAATATGGGTTGCCCCGCCAAGAAGGTGACCGGCGGCTATGCCGGCTCGGCACTGATGCAGGACCTCGATCATGCACTGTCGCTGGTCGACGCCGTGGTCGGCGCGGTCGGTGTGCCGGTGACGCTGAAGATGCGGCTCGGCTGGGACGAAACGGCGCTCAACGCGCCTGACCTGGCGCGCCGTGCCGAGCAGGCGGGCGTCAAGATGGTGACAGTGCACGGCCGCACGCGCTGCCAGTTCTATCAGGGCAATGCTGATTGGCGTGCCATAGCCCGCGTCAAGGCTGCCGTGTCGATCCCGGTCGTCGCCAATGGCGATGTGTCTTCGCCTGCGCAAGCAGCCGCTGTTCTGGAGCAATCCGGCGCCGATGCGGTGATGGTGGGCCGCGCCCACTACGGCGCGCCCTGGGTCGCCGGAACCATCGCGGCCGCGGCGGCAGGCGAGCTTGCCCGGCTACCGGAAAGCGCTGCGGAACTGACCGACTACATCATTGCCCACTACGAGGACATGCTGGCGCTCTACGGCGTCGAAAGCGGCCTGCGCCAGGCGCGCAAGCACCTCGGCTGGTATCTGGACCGCCATGCCGGCGCCCTTGCCGGCGAAAGGCGCAAGGCCATTCTCACGTCTTTCGACCCCGCGCGGACGATTATCTTGCTTCGCGACGTGTTTTCGGCCGCCGAGCAAGCACCCATGCGGAGCGCCGCATGAACGCCTCCGTCGGCCAGGGCCCGGAAATGGCGGATGCCGCCCAGATCGTGCTCAACACCATCCGCCGTCCGGTCATCATGATCAGCCCGGAGGGGTTCATCACCTTCGCCAATGCCGATGCGGAGGACTTCTTCCGCTCGAGCGCGACGATGCTCGCCCGCAACACGCTGTCAAAGCTCATTCCCTTCGGCAGCCCGTTGCTGACGCTGGTCGACCAGGTGCGCGAGCGCCGGGCCCCCGTCAACGAGTACCGGGTCGACGTGTCGTCTCCGCGTCTCGGCATCGAGAAGGTGGTCGATCTCTATGTTGCCCCGGTGCCGGAGTTTCCAGGCTCCGTCGTGGTGATGTTCCAGGAACGGTCGATGGCCGACAAGATCGACCGGCAGATGACGCATCGCGGCGCGGCGCGCTCGGTGACCGGTCTGGCGGCGATGCTGGCTCACGAGATCAAGAATCCGCTCTCCGGCATCAGGGGCGCTGCCCAGCTGCTTGAACTGTCCGCTTCAGACGAAGATCGCGCGCTGACGCGGCTGATCACCGACGAGACCGATCGCATCGTGTCGCTGGTCGATCGCATGGAGGTGTTTTCCGACGAGCGGCCGATCGACCGCTATCCCGTCAACATCCATGTCGTGCTCGACCATGTGAAGGCGATCGCCAAGAACGGTTTTGCGAAAAAAATCAAGATATTGGAGGACTATGATCCTTCATTGCCTCCGGTCTTCGCCAACCGCGACCAACTCATCCAGGTGTTCCTAAACCTGGTCAAGAACGCCGCCGAGGCGATCGGCGGCGACCCCCAAGGTGAAATCGTCCTGTCGACGGCCTTCCGGCCGGGCATTCGCGTTTCGGTTCCAGGCACTCAGGATCGCGTGTCGCTGCCGCTCGAGTTCTGCGTGCGAGACAACGGTTCCGGCGTCTCGGAGGATATCCTGCCGATCCTGTTCGATCCCTTCATCACCACCAAGCCGAACGGCTCGGGACTGGGCCTCGCGCTGGTGGCCAAGATCGTCGGCGAGCATGGCGGCATCATCGAATGCGAATCGACGCCGCGCGCGACAATGTTCCGCATCCTGATGCCGGCCTGGAAGGAAACGGCGCTCGGCACCGATGAAGACGCTGAAGGAGACCGCAAATGACCGTTCGCGGCAATATTCTCGTCGCCGACGACGATGCGGCGATCCGTACGGTCCTCAACCAGGCCCTTTCGCGTGTCGGCCATGAGGTGCGCGTGACCTCCAATGCCTCGACGTTGTGGCGCTGGGTGGCGGCGGGCGAGGGCGATCTCGTCATCACCGACGTGGTGATGCCGGACGAGAACGCATTCGACATGCTGCCGCGCATCAAGAAAGCTCGGCCGGAGCTGCCCGTCATCGTCATGAGCGCCCAGAATACCTTCATGACGGCGATTCGTGCCTCCGAGACCGGCGCCTACGAATATCTGCCGAAGCCGTTCGACCTCACCGAGCTTCTCAACATCGTCAACCGGGCGCTGTCGGAGCCGCGGCGGCCGAAGATCGACGCGCGGCCGGAAGAGCAGCCCGAGACGATGCCGCTGGTCGGCCGCTCGGCCGCCATGCAGGACATCTACCGCATGCTGGCGCGCATGATGCAGACCGACCTGACGGTGATGATTTCGGGCGAATCGGGCACCGGCAAGGAGCTGGTGGCGCGTGCGCTGCACGAATATGGACGCCGCCGTGGCGGCCCTTTCGTTGCCATCAACATGGCGGCCATCCCGCGCGACCTGATCGAATCGGAACTGTTCGGCCATGAGAAGGGCGCCTTCACCGGTGCGCAGAACCGCTCAACCGGCCGCTTCGAACAGGCCGAAGGTGGTACGCTGTTCCTTGACGAGATCGGCGACATGCCGATGGAAGCGCAGACGCGCCTGCTGCGCGTCCTCCAGCAAGGCGAATACACGACGGTCGGCGGCCGCACGCCGATCAAGACCGACGTGCGCATCGTCGCCGCCACCAACAAGGATTTGCGCACGCTGATCAACCAGGGGCTCTTCCGCGAGGATCTTTTCTATCGCCTCAATGTCGTGCCCCTCAGGCTGCCGGCACTGCGCGAGCGCTCCGAGGACGTGCCGGACCTCGTCCGGCACTTCTTCAAGCTCGGCGAGATGGAGGGTCTCCAGACCAAGCGTATCTCGTCGGGCGGCATCGAATTGATGAAGCGCTATCCCTGGCCGGGCAATGTGCGCGAACTGGAAAACCTGGTCCGCAGGCTCGCCGCGCTCTATTCACAGGACGAGATTTCCTCCGAGATCATCGAGGCGGAACTCAAGACCGGCGAGCGTCCCGTGGTGCCGGGCGGCGGCAACCTCATTCCCGACGACCTGTCCATCGGCCAGGCGGTCGAGCATTTCCTGCAGCGCTATTTCACCTCGTTTGCCGGCGAATTGCCGCCTGCCGGCCTCTACCAGCGCATTCTCTCGGAGGTCGAGTATCCGCTGGTGCTGGCCTCGATGACCGCGACGCGCGGCAACCAGATCAAAGCCGCGGAACTGCTGGGGCTCAACCGCAACACGCTGCGCAAGAAGATTCGCGAACTGGGCGTCAACGTCTACAAATCGTCACGCCAGGCCTGAGCCGGGATAGAGCCGAAGCGCTTTTCCGGGGGACTGTCAGCGAAAGATTTCCGTCCAGGCCACACTTGTTGCATAATCGCCACAATGCGTTGCATAGATCCGACGCAATCACTGGCTCTAGACGGCGACATGGCTTCGCAGGCTCCGACAACGAACGAACCGCTTTTCAACGACCCCGGCACGCGTGACGGGCGCCGGCTGCTGGCGCTGCCCGGCGTGGTGGCGGTCGTCGGTGCGCTGGTGATGGCGGCCATTTCGTTCGCTATTCTGGTCGGCGCGACGCCCATTGCGCCCGACGCCAGGACAACCTGGGCGCTGATCGCGCTCAACGCCGTCTTCGTCCTGTTGCTGAGCGCACTGATCGGCCGGGAGGTGCATCGCATCGTCATGGCGCGCCGGCATGGTAAGGCAGCCTCGCGGCTGCATGTGCGCATCGTGGCCATGTTCGCGCTCGTCGCCGCCATCCCCGCCATCATGGTGGCGATCATTGCGTCCATCACGCTCGATATCGGTCTCGACCGCTGGTTCGAGATTCGCACCAAGACGATCGTCAATTCGTCGCTTTCCATCGCCGATGCCTATGTGCAGGAAAACGCGCGCAACCTGCAGGGCACGACGCTGTCGATGGCCTATGACCTCGACGCGTCGCGCACGCTTTACGGCCTCGACCGAATTGGCTTCCTCGATCTGATGAGCAAGGAGGCGGTGGGCCGCTCGCTGGCGCATGCCGCGCTGATCAAGCCCGACGGCTCCTTCGTGATGAGCGCCAAGACCGATGCCGACTTCGCCATGCCGGAACCGCCGGAGGGAGCGGTCGCCAGCGCCACCGACGGCAAGCCGGTTCTGATCGAGCCGCGCACGCGCAACATCATGGGCGCCATCGTCAAGCTGCGTGAGATCGAGGGGCTCTACCTCTACACGATCCGGCTGGTCGATCCCGAGGTGATAAAGGCGCGCCAGATCGTCAGATCGAACACCGACGAATATCGCAATCTCGAAGACAACAGGCGCACTTCGCAGGTGGCTTTCGCGTTGCCTTATCTGTCGTTGACTTTGATTATCATCCTGTCGGCAATCTGGACCGGCATTGCCGTGGCCGACCGGCTGGTGCGGCCGATTCGTCAGCTCATCGGCGCTGCCGACGAGGTCGCGACCGGCAATCTTGACGTCGCCGTGCCGGTGCGGCCGTCCGACGGCGACGTTGCCTCGCTCGGCAATACCTTCAACAAGATGCTGCAGGAATTGAAATCGCAGCGCAACGAGATCCTGTCCGCCAAGGATCTGATCGACGAGCGACGGCGCTTTTCGGAAGCGGTGCTGGCCGGTGTCACCGCGGGCGTCATCGGCGTCGACCCCTATGGCATCGTCACCATCGTGAACCGCTCGGCCGAGTCCATGCTGGCCATTTCGGCCAGTGCGGCGCTGGGGCAGAACCTTTCCGCCATTCTCCCGCATGTCGGCCGCGTCTTCGAGATCGGCCGCCAATCGGGCAAGCCCGTCTATCGCGAGCAGGTGACGTTTTTCCGCGCCGGCACGGAGCGGACTTTCAACGTGCAGATCACCATCGAGGCCGGCGATAACGGCACTGAGGAGAAATCCTACGTCGTGACGGTCGACGACATCACCGATCTGGTCCAGGCGCAGCGCTCCTCTGCCTGGGCCGACGTGGCGCGCCGCATCGCCCATGAGATCAAGAACCCGCTGACGCCGATCCAGCTTTCAGCCGAGCGCATCAAGCGCCGCTACGGCAAGGTCATCACCGAGGACCGCGAGGTGTTCGACCAGTGCACTGACACGATCATCCGGCAGGTCGAGGATATCGGTCGCATGGTCGACGAATTCTCCGCTTTCGCGCGCATGCCGAAGCCCGAGATGAAGTCCATAGACCTGCGTGAATCCCTGCGCGAGGCCTCCTTCCTGGTCGAGGTGAGCCGTTCCGACATCACGTTCGAGCGCATATTCGGCAACGAACCGCTCAAGGGTACTTTCGACAGCCGCCTGTTGGCGCAGGCTTTCGGCAACGTGATCAAGAACGCTGCCGAAGCGATCGACGGGCTGGAACAGAAGGACGGTTCGCACGGCATAATCCGGATTCAAGCCGGACGTCAGAATGGCGCGATTCGCATCGATGTCATCGACAATGGCAAAGGCCTGCCGCGGGAGAATCGTCAGCGGCTGCTGGAGCCCTACATGACCACGCGTGAGAAGGGCACGGGCCTTGGTCTCGCCATCGTCAAGAAGATCGTGGAGGACCATGGCGGTAGGCTGGAGCTCCACGATGCGCCTGCGGATTTCCACGGCGGGCGCGGCGCGATGATCAGCATCATCCTGCCACCTGCGGCCGTGGCGCCAGCGCGCGGCGAAAGCAGGACGGAACACGAAAGAGAAACTGAAAAGGTCGGTAATGGCGTCTGATATTCTGATCGTGGATGACGAGGAAGACATCCGTGAGCTCGTCGCAGGCATACTGAGCGACGAAGGTCACGAAACCCGCACGGCATCCGATGCCGACACCGCGCTGGCGGCCATCGCCGACCGAGCCCCGCGGCTGATTTTCCTCGACATCTGGTTGCAGGGTTCGCGCCTGGACGGCCTGGCTTTGCTGGACGAGATCAAGACCATGCACCCCAACCTGCCGGTGGTGATGATTTCGGGCCATGGCAACATCGAAACCGCGGTCTCCGCCATCAGACGCGGCGCTTATGACTTCATCGAGAAGCCCTTCAAGGCGGACAGGCTGATTCTGATTGCCGAGCGTGCGCTGGAAACCTCCAAGCTGAGGCGCGAGGTTTCCGATCTCAAGCTGCGCAGCGGCGAGACCTTCGACCTGATCGGCATGTCGTCGGCGATGAGCCAGTTGCGCCAGACCATCGAGCGCGTCGCGCCGACCAACAGCCGCGTCATGATCATTGGCCCCTCGGGATCTGGCAAGGAGCTGGCCGCGCGCGCCATCCACACGCTGTCGGCGCGCAAGAGCGCGCCTTTCGTGACGCTGAGCGCCGCCAACATCACGCCCGAACGCATGGAGATCGAACTGTTCGGCACCGAATCGAACGGCGTCGAGCGCAAGGTCGGCGCCCTGGAGGAAGCCCATCGCGGCATCCTCTACATCGATGAGGTGGCCGACATGCCGCGCGAGACGCAGAACAAGATCCTGCGTGTGCTGGTCGAACAGCAGTTCGAGCGCGTCGGCGGCACCAAACGGGTCAAGGTCGATGTCCGCATCATCTCCTCGACGTCGCAGAACCTGGAGGCGATGATCGCCGATGGCCGTTTCCGCGAGGATCTTTACCATCGCCTTGCGGTGGTACCGGTGACGGTGCCGGGACTTGCCGAGCGGCGCGAGGACATTCCTTATCTCGTTGACAATTTCATGAAGCAGATCGCCCGTCAGGCCGGAATCAAGCCGCGCCGCATCGGCGATGACGCCATGGCGGTGCTGCAGGCGCACAATTGGCCAGGCAATGTTCGCCAATTGCGCAACAATGTCGAACGGCTGATGATTCTGGCGCGCGGCGACAATGTCGATGCGCCGATCACCGCCGACCTGTTGCCGTCCGAAATCGGCGATGTCATGCCCCGCACGCCGAACCAGTCGGACCAGCACATCATGGCGCTGCCGCTGCGCGAGGCGCGCGAACAATTCGAGAAGGACTATCTGATCGCCCAGATCAACCGGTTCGGCGGCAACATCTCGAAAACGGCCGAGTTCATCGGCATGGAGCGTTCCGCGCTGCACCGCAAGCTGAAGTCGCTCGGCGTCTGACCTGATATCTTGAGCGGTTCGACGTTTGATGCATTGCCGGCCCGGTTCGATACCTTGCTCAAGCAGTTCCGGCCGGAAAATCGTTACACGCTTTCTGGAGTTGCTTCAGTGGCCCACGCGATTATCCATCACTGTTGAGGCGGAATCGCCTAAACAAGCCGAAGCAGATCCCCCGAGGTGACAAATGCCGCGTATTGCCTATGTGAACGGGCGCTACACCGCTCATGCCGATGCCGCTGTGCATATCGAAGACCGTGGCTACCAGTTCGCCGACGGCGTTTACGAGGTCTGCGAAGTGGCGCGCGGCTTCATCGTGGACATGCCGCGTCACCTCGCCCGGCTGAACCGTTCGCTGAGCGAGCTGTCGATCGGCTGGCCGGTCACCCCAGGCGTCCTGCCGCTCATCATGCGCGAAGTGGTCAATCGCAACCATGTCGTCAACGGCCTGGTTTACGTCCAGGTCACACGCGGCGTCGCCAGCCGCGACTTCGCCTTCCCCTCGGCTGATACCAGGCCGTCGCTGGTGATCACCGCCAGGAAGCTGGATCCCGCTGCTGGAGCCAAGCGGGCCGAGACCGGTATCGCCGTCATCACCGTGCCCGAGAATCGCTGGGATCGCGTCGACATCAAGAGCACCGGCCTGCTAGCCAATGTGTTAGTCAAGCAGAAGGCCAAGGAAGCTGGCGCGCAGGAAGCCTGGTTCGTGGATACGGACGGCAACGTCAAGGAAGGCGGGTCGTCGAATGCCTGGATCGTCACCAGGGACGGCGTTCTGGTCACCAGGCCCGCCGAGCACGGTATTCTGCGCGGCATAACCCGCACCACCATGTTTGAAGTGGCGGCCAAGCTCGGACTCAAGATCGAGGAACGCGGTTTTTCCGTCGCCGAGGCCAAGGCGGCGAGGGAGGCTTTCATCAGTTCCGCGACCACGATCGCCATGCCGGTCGTGGCCATAGACGGCGACCCGATCGCCAACGGCCACCCCGGCTCGATAACACTTTCGTTGCGGCAAGCCTTTTTTGACATTGCGGAAAAAAGTCCAGCCTGATAACCGCACAGGTGGAATGAACATCAATATATCTCGTTCTGCTTGTCGTTACTGACGACAAGACGGTGTTTGCGCGCTTGACACGTGCTGGTTAATTTGGCGCATTGGCCTGCAAACCGAAGGGGATCGGCGAAAGACAAGAACAATGGCGGAACGATCGCAAAACCTTCAGGACCTGTTCCTGAACTCTGTTCGCAAGAGCAAGAACCCGCTCACCATCTTTCTCATCAACGGCGTGAAGCTGACCGGCGTCGTCACTTCATTCGACAATTTCTGCGTCCTGCTGCGCCGCGACGGCCACTCCCAGCTCGTCTACAAGCACGCCATTTCCACGATCATGCCGAGCCAGCCGGTTCAGATGTTCGATGGCGAGGAAAGCCAGGGCGCCTGATTGGCACGTGAGAAGGACCCGGACCGCAGCGTTCGCGGAAAATCAGCACATCAGCCGGGGACGGAGGCCGAGGGTCCGACCCGGGCAGTTGTCATCGTGCCGGTGCTTACCCGCCAGCCGCGCGGCGAGGACGACACCAGCCGTCCGCGGTTGACGCGCTCGGCAGAGGCCCGTCATGATGAGGCGGTCGGCCTTGCCCGCGCCATCGATCTTGATCTGATCCACACGGCCGTGGTTACCATCAACGATCCACGTCCGGCGACCTTGCTCGGCAGCGGCAAGGTCGAGGAGTTGGCGGAGATCGTCAAGGAAGGGCACGCGGAGGTGGTCATCGTCGATCATCCGCTGACGCCGGTGCAGCAACGCAACCTCGAGAAGGAATTCAACGCCAAGGTGCTGGACCGCACCGGGCTGATCCTCGAGATCTTCGGCGAGCGCGCCCGCACCAAGGAAGGCACGCTGCAGGTCGAGCTTGCCCATCTCAACTACCAGAAGGGCCGGCTGGTGCGCAGCTGGACCCACCTCGAGCGCCAGCGCGGCGGTGCCGGCTTCCTCGGCGGCCCCGGCGAAACCCAGATCGAATCGGACCGGCGCGTCCTGCAGGACAAGATCGTCAAGCTGAAGCACGAGCTGGAGACGGTGCGCCGCACCCGCGACCTGCATCGTGCCAAGCGCAAGAAGGTGCCGTTTCCGGTGGTGGCCATCGTCGGCTACACCAATGCCGGAAAATCGACGCTGTTCAACAAGCTGACCGGGGCAGGGGTGCTGGCGCAGGACATGCTGTTCGCCACGCTCGATCCGACGCTGCGCCGCGTGCGGCTGCCGCACGGCACGCCGATCATCCTCTCGGACACGGTCGGCTTCATCTCGGACCTGCCGACGCATCTCATCGCGGCTTTCCGCGCCACGCTTGAAGAGGTGGTCGAGGCGGATCTCATCATCCATTTGCGCGACATCTCCGATCCTGACACATCCGCCCAGGCCGAGGACGTCGAGCGCATCCTGGCCGATCTCGGCGTCGACGCCGGCGATACCAAGCGGGTCATCGAGGTCTGGAACAAGGTCGACCTGCTCGATGAAGGCAATCGCGCACGGCTGCTTGCCGAGAGTACGGATGCCAAGGCGCCTCCCGTCGCCATATCGGCTGTCACGGGCGAAGGCATCGACGCGCTGAACGCGATCATCGAGACACGCATGTCCGGCGAGCTTGAAGATCTGACGGTGACGATCGGGCCGGCGCAGTTCGGCCTTGTCGACTGGCTTTACCGCAATGGCGATGTCGTTTCGCGAACCGACAATGACGACGGCAGCGCCACCATCTCCCTCAAGGCCACGCAAAGTGCCCGCGAAGAGATCGAAAGCAGATTGCGTCGCAAGAATAACGGCTAACGCCAGTTATTTCGCGCTCTTCGCTTCCTGCCAGAGCGCTTCCATTTCGTCCAGATCAGCCTTTTCCAGCGAGCTGCCGGAATTCTCCAGGGCCTGCTCGACATAGTGGAAGCGCGAACGGAATTTCTCGTTGGTGCCGCTTAGCGCTGCTTCCGAATCGAGCTTCAGGTGACGGCCGAGATTCACGACGGCAAACAGCATATCGCCGAATTCATCCTTGATCTCCGCGGTTTGGCCTTTGGCCAGCGCCTCGCGCAATTCGCGGATCTCTTCCTCGATCTTGTCGAGGATGGGGGCTGCCTCGCTCCAGTCGAAACCGACGCGGGCGGCCTTCTCCTGAAGCTTCAATGCCCGCGTCAGTGCGGGCAGGGCGACCGGCACGCTGTCCAGAAACCCCTTGCCGTTGTCTTCCGGGTCGAGTCCGCGCGCGAGACGGGCGCTACGCTTCTCGGCCTTCTCTTGTGCCTTGATCTTCTCCCACATGCCCTTGGCCATGCCGGCACTGCGGGCCTGTTCGTCGCCGAAGACGTGTGGATGGCGGCGGATCATCTTCGTGGTGATGGCCTGGACCACGTCGCCGAAAGCGAACTCGCCGGCTTCCTCAGCCATCCGCGCGTGGTACACTACCTGCAAAAGGAGATCGCCGAGTTCGTCGCGCAGATCGTCGAGATCGCCGCGCGCGATGGCGTCGGCCACCTCATAGGCCTCCTCGATCGTGTAAGGCGCGATGGTCGAGAAATCCTGTTCGATATCCCAGGGACAGCCGGTCTTTGGCGCACGCAGCGCCGCCATGATTTCGATCAGGCGCGAAATGTCTTTCGATGGCTTCATGCGGCGGATGCTATCGCGCGGTCCGCCGCGCGGCCAATGCTGTCGGCGAGCGAAGCGGGCTTGTCCACAGTTGCGCCGAACAAGTCCGGTCAGTCGAGCACGGAAACGATCGCCTTGGCGAGCTTGTCCATGCCGTCTTCCGGCAGGCCGGCGACATTGATGCGGCTGTCGCCGACCATGTAGACGCCATATTCCGCGCGCAGCCGTTCGACCTGCGCTTCCGTGAGCCCAAGCCGGGAAAACATGCCGCGATGGCTGGCGACGAAATCGAAGCGGTCGGAATTGGACTGCCGGCGCAGCGCCTCGGCGAATTGCACCCGAAGCCTGAGCATGCGCAGGCGCATCTCCTCGAGCTCGGCTTCCCAGTCCGCGCGCAAGACCGCGTCCTCGAGCACGATGCGCACTGCCGCTGCGCCGTGGTCCGGCGGCATCGAATACATGGCACGAGCCGCCGACAGCATCTGGCCCAGCGCCACGTCGGCCTGCCCGCTGTCCCTGGCCAGGATCATCGCCGCGCCGACACGGTCGCGGTAGACGGCGAAGTTCTTCGAGCAGCTGGACGCGACGACCATTTCCGGAACTTTTTCGGCCAGCAGCCGCAGTCCGGCGGCATCGGCCTCGAGGCCATCGCCAAAGCCCTGATAGGCAATGTCGACAAACGGCAGCAGGCCGCGCTCGACGACGAGATCTGTGACAGCGGCCCACTGCGCGATGTCCAGATTGGCGCCGGTCGGGTTGTGGCAGCAGCCATGCAGCAGCACCACGTCGCCGCGCTTCGCGGTGCGCAGTGCTGCCAGCATGTCGTCGAAGCGAACGGCGCCCGATGTCGCGTCGAAATAGGGATATTCACGGATTCGCAGCCCGGCGGCGCGCATCACTGGCATGTGGTTCGGCCAGGTGGGGTCGGACAACCAGACCGTCGCATCGGCACGGGTTCGCTTCAAAAGCTCGGCTACCAGCCGCAGCGCGCCGGAGCCGCCCGGCGCCTGCGCAGCACGGATCCGCGTCATGTCTGCATCCGCACCGAAGGCCAGCCTGGCCATCACGGTATTGAACCCGGTGTCGCCGGCGAGGCCGAGATAAGTCTTGGTGTCCTGACCCTGCAGCAGCCGCTTCTCCGCCTCGCGCACGGCCCGCATGACCGGCGTCTTGCCGTCGCGATCCTTGTAGACGCCGACACCGAGGTCGACTTTGTCGGGTCGAGGATCGGCACGATAGAGGCCGATCAGGGCAAGGATCTTGTCGGCGGCAGCCGGCTGAAGGTTTTCAAACATCTGCATGGTTCCGTTGGCGCGGCGGAGTGATACGCAAATCGACCCCCTTGCACCAGCGGTTTTAACTCGCGCCAGCCTGAATCGCATAGCCTGGCATCGCTGCGAGCTACCTCGGCGGCTGCATATCTGCGGCGTTTCGCGAAAAAATCTGCGGGGCCGGGATTAAAACCCCCACATGTTCCGTAAACAGGGCATGAAACGGTCGATGCCACGCTTCGATATCGTCGGACAACTCGGTTCGCTCAGGCGTTACGCGCGCTCGCTGACGCGCGACGGTGCCGATGCCGAGGATCTCGTGCATGACGCTCTTGTGCGCGCCTATGAGCGGCGCGGCACCTTCCGCTCGGGCGGAAATTTGCGCGCCTGGCTGCTGTCCATCGTCCACAACACGTTCGTCGACCGCATGCGCTCGCGACGCTCTGAAGCAGCGCGCATCGAACAGGCTGGATACCTTGCGGATGGCAGCGCGCCGGCGCCGCAGGAGCATTCGGTGCGCCTGGGCCAGGTGCGCGATGCTTTTTTCAGCCTGCCCGAAGAACAGCGCTCGGCCCTGCATCTCGTCGCCATTGAGGGCCTTTCCTACAGCCAGGCGGCCGATGCCAGCGGCGTGCCACTCGGAACACTGATGTCGCGCATCGGTAGGGCGCGCGCCGCGCTTCGGAAGATGGAGGAGGGGGCTCCGACGAAGGCGAAAAATCACCTCAGGATCGTTGGAGGCCCGTCATGACAGGAACTATCGACCCCGTGACGGACGCTGATCTCGACGCCTATGTCGACGATCAGCTCGACGTCTCGCGCCGTATCGAAGTCGAGGCCTTCCTCTCCGCCCGGCCGGAAGAGGCCGCGCGTGTGATGTCTGATCTCAGGATGCGGGACGAACTGCGCGTGGCGCTGGCCGGATCAGGCATGGCGAGGCCGGTGACGACCGATGCCGCGCGGCGCCTGGAGAGGGGACTTGCCCGGGGCCGCATCTTCGGCGTCTTGCAACGTGCCGCGGCGGTGGCCGCTTTCGTCGCTGCCGGCTGGCTGGCTAACGGCTTCGTCGGGCCGATGTCTGTGACCAGGGTCGTCGCCTCGCCGCAGCCGCCCGCCTATGTCGACGAGGCGGTGCGCGCGCACAGGACGACCCTTGTGCGCGAAAGCATGTCTTCGCAGGCCGAGGCGCCAAACTACAATGCCGGCGAAATCCGCGCGGCGACGGCCATCGTCATGCCGTCCTTGCCCAAGGACTGGAAGGTCCGCGACGTGCAGGTCTATCCATCGCGCTTCGGCCCCAGCGTCGAGATGGCGGTCGAGACCAAGGAGATGGGCCTGGTGTCGCTGTTCGCGATACGGCCGGGAACCTTCGACGTGGTCAAGCCGACCGTCGCGCCCTCGGGCGACATTTCCTCGGCCTATTTCCAGATCGGCGAGGTCGCTTATGCGGTGGTCGCGCAAAGCCAGGTCCGCGACCTCGACCGCGCCGCCGAGACGCTTGCGAGAACGCTTTACTGATCCGTTCACAAAGGAGAATGCAAATGAACACGCCCAACCTGGGATACCGCGTCGGCACCGGCGCCCAAAGCGGCGCCCTCTACGACGAGGGCCTGCGCCAGCACATGCTGCGCGTCTACAACTATATGGGCCTCGGCCTCGTGGTCACCGGCCTCATCGCGTTCATGGTGTCGTCGACGCCCGCGCTCTACGTGCCAATCTTTTCCAGCCCGCTGAAATGGGTGGTGATGCTGGCGCCGCTCGCCTTCGTCCTGCTGTTCTCGTTCAAGATGCAGACGATGTCGGCGGCAAGCGCGCAGGCGATGTTCTGGGCCTTCTGTGCGGTCATGGGTCTGTCGCTGGCCTCGGTCTTCCTGGTTTTCACCGGAACCAGCATCGCACGCACCTTCTTCATCGCCGCCACCATGTTCGGCGCCACCAGCCTCTACGGCTACACGACCCGGCGTGACCTGACCCAGTTCTCGTCCTTTCTGATCATGGGCCTGATCGGCGTGGTGATTGCCAGCATCGTCAACATCTTTCTCGGCTCGACCGCTTTGCAGTTCGCCATCTCGGTGATCGGCATCGCCGTGTTCATCGGCCTGACTGCCTGGGACACGCAGTCGATCAAGGAACGGTATGCGGAGAACTTCGACGCGGAGTCGCGGCAGAAGCTGGCCGTTTTCGGCGCCTTCTCGCTCTACCTCAACTTCGTCAACATCTTCCAGCTGTTGCTGAACTTCACCGGCGAGCGGGAATAGTCCGAACTGTAGCAGGCAACACCCTGCATCTTGCCGTGGCCGGAGGGAAATCTCCGGCCACTCTTCATTTGAGACGGCGCCTTGCCCGCTTGTGCCATCGCACGTTCATCGTGACTGTGTGAAACGCAATGCAAACCGCCGCCTTGAGTTCACGCCTGGCCATTTGCTAGCCTGCCGGCCAAGCAAAGACAAACCGCGAGAACATATGGCACAGGACAGCCAGACACTTCATGGCGACGACATCTCGGCCGTTATAGTCGGGCAGGGGGCCGAACTGGTCTCGCTGCGGGATGCGGATGGGCTGGAGCTTGTGTGGCAGGCCGGACCGGCCTGGCGCCGTCATTCCCCGGTGTTGTTTCCGATCGTCGGCCGGCTGAAGGGCGACCAACTGCGCCATCGCGGCCAGACCTATCCGATGACGCAGCACGGCTTCGCCCGCGATAAGTCGTTTGCCTGGGCGGAGAGGGGTTCTCGGTCCTGCATGCTGGTGCTCACCGACGACGCGGAGACCCGAACGCACTACCCCTTCGCCTCTGGCGGTAACCTACACTCTCGACGGCCGGCAGCTTGGCGTCACGTTCGAGATCACCAACACCGGCGACGAGCCGCTACCGGCGTCGATCGGGGCGCACCCGGCATTCAACTGGCCGCTGCTGCCGGACCTGCCCAAGGAGGCCTACCGCCTGACCTTTGCAAAGCCCGAGCATGCGCCGATCCGCCGTCTCAAGGACGGGTTACTGCAGGCGGCAAGGCAGCCGACGCCCATCGAGGGCAACATTCTCGCTTTGTCGGATCGGCTGTTTGACGAGGATGCCTTGATCCTGGACCAGCCTTCCAGCACCGCTGTGCGTTACGGTGCCGATCGTGGTCCGGCGATCGAGATGCATTGGAACGGATTCCGGGAATTGGGCGTCTGGTCAAAGCCGGGCGGCGCGCCATTCCTCTGCATCGAACCCTGGCACGGCCTCGCCAGCCCGGTGGATTTCGATGGCGAATTCGCCGACAAGCCAGGAGTGATGCTGATCGAGCCGGCCGGAAGGTGCGTGCTCGGCTATCGGATCGAACTTCAACCGCAGACGCATTAGCTGAAAGGCTGGCGTCGCGTTCATGGATGGTGGAGTTGTTCGTAAACATCCAACTCGCTTGATTTGGAGGAATGCAGCATGGACCGATTCACCGGCGGTTGCCTGTGCGGCAACGTCCGAATTGTGGCGACTGGACGCCCATACCGGGTGGGCCTTTGTCACTGTCTCGACTGCCGCAAGCATCATGGAGCCCTTTTTCACGCTTCCGCGATTTTCCCTCAGGATGCGGTCACGATCGATGGCGAAACACGCGACTACGCCGGGCGGTTTTTCTGCCCTCGCTGCGGCTCGACCCTTTTCGGCCGCACCGCCGACGAAATCGAAGTCAACCTGGGATCCCTGGATGCCCCTGACCAACTGACGCCGACCTACGAAAGCTGGATCGTCCGTCGCGAGTCCTGGTTGCCGCCGTTTCCGCTCACGAGACGATATGAGCGCGATCGTGACGCCACGGGCCGCTTCGAGGAGTAGACAAACGGCGGGAAGGCGGCGTGGTCAGCGGACCAGCGGCGCTTCACTCCGGAAGGCCGGCCTTGCGGAAGCCATCGACGAAATGGTCGAGCATCGCCGGATCGCGGAAGGGCTCCGTCCAGACCCAGTGGCTGGTGGTGAAATGCGGATTGCCGACGAGGAACAGTTCGACTTCCGCGCGCGCCTCGTCGAGCCGGCCGAGCTGCGCGAGGCTGGCCGCCAGGAAGCGGCGTGAGCTGGTGCGGTAAGTCTCGTCCCGGCGCAACGTCTTGACGGCGGCCTCGTAGTCGCGCGCCGCATATTGCGCCGCGCCGAGCGTCAGATAGTACCAGCTTGCCGGAAACGGGTTGAGCCGGAACGCCTTGCGGATTTGTTCGAGCCCTTCCTCGACCCGCCCGGCCAGCACGGAGATGTCAGACAGTGTCGCCCAGGCATCGGCCTCGTTGGGGTCGAGCTCGAACGCCCTGGCGAACTCGGCATCCGCTTCGGCGAAGTCGCGCTCATAGGCAAGCAGGTTGCCGAGCACCCAGCGGCAGCCGGCGTCGTTGGGATCGATTGCCACCGCCTTGCGCGCCAGCTCCAGGGCAATACGGCGGTTCGGTTCCACCGGTTCGCCCCAATGCACCCATCCCATCCAGTGGTTCATGGCAAGCCAGCGATAGGCCTCGGCATAGTCCGGATCGAGCGCGACCGCGCGCGTCAGCATCAGATGCGCTTCCCGCGCCGTCTGCGGCGAATCGTCGATCAGCTTGCGCGCCCGCACGCACAGATCGTAGGCCTCGAGAGTCTTGGGCCGATTGCGCGGCGGCGGCGCGCGCAGCCGGCCGAGCAGCGCTTCCACGATCTTGGCCGTCACCTCGTCCTGAACGGCAAAGATATCGTCCAGCCCGCGGTCGAAGCGTTCCGCCCAAAGGTGGTCGCCGCTCGCCGCGTCGACCAACTGGGCGTTGATGCGCACGCGCCCCGCGGCACGTCTTGCGCTGCCCTCCAGAAGGTAGCGCACGCCAAGCTCCCGGGCGATTTCGCGCACGTCTGCTGCCTTTCCCTTGTAGGCGAAGGTCGAGTTGCGCGCGATGACGAACAAGCCCGAGGCTCTGGACAGGTCGGTGATCAGGTCTTCGGTCAATCCGTCGGCGAAGGGCTCCTGTTCGGGGTCGTTGCTGAGATTGACGAAGGGCAGCACGGCTATCGACGGCTTGTCGGGCAGCGGCAAAGCTTTTCGGTTCGCGCCATCGAGGGGTTCGACCATCCCCGTGAAGCGGTAGCCGACGCGCGGAACAGTGGTGATCCATTCACCGCCGTCGGCGGACGGACCAAGCAGCTTGCGCAGCTGCGCGATCTGGACGGTGAGATTGCCTTCCTCGACGGCCGTACCCGGCCACGCCGCATCCATCAGCTTGGCCTTGTCGAGGATTTCGCCAGGCCGCCCGACGAGCGCCGCCAACAGCTTCAGCCCGCGGTAGCCGACGGCAACAGGATCATCGTTCCGAAGCAGCGTTCCCGCATCCGGATCAAGCACGAACGGACCGAAGGCAAAGCGCGATCCCTGCATAAGGCGCATCTATAGCCCGTTTGGAACTTTTGAGAACTATTTGGGAGGGCTTAATTACGGCGCTGTTTGCATCCGGCACAATTCAACCTCTTTCAGGTCGAGGTCCACCCTCAAACCATAGGAGGTTGCCATGAACGATACCCTTGCATCGACGCGGTGTCAGACGGTGCGGCCGAGAATGCCTGTAGTGCTGGCGGAAGCGTCGCGTCGGCACTTGGCGACCCTGCGAAGCATTGTCGCGGCCTGGCACGATCGGACCTGGCGCGAGCGGATACGCTTTCGCTGGGAGCTTGAGCGAATGTCGAAGGACAATCCCCATCTGATCGACGACATCGGATTGACGAGACAACAGGTCGAGGCGGAGCTGGCAAAGCCTTTTTGGCAACGGTAGGCCGAATGCTGCAACCAGAGCGAGCGGAGCTCATTGAAAGTTCTGGGGTAGGGAGGTTGCCTCGAGAAGCCGGGGGCAAACCAGCAGCGCGTCGCCAGATCCAAAGCACGAACTCGCCGAGGTCATCGACCAGGTGTATCCTTACGGCTGCATCATGGCCGGCGAAATGATCTGGTTGAGCGCAAGGACAGGAGTTCCAGACCGCGGCCTCGGCCCAGCTGGCGCCCCTCGTCAACAAAATGGTTGTGGCCCAATGTTTTCTGCGCCGCTACCGATGACTTTATCGCATTGCGAGGCTATTCGGACTTATTGCTATATGCTTGGCGTCTAAATATTCATATCCTAATAAGGCTTCGCGTTGCTCACCCACATTCTTGATTTGTTCCGGGCCACCAAACACAGGCACCGGGAAATGCTCGCTCCCTTCCCGATAAACCCACAGCCGCCCGGCAACCCGGACCGGTGAAATCGTGGCGTTCTTTACGATCAACTCCTTCTATGAGACAGAAGCCGCTCGCATGACCGCGTCAGCGTGGCGTCTTGGCCTTTCTGTCCAAGCCCGGCCATTCGCCGACGCTGGATCCTGGGTGCGCAACGCGAGCCTGAAGCCGACATTCCTTGTCAATATGCGTAGGAGGCTTCAGGGACCGCTGCTGTATGTGGACGTCGACACGGTCTTCCATCATGATCCCTGGCCGGAGCTCGCCGGTTTTGATTGCGACATCGCGGTCTATCGCGAAAGTGGCCGGCTGATGGCTGGAACCATCCTCATCAACGATACGCCGGCTGCTCGCGAGATCCTCGCCTTGTGGAAGAAGCGCAGCGATGAAAACCCGGAAGTCTGGGATCAGGTCGTGCTGCAGGAAATCCTCGACGAAGATCAGGCCTCGGCAAGCCCGCGCTATCGCGAAGGCCAGCTCCCGGCGCCGTTCTGCTGGGTGTTCGACCGCCTTGAGAATGGGAAGCCCGATAAGGTGTATATCGAGCAGCTCCAGGCGAGCCGGGAAATCTATGAGCGGCACGCTCGCGGCAAAGCACGCAGAGGTCTCAACCGTCGGCAGGACCGAGTCCGGACCATTGAGCGCATTCTTGACGAACACAGAGAGCGGCTACGCAGGTAGCCGACGACAGCCATTGCTGCAGCTTCGATGCCCTCGCGGGCGGCGACGAAGCGGCTGCCATGTGGCCCGTGATCTGCAAAGCGTTCATTCCAATTCACCAGTTTAGCAGAACGGGCACCAAAAACCGTGTCAGGAGAGTTGAGGTGGGGAGATTGGCTGCGCACAAGCAGGAGCGACATTCCTACCTTGCCGAAAGTCGCATAAGATAGATTATGGAACTAAGCTTCCAGCTCGGGTCTCAGGATCGGCCGTCGGTTGCCGGTCGAATGCGATCTTACGTCCGCCGGTTCCGGTGTGGAGACAGGGTTCACAGACTGAACCCCGTTCAACAGAGCAGCCCGCCTTGGACGGGCTGCGTTGGCATCTTAGGCAGGTCTAGGCAGGTCTACTCGGCGGCGCCGATCGCCTTGAGCCCGGCGGCGGCGCATTTGGCGTCGATATCGCCCGAAGGAGCACCGCCGACGCCAATGCCGGCCACCAAGGCATCGCCGAACTTGACCGGCAAGCCGCCAGCCTGGATCACCATGCGACGATCCATGTCACGCATGCCGTCATTTGCCGGCTTGGAGGCTATGAATTCGGCGAGCCCCGCAGTGTCGCGACCCAAGGCTGCCGCGGTGAAGGCCTTGCCTTCGGCGCTGGATGCGGTGTGTGCGCCGGAATTATCGGCCTTGAGCAGCACTTGCGTCGCGCCGCTCCGCGCCACGATGGCGACGCTGACATTGCTGCCTTCGGCAGCGCAGGCCTCCAGCGCGGCTTGTGCTGCCTTGGTTGCCCGTTCAAGCGGCAAGTAAGGGGCGGTTGGCAATTCCTGCGCTGTGGTAGCGATAGGAGCAAGAAGCGTCACTGTAAGTACGAGTTTGCGAATCATCTGGCCTCTCCTTTCCAACTAACGGGCAAAGATTAGCGCCTCTTGTTCTCAATGTATATTTTAGGAAGTTGTCACATAGACTGCGACTGCCTGTCAGGCCTGCAATGCAGATCGACGAGCATCCACCGGCCTGACAATGCAATCCTCTTTGAACATTTTGCAATCTTGAAGCGGCAGCGAACTGGCGGCGGCCGTGTGGCGATGCCAAGTGCAAGATCTCGACGTCGCACCTGTAGTCGCGGCTCATGGCCAGGCGACCAATGCCAGCTATGAAGAGAACATTCTATCTGTCTGATCTATAAGGAATTTCAAGCGCCATGCCATCAAATGCCGGCTCGACATTTGCCGGAGTCTCAGCCATCACGGTAGCGTAGTCCAGCGGCCCATGCATATGGGTCAGCACAGCCTGTTTCGGGGCCAGCCGCTCGATCCACTCAAGCGCCTGGCCAAGCGACAGATGGCTCGGGTGCGTCCTGTACTGCAGCGCGTCGATGATCAGGACATCGAGATTACGCAGCCGCTCGGCGGTGGCAGCCGGAAAATCGCTGATGTCGGGGCAATAGGCTAGTCCGCCGATGCGGAAACCGAGCGATATGATGTCGCCATGAACCTGCGGCAGCGGCTCGAGGGTGAGGGCACCGCCCTCGCCTTCGATCACGACCGGCTTTGTGTGATCGATGATATGGGCGTCGACAATCGGTGGATAGGAACTGCCTGGCGGCGTCTCGAAACAGTAGCCGAAGGCCTGGCGCAGCCGCAGCATCGTTGGCTGGTCGGCATGGATATCGATCCGCTGCCGCTGGTCGAGCACGAAGCCGCGCAGGTCGTCGATGCCGTGGATGTGGTCGGCATGTGGATGGGTGTAGACGACGGCATCGATGCGTTTGACCGACGCCATCAGCATCTGCTGGCGGAAATCCGGTCCTGTGTCGATGACGACGGTGGTGCGGGCGCCGCTCTCGGCAATCCGCTCGACAAGGGCTGCCGTGCGCATGCGCCGATTTTTCGGGTTGTGCGGATCGCAATTGCCCCAGTCGCCGGTGATGCGCGGCGTGCCCGGTGACGAGCCACAGCCGAGAATGGTGAGGCGCAGCCGGTCTGTCATCGTTCAGGCGCTTTGCTCGGCGGGTCGCGGCATCTTGCCGAACAGCCGGAAGAAATTATCGGTCGTCAAAGCTGCGATTTCACCTTCGCTGACGCCGATCGTCTCGGCCAGAACCCTGGCCGTGTGCGCGACATAGGCGGGTTCGTTGCGCTTGCCGCGAAATGGGATCGGCGCGAGATATGGCGCATCGGTCTCCACCAGCAGCCGGTCGTGCGGCAGGTCGGCGGCTATGGCGCGTATTTCGGGCGAATTCTTGAAGGTCAGGATGCCGGAAAACGAAACATAGCCGCCCAGCGAGACGCCGACCTCGGCCAGCCTGCGTCCCGACGAAAAACAGTGCAGGACGAATGGGAAGGCGCCCTTCCCCGTTTCTTCCTCAAGAATATGAGCCATGTCGTCGTCGGCGTCGCGCGAATGGATGACCAGCGGCAGGCCCGTCTCGCGAGCAGCGGCGATGTGGTTGCGCAAACCCTGCGCCTGCGCATCGCGGGGCGCCTTGTCATAGAAATAGTCGAGCCCGGCCTCGCCGATCGCCACCGCCTTTGGATGAGCGGACAGGCGCACGAGATCCGCCGTCGTCACGTCAAGCTCTTCGGCGGCATTGTGCGGATGGGTTCCGACGGAGCAGTACACTTCGTCGAAAGCATCTGCGATTTCAAGTATTTGCTGAAATCGCTTCACGCGCGTCGAAATGGTTACCATGCGGCCGATCCCGGCGGCCAGGGCACGGGCGACGACGGCCGCCCGTTCCTCGGCGAAGTCCGGAAAATCCAGATGGCAGTGGCTGTCGACGAGCATCAGCCGTTCGCTTCCGGCTGATCGACATAACGCGGAAACACGCCTTCTGGCACAGGCAACGCTCTGCCCGGCACAAGCGCATGGTCGGCGTGGAGATGCACGAAATTGCGCTCGTCTGCCGGCACCGCCAGCAGGTCAAGCAGCTTCGCGGCCGATCCTGGAATAAAGGGTTGGCACAGAATCGCCACGCGCCGGACCACCTCGGCCGTTGTCCACAGCACCGTTTGCATGCGCTCGGGGTTGGTCTTCTTCAGTGCCCAGGGTTCCTGTCCGGCGAAATACCGGTCGGCTTCGGCCACCACGCCGAAGATCGACGCCAGCGCCAGATGGATGCCCTGCTCGGCCATTGCCTTGCGCGCGGCGGCAAGAGCGGCCGCCGCCTGATCGAGGATTGCCTTGTCGGCATCCGTCAGCTCGCCGCGCGTCGGCACCACGCCGCCGCAGTTCTTGGCGATCATCGACAGCGAGCGCTGCGCCAGATTGCCGATGCCGTTGGCGAGGTCGGCATTGGTGCGGTTGACGATCGCTTCGTGGCTGTAGCTGCCGTCCTGGCCGAACGGCACCTCGCGCAGGAAGAAATAGCGCACCTGGTCGAGCCCGTAGTGCTCTACCATGGTGAAGGGGTCGATGACGTTGCCGACCGATTTCGACATCTTCTCGCCGCGGTTGAACAGGAAGCCGTGGCCAAAGACGCGCTTCGGCAGCGGAATGCCTGCCGACATCAGGAAGGCCGGCCAGTAGACGGCGTGGAAACGCACGATGTCCTTGCCGATGATGTGCGCATCGGCCGGCCAGAATTTCCAATTATCTGCTTTTTCATCGGGATAGCCGACGCCGGTAATGTAGTTTGTCAGCGCGTCGACCCAGACATACATCACGTGCTTCTCGTCGCCGGGCACCGGCACGCCCCAGTCGAACGTCGTGCGCGAGATCGACAGGTCTTTCAGTCCCGATCTGACGAAGCTCATCACTTCGTTGCGCCGCTCGGCCGGGCCGATGAAATCCGGCTGGCCCTCATAGAGCGCCAGCAGTTTGTCCTGATAGGCCGAGAGCCGGAAGAAATAGCTTTCCTCCTCGACCCATTCGACCGGCGTTCCTTGCGGGCCATAGCGGATATTGTCGGGACGAACCTCGGTTTCCTCCTCGCCGTAATAGGCTTCGTCGCGCACCGAGTACCAGCCGGCATAGCCGCCCTTGTAGATGTCGCCATTGGCGGCCATCGCCTTCCAGATCGCCTGAGAGGCCGCGTAGTGCCGCTCTTCGGTGGTGCGGATGAAATCGTCGTTGGAGGCGTTGAGAGCGGTCGCCATGCGTTTGAACTCGGCCGAATTGCGGTCGGCCAGTTCGCGCGCCGAAATGTCTTCCTTCTTCGCTGTCTGCAGCATCTTGATGCCGTGTTCGTCGGTGCCGGTGAGAAAGAAGACCTGCTTGCCGTCGAGCCGTTGAAAGCGGGCCAGCGCATCGGTGGCGATCAATTCGTAGGCATGGCCGATATGCGGCTTGCCATTGGGGTAAGAGATCGCGGTCGTGACGTAGTATGTATCGCGTGACATGAATGAACCGTCATGAATGTCTGAATGTAAGGCGTGGCGGTGGATATCGCATCGGGGCGGCGATTGCCATCCCGAGGGAACCATCACATTCGCATTGCAGACTTCAGGCGGTCGATCATGGTCAAGGCGTGCTGCTTCTTGTCGAGATTGTAGGTATCAGTCTCAGATATAGCGTCCAGCGCCTCATGCCAAGTGTCCGAAAGCGTTTTGGCTCGTGCGAGATCGCCGGCCAGCGCCGCCCGGCTCGCCGCATAGGACAACAGGTCGAGCGCGCGGCGGTTGAAGATATCGAACTGGATCGCCTGGTCGCGCCCGGCCACCACCTCGGCAAGGCGATAGGCGCCGGCGATGTCGCTCTTGCCGGCGCTCACCAGGGCGTCCAGCGTTTCGGCGATCTCCAACCCGCCATACTGCGTCAGGAGGATCGCATTGCGGGCGCTGCCCCCTGCCCGCGCGGCAAGGGCTGTCCGCGCGGCCGGATCGTCCGGCGGAGGCGGCTCGGCAGTTTCCAGCACCGCCATCAGCTCGTCGGCATCGAGCGGCGACAGCCGAACCAATTGGCAGCGCGAGCGGATCGTCGGCAACAGGCTGCCCGGTGCATGGACGATGAGGATGAACAGCGTTCGCGCCGGCGGCTCCTCGAGATTCTTCAGCAAGGCATTGGCTGCATTGGTGTTCATGTCATCGGCCGGATCGACGATCACCACCCGGTAGCTGCCGTCATGCGAAGTCAGCGACAGGAAGCGATTGACCTTGCGGATCTCGTCGACGGTGACGACCGTCTTGAAGTTCTTGGTCTTGTCGTTCAGCGGACGGGTCAGATGCAGCACGCCGGGATGCGCGCCGGTGGCGATCTGGCGAAACAGCGAGGACGCCGGATCGGGAACGGCGAGCGTCTCCGGCGCCTGCTCGAAGGCCGGATGCTTCAGGAGGTGATGCGCCAGATGGAAGGCGAGCGTCGCCTTGCCGATGCCGAGCGGTCCGGCGAAGATCAGCGCGTGCGGCAGCTTTCCAGCACGATAGGCGGCGGCGAGCATGGCGGCGGCCTGCCCGTGCCCGACCAGGCGTGGCGTTTCGGACGGTTCGGGGACGCCGTCCAGCGTGTCATGCTGTTCCGGCGCGATGCGTTCGAAGATCATGCGGGTGCGGTCTGTCTGTTGCGCATGGGCGCCCTCGCCTCCAGCGCCGCGAACACCGTGGCGGTGACGACATTTTCTACCGCATCGGGAGCGGCGGATGCGTCGATCACGACGCAGCGCTCCGGCTCGGCCGCCGCGATCGCCAGGAATGCCTCGCGGCGCGCCTCGTGAATGGCAAGTGTTTCCTTTTCGAAGCGGTCGGGGCCGGCGCCGGCGCCGCGACGTACTGTTGCGCGTCTCAGGCCTTCGGTGGGATCGATGTCGAAGATCAGCGTCATGTCGGGCATCATGCCATTGATGGCCACCTGCTCCAGCGTCTCCATGAACACCGGGTCGAGGCCGCCGGTGACGCCCTGGTAGACGCGCGAGGAATCCAGGAAGCGGTCGCATAGGACAATGGAGCCGCGCTCGACCGCCGGGCGGATGACCTGCTCGACATGGTCGGAGCGCGCCGCGGCGAAAAGCAGCGCTTCCATCTTCGGCCCAAACGGCTCGGCGGCGCCCGAAAGCAGCACATGCCGGACCGCTTCCGCGCCCGGCGAGCCGCCGGGCTCGCGGGTGACGAGGACGTCGTATTTCTTGGCGCGCATCTTTCCCGCCAGCCGCTCGATCTGCGTCGACTTGCCTGCTCCTTCGCCGCCTTCGAAGGTGATGAAAAATCCGCGTGCCAATCGAAAGGCCTTTATCCCTTATTTGAATGGATTCTAGCGCTCTAGATAGTCCGCGTTCGGGGAAACGTCCATGCCGCCGGAGTTATCGCAGTCGCTCAAAAGTGAGCTCGGCTTTGAGAGAACGACATGCATAAACAAAGACGCTAAAGCGCATCGCGTGAATCCGGTTCAGCGCGACGCGCTTTAGCGGAGCCAGCCGACGGCCAGTTCCTTGACGGCGTCGAGGGCGCGTTGCGGCAGCGTGCCGATGCCGATCGATTCGGCGGCGAACAGCGGCGTCTCCTGGCTCAGCGTATCGCCGATCCAGACCCGCAGCACGCCTACCGGCTGCCCCTCCTCCACAGGTGCGGCAACCGGTCCGTCATAGACGATGCTCGCCGTCAGTTTGTCGCGGTTGGCTACCGGCAGGAAGATGGCGATCGGCCCTTTCGCCTTCAGCGTCACGCCGGCTTTAATGCCGCCGAAAACCTGAGCTTGGCCCACCACCTCGTCCTTGGCGAAGATTTGCGTCTTCTCGAAGGAACGGGCACCCCATTCGAGCAGCTTGCGCGCCTCCTCGGCGCGTTCCTTGTCGCTGGCGAGCCCGCTCATCGCCGCGATCACCCGCGCGCCATTGTGGCCGACCGAGCCGACTATGCCAAAGCCGGACACCTCACTGCTGCCGACCGCCAGGCCGTCGGCGCCGATGTCCATCGCCAGCAGCGGGTTGCGATTCCTCTGCGAAATCTTGTTCCAGGTAAAATCCTTCAGGCCGTAGTAGCGATAAAGGTCCGGATACTCGCGCCACAGATGCAAAGCCAGCATTGCCAGCTCGCGCACGCTCGTCTGCTGGCCCTCCGCCGGCAGCCCGGTCGAATTGACGAAAGTCGATTTGGTCAGGCCGATCTGGCGGGCGCGTTCGGTCATCTGCGCGGCGAAATTGTCCTCGGACCCGGCCAAGCCTTCGGCCAGCACGATACAGCCGTCATTGGCCGCCTGCACCGTCACGCCCTGGATCAGGTCCTCGACCCGGACCGCCGATTTGAGCTTGGCAAACATCGTCGACGTTCCCGAAGGGGCGCCGCCCTTGCGCCAGGCGTTTTCACTCACCACGAACGTGTCGTCGAGGGTCAGGCGCCCGGACTTGATGGCGTTGAACACCACTTCCATCGTCATCAGCTTGGCCATCGAGGCCGGCTGTATCGGCTTGTCGGCGTCCTTGGAAAACAACACCGTCCCTGTGTCGGCGTCTATCATGAAGGCCTGGGCTGCCTTGGTCTCGAAAAGCTGCGCGCTGGCGGGCGCGATGCAAAACAGCAGCAGGGCCAATCCCAGAAATCCGGCCAAAGGCGGAAAGACGCGCAACTGCATGAAATCTCGACCCGTTTGCCGGTTCTGGCGCAGCCAAGCTATCAGGGTTTTTTCCGCAGGATCAACCGTGCGGGAAAAATAGATCAGTTGCGCACGGCCAGAGCGTCCGGCGCACCATGCGACCAGGCCGCCTGCAGCAGATCGTCGACGCCGCCATGGCCGTCCGGATAGAGGTTCACCGCATACCAGTCCTTGCCATCGAATTCGGAACGCTGGATCTCGATCCTGCCGAAGGGCTCGAGCGCGGCGGCCACGCGTTTTGCCTCGGTGGCGTCATCGAAGGTGCCGGCCGCGACATAGGCCGGCGACGGCGCCTGGGGATTGGCGCTCTTCCATGAGCGCAGGATGTCGGCGGGCGACATGCCGTCGTCGTCAAGTGCGGCAAAGACATCGGCGCTCCGCACGCGCTCGTCGGCATAGGAGAGCGAGGCCACCGAAAACGGCGATTGCGGCGGCAGGCCGATATCCGGACGCTCTGGCACGATCGGACCGAAGTCGGGCAGCGCCAGGTCACCCAAGGCCGGCGATTGTGCCGGCACCTGCCCTTGCGGAATCATATCGGTATTCGTCAGCTGACCCGGAAACGGCACGGCGGCAGCGCCCACCGGCAGGCTGGGCGACGGTCCGTTCATGGCCACCATGACGCCGGTCGGCAGGCCGTCCGACGGATCCGGTATCCTGTTGCCTGGATGGTAGGAGGCCATCAGATACTGGTCGTCATTGCCGTCGAGCGGCGCGCGGCCAACATATTCCACCTTCACCTCGGCCGTGCCGACATTGGCATAGTCGAGCATCTGGGCGGCGCGTTCCGAGACATCGATGATGCGGCCCTGGTGGTAGGGACCGCGATCATTGACGCGCACGATGACCGAACTGCCGGTCTTGAGATTGGTGACGCGGGCGTAGCTCGGCAGAGGCATGGTCGGGTGCGCCGCCGTCAGATGGCTCATGTCGTAGACTTCGCCGTTGGCGGTCAGCCGTCCATGAAAGGCATCGCCGTACCACGACGCCAGGCCGACCTTGGCATAGTGCTTGTCTTCCTTCGGATAGTACCACTTGCCGCGAACCTGGTAGGGTTTTCCGAGCTGGTCGCGGCCGCCGCCACGCCGCATGAAGGCGACGCGAGGGCTGGCCTTCACGCCATATTCGGTTTCGGCGAAATATTCCTTGGAACGGGTCTTCTTGTGGACCATCCCTTTTGGTTCAGGCTGCGACGCGCAGGCGGCAAGCAAGGCTGCCGACATGGTGAATAGCGCGAAAGCGCAAGCACGGCGTAGACGCGGGCGCGCCGTAGTTTGCATTTCCTGATGTCCCCTACAGTCTCGACCAAAAACGCCGCGGCTTGAACGTCGCAGGAGCCAAAGCTTACCTGACTAAGACCAACGACGCCTCGAACCCCTGTCCTTTGTGCGCAGGAATTGTTTATCACGCTATTAATCGATTGTGGCCGGAACCGGGCAAGATTGTGACGCCACCCTGCCCGGCGTCGGCTGCCGGGAAACATGCGGTCCGCGCATGCCGGTTGACAGATCTTTGCCGGGCACACTAGAGCATCAGCAAGATGGCTCTCTTCATTCGCCGCCAGGCTCGAATATCTGATCGAGTGACGCTGGGCGAAGAGATGTCGCTGGAGGGATGGCCGAGCGGTTTAAGGCACCGGTCTTGAAAACCGGCGTGGGCGCAAGTTCACCGTGGGTTCGAATCCCACTCCCTCCGCCAGATTATTGCCGTAAGGTGTCGATATGGCTTCGCTAATCGCAGGTTGCGTTACCGATCCCCACTTTCATCCCACTGGTTGACTATGGAGTGCGACATGGCTCCCCCGAAAAAACGTCTGCTGGAAGAGGAAGCGCTGGCGGTGTTCCTGCGAGAGTTGGCGACCGCTGATGCCATCGCGTCGAGCCTTATCCGAGATATTGAACCGCCATCCGAGGAAGACCGCGCATTCGGAGCCGAGCCGCTGTCAAAATCGGCGGGCTCCTCAGCCCGGGCAAGGGCCTGTTCCTTGACTTTGACGCTCGCCCATCGCTTGAAGCGCTTGCAGGCCGCTGGGGCGACCGGATCACCTACGTCGCCGGTAAGGCCAGGGATCAACTGGGCCTGAGCGCCGTGCTCGTGCGCCCCGATGGCTTCGTGGCCTGGGCCGGCGAGGATGACCCCAACCCCGAGGAAGCCGCTCAAGCCGCATCAGGATGGTTCGGCGAACCCGGAAAGGCATGTAGACGTGCTCCCGAGGCTTTTCGTGCCGAATCGGCTAAGCCTTGAGCCTATGAACGAAACCTCACTCTACGCGCCGGTGAAGCGGTTTCTCGAAAGCCTGGATTTTGCCGTGAAGGGCGAGATCGGCGGCTGCGACATTGTCGCGCTGCGTGAGGGGGAGCCGCCCGTCGTCGTCATTTGCGAGTTGAAGCTGGCGTTCAATCTCGAACTGGTGCTGCAAGGCGTCGACCGCGCGACCGCCTGCGACGAGGTGTGGCTGGCCGCGCGCATGTCGGCCAGGGGCAAGGGACGCGAGAGCGACGCCCGGTTCCGCAATCTTTGCCGCCGGCTTGGCTTCGGCCTGCTCGGCGTAACGGCGAGCGACCGGGTCGAGGTGCTTCTGAGCCCGGTCACCGTCACGCCGCGCAAGAACCCACGGCGCCGCTCGCGGCTGGTCGACGAACATCGCCGGCGCCGCGGCGATCCGGTCGCGGGCGGGGGATCGCGCAATCCCATCATGACAGCATACCGCCAAAGCGCCCTCGCCTGCGCCGCGGCATTGGCCGACGGGCCCAAGCGCCCGCGCGATCTCAAGGCGCTGACGCCGCTTGCGCCGAAAATCCTGCTGCACAATGTCTATGGCTGGTTCGCGCGCGTCGACCGCGGCGTCTACGATCTGACCGACGCCGGCCGTGCCTCGCTGATGCGTTGGCCGCAGCCGTCGCACGATGAATCCCGACACGGGATTTTGAACGCGCCGAGTGGCTGAGCGCGGGACAACGCCCGGCCCTTTGGTTGATTTTTCAGACAAAATATGCTGCTTGTCCCGCCCATGAAGACACTCTGCACGACGGTCATGGCGTTCTTGACCCTGGCTTTTCCGGCCAACGCCATGGACAGCGCCTTGCGCGCAGGCCTCCTGAAACTCGACCCGCAAACCCGCCTCGAACAGCGCTGTGATGCTGAAGTCCTCGACCGGATCACCCATGACGACCGCAAGTACAAGGCGGATCGGGTGGTCGCTTACGCCTTTGCCACGCCGGTCATGAGCGACGACGCCATTAAGAGCCCAGGAGCCGCCTTCCGCAGCAAGGGGCAATGGTACCGGCTGAAATTCAAGTGCGAGACGGCGCCGGACCATATGGAGGTCTTACAGCTCCGCTACCGCATCGGCGACGAAATTCCGGAGACCGACTGGGCAAAATACAATCTCTACGATTAGGTTTTTCATTGCCGTTTCGACTCGCTTGCCGCGATTGTCGAATCCCCTCAATGGCGCCGCTGCAACGAAAGCGGTTTTGCGGCGTTGCCCGAAGCGATGTCTTGACGGCAAGGAACCATGCCTTTAGGGCGGGCTGGGCGATCGACAACGAACACTCGGCGAACAGGCAAGGGCTTCCAGGTCGATGGAAATATTTACTGCCGCAGGCTTATCGGCCCTTTTTCAGGTAATCGCGATCGATCTTGCGCTGGCTGGGGACAACGCCATCGTCATCGGCCTTGCGGCGGCCGGCTTGCCGGCCAGTCAGCGCAAACGGGCCATTCTGGTCGGCATCATCGCGGCCACCGTCCTTCGCATTTTCTTCGCCCTGATCACGCAATGGCTGCTGACAATTGGCCCCATGCTCCTCATCGCCGGCGGCCTGCTGCTGCTTTGGGTGTGCTGGAAGATGTGGCGGGAGCTGGGTGTCAGCCACGAGCAGGAGCGCGACGCGACCGAAGCGCTGTCGAATGGCGATTTCGACAAGGATGGGACCATTGCCGGCAAGTCGCCGCGCAAGACCTTCTCGCAGGCCGCCTGGCAGATCGTCATTGCCGACGTATCCATGTCGCTCGACAATGTCCTGGCCGTGGCGGGAGCGGCCATGAACCATCCGACGGTGCTGATCATCGGCCTCGCTCTGTCGATTGCGCTGATGGGCTTCGCCGCGTCCTTCGTCGCGCGCCTGCTGCACAAATACCGCTGGATCGCCTATATCGGCCTGCTGATCATCCTTTACGTCGCCGTGAAGATGCTTCTTGACGGCGCCGTGCAGCAGTTTCCCGACCAATTCGCTTTCCTGGCGCCATGGTTCGGGTCGAGCGGCCACTGAGCTGGAACCCTTGCGCCCGCCGATGTTGGTCAGTTTGAAGTTGCAGCATAGTGGTTCATTCTAATTGGGATTGAACCGGTGCCCATAGGCGCGAAGAAGCACGTCCACCTATATCGCTGGTAAGGATCAAACTTCATATGGGGAATGATCGTTCGATAAAACGTCATTAGACGCTCGCAGATGTGGTATCGATCATCGGGCGCAGCCTGGACACGTTCTCTCGGGATAAACCACTCTGCTTCTTGTGGCTCATTCAAGTAGGTAGGGTGCAGCCTGACAAAATAGCCGTCTTTGGTCATCCTGACATCGTTGGAATCGATGGGGCGGCAATCCTTGTTTCCGCAGCAGTCATAGTGAAGAACGGGATCGGTCTTGCCCGTATACCAACCGTGTGCGTCCGCATCGCCGGGCAGCACAAGCCACGCCAATGCAATATGTCCTAGCAACTGTTTCATGGGACTAGCCCCTCACCATTCTGCCTATAGCATATTAGTGAGTCCTAATCATAGCGCTGAAAGTCGCGTTGACTGGCTGCCATTACCCGGCAATTCGCTTTAAGAGCCGCGAACCAACGGCTTTCGGCTTCTTCGCTTCGATCCGCACAACGAGATCGCCGATGTCGCAGAGCTTGCCTGTTTGCCTGATCGGGCGAGCCGTGCTATTGCGCCGCCCGAATTGAGCTCCCGCCAGAGCCGTGCAAACCGCTATATGTCGAGACTTCGAGCCGGATCAGCGTTTCCGGTTCATGTCCATTGGAACCTTGCCCATGTCCGCCCCGCGCGTCAGCTTCGTCAGTCTCGGATGCCCCAAAGCCCTGGTGGATTCCGAACGCATCATCACGCGCCTGCGCGCCGAGGGCTATGAGATCGCGCGCAAGCATGACGGTGCCGATCTCGTCGTGGTCAACACCTGCGGCTTCCTCGATTCCGCCCGCGATGAATCGCTCAACGCCATTGGTTCGGCGCTTTCGGAGAACGGCAGGGTCATCGTCACCGGCTGCCTGGGCGCCGAGCCCGATGTCATTCGCGAGAAGCATCCCAACGTTCTCGCCATCACCGGTCCGCAGGCCTATGAGAGCGTCATGGCGGCCGTGCACGAGGCTGCGCCGCCGAGCCATGATCCCTATATCGATCTGCTGCCGCCTCAAGGCGTCAAGCTCACGCCGCGCCACTATGCCTATCTCAAGATTTCGGAAGGCTGCAACAATCGCTGCACCTTCTGCATCATCCCGGCGCTGCGCGGCGACCTTGTCTCGCGGCCAGCGGCCGATGTGCTGCGTGAAGCCGAGAAACTGGCCAAGGCCGGCGTCAAGGAACTCCTCGTCATCTCGCAGGACACCAGCGCCTACGGCATCGACATCAAATACCAGGCCAGCATGTTCGGTGATCGTGAAGTGCGGGCGAAATTCCTCGATCTGTCCGAGGAACTGGGCAAGCTCGGCATCTGGGTGCGCATGCACTATGTCTACCCCTACCCGCACGTGGCCGACGTCATCCCGCTGATGGCCGAGGGAAAAATCCTTCCCTACCTCGACATCCCCTTCCAGCATGCGTCGCCGCAGGTGTTGAAGAACATGCGCCGACCGGCACATGGCGAAAAGACGCTCGAGCGCATTCGCGGCTGGCGCGATGTGTGTCCCGACCTCGCCATCCGCTCGACCTTCATCGTCGGCTTTCCCGGCGAGACCGACGAGGATTTCGAGATGCTGCTCGACTGGCTGGACGAAGCGAAGATCGATCGCGCCGGCTGCTTCAAATATGAACCTGTACGGGGCGCGCGCTCCAACGAACTCGGCCTTGAGCAGGTGCCGCAGGAAATCAAGGAGGCGCGCTGGCACCGCTTCATGCAGCGCCAGCAGAAGATCTCGGCGACGCAATTGGCCAAGAAGGTCGGCAAGCGCCTGCCGGTGCTGATCGACGAAGCGCATGGCACATCGGCCAAGGGCCGCACCAAATACGATGCGCCTGAGATCGATGGCTCCGTCCATATCCAGTCGCGCCGCCCGCTGCGCGCCGGCGACATCGTCACCGTCAAGGTCGATCGCGCCGACGCCTATGATCTCTACGGTTCGGCCGTCTGAGGACCACGATTTACCACATTTCGCGATAGTTCCGGCCATTTACCCTGTTTGGCCGCCGCCTGCCTTATGGTTTCCGGACCGTAAACGCAGGAACTCAGGATGGACCCCAGACCTGTCCGCCAGGATTATATCGCGACGCTGGACCTGTTGAGGCTGGCGGCGGCGCTGGCCGTCGTGCTGTTTCACTATTTCTTCCGCGGCGCGGCTGCCGACGGCTTTCTCACGACGGGCTATCCTCATGCCGCTCCACTCGCTCTGTACGGCTATCTCGGCGTCAATCTTTTCTTTCTGATCAGCGGTTTCGTCATCGCATGGTCGGCGGAAGGCGGCGGCTGGGAAGAATTCGCCGTCGCGCGTTTCGCGCGTCTATATCCGGGCTTTCTGCTCTGCATGACGATAAGCTTCGCGGTTATCGCCTTTTCCGGCACGCCGCTGCTCCCAGCCTCCTTCAGCCAGTATCTCGCCAATCTCACAATGTTCGCGCCGGCCGTCGGCCAACCTTTCATGGACGGCGTCTACTGGTCGGTCGTGCTTGAAGTGGTTTTCTACGGCTGGGTGACGCTGGCCCTGATTGCCGGCGTTTTCCAGCGATGGAAATTGGGGCTGATCCTCGGCTGGCTGGCGATCTCGGCGGTCAATGAACTCTTGCTCGGCAGCGGCGCGGCGCGGCTTCTGTTTCTCACCGAGTTCGGGCCGTTCTTCGCCGCCGGCATGCTGGTCCATCATCTCCACGCGCATGGTCGCTCAGTGCCGGCCTTGCTGTTGCTGGCGGCGGCCTTCGTGCTCTCCAGCTATACGCTATCGGTGACGCAACAGTGGATGATCGGGCATTATGGCATTGCGGTCTCGTCCGCCCATCTCGTGGCCGCCAACCTAGCGATGCACGCGGCGCTGATCGGCGCTGTCCTGCTGCGCGACCGGATCAGACCGTCGCCGCTCACGCTGGCTCTCGGCGGGCTGACTTACCCGCTTTACCTTCTTCACCAGAATGCCGGCTATCTCTTCATCAACGCCTTGACGCCGCTGGCCGGCAAATGGGTTGCAGCGTGGACCTGCGTGGCGCTCATGGTTTTGGTGTCGTGGGCGATCTGGCGCTATTTCGAGCGGCCGGTGCAGCGTTGGCTCAGGATCCGGCTCAGCCTCGGGGTGGACGCCGGCCTGGTGCGGTTTCGCCATGTCCCGGCGGTAGCGCAAGCCGCCGAATGAAAAGGGCGCCTCGCGGCGCCCTTCCCTGACGAACGTACGTAGAGCTTATTGCGGCAGCTTGTCGTCGACGCCCTTAACGTAGAAATTCATGCCGAGCAGCGTGCCGTCATCGGCGACCTCGCCGTCCTTCAGCCATGGCGAGCCGTCCTGCTTGGCGATCGGTCCGGTGAAGGGATTCCAGCCGCCGGCAATTTTCTTTTCGGTCGCCTCGGCCATTGCCTTCACGTCGTCGGGCATATTGGTGTAAGGCGCGAGCTTCACCGCGCCGTCCTTGATGCCGAGCCAGACATTGTCGGGCTTCCAGGTGCCGTCGATCGCTGCCTGAACCCGGCTGATGTAATAAGGTCCCCATTCGTCGGTCAGCGAGGTCAACTGCGCGTTCGGCGCGAACTTGATCATGTCGGAGGACTGGCCGAAGCCGTGCAGCTTGCGCTCCTCGGCCACCTGCAGTGCCGCGGTCGAATCCGTGTGCTGGACGATGATATCGGCTCCCTGGTCGAACAGGGCCTTGGCCGCATCGGCTTCCTTGCCCGGATCGAACCAGGAATTCACCCAGACGATCTTGGCCTTGAAATTCGGATTGATCGACTGCGCGCCGAGCATGAAGGAGTTGATGCCCATCACCACTTCCGGGATCGGGAAGGAGACGATGTAGCCAGCGACGCCGGACTTCGATTCCTTGGCCGCGATCTGACCGAGCACATAGCGGCCTTCATAGAAGCGCGCATTGTAGATGCCGAGATTGTCCGCCGTCTTGTAGCCGGTGGCGTGCTCGAACATCACCTTGGGGAACTTCTTGGCGACCTTCACTTCGGCGTCCATGAAGCCGAAGGACGTGCCGAAGATGATCTTGCAGCCTTCGCGCGCCAGCCGCTCGAAAGCACGGTCGGCATCGGGGCCTTCGGAGACGTTTTCAAGATAGGCGGTCTCGACCTTGTCGCCGAGCGCCTTTTCGACTTCGAGGCGGCCCTGGTCGTGCTGGTAGGAATAGCCGAAGTCGCCGATAGGGCCGGTATAGACCCAGCATGCCTTCAGCTTGTCGGCGGCCTCCGCGGACGCGACCAGCGAAAATGCCGCTGTCGTCGTCATCAGGGCAATAAGCAGTTTTTTCATCGTGTTACCTCTCTGAGTTAAGCCTTGGAGCTTCCCGTCTTGTTATTGTTGTCAACGATCCGGAACGAATGGCTGCCCCAAGGAAGCCGGTGTGTTCATCATCGTCAGACGCTTGTTGCGCGAGATTAGAACGAGAACCACGACCGTCGCCAGATAGGGCAACGAAGAAAGCAGTTGCGAAGGCACCGGAATGCCAAAAGCCTGTGCATGAAGCTGGCCGATCCACACCGCGCCGAAGATATAGGCGCCCGCCAGCACCCGCCACGGCCGCCAGGACGCGAACACCACCAACGCAAGCGCGATCCAGCCGCGGCCCGCGCTCATGTTCTCGACCCATTGCGGGGTGTAGACCAGCGAGAGATGGCCGCCGGCAAGACCGGCGCAGGCGCCGCCGAAGATCACCGAGAGATAGCGGTAGCGGATGACCCTGATGCCGAGCGCATGCGCCGAGGCGTGGCTGTCGCCGATCGAGCGCAGCGTCAGCCCGGTGCGCGTCCGGAACAGGAACCACATCACCGCCGCCGTCAGCGCGATCGAGATGTAGAACAACGGATCCTGGCCGAACAGCAGTCTGCCCACCACCGGGATGGAGCTGAGCCCGGGAATATCGAGATTGGGCAACCTGACGCCGGGCTGGCCGACGAAACTGGTTCCCATCATGCCGGAGAGGCCGAGGCCGAGCAGTGTCAGCGACAGGCCGGTCGCCACCTGGTTGGTGGCCAGCGACAGCGTCATGACGGCAAACAGCAGCGAGAACAGCGCGCCCATGGCGATGGCCGCCAAGAGCCCGATCCAGGGCGAGCCGGTCAGATAGCCTGCGCCGAAACCGCCGACGGCGCCCATGATCATCATGCCTTCGACGCCAAGGTTGAGCACGCCGGAGCGTTCGACCACCAGTTCCCCGATCGCCGCAATGAGCAGCGGCGTCGCCGCCGTGGCGATGGTCAGGAGGATGTTGACGGTGATGTCCATCAGCGGGCTTCCTTCAACTTTGGCGCGGCCTCGAGCTTCGCGGCACTCTCCGATTTGGTCAGCGCCAGACCGATCAACCGGATGCGGTAATGGATGAGCGTGTCGCAGCCGAGCACGAAGAACAGCAGCATGCCCTGGAACACGCGCGCCACCTTGTCGGAGATGCCGAGCGCGCTTTGCACCGCCTCGCCGCCGAGATAGGTCAGGGCCAGCACCAGGCCCGCCGCGACGATGCCGAGCGGATTGAGCCGGCCAAGGAACGCCACGATGATGGCGGTGAAGCCGTAGCCGGGCGAAATGACGGGCTGAAGTTGCCCGATGGCGCCGGAAACTTCCGATATCCCGGCAAGCCCGGCCAGGGCGCCCGACAACAGGAAGGCGAAGAAGACCATGCGGTTGAGGCCGAAGCCGGCGAAGCGCCCTGCCCTCGGGCTGGAGCCGAGCACGCGAACCTCGAAACCCTTGAGCATGCGGCTCATCATCAGCCACACCAGCACCGCCGCGACCAGCGCGAACACGAAGCCCCAATTGGCGCGGCCGGCATCCGGCATCAGTTCCGGCAGGATGGCGGAATCGCCGAACTGGATGGTCTGCGGGAAGCCATGGCCCTGCGGGTCGCGCCAGGGTCCTCGCACCAGCCAGTCGAGGAAGAGCTGTGCCACATAGACCAGCATCAGGCTGGTCAGGATCTCGTTGGTGCTGAAGCGGGTTTTCAGAAATGCGGGGATAGCCGCGTAGGCGGCACCGCCGACCATGCCCAGCAGAAGCATCAGCGGCAGCACCAATGGGCCCTCGAACCCAGGAAACAGCACCGGAACGGCCGAGCCAAAGATGGCGCCGAAGATGAACTGGCCTTCGGCGCCGATGTTCCAGATGTTGGCCTTGTAGCAGACCGACAGGCCGACCGCGACCAGGATCAGCGGCGCCGCCTTGATCGCCAGCTCGTGCAACTGCCAGACCTGGCTGACCGGCTCGATGAAATAGATGTTGAACGCGCTGAACGGATTGACCCCGAGCAGCGCGAACATGATGCCGCCCGCGATGATCGTCAGCGCGAAGGCGATGAATGGCGACAGCATGGAAAACAGCGCCGAGCGCTGCGGCCGTTTGACGAGTTCGAGGCGCATCATGCCGTCTCCAGCGTGTGTTCGGCGTGGCCTGGTTCGGCGCCGCCCATCAGCAGGCCGATTTTTTCGAAGGTCGCCTCGGCGATCGCCAGCGGCCTGGACAGTTCGCCATTGTGCATCACCGCGATCGCATCCGATATCTCGAACAGCTCGTCGAGATCCTGGCTGATGACCAACACCGCCGATCCGCTGCGGGACAGTTCGATGAGTGCCTGGCGGATATGGGCGGCTGCGCCTGCATCGACACCCCATGTCGGCTGGTTGACCACCATGACGTCAGGCCTGCGGTCGAGTTCGCGGCCGACGATGAATTTCTGCAGATTGCCGCCGGACAGGGCTGCCGCCTCCGGATCGGGCGCGCTCTTGCGCACGTCCATCGCCTCGATGATGCGCTGGGCGGCGGCGTAGACGGTGCCGCTCTTGACCATTCCGCCCGTGCCCACAAAGGTCTTGCCATCGGTGGCATGGCGCGACAGGAGCAGGTTTTCCGAAAGCCGCATGCGCGGGGCGGCACCATGGCCGAGGCGCTCCTCCGGCACGAAGGCTGCACCGAGCAGCCGGCGCCCGGTAATGCTAAGGCTGCCTGCATCCTTGCCGCGAATGCGCACCGAGGCGGCATCCGGCTGCAGGACTTCGCCGGAAACGGATTCGAAGAACTCGCCCTGGCCATTGCCGGCGACGCCGGCGATTCCGATCACCTCGCCGGCGCGGACGGTGAGGTTTATGTTCTTGAGCGGGATCGAAAACGGCGTCGCCGGCTTGCGGCTGAGGCCGCGGATTTCGAGCAGGGACTGCGCTGTTTCGATGCCCGCGACCGGCGCCCGCACCACAGCCTGTACTTCGTTGCCGACCATCATGCGGGCCAGCGACGAGGCTGTTTCCTCGCGCGGATTGCAGTGGCCGACCACCTTGCCGTGCCGCAGCACGGTGGCGCGGTCGCAGATGCGTTTGACCTCCTCCAGCCGGTGCGAGATGTACAGGATCGATTTGCCTTCCGAGCGCAGACGTTCGAGCGTCTCGAACAGCTTGTCGGCCTCCTGCGGCGTCAGCACCGAAGTCGGCTCGTCGAGGATGATGAGCTGCGGCGTCTGCAGCAGGCAGCGGATGATCTCGATGCGCTGGCGCTCGCCCACCGACAGGTCGCCGACCAGCGATTCCGGATCGAGCGGCAGGCCATAGCTGTAGGAAAGCGCCCTCGCCTTGGCCGCGATGCTGCTGATCGGCGAACCGTCATCCAGGGAAAGCGCGATGTTCTCGGCCGCCGTCAGTGCCTCGAACAGCGAGAAGTGCTGGAATACCATGCCGATGCCGAGCTTTTTCGCGACGCCCGGGCTGGTAATTCGGACGGCCTGGCCATTCCAGAAGATCTCGCCGGAATTGGGTTCCAGCGAGCCGAACAGCATCTTGACCAGCGTCGACTTGCCGGCGCCGTTCTCGCCGAGCAGCGCGTGGATCTCACCCTTGGCGATGTCGAGGTCGACATGATCGCACGCCGTCAGCGTGCCGAAAATCTTGGTAAGGCCGCGAACCTCAAGCAGATTCGCTCCGTTATGATTTGCACTCACAGTGCCTCCCATCCGGGTTCCCGGATATGTTCTGTGTTCCCGCAAGCATCGTATGCGCGGCCAGCTCCCATGCGAAAGCAGCACTCGACTTGAAAGAGCTTCAAGAATTTCAGCGGAAACTCAAGGGCAAAGATCAGTCTTCTTCGCGCAACCACGCGGCGGGCCGGCTTTTCGTGCAAACCTTGCCCGCACCTGTGTGAGAGAGCTGAAAACCAGGGCAGTATCCGTCAGGGAACCAGTATGGTCGTGCCTGTCGTGCGGCGCCCTTCAAGATCCGCGTGCGCCTTGCCCGCATCCTTGAGTGCATAACGCTGGTTGATCTTGATCTCGACGGCGCCGCTGAGCACGACCTCGAACAAGGCCGCGGCCGAGGCGTCCAGATCCTCGCGTTTTGCATTGTAGACGAACAACGTCGGCCTTGTGGCGAACAAGGATCCTTTCTGCGCCAGCAGCGACATCGAGAATGGCGGGATCGGTCCCGACGACTGGCCGAAGCTGACGAACATGCCGAGCGGCTTCAGGCAGTCGAGCGAGGCCGGGAATGTGTCATTGCCGACGGAATCGTAGACGACATCGCATTTTTTGCCGCCGGTGATGGCCGCGACGCCGGCAACGAAATCCTGCTCCTTGTAGTTGATGACATGGTCGAAGCCGTGTGCCTTGGCGAGTTCGATCTTGTCGTTCGAACTTGCCGTGCCGATAACGGTCGCGCCCAGATGCTTCGCCCATTGGCCGAGAATGAGCCCCACGCCGCCGGCTGCCGCATGGAACAGGATGGTGTCGCCTGCCTTGACCTTGAAGGTCCGGCGCAAGAGATATTCGGCGGTCATGCCTTTCAGCATCATTGCTGCCGCCTGCTCGTCGCTGATGCCGTCCGGCACCTTGACGACCTTGCTGGCATCGATGACGCGCTCCTGCGCATAGGCGCCTGTGGTGACGGCATAGGCGATCCGGTCGCCGGGCTTCAGCCAGTCAACGCCCTCGCCCACAGTCAGGACCAAACCGGCGGCCTCGCTGCCGGGAATAAGCGGAAACCCGCCGGGCGGCGGATAGAGACCGGAGCGATGATAGACGTCGATGAAATTGAGGCCGATTGCCGTGTGCCTGACCAGGATCTGCCCTGATCCCGGTTGGCCGGGATCGGTGTCCTCATAGGTCAGGACTTCCGGACCGCCATGGGCGTGGATGCGGACTGCTTTGGGCATGGTGGGCTTCCTTGAGAAATTTGCCGATCAGGCTTTTTTGGCACCGAGATTTGGAAAGAACTGCATGATGCCGCCGATACAGGCGAGATAGAGCCCGGTAACGGTAATGCCAATCTTTATGAAGGTGCTGACCTGCGCGCCCAGCACGCCGATCTGGTCATAGAAGGCGGCGAGTGCCGCTTGCGCAAGCGCAAGCGCGCCGAAAGCGCACCACAAAAGAGTCATTGCGAGATTGATGCGCCGCAGCCGCACCACCCTAACCGGATGGATGAAGTTGATCGGAACGAATGTCAGGATGCCCGCCACCACGACCACCGCGAACGAGACCCATTGTCCCGGCTCGATGACGAAGAGCGTGAACACCACCATGTTCCAGACAACGGGGAATCCCTTGAAGAAATTCTCCTTCGTCTTCATGCCGGTGTCTGCATAGTAGATCGCGCTGGACACCACGATGATGGCCGCCGACAGGAACGACAGGCCCTCGCCCATGAAGCCGCGCTGATAGAGCGCGAAGGCCGGGATCAGAACATAGGTGACATAGTCGATGATGTTGTCGAGGAGCTCGCCCGACCATGTTGGCAGGATTTCCTTGACCTCGAGCTTGCGCGCGATCGGCCCGTCTATGCCGTCGACGAACAGCGCCAGCCCCAGCCACCAGAACATGGCCGTCCAGCGCTCCTCGCTCGCCGCCACCAGCGACAGGAAGGCCAGGAACGAACCCGAGGCGGTCAGGAGATGCACCGAAAAAGCGCGCGCCTGCGGCCAGGTGACTTTCTTCTTCGGCCGCGGAATCCGGTCGGCGATTTTCTTGGCGGCTTTCCTGGCCGTTGTGTTCTTGCTCACGGGCCCTGCCAGTCCAGCTTGCAGATTTCGGCTGAACGGCCGCCGAAATTCCAGTTGCGACCAAAGGCTCGCATCTTGCTCTTGTCGGACTTGGCCACGATGATCTCCGGCGCGATCCAATATTCCGAATTGCTGATCACCGTGTCCTTGTCGCGGTCCTTGCCGACAATTGGCGTGACCGCCCCATCGATGATCTTCGGTATCTGGAAGATACGCGTCTTGTCGCGTGTCTCATAGGTAATCGGCACTTGTTCGACACCGAGGAATTTGCCGACGAGGATCGAAAGCAGCGACGTCGTCCCGCCCGCCTTGCCGGTGAAGATCTTCGTCAACGCCTTGACCGCATAGATCGAGGCTCTGACGTCGATGAACAGGCCGGCGGTCCAGTTGCCGCGGCTCATATAGCCGGGGATTTCCATGATCAGCCCGAGATTAAGCCCTGACAGGTCGACCTCTCCGAAATGACCGGCATCGATACGGAAACCCGCCCAGGTCTGGCAATAGCCTTCGGTCGGAGGATGGCTGCCCAGCGACAGCACGCAAGGGCAAAAAACCGTGCAATTGCAGGAGAGTACGAGCTCCCCCTTCATTGCCCAGCTCGGATCCGTCATCGAGTTTCCCCCACTCATAGCGAGACTACTAGCAGCGCGGCTGCCCAGACAAGCAGTATCGCACCGGCCAGCCGGGTTGGAAGCCTGCCCGCGGCTTGTTTTTCGATCAGGGTGAACAGGCCGATCAGCGCCATCCAGAAGACGTTCATCACGCCCACGGCGAACATCACCAGCATCAGTGCCCAGCAACAGCCAAGGCACCAGATGCCTTGCGCGACGCCGAGCCGGAAAATGGCTGCAGGCCGCGCGCTCCAGTTGGCAAACAGGATCGCGAAGGGGTTCCTGCATTTCTTCAGGCAGCCCTCCTTCAGGCCACTGAACTGGTAGAGGCCGGCGACCAGCAAGGCGACAGCGCCGGCAATGCCCAGAACCGGATCGAACATCTGGCCTGACGAGGCGAACGCATCGATGGCGAGCGTCAGCGCCGCAAACCCAGCCGACGCGGCCAGCCATGTCGAGAGATAGCCGGCGACCAGCACCAGCGGATGGACGACCGGCTCATGCCTGATCCTGGCCGTATCGGCGATCTCGCAATAGGTTCGGATCATCGGCGCCGCCGAGGGCAGCATCGTCGCGGTCGCCATCAGGAACCACATTGCCGTCAGCGCACCGGCGCGCGGGCCGATATCTCCGTCCAGGGGCGCGGCCGAGAGGCAGAGGGCGAAGAACCGGGCCACGGAATCGGGCAACGGCAGCTGCGGCAGGGTTTTCAACAAGGCGTCGCCGGGCGCGCCGATACCCGCGGCGCGTCCCTCCGCGGCGCGGACCGCCATTGCGGCCAGGGACAGCCAGGCAAGCAGGATGCCGGCGCCGACAACGAGGTTCACCGTCAAACGCGGGTTGCGTGCGATATCGGCCGTCGCACGGCCTGCGCTGTCGAGATGGCTGAAGTCGTCCTGGCGGCCGGTCATGACCTTCGAATGGGCCGAATCGCCCCGTTGATCAAGCCGTATGACCTGACCTATATGCTCATCGAGTGGCGGGGCGCGTGCGCTGCCCCGCATCGCAAGCCGGAAGTCGATCTTGGAGCATCAGAAAACAGCACGGATACTCATCGCCGGCACGGGGCCGGCAGGGCTGATCGCCGCGCTCGGTTTCGCCGATGCCGGCTTTCCGGTGACGCTCGTCGGGCCGGAGGCATCCGCCCGCGATGGCCGCACGACGGCACTGATGAACCCTGCCTTGAAGGTGCTTGAGCGGCTGGGCGTCCTCGCCGACATCAAGCCGCAGGCCGCGCCCCTCAAGGTGATGCGCATCGTCGACGCGACCAACCGGTTGATCCGCAGTCCGGTCGTCACCTTCCGCGCCAGCGAGATCGACGAGGATCAGTTCGGGCTCAACCTGCCCAATAGCGTCCTCATTCCCGCGCTCGCCGGCAGGGTTGCCGCGCATTCCGGGATCGCGTGGCTGACATCCATGGTCGATGCCTGGCATCTCGGCGCCGATAAGGCTCGCGCGGCCCTTGCCGACGGCAGCGTGATCGAAGCATCCCTGGCGGTTGCCGCCGACGGACGCCTGTCGCCGGCGCGCCAGGCGGCGGGCATCTCGACCGCCGCCCGGACTTATCCCCAGGCAGCGCTGGTGCTCAACTTCTCCCACGGCCGCGATCATGCCTTCACCTCGACCGAGTTCCATACCGAAACCGGTCCGTTCACGCAGGTTCCGCTGCCCGGCAACCGCTCGAGCCTGGTCTGGGTGGTCAAGCCGGAAACCGCCACGGAACTTGCCGCGCTGGACGATGCGACGTTGTCGCTGCGGGTCGAACAGCGGATGCAGTCCATGCTGGGCCGGGTGACGGTCGAGCCAGGCCGGCAGGTCTATCCGCTTGCAACGGCGACGCCGCTGCGTTTTGCGCGCGACCGGGTGGCGCTTGTCGGCGAAGCCGCCCACGTATTTCCGCCGATCGGCGCGCAAGGGCTCAATCTTGGCATCAGGGATATCGACGATCTTATTGGAATCGCGAATGAAAATTATGAAGACCCAGGGGCCGCGAAAGCCCTCGCCATCTATGACTTCAAGCGCCGGCCCGATATTCTGGCGCGCAGCAGCGCGGTCAATCTACTGAACATGTCGCTGCTTTCCGACCTGCTGCCGGCGCAGATGGCGCGCGGTGCCGGGCTCGGCGTGCTTGGTGGTTTTGCACCGCTTCGCGCTTTCTTCATGCGCGAAGGGCTCCGTCCCGGCAGCGGGTTTGCGGCGCTTGGCGGTGGCTTGGGAAAGCAAGCGCGCCAGCAGTGAGCTTGCGAACACATTTGCTGCCGGCAGGCATCGATGGCCGGCAACTCGCCCACAATCTTTGCTCCGTATCACACGCAGCTTGAGGACGCTCAAAGCTTCGGGATTGAATTGATTCGGAGTCTGCGCCAAATAAAGCTAAGGAATTCAGTGGTGAGTACGATGAGAACAGCCAAATTCGCGATCGGACAGGTGGTTCGCCATCGGCTGTTTCCGTTCCGGGGCATCATTTTCGATGTCGATCCGCAATTCGCCAATACGGAGGAATGGTACGAGGCGATCCCCGTCGACGTGCGCCCGCGCAAGGACCAGCCGTTCTACCATCTGCTCGCCGAGAATTCGGAAACCGAGTACATCGCCTATGTGTCCGAGCAGAATCTGCTCGAGGACCAATCGGGAGAACCGGTCCGCCACCCGCAGATCAAGGAAATGTTCGACAAAAAGCCGGACGGACGCTACGAACCGAAACGGCAGTCCAGGCATTGATCACCTCAGGCACTGATCAGTGAGTCAGGTGCAGAAGCAAAAAAGCGGGGCATGACCCCGCTTTTTTGTGGCTTTGAGAATGCCCGAACCGATCAGTTCGCGGTCTTCGCCTTGTCCTGCTCTTCCTTGAGCTTCTTGGCGAAGTCCTGGTTGTTCTTGGCGACGAAATCCTGGAGCTTCTTCTGCCGGTCCTCGATGTCCGACTGCTGCAGCGGCGGGCCGTCATAGGCGCCGCTGAAGCCCTGCAGCGCGACCTTGATCGGATTGGGCTGGTTCTGGAAATTGATCGAGGTCAAGGTGAGCGCCTGGCCCTTCTTGAAGGAGGCGACGAGCTGGTCGGTCAGCGGCACTTCCGCCACGCAGCGGTCGGGGAAGCAGACCACATATTCAAGCTTCTGCGTTTTGCCGGTATCGATCTGGAGGCCAATGCCGGCACCAACCAGACGACCGGTCGGAACCGTCACCTGGAAGACCTTGCGGTTCACCTTGCCTTTCAGCTCGATCAGGCTCACGCCGGTGACCAACTGGCCGTTGCCGGCGGTGGTGATGTTCTGCACGTTGCAGATGTCGACGTCTTCCTGCTTTGTGCAAGCCTTGAACCAGCCCTGCGGGATCTGTTGTTGCTGCTGTGCGGAAGCAACGGGAATTGCCGCGCCCAGAAAGCCGATCACGCCAGCGGCCATGACCGACAGGCGGTACGCATTGCTGTTCAGGCTCGTCATGTCGTGCACTTCCTCTCAAATGATCCCGGGGACCCGCTTCTTCGCGCCATGTGGTCCAGCTACCTGTTGCCGAAATGAGGCAACAGAATGACTTCGGACGGCGTGTTACACTGCAAGCGGTGCCGAATCCAGCCTGCAATCTGCGATTCTTGGCAACGAACATTGGCGGTGCCTCATGCTAGTGTGCGCACCGAATCATCAAGCCGACCCGGTAAGGAGACGGTCATGGGCCGCGTTCTCGTTTGGCTGATCACCGCGACATCATTTTTCGTCCTTTCGTCCCTGCCGGCGGCGTCGGAACCCAAATATGCAATTGCCATGCAGGGTGAGCCGGCCCTACCGCCCGACTATGCGCATTTCGACTACGTCAATCCCGACGCGCCGAAGGGCGGCAGCATCACCTATTGCGTCGTCGGCAGTTTCGACAATCTCAACCCCTTCATCCTGAAGAGCCTGCGCACCACGGCGCGCGGCATGATGGACACGATCTTCGGCAATCTGGTCTTCGAGCCGCTGATGCAGCGCAATGCCGACGAGGCCTTCACGCTCTATGGCTTGCTTGCCGAGTCGGCTGACATGGATCCCGAGCGCAAGAGCATCGAATTCCATCTCAACCCGAATGCCAAATGGTCGGACGGCCAGCCGGTGACGCCGGAGGACGTGCTGTTCACCTATGATGCCTACACCCAGAAAGGCCGTCCGCCCTACAGCGACCGCATGGCCAGGATTGCCAAGCTTGAGAAGACCGGCGACCACAGCGTGCGGTTCACCTTCAACGACAAGGCCGATCGCGAATTTCCGCTGATCATCGCGCTGACGCCGATCATCCCCAAGCACGCCTTCGACATCGAGACTTTCGACAGGACGACGCTGAAGCCGTTGATCGGCAGCGGCCCCTACAGGATCGCACAGGTGACGCCCGGCCAGCGCATCGTTTTCAAGCGCAACCCGGACTATTGGGGCAAGGATATTCCGGCCAAGCGCGGCTTCGACAATTACGACCAGATCACCATCGAATATTTCCTCAACGCCAATGCCAAGCTCGAGGCGTTCAAGAAAGGCCTTTGCGCCATCGACGACGACAGCGATCCGGTGAAGCGCGAACGCGATCTGGATTTTCCCGCTTTCCATAGGGGAGAGGTGGTTGCCGAAACTTTCGACACCGGTATTCCACCCGTCGTGACCGGTTTCCTGTTCAACACGAGGCTGCCGAAATTCTCGAACCCCGTGGTGCGTCAGGCGCTCGGCATGCTCTACGACTTCGAATGGGCCAACAAGAACCTGTTTGGCGGCAAATACGCGCGAACGATGAGCTACTGGCAGAATTCCGAGCTTTCGGCGCTCGGCCATCCGGCCGACGACAGGGAAAAAGCGTTGCTGGCGCCCTACCCCGGCCGCGTGCCGGCCGACGTCATGGACGGAACCTGGCGGCCGCCGGTGACCGATGGCTCGGGCCAGGACCGAAAGGTGCTGAAAGCGGCTTTCGATCTCCTGAAAAGCATCGGCTACCACCTGCAGGGCGGCACGATGCTCGACCCCGAGGGCAAGCCCTTCGGCTTCGAGATCCTGACCGCCTCGCAGGACGAGGAGCGTCTCGCCGGCATCTACCAGCGCACGCTGGAAAAGATCGGCATCGATGTCTCCATCCGCAGCCTCGACGGCGACCAGATACAGTCGCGCAAGCAGCGTTTCGATTTCGAGGTGCTGATCGGCTCGAGCGGCTTCAACAATTCGCTCTCGCCCGGCATCGAGCAGATCGGGCGTTGGTCATCCTCCGCCGCCAAGGCTGAAGGTTCGTTCAACCTCGCCGGCGTCGCCGATCCCGCGGTGGACGCTGCGATCGAGGCCATGTTGCGCGCCCGCACCAAGGAGGATTACGTCGCCGCCGTGCGCGTTCTCGACCGGTTGCTGATCTCCGGCAACTACATGGTGCCGATGCAGCACAACACGCAGCAATGGATCGCTTACTGGAATTATCTGGACCATCCGCAAAAGACGCCCATATTCGGTTACCAGTTGCCGACCTGGTGGCGAAAGCCGAACTGAGCATAGGCCCAGGAGTGGAAGCCCGGTAAGTGCACGGCGCCCGAACGTTCAGGAGATCGAGATGAGCCAAGCGAATACGATCACCATAGACGTGGTGTCCGACGTCGTGTGCCCATGGTGCTTCATCGGCCAGAAGCGGCTGGATAAGGCGGTCGCCGCCGCCGGCGAGGTGGATGTGCATATACGCTGGCGGCCGTTCCAGCTCGATCCGACCATTCCGCCGGAAGGCAAGGATCGCCGCGAGTATATGCTGGCCAAGTTCGGCAGCGACGAACACATTCGCCAGATCCACGCCCGTATCGAGCCGCTCGGTGAAGCCGAAGGCATTTCCTTCGCTTTCGGCGCCATCAAGGTCGCGCCCAACACGCTTGATGCCCATCGCGTCATTCGCTGGGCCGGTGCGGCCGGCGAAGACGTGCAGAACCGGCTGGTGCGCCGCCTGTTCCAGCTGAACTTCGAAGAAGGCGCCAACATCGGCGATCACGCCGTGCTGGTCGAGGCGGCGCGCGAGACCGGAATGGACGCATCCGTTGTCGAGACGCTCTTGCCGACCGATGCCGATGTCGAGGCGGTTCGCACCGAGATCGCCACCGCGTCGCGCATGGGCATATCAGGCGTGCCATGCTTCCTGCTGGAGGGCAAATACGCGGTGATGGGCGCGCAGGACGTCGACACGCTCGCCGACGCCATCCGCCAGGTAGCCGCCGCCAAGGCGCGTGGCGAACTGGAAAAAGTCGACTGAACCCGATCTTCAACGCAGGATTTTCAAGCAGCCCTCCCCGGGCGTGAGGCAACGCCTGGCCCCGGTGGGTTCCGCGATCATTGGCTTTGCCGGCGTCGCGGCCTGCCTTGATGCCGCCGGTCCGGTCGATCGCTGGCTTGCCCAGCGTCTCAGGTCATTTCCGGACTTCCGGCGGGGACATGCCGGCGAGGAATCAGGCGTCCAGGGCGACGTGTTTTCCGGAATTTTGATTAGCCTGCAATGAAAAGCCGGCTTGCCGGGCAGCCCAAGCGGGTCACAAATTCGTGCGAACGCCTTCCCTAGGGGAAGGTAGAAACGTCGCGCTCTGATGCCGCGTAATTACCTGACATCACTAGCTTAAACCGGCTTTTCGTCGGCTTTGGCGCGACGCTCGGGAAGCCGAACCTGTTGCCCTGCAGCCACGGCATCCACCTCAATCCCGCTGCCCCCCTATAAAAATTAATGGAAAATGATCAATTGGTGTTACCATCCGTAACAATACAAAAAAGGTTTGGGCGGGATTGTGATTCGGGTCGACAGACCACCGCAACTGTCAGGAACAGATGGACTACACAGCGATGCCGCAAGGCGGTCGCTTCTGACCCCGGTTTCCTCGATGCGCAGCTTCTGGGGCCTGATGCGGGCCTACTGGGTCTCGGACCGGTGGAAGGAGGCCTGGACGCTGACGCTGGTGATCGCGCTGCTCACCGCTCTGTCCAGCAAGGCCGGCGTCTGGTTCGCAGAAGCATCCGGGGAACTGGTCAACTCGATCGCCTTCTTCCACGACGCCGCCAACACCACCCCTCTCCAGACGCTTTTGGCCAATGCCGGTATTTTGGTGCTGCTGGTCGTGCTCAAGGACGCCGGCTTCACGGGCATCCGCAATCTCGTCTCAGCAACCTTGCACCGCAAATGGCGCGGTTGGCTCGACAGCCGTTTCAACGAGGCGCTGCTGGACGGCAACCACACCCATTTCCACGCCCAGCATGCCTCGACCGGCAATGGCGCGCCGGCCCCCGACAACATCGATCAGCGCGTCCAGGAATCGATCAAGGACATGACGGGCGGCGCCATCGGGCTGGCCATGGGTGTGCTGGGTGTCGCCACCTCGCTCTATTTCGTCGGCCAGAAGCTGCTCGAGACCTCCGTCGAGGTAAAGGGGCTCGAATTCCTCGGCAGCTATGGCAGCGCCATCCTCGCCCTCCTTGCCGTCGCCATCTATGTGCCGCTCAACACTTGGATCGCGGTAAAGCTCGGTGGCATGCTCGAGCGTCTCAATGTCAGGATGCAGCAGGCCGAAGGCAGTTACCGTGGCGAGCTGACGACATTCCTGCGCCGCAGCTTCCATGTCGCGGCCTCGCGCGGCGAAGGCGTGCAGAGGACCATGCATGGCCGCCTCTATGGCGATATTGACGGCACATGGACGCGGCTCAACATCGTCAACACCGTCTACATGTCGTTCGAGCTGATCTACAATTTCATCGGCGCCCGCATTGTCGCCTATGGACCGGGCCTTGTGCCGTTCATCCACAACGGCTTCGACCTGAAGGGCTACATAACCGGCTCCGAACTGGTCAATTCGCTGATCGGCCAATGTTCGTGGTTCATCCATGTCATGCCCGCCATCGCCACCCTGCGCGCCAACAGCCAGCGTGTCACCGAGTTGGCCAATGCGATCGAGAACGTTCAGCACCCCCAGGAATTCTACAGCCAGAGCGGCCGTTCCGACTTCCGCTACGCCAGCCAGAACCCGGTTTTTGGCTTGACCATCCAGAAGCTCGAACTGGCGCATCAGGGTGAGGACGCAACGCCTTTCCTCGTAGCGGCGAACCTGCGCTTCCGGCGCGGCGAATGGACCTTCCTGAAAGGCGAATCCGGCTGCGGCAAGACCTCGCTGATCAAGGCCATCAACGGCCTGTGGCCCTACGGCCGCGGCACCATCGTCTTCCCCGAAGGGGTGAAGAGTTTCTATGCAGCCCAGGAGGTCAAGCTGCAGCAGGTGACCCTGAAGCAGCTGGTCTGCCTGCCGGGCTCCGAGCACGACCATGGCGACGCGCAGGTCGCGTCCGCGCTGCACAAGGCGGGTCTGGGCGACTTCATCGAGAATATGGGCGACGAAAGCCGCGAAGGCAAAAGCTGGGATCAGGTCCTGTCCGGCGGTCAGAAACAGAAGCTGGTGGTGGCCCGCATCGTGCTCCATCAACCCGGGCTACTATTCCTGGACGAGGCGACCGGCGCACTCGATCCGGAGGGCAAGGTTGCCTTCCACCAGGCGATCAAGGACAACTGCCCCGATGTAACGGTGATCAGCGTCATGCATGAAGCGGTGGCGCCGCGATCGGTCACCGGCGCCGAGTTCTACCACTCGATCGTCGCGATCGCGGACGGCGTCGCCACCAAGAAGCCGCTGGTGCCGAGCCTGCCTCCCGAGCTCACCACCATTCTCGCACAGCCAGGGCCGGTGCCAAGGCCGGTCGACGACAAATGGCTGCGTTTTCCGCGCCGGCTGAAGCAGAAGTAGCCGGACTCGCCGCGGCATAGGCCGTCCAGCCATTTTACCGTTTCGGCGCGATACGCTTCAGCGATCACAGTCTCGCGACTGGGGCATGTTGCCCGCATTTTCCTCGATCACCTCGATTGACAGGGCAAGGCGAGCTCCTATGTTGCGCCCGCTCGCAGACATCAAACTCGAACCCGCGAGCGGAAAGGTCACCGCGCCATGCCTGGCGACAGTCACAGTCGAACGCAACCGCCGTCCGCCCTGACGTGACCTCGACGGTTCACGTCTTGCCGGACGGCAAGGAGTGAACCATGAACGATTTTTCCCCCGTAGCGGACGACGAGGCCGTCGCCATCGCCCGCGTCCTTGCAAACGACCATGTCGCAGACGTGGTCGAAGCGCTCAACCGCGAGTCGCGCGAAACGGCGACCGAGCTGCTTTGCGAAGTGCCGTTCGAACGGCTGGTCGATATCTTCGACCAGCCGGAGCTCGAGGGCGCGCCCGAGCTGGCGGAGGCCTTGCCTCGCGCCAAGGCGGGCAAGCTGCTTACCGCCATGTCGGTCGATCGCGCTGCCGACATCCTGCGCGATCTTGACGAACCCGCCCGTTCCGAGCTGCTCGGCGTGCTGGCGCCCCCGCTGCGCGCAACCCTGCTCTCGATTCTCGGTTACCCCGAAGGCAGTGCCGCTTCGATCATGACGACGGAGTTCGTCAGCGTGCCCTCGGACTGGACCGTCGGCCGCACGCTCGACTACATCCGAAAGGTCGAGCGGACGCGCGAAACCGTCTACGCCATCTACATCGTCGATCCCGAGACGTATCTGCTCATGCGCTCGACCGGCCTGCGCCGGCTTATCACCGGCGAGCCTGACGATTCGATCCTGTCGGTGGCGCCGGACCGCGTGCCGGTGACCGTCACGCCTTTGACCGATCGCGAAACCCTGGCGCAGACGATTTCCAAATACGATCTGCTCGCCGTTCCCGTCGTCGATCACGGCAAGATCCTCGGCATCGTCACCATCGACGACATCATCGACACGATGATCGAGGAGACGACGGAGGACGTGCATCGCTTCGGCGGCATGGAGGCTCTGGACGAGCCCTACATGAAGATGAGCTTCCTCGCCATGATCCAGAAGCGTGCCGGCTGGTTGTGCGCGCTGTTCATCAGCGAGATGCTGACGGCCAACGCGATGCAGAGCTATGAGAGCGAGCTGGAAAAAGCGATCGTGCTGACGCTCTTCATTCCGCTGATCATGAGTTCCGGCGGCAATTCCGGCTCGCAGGCGACCTCGCTGGTCATACGCGCGCTGGCATTGCGCGAGATCGGCCTGCGCGACTGGTGGCGGGTGGCGTTGCGCGAATTGCCCACCGGCCTCCTGCTCGGGGCGATACTCGGCGTCGTCGGCATCTGCCGCATCGCGCTCTGGCAGTATTTCGACTTCTACAACTACGGCCCGCACTGGCCGTTGATCGCCGCGACGGTCGGAGCGGCATTGGTCGGCATCGTCACCTTCGGCTCGCTGTCGGGTTCGATGTTGCCGTTCGCCTTGAAACGCGTCGGCTTCGACCCGGCCAGCGCGTCGGCGCCGTTTGTCGCCACGCTGGTCGATGTCACCGGGCTTGTCATCTATTTCTCGGTGGCGCAGGTGATCCTGCGCGGCACGTTGCTGTAGCAGCTCTCCTAGCTGCGTCGCGGCAAGCACCTTGCCGCGGCGCGTTTGTCCGTCAGTCTACGCGCTCGCCATCCTTCACTCGGTAAGTCGGCTTGTACATGGTCACAAGCTCTTCCGCGGCCGTCGGATGCACGGCCATGGTGCGGTCGAAATCATCCTTGACCAGCCCGGCCTTCAGCGGAATGGCGAGAAGCTGCGCCATCTCGCCGGCATCCGGCCCCAATATGTGCGCGCCGAGTACCTTCTTAGACGCGCCATCGACCACCAGCTTCATCAGCATCTTTTCGTCGCGGCCGGACAAGGTGTGCCGCATCGGACGGAATGCCGCGCGATAGATCTCGATGTCGGGGAAGCGCTTGACCGCCTCGTCTTCCGACAGGCCGACCGTGCCGATCTCCGGCTGCGAGAACACGGCGGTGGCGATCGTGTCGTGGTCGGGCGCGGTCGGGTTGCCCTTGAAGGCGGTCTCGACGAAGCACATCGCCTCGTGGATCGCCACCGGCGTCAGTTGCACGCGATTGGTGACGTCGCCGATCGCCCAGATGTTTTCGACGTTGGTGCGGGAGTACGCGTCGACCTGGATCGCGCCGGTCGCGGTCATCTCGATGCCGATGCCTTCCAGTCCCATATTCTCGGTGTTGGGGATGCGGCCGATGGCGAGCATCACCTGGTCGACCGTCAGCGTCTGGCCGCCGGTGAGCAACGCGTCGAGCCGGCCGTCCGGCCGTTTGCGGATCCATTCCGAGACGGCATGGCAAAGGATCTTGATCCCCTTCTTCTCCATCGTTTCGTGCAGCATGCGCCGCAGGTCCATATCGAAGCGGCTGAGGATCTCCTTGCCGCGATAGACCAGCGTGGTGTCGACGCCCAGGCCATGGAAGATGTTGGCGAATTCGACCGCGATATAGCCGCCGCCTTCGATCATGATCGACTTGGGCAACTGCTTGAGGTCGAAGGCCTCGTTGGAGAAGATGCAGTGTTCGTGGCCGGGCAATGCCGGGTGCGGCGCCGGACGGCCGCCGGTGGCGATCAGGATCTGGTCGGCGGTGACGGTACGGTCCTCGTCCAGAAGACGTACCACATGCGGGTCGACGATCATGGCGCGCGTGTGAAAGGCCTCGCCGCCGGCGCCCTCGACGTTCCTCTTGTAGATCGCCTCCAGCCGGCTGATCTCGCGGTCCTTGTTGGCGACCAGTGTGGGCCAGTCGAAACTGGCTTCCGGCACCGTCCAGCCATAGCCGGCGGCATCGGCGAAATGCTCAGGAAATTGCGAAGCATAGACATAGAGCTTCTTCGGTACGCAGCCTCTGATGACGCAGGTGCCGCCGAAGCGGTATTCCTCGGCGATGCCCACGCGCTTGCCGAGCGCTGCGGCGACGCGCGCCGCCCTCACCCCGCCCGAACCGCCGCCGATGACGAAAAGATCGTAGTCGTAAGCGGCCATTGCGCGGCTCCTTGAGCTTCGGAAAATGTGAGTGACAGGTAGGCCGCAAAGCATAAAAAGAAAAGCCCGGACAAGCCGGGCTTCACAGATGGCCGCAGGGCCGTTTGAAATGGCAGGATCAGTTCTGCGTGTCGTCGGCAGGGGCCGACCCGTCGGCGGGGGCGGCGCCATTCGCAGGCGCAGCCGCATCGGCAGGCGCTGCCGGCGCTTTCGCCTTGGCCGCCGCGGCCAACGTTTCGCCGACCTGCTGGGCGAGGTCACGAGCAAGCCCGTTCTGCCAGATATCGGCCGCTTTCACCAGGTCGCGCGTCACGGCCGGGCCGCTCTCGAGGAGCTTCTTGCCGGAGTCCGAATTGTAGAAGGTCGCGATGTCGTTGAGTTCCTGTTCGGAAAACACCTTCGCATAGGCAAGGGCTGCTTCCTTCTCCAGGTCGGCCCGGCGCGAGGCCAGCGCCAGGGCCTTCTCGCTGATCGTCTTGGCGATCAGCTCCTGCATGTCGGGGTTCTTCTGGATGAGCTGCGATTCGAGGGCGGCGGCGGCTTGCGGCAGGATGTTGTCGAACGGGTCGGTCGCATGGATTGCGGTGACCGCGGCACGCGCCGCCTTCAGGTGCGCTTCCGTGACGTCCTGCGAGAACGCCGGCGAAGAGAAGGCCAAAACGGCCGATGCCGCCAGAAGGACGGAAAAGCGGCGAACCCGGTTATGCAACATCATGGTCGATAGAACTCCCTGTTTTCAGGCGGCATGGACGGTTTGGATGCCATCGCCCCCGGCGATGATGGCCGCTGACGCCAGCCCGATGAAAAGACCGTGCTCGACCACGCCGGGAATGGCGTGGAGAGCATTCGATAGCGCTCTTGTATCCGGAATGCGGCCAAAAGATGCATCGAGGATAAAGTGGCCGCCGTCTGTAACAAAAGCCTGGCCGCCCGTCATCCTCAATGTAACCGGACCGGAAAGGCCGAGCCTTGCAGCCGCCTTGCCGATCGCGATTTCGGTTGCGCGCAGACCGAATGGGTTGACCTCGATGGGCAATGGGAAACGGCCGAGCGTCTCGACCATCTTGGACCGGTCGGCGATGACGATCATGCGAGCGGAAGCCGCCGCGACGATCTTCTCGCGCAGCAATGCGCCGCCGCCGCCCTTGATCAGCGTCAGCGCGGGGTCGACTTCGTCGGCGCCGTCCACGGTGAGATCGAGTTCCGGCGTCTCTTCCAGCGTCGACAGCGGCACGCCAAGTTCGCGGCACAGCGAGGCGGTGCGCTCGGACGTTGGCACGCCGATGATGGTCAGGCCCGTGGCCACCTTGTCGGCAAGCAGCCGCACGAACTCGTCGGCGGTGGTGCCGGTGCCGATGCCGAGCCGCATGCCGTCGGTGACATGGGCAAGGGCCGCCCGCGCGGCTTCGACCTTCAACTGTCTTGCATCCATGCCGCTTTTACCGCCCCGGAACCTGGTGTTTGCGGCTCCTACCATTTTTGCCGGTCCGGTCAAAGCCCTTGCAGCGGCGTAGGTTGATGACGTTCGGCCTCCCGTCAATGGTGTGCCCGCGCGGCCAGCGAGCGATGCGCGAGTAACGTTCATAGGAATTTTTTCTTATATGCCATTGACTGGGTGAAGGCAGTTATGCTACATATTTGCCTATGGTGCAGATTTGCGCCGGGACCCGCCGCACTGGCGGGTTTTTTCATGGCTGGCGGTTCGTCGCGAATGCCCGGTCCGGGGAGCTTGCTTGCCTGAACGAGCCTGCCCGGCGCTTGCCTTGACGCGCCGCAGCCTTTATCGCCTGCCCATTGCATAAACTGCCCAGGATGGATCATGACCCGCCCGATCATCGTGTTTGACCTCGACGGTACGCTGATCGACACAGCACCGGATTTGCTCGACAGCCTGAACCACAGCCTTGCCGCCAGCGCGCTCGCGGCCGTCGACGAAGCCGGCTTCAGGCGCTTCGTCGGCCATGGCGGCCGCGTGATGATCGAACGGGCGCACGCCGCGCAGCAACGGTCGCTCGATGTCGCCGAACACGACCGGCTGCTGAAACTGTTCCTCGACCACTACACCCTCAACATTCCCGGCAAGTCCCGCCCCTACCCCGGCGTCCTCGAGGCGATCGCCCGCTTCGAGAAGGCCGGCTACCTCCTGGCCGTCTGCACCAACAAATACGAGGCCAACTCGCTGGCGCTGATCGAGGCGCTCGGCCTGACCAAACACTTCGCGGCGATTGCCGGACAGGATACCTTCGCCTTCCGCAAACCCGATCCGCGCCACCTCACCGAAACCATCAAGCGCGCCGGCGGCGACCCGCACCGCGCTTTGATGGTCGGCGATTCGCAGACCGACATCGACACCGCGAAAGCCGCCGGCATCCCAGTGGTGGCCGTCGACTTCGGCTACACCGACCGCCACGTGCGCGAGTTCGAGCCCTCGGCGGTAATCTCGCATTTCGACGCGCTGACGCTGGACCTAGCTGAGCGGCTGATCGCCGCGGCGCAACATTGAACGGATAGCGGGCGGCCGGGACAGGTTCAATGACAGTTTCCTGTTTGCGGCGGATGCCTCTAATGATCGAAGTCGGCGCCGCCCCTCATCGCCCTGCCGGGCATTTCTCCCCGCACAGAGACGAGGAGAAGGGTCTGGCCGGAACGCTGGCGCCTCCATTGCAACGTTAAAAATTGGCGAAAACGGCGACACAGCCCCCTCTCCCCGTCTATACGGGGAGAGGATGCCGGCAGGCAGGTGAGGGGCGGCGCCGGCGCTTGAAAGAGTATGACGAAACCTGAAGCGATTGCCCCTTGTGAGAACGCCGGACACCGCCTTGACTTCCCGCACCGCCCTCCCTTATATCGCGGCTCGCTTGGCCTTCGGGCAACGAGCGGGCGATTAGCTCAGCGGGAGAGCACACCCTTCACACGGGTGGGGTCGCAGGTTCAATCCCTGCATCGCCCACCATCCAACTAAACTGATTTGTTGGATGACTAGGCCCCTCCACTTTGTCCAAAAAAGCTACTGGCGCGTAGGCCAAACAGCTTGGCGCCTCGCCCTTATTGATTTTGGGTTTCCGTCACCATCTGTCGGTTTGTTTGTATGCAAATCAGTTGGGCGACGCTATGGTAGCTTCCTCAACGTCAGATTCTCGGGGGAGAACATGGCAGAACACGCCGTTGAAATCGTCAGGGAAAAGTCGTGGTCGGTTCGCGTGACCGTCAATGGCGTCACCACCACCGTCCCATTCTCAGCCGAAAGCTATGCGCGCTCATACGCCGACGGTCAGGCGTTCCGGCTGGGTGTGCAGGTGGCAGAGCTTAAGCGGTCAGCCTGACGCGTGGGGGTTGAGAAGCCCTCCGAAAAATTGCAGGTAGGCGACGAAAGCCGGATCATGTGGGGCGACGGCGAGCGGGCTCGGCCCGTGCGGGCGAGCAGGTATTCGAGAATCGCGATCGATTCGACCATGATCATTCGCCGTCTTGTAGCGCCGGGACAAAGCCGGCGGGGTTGATTGCAAGAAAATCGGGAATTGCTCGAGGGCAGTCACAAAGCCGATGCATAGCCTGGCCATCAATCCCGCCTGGGGAACAAACCTCCCCATCACTGAGTTTCCCCCTGTCGAAACTTGAGGGAAAACCATGACCAGATTTCTCGTGGCGACAAGCGTCGCCGTTCTTCTCGGCTCCGGCCCGGTTCTGGCGGCCGACGAAAAACCGCTGCCGCCGCCCAATGCCAAGAAATTGTCCGACATCATCGCCAAGGTCGAGCAGCGCGATGGCTTCCGCTATGTCAAGGAGGTCGACTGGGATGATGGCGCCTATACCGTCACCTACTACACCGCCGACAAGGCGAAGGTCGAAATCACCTATGATCCGGTGACAGCCGAACCCAGATAGCTTCGTCAGGGGAAACCTGCGGGACGGGCAACCCGTTCTACGATCCCTCCCGGCAATGATCACCGGTCCCATCTGAAAATGCCGAGCCTGCGGCGTGAGATGTGCCCGCCCTTGCGCCAATGCACCTTTGATGGCTGATTACAGCGGAGCTTCACGGGGGGTATGCATGGCGACGGCCAGGCATGTGTTGAAACGTATCTTGATGGTGCTTGCCGGCTATCTCGTCGCCGTGCTGGTCGGCCTGATCGCCGTTGTCGCGATCTATGCCGTGCTGAGCTCCCTACCCAATGCGCCCCGGTATTTCGACCTCATGGGCGTCTCGCCGATCGCGGCGCTGGTGGTGCCGCCGCTCGGCATGTTCATCTATTTCCTGACGATCGTGCTGACCGGGGTGCAGACATTGGTGTTCGCATTGATCGCCGAATGCTTCTCGTTGCGCGGCTTCTGGCTACACATGCTCTTCGGCGGTGCGGCGGCGGTCGGCGGCTTTGCCCTGATCTGGCCGAGCGCGCTCGAGGACATGGCGTCGGAGCGCTGGGCCGATATAGGCATCATCGCCGCTGCCGGCCTGGTCGCCGGGCTTGTCTACTGGCTGATCGCAGGGCGCGACGCCGGTTTCCGGCGACCGCTCTCGGCCCGCTGAATTCTCAGCTCGACGGCGAGCGTGCCGCTTCGGTGGCGTCCAGGGCCTGCTTCAACCGCGTGTCCCGGTCGTAGACGTCGTTGAAGTATTCGACCTTGCCGGACATGTCGGGCCATGCAGTGAAATAGGCGACGTAGACCGGGATTGTGCGCGTCACGCTCTCGGTCGAATGGCCGTGCTTCAGCTTCTCGGCGATATCGTCGACCGAGGTGCCCAGCACCGCAGCCGCCATGCCCCGCGGATCCTGCAGCCGCACGCAACCATGGCTGAGCGCGCGCATATCGCGCTGGAAGAACGACTTCTGCGGTGTGTCGTGCATGTAGATGGCGTGCTTGTTGGGGAACAGGATCTTCAATTCGCCCAGCGCATTGGCCTCGCTCGGGAGTTGGCGCACGCTGTAGGGGATGTTCGCGCCATAGCCGCCCCAGTTGACCGCCGAGGACGGAATGCGCTTGCCGCGCGAATCGGTCACCTCATAGCCGGCCCGGTCGAGATAACCCGGATCGCTGCGCAATCTCGGCAGCATTTCGTTGACGATGATCGACTGCGGCACCCCCCAATAAGGATGGAAGTCGACCTGCTTGATCTGGTCGTAGAAGAAGGCGGTCTGGTTGGTGGTCCTGCCGATGACCGCACGGGTTTTCAGCTTTTCCTCGCCATTGTCGATGTAGCTCGCCGTGAAGGCCGGCTGGTTGATGAACACACGCGGGCTGCCGAGGTCGGATGGCAGCCAGCGCAGTTCTTCCAGCGCCACCTGTACCTTGAGCAACCGGTCGGCCTTGGACGTTCCGGCCAGCGACGCGACGGTGCGCGGTCCGATGACGCCGTCGCCCTTCATGCCTGCTTTTTGCTGCACCGCCTTGATGACCGGGACCAGCTCAGGGAGGTAGACGTCGCTGGTGGCGAGCCGCGACAGCACTTCGCCGTAGGCGCCGCCCATCTCGTCGTCGAGATCGCGCGCGATCAGGCTCAGCAGCTTGGGAAGCTCGGGACTGGTTTCGCCCGGCTTCAGCAACAGGTTGGGATCGACGACGATCTCGTTTTCGGCGCTCGCTTGCAGCGACTCCAGCTCGACGCGCAGCGCCTGGTACTCCGGGTTCTGCGGATGCCGCGATTCGAGATAGGTGCGCACTTCCTGGGTGTGCGCCAGCGTCTTCAAAACGCCTTCCATGTCGAGCGGCTTGGCGGGGAAATCATAGTAGCCGGTCATGCGGTTGGGTTCGACGCGGCCGCTTTGGGCATCATGGACATAGCGAAGCACGCGAGCCGACAGCGCCATTTCGAAGCGCACGAACTCCTTCAAACGTGCAGCGGCGTCACCAGTCGACGCAGCGGCGGTCGGCACGTCGACCGTGTAGTCGGACGGTGCCAGGCCGTAGCTCGCCGCCTCGCCAAGCACCCGCACCGCGTCCTGTGCGCGGCTGTTGGCGTTGGCTCCGGTCACCCAGATGAAATCCGGATTGGCCGAATAATAGGCGATCAGCGCCTTGGCGATATCCGGCTCCGCATAGAGCTCGTAGTCGCTCAGTCCGGCGATTGCCTCGCGAAAGGCGTTGCCGGTGGCTGAGGGCACGAAGGCGGCGTCCTGCGGCGTCGCCGGCTGCGGCGCTGCCGTAAGCGCCGAGAAGTCGACGCGCACGAGCTTGTCGGCTTTGTAGGTGTAGTAGGAAGGGCTGCTGATCTTCACGCTGCCGCCGCCACCACCGCCGGCGGATACGTTGGGGTTCGGCTTGCGCCTTGGTGGCGGAGGAGGAAACTCACCTCGCGGCTCGTGCCTTACGCCGCCGCCGAAAAGCATGTCGAAAAGCCCCTGCGCGCCTGCTTGCGGCGTTCCCAGGGCCAGCGTCGCCACGAGCGCTGCAAGCGGCAACGCGGTAGCTTTGTTTCCCGGCAATTTCATGGTCACCCGCTCCAGCCGCAACCGGCTCCGTTCCGCACGCTCGTGCGTCTTGCCCACCGCATGGCGGATGTAAGACGCGACTATACCGATTCATACCGATTTCGTTAAGCTTTCATAAATTTTGGGGCGGCTGTGGCAGAACGGTTTCACAACATCGTGACGGCCGGAGCGGACACAATCCGCTCCGGCCGTCGAAGCCCAGGGGCGTCGTCAGACCTCGGCGCATGGCCGTGGGCGAATTGCCGAGGAGTTTCGACTGCGAAGCCGCTGCGACCTTTTGCGCGACGGCTCAACACGGCATGTCGATCCAGGGCCGCGACGGTGCTTCGCATGCGGCCCTGCTGGCGACCGCGGAGGGGGCATTGGCGGCCTGGAAGACGATAGCCGGTCCCGACGCGGGATGACAAACGCCGGGCGTTGTGCTCGAAATCCGAACGGACGGAGCGCCAGTCTAAACGGGCCGGGAGGATCGAACGGTGAAAAAGGGTTATCGCGAACTGCTGGACGAGGCGAATGCCGAGATCGAAGTGCTTTCGCCCGAGGAAGCGGCAGCCCTGATCGAGGACGAAGGCACCATCTTTGTCGACCTGCGAGATCCTCGCGAGATTGAACGCGACGGCAGGATTCCCGGCGCGAAACATGTCACCCGTGGCATGCTGGAATTCTGGATCGATCCCGAGAGCCCTTATCACAAGCCGTTCTTCGCTTCGGGAAAGAGCTTCGTGTTCTTCTGCGCCGGCGGCTGGCGTTCGGCGCTCGCCACCAAGACCGCGCAGGACATGGGGCTGTCGCGGGTCAAGCATATCCTTGGCGGCTACACCGCCTGGAAGGCGGCCGGACTGCCGGTGGAACCCGGCGAGAAGAAGAAACAGCCCTGATTGCGGTTCAATGGAGCAGCGACGGCTCCCGTTGCGCGGCCACGAAGCTGACGGCGCGTTCCACCACGCCCTTGTCCGCCAGGATGCGGCGATGGCCGAGCCCTTCGGCCCAGTGGAGCAACACATGGTCACCGGCGCCGGCATAACGCCAGGCATGATCGGCCGAGACTTCGCGATCGTCGGGTGCGTGGATGACCAACGTCGGCACCGGCGCCTGGGCAAGCTGCCGATCGCCGGTGAATTCGTGCAGCGGCCGGCCGGAAAGATATTCGACACGGTCCGCCATGGCGGCCTGCGAGCGCGGACCGACATTGAGCATGCGGCTGAAGTCGGCGAAGATGGCCGGCAATGAACTGGGCGCGGCGATCAGCACCAGGCGCCCGGCCGCCAGCGGCGCAATGTTCCTGATCGATCCGGCGATTGCATTGGCGGCGACGGCGCCGCCGAAGGAATGACCGACCACCGCCGCGAACGGGCCGAACCATTCGCCCGCGATTCGCACCGCATCCACGGCATTGACCATGTTCAACCGCCGGCCATGCGATTGGCCGTGGCCGGGAAGGTCGAGCGAGACGACCCTGTAGCCGGCGGCGCGGTAGCCCTCGATCAGCATGCGCATATATTCGGTGCGCGAGCGCCACCCATGAACGACGAGAACCGTTCCGGCGGACGCCCTGCCCGGCTCCGGACGGAATTCATGCACCATGACGCAGCCGGACCCGGCTTTCAGCCGGTGATGCCGCGCTTCGGCCATGAAATCTGCCGCGCGGGCGACGGCACGGCGTTCGCCCTCGCTCAGCACCCTGGCGTTCGGCGTACGGCAGAACAGCTCGAATGCGGCGCGCCCGGTGAGGCGGGGGGCGACATGTTCGGCGGCCCCGAATACACCCCGGATGACCTTCAGTCCGAATGATGCCATAGTGGGAATCCATCCATACGTTCAAGCATGAACATAATAGTTCAAAGATGAACAATAAACAAGAGCTGCCCTGGGACAACCCGCGGTTTCGCAACTGGGTCGCGGTTGCGCGCGCCTGCCATGTGCTGGAGCGCACGCTTGCCGTGAAGCTCGCTCCGCTCGATCTGAAACCCGCGCAGCTCGATGTTTTGATGAATCTCTACCGCCATCCCGGCATGTCGCAGCACGATCTCGCCCGCAAGCTGCTCGTCGGCCGCTCCAACATCACCATGCTGTTGCCGCAGCTCGAGGCTCGCGGCCTGCTGCGCCGCGAAGGCGACGAGAAGGACAAGCGCATCCTGCGGCTGGCCCTCACCGAAGCCGGCGAGGCGCTGCTGATGCAGGCGCTGAAGGTGCACATGGCGCTGATCGAGAAAGCGATGAGCCAGTCGACGCCGGAGCAGTGCGACATGATCGGCGAGCAGATGCGCAAGATCTACGAGGTGTTGAAGGACGCCTGACCGCCATTGCGGTCCAGCGGATCACCACATCGTCTTTTTTGCCCGCTCCGGCCATTCCTTGTCATAGGTTTCGCCGTCGATGTTCCTGCGGCTGGTGATCTCCAGGATCTTTCCTGGCGTCGGCAGGGACTTCGGATCGACATGCCTTTCCGGGTTCCACAGTTCCGACCGCACGATGGCGCGGGCGCATTGGAAATAGACCGTATCGACATCGATGACGCTCACCGAGCGTGCCGGCCTGCCGTCGACCGTGAACGACGCGCAAAGCGCGGCATCCGTGGTGATGTGCGCGCGGCCGTTGATACGCAGCGTCGTGCCGGAGCCCGGCACCAGGAACAGCAGCCCGACGCGGGGATCGCGAATGATGTTCTTCAGCGAATCGGCGCGGTTGTTGCCGCGCCGGTCCGGCATCATCAGGGTTTTCGGATCGACGATGCGCACGAAGCCGGCGAGATCGCCGCGCGGCGAGCAATCCAGCCCTTCCGGCCCGCTCGTCGCCAGCGCGACGAAGGGCGAGGCGTCGATGAAGGCGGCGTATTCGGGAATGACGTGGTCGAGTTCCTTGACCACCGAGGCTTCGCCGGGCAGGCCATAGAACGCTTCAAGCTGTTCGACGGTGGTTATGATGGACATTGTCTTGTCTCCCGATCCGCCGCCCCTACTCCCGCTCCATGACATCTTGACGACGCCCGCCGGCTAACGGTCGCGGCTGAGACCCTTTTGTGCCAGCTCGGCAAGATAGGCATTCCAGCGCGCATCCTTCTCGTGGCCCAGCGTGTGCAGGTAATTCCAGGTGAAGATGCCGGTGTCATGGAAATCATCGAAGGTTATGCGGACCGCGTAGTTGCCGACCGGTTCAATTTTGAGGATGGTGACATCGCGCTTGCCCGGAACGGTCACCCGCTGGTCCGGCGAATGGCCCTGCACCTCGGCCGACGGCGAGGCGACGCGCAGCAGCTCGGCCGGCAGCTCGAATGGCTGGTGGCCGGGAAAGGTCACGGAGAGCAGTTTGCGGTCTTTGGAGACCCGCAGTTCCTTCGGCGCCGTCATGGTGTTTTTCCGTTTCGAACCGCCCTTCCCTACGCCGCTTCGCCGGATTGGAAAAGCCCGTACCAGGCAGCCGACATCCGGTGTCGGTCGGGGAATGTTACCAAAGATCGAGAGCGGCTATCTTGAACGACAGGCCGGATCGTATCACATAGCGATATATAACGCCGTCGTTCACAGCCACGGGAAACGCTTCACGCATGGACATGATCGATCCTTTCGGCCGCACGATCAGCTACCTGCGCGTGTCGGTCACCGACCGCTGCGATTTCCGCTGCACCTATTGCATGGCCGAGGACATGGCTTTCCTGCCCAAGAAGGACCTGCTGTCGCTCGAGGAACTCGACCGGCTGTGCAGCGTCTTCATCGCAAAAGGCGTGCGCAAATTGCGTCTCACCGGCGGCGAGCCGCTGGTGCGCAAGAACATCATGCACCTGGTCCGCCAGCTGTCGCGTCATCTCGAAAGCGGCGCGCTGGAAGAACTGACGCTGACCACCAACGGCTCGCAGCTTTCGCGTTTTGCTGCCGAGCTCGCCGATTGCGGCGTCAAGCGCATCAATGTTTCGCTCGACACGCTTGATGCCGACAAGTTCCACGCAATCACCCGCTGGGGCCATCTCGGCAAGGTCATGGCCGGCATCGATGCGGCCCAGGCGGCGGGATTGAAGATAAAGCTCAACGCCGTGGCGCTGAAGGATTTCAACGACGCCGAATTGCCTGAGATGATGCGCTGGGCGCATGGCCGCGGCATGGACCTGACCGTCATCGAAACCATGCCGATGGGCGAGATCGATGCCGACCGCACCGACCAGTACCTGCCGCTGTCGCTGCTGCGCGCCTCGCTGGAGCGCCAGTTCACGTTGACAGACGTCCCGTTCAAAACCGGCGGTCCGGCCCGCTATGTCCATGTCGCGGAAACCGGTGGCCGGCTCGGCTTCATCACGCCGATGACCCATAATTTCTGCGAGAGCTGCAACCGCGTCCGGCTGACCTGCACCGGCACGCTCTTTATGTGCCTGGGCCAGGAGGATGCCGCCGATCTCAGGGAGCCGTTGCGCGCGTCCGAAGGCAACGAGCTGGTCGGCGCGGCGATCGACGAGGCGATCGGGCGCAAGCCGAAGGGGCATGATTTCATCATCGACCGCCGCACCAGCCGCCCCTCCGTGTCGCGGCATATGAGCGTCACCGGCGGCTGATTTTCCCACGGATCTGGTGCAGGATCGCTTCCGGCTGACTGCTGGAGGAATGGAATGAAGTGCGCGCGCTCGGTACTGGCATTCGTTGCGGCGATCGCGGCAATCCCGTCGGCTGCCGCTCCTTTCACCTACACCAACGAGCGATTCGGCACGGTCTGCACCTTTCCCGATGATGTTTTCACCGACCGCCAGCCCGAACCGGACAATGGCGACGGCCAGCAATGGCTCGCGCCCGACGGCGCCAGCCTGATCTGTTCCGGCATCCTCAATATCGACAACGACACGCCGAAGAGCTTCGTTGCGGCCGAGAAGACAAGCACCCAGGCGGGTTACAAGGTCACCTACAGCAGGACGGGAAAGAACTGGGCCGTGCTTTCGGGGCTGAAGGCCGGGAACATCTTTTATGAGCGCCGCCTGTTCGGCAAGGACGGCGTCATCCGCACCGTCTGGATCGAATATCCGCCGGCCGTGAAGTCGAAATACGACCCGCTGGTCAGCGCCATCGCCGCCAGCCTCGAGGGACCGTGACTATTGCGGCCATGCCGCAATAAATCTCCGCCGGCGGATGCCCGCCTGATTTACCCCAGCCGTTTTCGCGCCTAGCCTTCCATCCGGTAGCGGCTTTCGCTCCGTGGGGAAAACATTATGCGCAAATTCATCTTTTCTGTTGCCTTGCTCGGCCTCGCCGCCATGCCGGCGGCGGCGCAATCCATCGGCGGCACTTACGATGTCGCCGGCACCAATTTCGATGGTTCGGCCTATGGCGGCGAAGCAACCATCACGCTGACAAGCGGCACGACCTGCACGATCCATTGGGAAACCGGCGGCTCGTCCTCGGACGGCATCTGCATGCGCAACGACAACGCCTTCTCGGCCGGCTATGTCCTGGGCAAGGAGATCGGCCTTGTCGTCTACAAGATGGATGACGACGGCTCGCTGCACGGCCTGTGGACGATCGCCGGCAAAGACGGCAGCGGCACCGAGGTGCTAACGCCGAAGAAGTAAGGCCGGTCATCCGCGGTTGAAATTCTGGGCCGCGATCAAGGCCGTGGCCCAGCCCTTTGTCGTTGCTGTTTCGGTCCCGGCTGCTACAGGCTTTTTTCAAAGCAGAACCGGTAGAGATCTTGCCCCTTTCTCCCAATCTTCGCGGTGCGTTGTTCATGGTGGTGGCGATGGCCGGCTTCACCCTCAATGACGCCATCACCAAATATTCGTCGCAGTCGATGAACATGGCGCAGGTCATGCTGATCAGAGGCGCATTTGCCTCGCTCTTCGTCGGCCTGCTTGCCTGGCAGCGCGGCGCGCTGGTCCGGCCGCGCTCGATGCTGCAGCCACTGGTGGCGCTGCGCGTCCTTGCCGAGGCCGGCGCGACGGTGACCTTCCTGGTCGCGCTTGCCCATTTGCCGATCGCCAGCGTCTCGGCCGTCCTGCAGGCACTGCCGCTGGCCGTGACGATGGGCGCGGCCCTTGTCTTCGGCGAGGCGGTCGGCTGGCGCCGCTGGCTGGCGATCGCTGCCGGATTTGCCGGCGTGCTGGTCGTGGTGCGCCCGGGCTTCGACGGGTTCAGCATGTTTTTGCTGGTGGCGCTGGCCAGCGTCGCCTGCTGTGCGGTACGCGACCTCGCCACCAAGCGGATTCCGCAGGCTATCCCCACGCTGCTCGTCTCAACCGCAACGGCGTTGGCCATGACCGTGGTCGGCGCGCTGCTGCTGTCGCCGATGGGCGGCTGGACACCGATGACGGGCAAAGCCACTGCACTGCTGGCGCTCGCAGCAGTGCTGGTGCTCATCGGCTACCAATTCATCATCATGGCGATGCGCTCGGGCGAGATTTCCTTCATAGCACCGTTCCGCTATACGGCGCTGCTCTGGTCCATTGTGCTCGGCCTGCTGGTCTTCGGCGATGTCCCCGACATGACGATGATCATCGGCGCCAGCACAATCGTCGGCTCCGGCCTTTACGCGCTTTATCGTGAGCGCGTCGTCGGCCGGCGCAGGATCGTCGCGGAAAGCACTGGTCCTGCCATGGCCCCGGACGGCATATAAGTGGCTCGCGGGGAATTTTCGCGACGGCGCACGGGCTCGATGATGGTGAGAGATATTGCGGGATTGATGCTGGCCGGCGTTCAATCCAGACGCAGGGGCGGCGGCGACAAGACCTTGCTGCGGCTCGAAAGCGCCCCCCGACGATCTTGCCAAGGCGGCGCGGTTGCTGCAGAGCATCTGAGATGAACAAGCGCCTCTTCGGCATCACCGGCTGGAAGAACTCCGGCAAGACGACCCTGACTGAGAAACTGGTCGCGGAACTCGTTGGGCGCGGCTGGACGGTTTCGACCGTAAAGCACGCCCATCATGATTTCGACATCGACAAGCCGGGCGCGGACAGCTTTCGCCACCGGCAGGCAGGAGCCATGGAAGTCGCCATCGTCTCCGCCAATCGCTGGGCGCTGATGCACGAATTGCGCGGCGAGGATGAGCCGGCGCTGGAAGCGATCCTGTCGCGGCTTGCGCCGTCCGACATCGTGTTGGTCGAAGGCTACAAGCGCGAAGCCCACCGCAAGATCGAAACCCGGCGCCTGGAGGCGAAGGACCGGACGCCGCTTTCGGCGGGTGACCCCGGGATCGTTGCCATTGCGGCCGACTTCGTCATCGAGGACAAAAGCCTGCCGGTGTTCGACCTCGACGACGTGAAATCGATAGCCGACTTCGTCGAGCGCGCGACCGGCCTCGTTGCTTGAGAAGTAACGTAACGGCAGAAGGACATTGCCGATTTTCGTGGTTTTGCAGTTGCTTTTTTCTTGGAAAGAGTGGGAGTATCGGGCCAGCGGGCGGTCAAAAGCACCGCCCCCACAGAGCCGTTTCGGAACGACGGCCGGGACCATAAAGAGAGGATCATTATGCGTATTGCACTGCGTATCGCGCTCGCCGCTTCGGCCGCGCTGCTGACGCTCGGCGTAGCCCAGGCCCAGGAAAAGACCCTGAGGATCGGCACCGAGGGCGCTTATCCGCCCTTCAACAACCTGACTTCCGATGGCAAGCTCGTCGGTTTCGACATCGACATCGCCCAGGCGCTCTGCGATGAGATGAAGGTCAAGTGCACCTTCGTCGCCCAGGATTGGGACGGCATCATCCCGGCGCTGCAGGCGGGCAAGTTCGACGCCATCGTGGCATCGATGTCGATCACGCCGGAGCGTGCCGAGAAGGTAGACTTCACTCACAAATACTACAACACGCCCTCGGCGCTGGCCGTCCCGAAGGATTCGACGCTGAAGGGCGTGACCAAGGAGGACCTCGCCGGCAAGAGTATCGGCGTGGCCACCACGACGACCCATTTCAACTATGCCTCGAAGACCTACACCGACAGCACGATCAAGGGTTATCCGAGCAGCCCCGAGGAACAGGCGGATCTGGCCAACGGCCGCCTCGACGCCATCGAGGATGATATCGTGGTGCTGCAGCAGTGGCTGGATTCGCCTGACGGTGCCTGTTGCAAGATCCTCGGCCAGCCCTCGCCGCAGCCGGTCGAGATTTTCGGACCTGGCGCCGGCATTGCCGTGCGCAAGGGCGAGACCGATCTGGTCAACAAGCTGAATTCCGCCATCGACGCCATCAGGGCCAACGGAAAATACAAGGAAATCAACGACAAGTACTTCAAGTTCGACGTCTACGGCGCCGAGTCCTGATAATCACCTCCAAGGGCGGCAGGGTCTCCCTGCCGCTTTACCCGATCTGGGAGCTCTGGAGATAACACCACTCGATGCCAGCCCAAAGCATATGGACACTTCTCAGTTGGGGACCCAATGGCTGGCTTGACGATATCGCCTATGGCGCGGTGGTCACCATCGCGCTGGCGCTCGCCACGCTTCCGATCGGCCTGACGATCGGCTTTTTCATTGCCTGGGCAAAGCAATCCGAAGAGCCTTCGCTGCGGCTGGCCGCGAACATTTACACCACCATGTTTCGCGGCCTTCCGGAGCTGGTGACGCTCTTCCTGTTCTTCTTCGGCATGCCCATCCTGCTGCAATACATCATCCGCTTCTTCAGGCCCGAGGCGACGATCGATGTCGACAGCTTCATCGCCGGCATGATCGTGCTCTCGCTGATCTTCTCTTCCTATGCCAGCGAGGTATTCCTTTCGGCCTTTCGCGCCATTCCGAAGGGCCAGTATGAGGGCGGCTATGCGATCGGTCTGTCGAAGTGGCTGACCATGCGCAAGGTGATCCTGCCTCAATTGCTGCGCATCGCCTTCCCCGGTCTCGAGAATTGCTGGCTCAGCCTGCTCAAGGACACAGCCCTGGTCTCGGTCGTCAACCTCGCCGAGACCTTGCGCAATGCGGGCGTCGCGGCGCGCGTCACCAAACATTCGTTCCTGTTCTACAGCGTCGCGGCGCTGGTCTTTCTCATCCTGGCAATCCTGTCTTCGATCGCCACCGGCTTCATCTTGCGGTCGCTCGGGCAGAAGGAAGCGCGATGAGCGTCACCGACACCATTGCCGTCGATCGGCCGCCGCCGCCGGCGCGCGGCTGGCCGCGTGCCCGTATCGTGGGATACGCACTCGTCGGCCTCTGGATCCTCTTCGGCTTCGGCATACTGGCCTATCTGGTCTCCGCGTGGAACGGCGAGTTCTTCGCACGATATGCGCCGGCCTATCTGCAGGGACTTGGAACCACCCTGTCGCTGGTGGCTGTGTCGATGGTGGCCGGCGCCATCCTGTCGCTGCCCGTCACCTATGGCCGCATGTCGAACAACCGGTTGCTGTCGTGGCCCGCCTATTGCTACGTCTATTTCTTCCGCGGCACGCCGCTGCTGGTCCAGGTCTATCTGGTCTATTACGGGGTCGGTTCTTTCCGCGTGCAGCTCGAATCGGTTGGGCTATGGTGGTTCTTCCGCGACGCCTTCAACTGCGGCGTGTTCGCCTTTGCGCTCAACACGGCCGCCTATCAGGCCGAAATCTTGCGCGGCGCCATAGAGAGCGTTCCAAGGGGCCAGTGGGAAGGCGCCGCTTCGCTCGGCCTGCACAAGTTGCAGACGCTGCGCAAGGTCATACTGCCCCAGGCGATCATCGTGGCCTTGCGACCCTACGGCAATGAACTCGTTCTGATGATCAAGGCCTCCGCGATCGTCGCCATCATCACCGTCTACGACCTGATGGGCAATGCGAAACTCGCCTACGCCAAGTCCTTCGACTTCCAGGCCTATGTCTGGGTGGCAATCGTCTATCTGGTCATGGTCGAGATCCTGCGCCACGGGGTCGAATGGATCGAGCGCCGGATTACCATTCACCTGAAACGGTAAGCCTACCTGATCTGTGCCAGTCGATGGCGCGGCGCGCGCCTTGACGAATCCGCCGCATGGCCTAGACCTTCCGCAACTGCAATCTTTGCTCCCGTCGGAAGGAACAAGCCATGGCATCGGTGGCATTTCTCGGTCTTGGCGTCATGGGCTACCCCATGGCCGCGCATCTGAAGAACAAGGGCGGCCATGACGTCACCGTCTACAACCGCACCGGGGCAAAGGCGGAGCAATGGGTCGCCCAGCACGGCGGCGCTCTCGCCCTGACGCCGACGCAGGCTGCCGAAGGCAAGGACTTTGTTTTCTCGTGCGTGGGCAATGATAACGATCTACGTTCGGTGACGACGGCAAAGGACGGTGCCTTTCAGGCCATGAAAAAGGGCGCCGTCTACATCGACAACACCACGGCATCGGCCGAGGTCGCGCGCGAATTGGCCGAGGCCGCACAGGAGCGCGGCTTCTCGTTCCTGGACGCGCCGGTCTCCGGCGGCCAGGCCGGCGCCGAAAACGGCATTCTGACCGTCATGGTCGGCGGCGATCAGGCAGCCTTCGACAAAGCCAGGCCCGTCATCGACGCCTATGCCCGGATGGTCGGGCTTATGGGACCGGCAGGCGCCGGCCAGCTCACCAAGATGATCAACCAAATCTGCATCGCCGGGCTGGTGCAGGGACTGTCCGAAGGCATCCATTTCGGCAGGAAAGCCGGGCTCGACATCGAGAAGGTCATCGATGTGATCTCCAAGGGCGCAGCGGGCTCGTGGCAGATGGAGAACCGGCACAAGACGATGAATGCAGGCAAATACGACTTCGGCTTCGCGGTCGACTGGATGCGCAAGGATCTCGGCATCTGCCTTGATGAAGCCGACCGCAACGGGGCCAGACTGCCCGTGACGGCGCTCGTCGACCAGTTCTATAAGGACGTCCAGGCGATGGGCGGCAGGCGCTGGGACACATCCTCACTGCTGGCGAGGCTGGAAAAGTAGAACGCAGATGTCCCTGCCCTGCCCGAGCTGGAGCGCGGACGACATCGTCGCTCACCTGCGCTCGATCGGCACGCAGGAAAACCGCGCCGGCATGGCCCGGTTCGGCATCAACACCGCGACGGCGCTTGGTGTAGGCAATTCGGATTTGCGGCCGCTGGCGCGCAAGCTGAAGCGCAATCACGAGCGGGCGCTTGCCCTGTGGGACAGCGGTGTTCGCGAGGCGCGGCTGGTGGCGGCGTTCACCGGGGAGCCGAAAAGGATCACGGCCGAGCAGTGCCGCCGCTGGGCCGGCGATTTCGATTCATGGGAGATCGTAGACAGCGTTTCGGATCTCTTTGCTGAAACGCCGTTCCGGCGTGAGTTGATCGAGGAGTTTGCTGCCGACGAACGCGAGTTCGTGCGCCGCGCCGGCTTTGCCATGGTGGCGTGGAGCGCAGTGCATCTGAAGCAGGAGCCGGACGCGACGTTTCTCGCCTATCTGCCGTTGATCGAGGCGCATGCCGGCGATCCGCGCAATTTCGTCAGGAAGGCGGTCAGCTGGGCGCTGCGGCAGATTGGCAAACGCTCGGCGGCGCTGCATGCCCCTGCCCTTGCGCTCGCGCAAAAGTTGGCCGGATCATCCGACAAGACGGCGCGCTGGATCGGCCGGGACGCCGTGAAGGAGTTAACGGATGCCAAAAGGCTGGAACGGCTCACCTCCAGAAAAAGCTGATCTTGCCGATATCCGGTTCACGGAGGTGACGCCGGCAACACGCGGCGACTTCGAGATATTGTTCGAGCAGCCGGGTGCGCCAAAATATTGCTGGTGCATGGCGTGGCGGCAGTCCGTCCGCGAGCACATCCCGAATGATGAGAAAAAGCGCCAGATGATGGCACTTATCGATGCCGGCAGGCCGGTCGGCATCCTCGCCCAGATCGACGGCAAGACCGTTGCCTGGTGTTCGGTCGCGCCGCGCGAAACCTACCGAAGGCTTTCAAAGCGGCAGGACGACAGCGAGACAGGGGTATGGTCGATCGTCTGCTTTTATGTGCCAAGGGCTTTGCGCGGCCGCGGTTTTGCTTCCGCATTGCTCGATGCGGCCATTGACCACGCGTTCGCCAAGGGGGCGCATATCATTGAGGCCTATCCGGTGGGCGAGGCATCGCCGAGCTACCGTTTCATGGGGTTTCGCGACATGTTTGCGGCGCGCGGCTTTCACGACGCCGGCATGACCGGTTCTCGCCGGCATGTAATGCGGCTCGAGCGTTGACGTCGCCGGTGGCGGTGTCTTTACTCGAACGCAAAGGAAACGTCCCATGACCAAACGTCTGATAGCCATGGCAGCGTTCGCGGGCGCGATGTCGGCTTTTACAGCCGCCCTCGCTTCGGCCGAGACCACACACATATTCTGGAAGGATTTGCGCCCGGCGACCCAGGCGGTTGCCGAAGAAGCTGGCCTGCCGATGATCGCGGCAAAATTGCCCGATCGCGGCGAGACGTTATCCCTCGGCCTGCAGGACAAGACCATACAAATAGCCGGCTATGCGTTGCCGGTCGATCGCGAAGGCGATCTTGTCTATCAATTCCTACTGGTGCCGTGGACCGGCGCCTGCAGCCACATGCCGACACCACCACCCAACCAGATCGTCCTGGTCACCCCGGCTCAGCCCTACAAAATATCGCGGGCCTACCAGCCGGTTTCCGTAACCGGCGCGCTGAAACCAGGCATGGAGAAGAGCCAGCTTTTCATCCTGGACGGCGTCTCGGTCATCCAGTCGGGCTATACCGTGCGCAAGGCAGACGTGACCGGCGTCGACACCGTGCCGGACACAATAACCCTACCGGTCAACTCGCCTTGGACTTTCCTCAACAAAAAGAAGAACTAAGCAAGGCGAGCTTGCGTGACCTTGCATGCACCAAGGCCACGCGCGCTCAGGCCGCGTTCGCGCCCGATTCCTTGTCCAGCACCATGTAATCGAGCGGGATTTCGGTCGTGTACTTGATCTGCTCCATGGCGAACGAGGACGAGACGTCGCGAATCTCGATCTTGGCGATCAGCCGCTTATAGAAGGCATCATAGGCTGCAATGTCGGGCACCACGACACGCAGGAGATAGTCGACATCGCCGCTCATGCGGTAGAACTCGACCACCTCGGGGAATTCCTGGATGACTTCGGAAAAGCGCCGCAGCCATTCATGGCTGTGCGAATTGGTGCGGATCGAGACGAAGACGGTGACCCGCACATTGACCTTTTCATGATCGAGAATGGCGACACGCCGCTTGATGACGCCCTCTTCCTCGAGCTTCTGGATGCGCCGCCAGCAAGGGGTCGTCGACAGTCCCACTTTCTTGGCGACATCTGCGACCGCGAGCGTCGCGTCCTCCTGCAGGAGGCGGAGAATTTTTCGGTCAAGGCGGTCCATTGAAAGCTCCTGAAGGAATGGATTGGCCATAATCGGCGTTATTATAGGCTTCCACAAGAAAAAAATTCTGCTGATTGGCGGAAAAGCCGGTGGTTTCTTGCTGAATGTCTAACCGAGGCGATAGCGGATTTCCGACCTGAGGAAAGGCAGCAAATCCATTTCAAACCAGGGATTCCGCTTCAGCCAGCCGGTGTTGCGCCAGGACGGATGCGGCAGCGGCAGCACCTTCTGGCCAGCGGATTTCTCCCAGATGGAGCGCCAGTCCCTCACCGTTTCCGTCAGGGACGGGCGCCGCGCGGCACCCATGTGCCAGGACTGCGCGTAGATGCCGATCGTCAGCACCAAGTCGATCTGCGGCATGAGCCCCATCAACGGCGCGCGCCAGGCCGGCGCGCATTCACGCCTTGGCGGCAAGTCGCTGCCCTTGGCGTCCTGGCCGGGGAAACAGAAGCCCATCGGCACGATAGCGAACTTCTCGGTGTCGTAGAACTCCTCGCTGGTGACGCCGAGCCAGTCTCGCAGCCGGTCGCCCGAAGCATCGGTGAACGGCATGCCCGACAGATGCACCTTGGTTCCCGGCGCCTGGCTGGCAATCAGGATGCGGGCATTCGACGAGGGTCGCAGCACCGGGCGCGGTTCGTGCGGCAGTGGCCGGCCGATCGGATTGTCGACGCAGATGCGGCAGGCGCGAACCGTCGCGGCGAAGCTTTCGAGTTCCGCAGTCATCCTCAGGCCGCGGCACTCGGCCGGCTCGAAACCATCCGATACCAGCGCAACACATTGCTGCACTCGTCCGGCACCTTGATGCGCGCCGGTTTCATAAAATCGATGGCGATCATCCCGGTGATATCGGCGATCGAATAGGCGTCGCCGGCGGCGAATTCGCGGGTTCCCAGTTCGCCGTCGAGAAGTCGCAGAAATTCGATTGCCTTCGGCTTGTTGGCCTCGCCCCACTCGGGAATCTGCGGGATCTCCCATTCCTTCATGGCCGGATGGGTGTGGCGGAAAGCTTGCGCGACGCAGGTCAGCAGGTTGAATTCCATCCGCCTTTGCCACATCTCGACCTGCGCCTTGCCGAGCGCCCCGCGACCGAACAGTGCGGGCTCGGGATTGAGTTCCTCGAAATAGCGGCAGATGGCGACGGACTCGGTGATGACGGTGCCATCGTCAAGCTCCAGCACCGGCAATCGCCGCAGTGGATTGCGCGAGCTGACCGCCTGTTGCCTGTGTTCCAGCGCGCCCATGTCGACGGACACCAGCGGAACCGCGATTCCCTTCTCGGCCAGAAAAATGCGAACCCGTCTTGGGTTGGGCGCTCGGCCGCCGTCGAAGAGCTTCATTCGATCCTCCAGTTCTTGCCGGTGATGGCAGGGTTCAGCTTCCGCCGGCTTACCAGAAGCGGAAGATCTCTCGCACGGCATCGCCGATGGAGGCGAACGTGCCATGTTTTCTCTCGACGGACTCGCCATGGTGGCTGTCGCGCCAATCTTGCGGCTGGTCGAACGTACCTGCCCAGATACCGGCCTTTGCCGCGCGCGCGATCGCTTCCTCGCTCTCGTAATCGCCGAAAGCGACCGCCCAGCCCGCCTCGACCTGTGCGCGGTTGAGATCGGTGTCCCCGGCCCTGCAATCGCCGAGCAGCCGGCCGTAACGATCGCGCTGCCAGCCGCTGCAGATGACGGGCCTGCCGGCGATCAGGCGCACCAGAGATTGGCGCGCAAGCGTGCCACAGGAATAGTCGGCGCCTTTCTTGCGGCAGGTCTGAGTGTATTCCGGCGCGTCGATGCCGCGCATGCGAATGCGTTCGGCGCCGAGCGTGATCGAGTCGCCATCATTGATGATGGCGACGCCCTGTGTCTTTCGCGTCTCCACGCGATCGAGGCGCGCCGCAAGCACGATCAGCAACCCCAGAATAATGACGGTCAGCCCGTAGTCCAGCAATTTGCGCCATGGGCTTCGCGGACGCGGCGCAGCGTACCGCCGGCGCGGTCCTTGCGACCAGGAACGGCTCATATGGCAAACGGTTGGTTAATCATTCGAACGTAGCTTAACACCTTGAAATGCCGCCCGCATAATTGAAGTCTTCATGCCTTTGCAACGCTCGAACACAGCGGACAAATTCATTGTGGACCGCAGGAAACGCCATCGCAACAGCGATGTCGCGCGCGCGGTGCGCAAGACGCGCGACCGTCTTTCGCAACAGGCCGGCAATCCGGATTTCGATCGCGAACTATTGAAACTCCATGCGCGCGCGATGACCAGCGGCGCCATTGCCATTCCGCTGCTTGTCCTGGCGATCGCCGCGCTTGGCCGGCTGGCCGGCATCGGCAATGAGATCATTCTCTGGGCGCTGTTCACCCTGACCTGCTACACGATGTTGGCTTTCATGGCGCGCCGCGTCGAACGCGTGGAAGCGTCCGAGCTTAACCCGTTGCAAACCCAGAGAGAATTCCTGTTCGCACATTTCCTGTGCGGCCTCGGCTGGGGCTGGTTCGTCTGGCTCGGCTGCGGTGCCTGCGCGGTCGACCAGTTTCAGGTGGTCAAGGCCGTGGTGCTGCTGCTTGCCATGGCCGGAACCGCTATCATGGCCTCATCCCTGCGCGGGGCGTTGCTGGCGACTTTCGCTGTTCCGGTGACGCTTTACGCCTACGCCGAAATAAGGCTGTGGATGCCGGTCGGGGCGATCATGGCCGTACTGCTCGTTCTTTCGCTGCCTTTCTTTGCCTATATCGCGCGGAACCTCAACCGCTCCTCCCTGATGCTTTTGTCGTTCCGCTCCGAAAAGGACGCACTGATCGCCGAAGTCGAGACCGCGAAATCGATGTCGGACGAGGCGCGGCGGCGCGCGGAAGATGCCAATCTGGCCAAATCGCGCTTTCTTGCCTCGATGAGCCATGAATTGCGCACGCCGCTCAACGCAATTCTCGGTTTTTCCGAAGTGATGTCGAACGAAGTGCTGGGGCCGATGAGCAATCCCACTTATCGCGACTATGCCCATGACGTGCACGAATCCGGCCAGCATCTTCTCGACCTCATCAACGAGATCCTCGACCTGTCGCGCATCGAGGCCGGCCGGTACCAGCTCAATGAAGAGCCGGTGATGCTGCTCGGCATTGTCGAGGATTGCTGCCACATGATGGAGTTGAAGGCGCGCAACAAGGATATCCGCGTCATTCAGGATTTCGAACATGCCTTGCCGCGCCTGTTCGCCGACGAGCGCGCGGTGCGCCAGATCACCCTCAACCTCTTGTCCAACGCGATCAAGTTCACCGCTACCGGCGGCGAAATCCGCGTGCGCGTCGGCTGGACGGCCGGCGGCGGACAATACATCTCGGTCAGGGACAACGGCCCCGGCATACCGGAAGACGAGATCCCGGTAGTGCTTTCGGCCTTCGGCCAGGGTTCGATCGCCATCAAGAGCGCCGAACAGGGCACCGGACTTGGTCTGCCGATCGTGCAGGGCCTGCTCGCCATGCATGGCGGCGAATTCCAACTTCATTCCAAGCTGCGCGAAGGCACAGAGGCGATTGCCATCTTCCCGCTGAGCCGGGTAATGGAGGAACTCCCGGCCCTGCCGACCGCGGCGGTCGCGGCGCGTCGGCGTTGACGCGCCTCATGCGTGGAATGAGCGACGAATGCTCGGCCTAGCCGCGAACGGCCGCGGCCATGCCCGAACTGGTCAGTGCCGCTGCCTTGATTAGGCCGGCGGCAAGTGCCGCGCCTACTCCCTCGCCGTGGCCGACGCCGAGGTCAAGCAAGGGGCGAAGGCCAAGGCGCTCGGCGGCCTGCGCATGCGCGGGCTCCGGCGACAGGCCGGCGAGCAGGCAATGATCCAGTGTCGCAGGATTTGCGGCATGCAGCACCGCCGCCGCGGCCGTTGCCGCAACTCCGTCGAGCAGCACGGGGATTCTCTGCATCCGTGCCGCAAGGATGGCGCCGGCTATCGCCGCGAACTCACGGCCACCGAGCCGGCGCAACACCTCCAACGGTTCATCGAGATGGCCGGCGTGGAAAGCCAGCGCCGCATCGACCACCTCCGCCTTGCGCGCCTGCATCGCCGCATCGGCGCCGGAGCCCGGGCCGACCCAATCGGTGCCCTTGCCGCCCAACACGGCCGCGAACAGGGCCGCGGCGACGGTGGAATTGCCGACGCCCAGATCGCCGAGGCAAAGCAGGTCGGCGCCGCCGGCGATCGCCTCCATGCCGAAGGCCATGGTCGCGGCGCAACCCCGCTCGTCGAGTGCGGCATCCTGCGTGATGTCGGCTGTCGGAATATGCAAGGCGAGATCGAAAACCTTCAGCCCGAGGTCGTTGGCGACGCAGACCTGGTTGATCGCTGCACCGCCGGCCGCACACAGTTCGACGGCGTTGGCGGTCGCCGCCACGACTCTCGGCGAGACGCCGTGCCTGACAACACCATGGTTGCCGGCAAAGACCGCGACCAGAGGCCGCGTCACTGCCGGCGGCGCACGGCCGCTCCATGCTGCCAGCCAGGCAGCGATATCCTCGATTCGACCAAGCGAGTTCCTTGGCTTGTCCGCCTTGGCGAACAGCGTTCGCACACGGGCCTCGGCTGTCGTGTCGGCCGCCGGCAGGTTGGCCAGCAGGTTACGGAAATCGTCGAAGGGCTGTGCTCTGGTCATGTCGTGGAAATCGTCCTTGCAGATGGCAGCGGCATAGCCGCCCTCGTGCGCCGGCACAACCTCCCGCGCCTGATGTAAAAGCGGCCGCGAGCGACGCATTCCCGAGGGCTTGCAAAGGCCATGCCGTTGCACCATGTGGAAGTCAGCCAAGGAAACATTCATGACGGCCATCGAATCCCCATGCATTCTGGTCTGTTCGATCGATATGAAGACCGGTTTCTGTTTCGGGTGCGGCCGCACCCGGGACGAGATCGGCGCCTGGATCGACATGACGGCGCAGGCGCGCCGTAACGTCATGGCCCAACTGCCTGCAAGGCTGGAGACGGTCGAGCGCCGGCCGCGCCGCGAAACCCGCCGCACCCGTATGGCACGGGAACGCGACGCGCTCTCGTGAACGGATTGCCGACATGAACCGCCTGTTCTGGATCCTGATGCTCGTCATCGGCGTCGGCGCGGTGCTGCTGATGTTCAACGATTCCGCCGGCAATACGCTCGGCGTCGAGAACGATGATTTCGGCCGGTTGATCTGGCTGGGCGCCTTCGGCGCGCTCATCGGCGCCGGCCTGCTAAGGTCGGGCCGCCCGCTCGGGGCCATGGCGCGCAATCTCGGCGCGTGGGCGGCGATCGCGCTCGCGCTGATCGCCGGCTATCAATATCGCTACGAATTGCAGGATTTCGCCAACCGGGTAACCGCTGGCCTTGTTCCCGGCAGCCCGCTGGCGCTGGGCATCGAGGACGGCCATGCCACCGTGACGCTCGACAAGGCCGACAATGGCCATTTCGAGGCGCGCATCCTGATCAACGGCGCGCCAGTGCGCACGGTGGTCGACACAGGAGCGACCAGCACCGTGTTGACGTCGCAGGACGCCCAGGCAGCCGGGATCAATCCCGCCGCTCTCGATTTCACCATACCGGTCTCGACCGCCAACGGCACGGCGCGCGCCGCGGCTGTGAAAACCAACGAACTGGCCATCGGCGGCATCGTGCGAAAGAATATGCCGGTGATGGTCGCGGCACCCGGTATGCTTGGCCAGAGCCTGCTCGGCATGAACTTCATCAGTTCGCTGTCCGGCTTCGACGTGCGCGGCGACCGGATGACCCTCCGGGATTGACGTTCGGCAAAAGCGGTTCAGGCGGCCTTGTCGACCGCCCCGCTGAGGTCGACCGCAGCGAACGCCGTCTTCAGCACCTGCGGCCCAGCGCCGGGGCGCGTTGCATCCGTGGAGAGGATCTGGCGGTAGCGGCGCGCACCGGGCAATCCATGGAACAACCCGACCATATGGCGGGTGACGTGGCCGAGCCGCCCGCCCTGTTCGACATGGCGTGCGGCGTAGCCGGCCATGACATCGATCAGCGCGGCGAAATCGAAGGGACCGGTCCGCTCTCCATAAAACATGGCATCGACGCCGGTCAGAATGCCTGGAGTATGGTAGGCGGCGCGGCCGAGCATGGCGCCGTCGAGGTGCTGGAGATGCGTCTGCGCCTCTTCAAGCGATTGAATACCGCCATTGATGCCGATGAATTCGCTCGGTTTTCTCGCCTTCAACCGATAGACGCGGCCATAGTCGAGCGGCGGGATGTCGCGGTTTTCCTTGGGGCTCAGCCCCTCCAGCCATGCCTTGCGCGCATGCACCCAAAGGGCGTCGGCGCCGGCCGCGAAAACACCGTCTGCAAGCGCATCCAGCGCCGGCTCGGGATCCTGCTCGTCGACGCCGATGCGGCATTTGACGGTTACGGGAATGGTCACCGCCGCCTTCATCGCCGCGACACAGTCGGCGACGAGGTCAGGCACCTTCATCAGGCAGGCGCCGAACGTACCGGACTGGACGCGGTCCGACGGGCAGCCGACATTGAGGTTGATTTCCTCATAGCCGAAAGCCTGGCCGATGCGCGCCGCCTCGGCCAGCTTCCCCGGATCGGAGCCGCCGAGCTGCAGCGCGACCGGATGTTCCGCATCGTCGAAACCGAGCAGGCGCTCGCGCGCGCCCTGGATGACCGCGTCCGCCACCACCATCTCGGTGTAGAGCAACGCACGGCGAGTCAGCTGGCGATGGAAGAACCGGCAATGGCGGTCCGTCCAATCCATCATCGGGGCGATTGCCACCTTATGCTCTTGGTATCTCGACATTTTTTGCGTCAATTGGTTGGTTGATGCGGGCGGTATGGCCACCAATCCTCATATCGGCGACATATGCGAAGTAGGCAAGCCCCTCGCTCGAGCAGTAAGTCTGAAGGCGGTCCTTCTGCGCCTGCCAAATCCTATGGCCTGAAGTGCTGTCTTCTCGTTTTTTCGAGTGCTGGGCGAAATCGCTCCAAGAAATCGGAAGCTTGCACCCCCTTGCTACACCGCAGGAGAGCGGCACGCCGTTTTGCGACCTGGTCGATAGTCTTTCAACTGCGGCGAACAAGACGGGGGACCGCCTTTCCAGGATTGGCTGCTTTCCGAAGTTGCCGACCACAAGCAGATGGTGGCCATCCTGGGCCGCGCCGCATTAGGCGTTCGCCGACGCCATGGCAAACGGACAAACAGTCGATCGGCGCCGGGGGTCGGCGCCGATTTTCGACTACAGCCGGTTCAGAACGTTACCGCCGCAGCGCGTACACGCGCCCAGCTGGCTCGCTGCCCACCGACAAGGCCATGTCGTCATCCAGAAGCCGCGTGATCCGGGCGAAGCCGGTGAACGCCTTCCTGGCTTCTTCAGCCGACATCTGCCCCGACAGGGCGGCCGCGCAGCAGTTCAGCGCGCATTGATAGACAGGGCCACGTCGCCCGGTCGGCCATTTACGCAAAAACATCATGGCCTCGGCAACACTGTCGATTTCCTCGATAGGGTGTCCCTGCCCGCGTGAAATCCGCACGGGCGAAAAAAAATGCAAATAGTCCATCATATCCTCCCGCTCGGTCGCGACGTGTTCGACCGAACCCCATCAAACGCGCCATCATCCACTTGGTTCCATAAAAAACGACGCTTGGCAAAAAAAGGGCAGGTTTGCCCGCCGCGGCTCCGATGTCGTCGCGCCGGCGCTTGAAAGCGCCACGAACCCGACTCGCCGATCAGAGGGCAAGCATCATGCCGCGCGACAATGGCGATCCCCATTGAATATCTTTAAGGCCAAAGCCGGCAAATCAGCCGATTGCCCCTTCCCTCGCGTCAGGCGTAACCTTGACGGTCAACGCGTGAGGGCGCGTGCTGCAAGAAGGGGACAATTGCAATGACGATACAAGGCGCATCGCCGGATCTATATAACGAAGATCTCGCACCGGCCAAGATACGAAACTGGGGACCATTCTCGATCTTCAACGTCTGGACGTCGGACGTGCACAGCCTCTGGGGTTACTATCTCGCCGCCAGCCTTTTCCTGTTCTGCGGCGGTTTCGTCAACTTCATCATCGCCATCGGCATCGGCTCGCTCGTCATCTACGCGCTGATGAACATGGTCGGTTATGCCGGCGTGAAGACCGGCGTGCCTTACCCAGTGCTCGCCCGCGCCTCGTTCGGCATATGGGGCGCCAACATACCGGCGCTGGTGCGCGCCATCGTCGCCTGCTTCTGGTACGGCGCACAGACGGCGGCCGCTTCCGGCGCCATTGTCGCGCTGCTGATCCGCTCGCAATGGTTCGCCGATTTCAACGCCAACACCCATTTCCTCGGCCACTCCGGGCTGGAAGTGATCTGCTTCGTGGTCATCTGGGCGCTGCAGCTGCTGATTATCCAGAACGGCATGGAGACGGTGCGCCGCTTCCAGGATTGGGCCGGGCCAGCCGTGTGGGTGATGATGCTGATCCTGGCCGTCTATCTCTGTGTCAAAGCCGGGACCTTCGCCTTCACCAGTGACATTCCGATGGAGGTGCTGCTCGAAAAGACCAAGGATGCGGGCGTGCCAGGTACGCCGGGATCGTGGACGTCGCTGTTCGCCGTCGCCGCGATCTGGGTGACCTATTTTTCGGCCCTCTATCTCAACTTCTGCGATTTCGCCCGCTATGCACCGGACAAGGCATCGCTGCGCAAGGGCAATATCTGGGGCCTGCCGATCAATCTCATCCTGTTCTCGCTGGTCGCTGGCGTCACCACCATTGCCGCTTACGACGTCTATCACGAGGTGCTGCTGCACCCCGACCAGATATCGGCGAAATTCGGCAGCTGGTTCCTGGCCGCGCTCGCCGCCTTGACCTTCGCGGTGGCGACGCTCGGCATCAATGTCGTGGCCAACTTCGTCTCGCCGGCCTTCGACTTCTCCAACGTCTTCCCGCGCCAGATCGACTTCAAGAAGGGCGGCTACATCGCGGCACTGATCGCGCTCGTGCTCTATCCCTTCGCGCCTTGGGAAGGCAGCGCTGCGTCCTTCGTCAACATCATCGGTGCGACGATGGGGCCGATCTTCGGCGTCATGATGGTCGACTACTACCTGATCCGGAAGGGCGAGGTCGACGTCGAAGCGCTTTATCGCGAGGACGGCGAGTTCCGCTTCCAGGGCGGCTGGCATGTCAATGCCTTCATCGCTGCCGGCATTGGCGCCGTCTTCTCCTCGATCCTGCCGAACTTCACCAACTGGCTGCCATCCTGGTGGGGCGTCTATGGCTGGTTCTTCGGCGTCGGGATTGCCGGCATCATCTACTACGTGCTGCGCACCGCCGCCGTGGGTGCCGGCGCCAAGACGGCGAAGGCCTGAAATGGGGCAGTAGGCAGGAAAGGTAGGGAAAGCAGACGGCTTCCCCCTACTGCCTACTGCCTACTCCTACCATCTCGGCGAGCCGGCGCACCGTGTTCCAGTTGCGCGACGTGCCGACGCCCAGGCGTTTGTGATTGGCGGCCGCGAGCAGCCGTGAACTCGGTCGTTCCCGCGAAAAGACGACCCAGATGTCGCCGCCGCGTGACATCACCTTCTCATCGGCGGCGGCATGGGTCTCGAGCGCCGCCGCCGCATCGTCGGGCACGGGCTTGCGCATTATCCGGACGGCCACCTGGTCACCGGTCTCGGCGGATTCAGCCGGAAACGGATTGCCGGCCGCGAGCCTCAGCCAATCTTCGGCACCGCGCACGATGATATCGACATGTCGGCCGAAAGCTTTTTTGAAGGCGGCCTCCAGACGCTGCTCGAGACCGGCGACGTCCGTCGCCGGCGCCTCGAAGACAAGATTGCCCGTCGCCACGAGCGTACGGACATTCTTCAGCCCGAGGCCTTCCGCCATCGCCTTCAGGTCGGACATCACGACCCGGCGCCCTTCTCCCAGGACGATGCTGTAGAGAAGGGCGACGTAGGTCTGCATCGGATGCCGAACCCCGCCTGGCGCGCCTATACCAGGCGCGATTGTTCGACCGCCGCCTCGATGAAGCTGGCGAACAGCGGATGCGGGTCGAGCGGCCGGCTCTTCAGCTCGGGGTGGTATTGCACGCCGATGAACCAGGGATGGTCGGGGTATTCGACCGTTTCGGGCAGCACGCCGTCGGGCGACATGCCGGCAAACACCAGGCCGCAATCCTCCAGCCGCTGCTTATAGTCGATATTGACCTCGTAGCGGTGGCGGTGACGCTCGGAAATCTGCGTGTCGCCATAGATGTCGGCGATCTTGGAACCCTTGGCGAGCTCGGCCTGATAGGCGCCGAGCCGCATCGTGCCGCCGAGATCGCCGGTTGCCCGGCGCTTCTCCAGCATGTTGCCCTTCAGCCACTCCGTCATCAGGCCGACGACCGGCTCCTTGGTCGGGCCGAATTCGGTCGAGGAGGCCTCATCGACCCCGGCCAGGGACCGCGCCGCCTCGATACAGGCCATCTGCATGCCGAAGCAGATGCCGAAATACGGCACCTTGCGCTCACGCGCGAATTTCGCAGCCAGGATCTTGCCTTCCGAGCCGCGCTCGCCGAAACCGCCGGGCACCAGGATGCCATGCACCTTTTCCAGCCAGGGCGTCGGATCCTCCTTCTCGAAGATTTCCGATTCGATCCAGTCGAGCTTGACCTTGACGTGGTTGGCCAGACCGCCATGCGACAGCGCCTCGATCAGCGATTTGTAGGCGTCCTTGAGGCCGGTATATTTGCCGACGATGGCGATGGTCACCTCGCCTTCCGGATTGTGGATGCGGTTGGACACGGCCTGCCACGGCTCCATGCGCGGCTTCGGCGCGGGGTCGATGCCGAACGCGGCCAGCACTTCCGAATCGAGCCCTTCCTTGTGGTAAGCCATCGGCACGTCGTAGATGTGCGGCACGTCGAGCGCCTGGATGACCGCGCTTTCCCTGACATTGCAGAACAGCGACAGTTTTCTACGCTCTTCCTTGGGAATGGCCCGGTCGGCGCGGACGAGCAGGATGTCGGGCGCGATGCCGATGCCGCGCAGCTCCTTGACCGAATGCTGGGTCGGCTTGGTCTTCAATTCGCCCGCGGTCGGGATATAGGGCATCAGCGTCAGATGCACATAGACGGCGTTGTTGCGCGGCAGGTCGTTGCCGAGCTGGCGGATTGCCTCCAGGAACGGCATCGCCTCGATGTCGCCCACGGTGCCGCCGATTTCGCACAGCACGAAATCATAGTCGTCATTGCCGTCGAGGACGAAATTCTTGATCTCGTCGGTGACGTGCGGGATGACCTGCACGGTGGCGCCGAGGTAGTCGCCGCGCCGCTCGCGCTCGATGATGTTCTTGTAGATGCGGCCGGTGGTGATGTTGTCCTGCTGGTTGGCGGAACGGCCAGTGAACCGCTCGTAATGGCCAAGATCGAGATCGGTCTCCGCGCCGTCATCTGTGACGAACACCTCGCCATGCTGATACGGCGACATCGTGCCTGGATCGACATTGAGGTAGGGATCGAGTTTTTTTATGCGTGCGCGATAGCCCCGCGCCTGCAAGAGAGCCCCGAGGGCCGCTGCGGCAATGCCTTTTCCAAGTGAGGAAACCACGCCGCCTGTGATGAATACATATCGCGCCATGGGAGTCATCGCTTAACGCGGCCGGATTGATTCCGCCAGAGAAAAAACCGCCGCTAAGGCTTTTTCCCAACAAGGCGCTCGAACCGTGATCCGAAAATGGGATCCGGTTTTCGGATAGGCCCATGTCGAACGGGCTGGCCCGTTCCACTGGAACGCGACCGAGAGCGAGGCAAAACAAAAGGGCCGGCTGAACCGGCCCTTTTGGCAAGCTGCTGCAAACGTCAGATGATGACGACCTTGGTGCCGACCTTGACGCGGCTGTAGAGGTCCATGACGTGCTCGTTCATCATGCGGAAACAGCCATTGGAAGCGCTGGTTCCGATCGACTGCGGCGCGATGGTGCCGTGGATGCGCAGATGCGTGTCCTTCTTGCCGTCATAGAGGTAGATGGCGCGGGCGCCGAGCGGATTCTGGCCGCCGCCGGGCATGCCGTCCTTGTACTGGGCATAATGCTTGGGCTCGCGCTTCTGCATGTCCAGCGTCGGGATCCAGCGTGGCCACTCCTGCTTGTCGCCGACCGCCACGGTGCCCTTGAACTGCAATCCTTCGCGGCCGACCGCGATGGCGTAGCGGCGGGCGGTGGACGATGATTCCACCAGATAGAGCCGGCGGGCACTGGTATCGATGACGATCGTGCCGGCCTCGTAACCGGTGAATTCCACGTCCTGTGGCACGAACTCCGGCTTTACCTTGAACGGCTTCTTGGCGTTTTTCCTGGCGAGCGCCGAATCCAGCGCACGGGTCTCAGGCAGATAGTTGATCGAGGACGATGCCATCTGGCCGCCAAACAGTCCGGCGAACAGGCCGCCGCCGGTGCGCTGCTTCTGGCCAGGCAGCTCGCTGCGCAATTCGCCATTATTGCCGGTCAGCGCAACGTTCATCACCTCGGCCGATTCCGGTTCGGCCGAAGGAATCGGCTCGATCGGCGTCAACGGCTCGATGATCTTCGTGACATTCTTGGCCGGCTTGGCCGCGGCCACTTCGGTCGCCGGGGCAGTCTTGCCTCTCTTGGCCAGGAACGCCTGCCGTTCCGCCTCGGCCTTCGCTTTCGCCGCTTCGCGCATCGCCATCTTCCTGGCTTCCAGCGCCTTGGCCTTGGCGGCTTCCTTGTCGGCAACGATCTTGGCCTCGATCTTTTTGATCTGGGCGAGATCGTCCGGTGTCGGATTTTTCTTCTTCTTGAGAAGCCTCAACTGCGCCGCATCGCTCTTGGCTGCGACGTTGATGGCGTCGGTCTTGCCGACCGACTGATTGGCGGCCAAATTGGCTGGCACGCCGGCGAAAGCCGGGGAGCTCATGCCGAGTGCGGCGCAAAGTCCCAGGAAGATGAAGCTGCGAAGCTGCATGGCGAAGATCCGATCGTTCAATATTTGTTGCCCACGGCGTCGCCCGGCGTCCCCCAAGGACACCGAAAATGCCGCGCGCAATCTATAGTCGAATAAGCGCGGGCGCCTCAAGCGCGAGGCCGCTGCACTTCCCGTCGAATCTTCGTGATGCCGCCGCATTTGCCGCGACTGTGGTCAAACGACAACAGATCGGCTGAGTGTAAGAGATCAGAGCGGGCCGAGGGCCCGGCAGCGAGAGCCGGAACCGAGCGCAGTTCGGTTGTAACGACGCAGAATGCCGGCGTTCGCACGCCGGCGCTCCCTGTCAGATAGCCCTTGAACGAACCCGGATTACTGGTTCGGCACCTGCGGGGCCGCGGGCGCGGTGCTGACGCCGTTGGTCGCCGGCGACGTCGAGCCGGCGGCGGGCGGCGCGGCCGGAGCATTGGCTGGCGGCGTTGTCGCGGCTCCGTTGCCGGAAGGCGGCGTCGGCGCCGCGTTGCCTGAAGGCGGCGTCGGGGTGGTCGTGCCAGGCAATTGGTTGAGTACGCCCTTGCCGGCGCCGTCCGATGTTGCGGGAACGCGGTCGAGAATGTCGATCGGCTTCTCGCCGTAGCGGGCAATGATCGACAAGGTCAGCGACGTCACGAAGAAAGCGGCCGCCAGAATCGCCGTCGCCCGGGTCAGCGCATTGGCGGCGCCGCGCGCCGTCATGAAGCCGGATCCGCCACCAATGCCAAGGCCGCCGCCTTCGGAGCGCTGCAGCAGCACAACGCCGACAAGGGCCAGAACGACCATGAGATGGATGACGATCAGTACGGTTTGCATAGTTTATCCTGGCAATGCCCTGCCCGGCCGCGGACACGACCGGGGAATTGGAGGCGGCTCAATACAATGCTTTCACGGCATTTCCAAGCCCGTGGCCGGAATATGGGAAGCAAGGCGTCCTTTACAACGATTTCCCGTGCGCCGCGCCCGCTTCGGCGCCGCGCGAAGTCATCAGGAGATGCTGCGATAGGCTTCCGCGATGCCCAGGAAGTCGGCCGCTTTCAGGCTGGCCCCGCCAACCAGCGCGCCGTCGACATTCCTGACCCCAAGCAGTTCCACTGCATTGGACGGCTTGACCGAACCGCCATAGAGAATGCGCATCTTGCCCGCGGCGGCGCCGAGCTTCTCCGACAGTTTTTCGCGAATATGCGCATGCGCTTCGGCTACATCGGCGACGGTCGGGGTCAGGCCGGTGCCGATCGCCCACACCGGCTCATAGGCAACGATCGTGTTGGACGCGGTAGCGCTTGCCGGCACCGAACCGGCAACTTGGCGTGACAGCACGTCCAGCGTCGCGCCCGCTTCGCGCTCCTGCCGCGTCTCGCCGATGCAGACAATGGCCACAAGCCCGGCGCGCCAGGCTGCGGAGGCCTTGGCCTGAACTGTCGCATCATCCTCGCCGCGCTGTTCGCGGCATTCGGAATGGCCGACGATGACGTGGGTCGCGCCCGCATCCTTCAGCATCTCCGCGGAGATGCACCCGGTATAGGCGCCGCTCTCCTTGGCGTGGCAATCCTCACCGCCGGCATGAACCGGCGTACGCGACAGAATCTCGGCGGCATGGGCGAGTAAGGTCGCGGGAACGCAGACCAGCGCCTCGGTGTCTGCGTCGAGCCCGCTCATGAAACCGTTGCCGATCATCCTGAGTTCGTTGAGCGAGGCGCTGGTACCGTTCATTTTCCAGTTGCCTGCGACGAGCGGGCGAATTCCTGGCGTCATCGTTTGCTTCTCCGGGTGACATTCGGCTGGCGTTCTCACTACCAAAATCAAGCCACAAAGCAATCGACAGTGGACCGGAAGGGCGCTATTGCGCTTGTTTCAGACTCGGCGCATCCGAAAATGCGCATAAATCGGAAGTAACGATGCTTGGTATATTGAGAAGCGCGGCGGGCACCTGGGTCGCGAAGTTACTGCTTTCGCTGCTGGTGGTCAGTTTTGCGGTCTGGGGCGTATCGGGACGGCTGATGGGTGGCCTTGCCGGCCACGATTCCGTCATCACGGCCGGCGGCACCAAGGTGTCGATCAACGAATACCGCCTCGCCTATGACCGCCAGCTCGCCGTCATGTCGCAGCAGTTCGGTCAGCGCCTCACCCACGAACAGGCAAAGGCGCTCGGCGTCGACAACCAGGTGTTGGCGCAGCTTGTTTCGGGCGCGGTCCTCGACGAACAGGCTCGCAAGCTCGGCCTTGGCCTGTCCAAGGACCGGCTGGCGGAACTCACCCGCGAGGATCCGGCGTTCAAGGGCCCCGGCGGACAGTTCGACCGGAGAGCCTTCGAATACAGGCTGCGTGAGGTCGGCATGCGCCCGGAGGATTATTTGAAGAATCGTGCCCAGGTCGCGGTGCGCCAGCAGATCGTCGAGGCGGTTTCGGACGGCCTCAAGGCGCCTGACACCTTCTTCAAGGCGGTGGCCCTGTACCGTGGCGAGGATCGTACGGTCGACTATCTGACCTTGCCGAAGACGCTGGTCGAACCCATCGAGGCGCCGAGCGACAGCGCGCTGCAGGCCTATTTCGAGGCCAACAAGAAGACCTATGCCGCGCCCGAATACCGCAAGTTTTCCTATGTCAGGCTCGAGCCGCAGGACATCATGGACACGAGCTCGGTGACCGACGCCCAGGTCAGCGACGACTACAACAAGAACAAGGCGCGCTACACCACTCCCGAGATGCGCACCATAGAGCAGCTTGTGTTCAAGACGCCGGACGAGGCCAAGGCCGCGCTCGATTCGTTGAAGTCCGGCGCAACCTTCGACAAGCTCGTCACTGCGGAAGGCAAGACCCCGGCCGACACGCTGCTCGGAACGCTCGCCAAGGACAAGATCGCCGACAAGGCGGTCGCCGACGCTGCTTTTGCGCTCAACGTCAATGAGGTCAGCCCTGTCGTGCAGGGTGCCTTTGGTCCCGTGCTGCTGCGCGTCACCGAGATCAAGCCCGAAGTCGTGAAGCCGCTGGCCGAAGTGTCGGACCAGATCCGCAAGGACCTGGCGCTGGGCGAGGCAAACCGCATCCTTCTGGACGTGCATGATAATTACGAGGACAGTCGCGCCGCCGGCAGTTCGCTGGCCGACGCCGCCGCCAAGCTGAAGCTGAAGGTCGTCACTGTCGACGCGATCGATCGCAGTGGCCTGCGGCCCGATGGCTCCATCGTCAAGGATCTGCCGGAATCGCCGGCCCTGATCAAGGCTGCCTTCGATGCCGAACCGAATACTGAAAACGAGGCGCTGACCACGGCCGATAACGGCTTCATTTTCTATGAAGTGGCTTCGATCACGCCGGCCCGCGACCGCACGCTGGACGAAGTTCGCCAGAAGGTCGTTGCCGACTGGACCGCGGCCGAGACGGCCAAGCGGCTGACCGCCAAGGCGCAGGAGCTGGAAAAGCGGCTCAAGGCCGGCGCAACGCTCGACGTCATTGCCGGCGAGCTCAAGCTGGAAAAGCAGACCAAGCGTGGCCTGAAGCGCGAAGCCGACGACGCCGATTTCGGCAAGGAAGGTGCAGCGGTGATGTTCGGCGTCGGCGAAGGCGGCACCGGCTTGATCCCCTCTCCCACCAGCGACGCGCAAATCCTGTTCAAGGTCGCCGAGGTGTTCGAACCCGCCGGGGCCGATGCCAGTTCGGTGCCCGAGGACGCGCGCAAGTCCTTCACCTCCGGCATGTCGGACGATCTGCTCGACCAGTTGGTGGCGCAGTTGCAGACGCAGTACGGCGTCCGCGTCGACCAGGCTGCCGTTGCCCAAGCCTCGACAAGATGAGCGCGCTGAAAACCCATATCGCCAAGGTCGCGACCGGCACCGCCCTGTCCTTCGACGAGGCGCGCGAGGCCTTCGACATCATCATGTCGGGCGATGCTACGCCCGGCCAGATCGGCGGCTTCCTGATGGCGTTGCGTGTGCGCGGCGAGACGGTGGACGAGATTTCGGGCGCCGTCGCCACCATGCGCGCCAAGATGCTTCGCGTCGACGCACCTGTCGGCGCCATCGACATCGTTGGCACCGGCGGCGACAATTCGCACTCCGTCAACATCTCGACGGCATCCGCTTTCGTCATCGCCGCCAGCGGGGTTCCGGTCGCCAAGCATGGCAATCGCGGGTTGTCTTCGCTGACCGGTGCGGCCGACGTCCTGACCGCGCTCGGCGTCAAGATCGACCTCACGCCGCAGGCCATCGGCCGCTGCATCCACGAGGCTGGTGTCGGCTTCATGTTCGCGCCGGCACATCACCCGGCGATGAAGCATGTCGGCCCGACCCGCGTGGAGCTCGGCACCAGGACCATCTTCAACTTGCTCGGTCCGCTCTCCAACCCGGCCGACGTGCGCCGGCAGATGGTCGGCGTATTCATGCCGGAATGGATCATACCGGTGGCCCAGACGCTGAAGGCGCTGGGCACCGAGCATGCCTGGGTCGTTCATGGTGACGGCTACGACGAGATCACCACCACGGGTGAAACGCATGTCGCCGAACTGATCGGCGGCGAGATCCGCACCTTCACCTTGACGCCCGAAGCGGTTGGCCTGACCCGTCACACCAAGGAAGAACTGCGCGGCGGCGACGCTGCCTACAACGCCGAGGCGTTGCGCGCTATGCTGGGTGGCGCCGTGGGCGCTTTTCGCGACACCGTGCTGATGAACGCCGGCGGCGGCTTGGTGGTGGCGGGCAAGGCGACGACGCTCGCCGACGGCATGGCGACGGCGGTGCAAGCCATCGACAGCGGCCGGGCGCTGCAGGTGCTCGACCGGCTGGTCGAGATTTCGAACGGTTAGACAGATGTCGGACATCCTGCGCAAGATCGAGGCCTACAAGCGCGACGAGATCGCGACGGCCAAGGCGCGCGTGCCGCTGGCCGAGATCAAGGCGCGGGCGAAAGACACTGACGCGCCGCGCGGCTTTCTCACGGCGCTTGAGGCGAAGCGCAGATCCGGCGGCTTCGCTCTGATTGCCGAGATCAAGAAGGCAAGCCCGTCCAAGGGCTTGATCCGCGCCGACTTCGATCCGCCAGCGCTCGCGCGGGCCTATGCAAAGGGCGGCGCCGCCTGTCTTTCGGTGCTGACCGACGCACCGTCTTTCCAGGGCGCGCCGGAATTTCTCACCAAGGCAAGAGCCGCCGTCACCCTGCCCGCGCTGCGCAAGGATTTTCTGTTCGATCCTTATCAGGTCCATGAAGCTCGCGCCTGGGGGGCGGACGCCATCCTGATCATCATGGCCAGCGTAGATGATGATTTGGCGAGCGAGCTTGAAGCGACGGCATTCGAACTCGGCATGGATGCGCTGATCGAGGTCCACGACGAGGCCGAGACGGAGCGCGCACTGAAGCTGTCGTCGCAATTAATCGGCATCAACAACCGTAATCTGCGGACATTCGAGACCCGTCTCGAAACCTCGGAACGACTGCGGGCGATGATTCCGGGCGGTTACTTGCTGGTCAGCGAAAGCGGCATCTTCTCTCATGACGACTGCCTCAGATTGCAGAAGAGCGACATCGGCACCTTCCTGGTCGGCGAAAGTTTGATGCGCCAGCAGGATGTGACCGCGGCAACGCGCGCGCTGCTCACCGGCAAGGCAGCGGCCGAGGCCGTCTGACGATGACGGCCGCCCTCACCCATCTCGGCCCGCAGGGCCAGGCCAACATGGTCGATGTCGGCGGCAAGGACGAAACGACGCGCACCGCTGTCGCCGAGGGTTTCGTCTCGATGCGGCCCGAGACGCTGAAGATGATCCTGGCCGGCAATGCCAAGAAAGGCGATGTGCTGGGCACCGCGCGCATAGCCGGCATCATGGCAGCGAAGAAGACGCATGAGCTGATCCCGCTCTGCCATCCGCTGCTCTTGACCAAGGTCTCCGTCGACATTGAGCCCGATCCTGCCCTGCCCGGACTGAAGATCGTTGCGCTGGCGCGCGTCACCGGCAAGACCGGCGTCGAGATGGAAGCGCTCACCGCGGCTTCGGTTGCCTGCCTGACCATTTACGACATGGCCAAGGCGGTCGACCGTGCCATGGTCATCACCGGCATCCGGTTGGTCGAAAAGACCGGCGGCAAGTCGGGCGACTACAAAGCCGCTGGCGAAGATGGGGCGGTCGCCTGATGGCGCTGCTTCCGGTCGCAGCAGCGCTCGAACGCCTGCTGGAGGGTGCTGCGCCGCTTGCGAGCGAAAGCGTTTCGCTCCTCGAGGCCGTGGATCGCGTTCTCGCGGAACCGGTGGTGGCGTTGCGCACCCAACCGCCCTTCAACGCCTCTGCCATGGACGGATACGCGGTCCGCGCTGTCGATGTCGCGTCCGTGCCGTCCCGGCTTTCGGTGATGGGCGTGGCGGCGGCCGGGCGCGGCTTTGACGGCGCCGTCGGCAAGGCGCAGGCCGTGCGCATCTTCACCGGTGCTCCGCTGCCGCAAGGCGCAGACACCATCGTCATCCAGGAAAACGTTCGTGACCTCGGCGGCGGCAGCATCGAGGTGGTCGAACCGACGGCCGAGGGGCGCAACATCCGCCGCTTCGGGCTCGATTTCTCCGAGGGCGACATCCTGCTGGAAAAAGGCCGCGTGCTCGATCCGGCAGCACTGTCGCTTGTCGCCTCGGCCAACCATCCCCGGGTGGGCGTCGTAAAGCGGCCGCTGGTTGCCATCATCGCCACCGGCGACGAGCTGCTGCCGCCCGGCAGCGAACTCGGCCCCGACCAGATCATTTCGTCAAACGCCTATGGCGTCGCCGCCGCCGCGCAATCGGTCGGCGCGCATGCGCTTGATCTCGGCATTGCCGCTGATCGCGAGGAAGCCATCGCGGCGCTGGTCAGGAAAGCGGTCGCGGCCGGCGCTGATGTCGTCGTCACGCTTGGCGGCGCCTCGGTCGGCGACCACGATCTGATCCATGACGTGCTGACCGGCGAAGGCATGACGCTCGGTTTCTGGAAGATCGCCATGCGTCCCGGCAAGCCGCTGATGTTCGGCCGCCTCGGCGACATCAGGTGCATCGGCCTGCCCGGCAATCCGGTGGCGAGCCTCGTCTGCTCGCAACTGTTCCTGAAACCGCTCCTGGCACGCCTCGGCGGCCGCGATTTCCGGCAAGATATTCGTCAGGCAAGGCTGGGCGCCGCCATGCAGGCCAATGATCTGCGCCAGGACTATGTGCGGGCGGTGGTCAGGCAAGAGGCCGGCATGCTGGTGGCAACCCCTTTCAGCATCCAGGATTCCTCGATGCTGAGGATACTGGCCGACGCCAACGGACTGATCGTGCGCGAACCGTCTGCGTCCCCCGCGGCTGTAGGAAATGCCTGCAGCGTTATAATGCTGAGGTGACGTTTCGCCGTTTTTCTACTCCGCAAGCAAAGTTCGTGTCAGCGGATGGACCGGATCAGCCAGGCCTTCGACAATGTCGTAATGATGTCGGTCCGGCTCGACCACCGCGCTCGTGACGGCACCAAGCCCTGTCCAGATATTGGCCAGCAAGGCGTTCTGGCGCAAGAACTCGGACCGCTCGCCGCCTCCGGCCCAGCACGTGACGCGAGCGCCATCCATGGGCCGCAGCAGCGCCGGGCTTTCCGTCAGCGCCTCGGCTTCATCGATTTTCAGCGCCGCGTTCATGCCGGTGCGCATAAGCGGACGCAGGTCATGCAGGCCCGAAATCGAAACGACGTGGCGTACGCGCCTTGCCACGCCGGCCGCCAGGGGCGTTGATGTCGTCGCCATGCGGCTGGCGAGATGGCCGCCGGCCGAATGCCCGGTCAGCATAAGCGGTCCCCCGACCATCGCCGCCGCCTTGCCGATCGCCGCGCCGATCTCGTGGGAGATGCCGGCGATGCGTATGGCGGGGCAGAGCGTATAGGACGGCATCGCCACGGCAAAGCCGCTGTCAACCGAGCCCTTGGCGAGATGCGACCAGCTATCCTTGTCGGACTCCAGCCAGTAGCCGCCATGGATGAACACGACGAGCCCTTTGGGCTTGGCGGCGGGAAGGAAGAGATCGAGCCGGTTGCGCGGCCTGTCGCCATAGGCGATGTCGAGCTGAGCCCTGCCCTTTGCCGCAAGCGCATCGCGAAATGCCTGCGCCGGTTCGACCCATGCGGCCGGCCAGCGATCGCTGCCGGCGATGTTGGCGCCGTTGGCGTAGGCATTGTCCCAATCGGCAATGCGATGTTCGAGCATCGGCACCCTCCCCCGGACGGCATCGTTTCAGCCGCTAGCAATGGCGATCGACAGCGGCAACGTCAATGCTCCGGGGGCAAAACATTTTAGGCTTGAAACAAATTTCGACTGGTGCGATCCTGTGCCTTGTTCAGCGATGGGCGTGAGGCAGACAGGGGCAGCCGAAAATGCTTGGGCCATCAGCGCATATCGACACGTTCACGCGCGATAACCTGCCGCCGCCGGATCAATGGCCGGACTTCCTGCTCGACGGCTTCGACTATCCCGAACGGCTCAATGCCGGCGTCGAACTGACCGACAGGCTGGTCGAGAAAGGGTTGGGCGACCACACCGCGCTGATCGGCAACGGCCGCCGCCGCACCTACAAGGAATTATCCGACTGGACGAACAGGCTGGCGCATGCGCTGGTCGAGAATTACGGCGTCAAGCCAGGCAACCGGGTGCTGATCCGCTCGGCCAACAACCCCGCAATGGTGGCCTGCTGGCTGGCCGCCACCAAGGTCGGCGCCGTCGTGGTCAACACGATGCCGATGCTGCGCGCCGGCGAACTCGCCAAGATCGTCGACAAGGCCGAAATCACCACAGCGCTGTGCGACACCAGGCTGATGGACGAGATGACCGCCTGCGCCAAGGACAGCGCGTTCCTCAAGCAGGTCATCGGCTTCGACGGCACCGCCAACCACGACGCCGAACTCGATCGCGCCGCCCTCGACAAGCCCGTGACGTTTACCGCGGTGCAGACCGGGCGTGACGACGTCGCCCTGCTCGGCTTCACCTCAGGCACGACAGGCGTGCCGAAGGCGACGATGCATTTTCACCGCGACCTCCTGATCATCGCCGACGCCTACGCCCGCGAGATCCTGCAGGTGACGCCTGACGACATCTTCGTCGGCTCGCCGCCGCTGGCCTTCACCTTCGGCCTTGGCGGGCTCGCCATCTTTCCGCTGCGTTTCGGCGCCGCGGCGACGCTGCTGGAACAGGCCACGCCACCCAACATGGTCCACATCATCGAAACCTACAAAGCGACGATCTCCTTCACCGCGCCCACCGCCTATCGCGCAATGCTCAAGGCCATGGACGAAGGGGCCGATTTATCGTCGCTGCGCGTCGCCGTTTCGGCCGGCGAGACCTTGCCCGCGCCGGTCTTCGAGGAATGGACTGAGAAAACCGGAAAGCCGATCCTTGACGGCATCGGCGCCACGGAAATGCTGCATATTTTCATCTCCAACCGCTTCGATGACATGAAGCCTGCCTCCACCGGCAAGGCCGTTGGCGGCTATGAGGCGCGCGTCGTCGACGACGAAATGCGCGAAGTGCCGCGCGGCACCGCGGGCAGGCTCGCGGTGCGGGGACCGACCGGCTGCCGCTACATGGCCGATGCCAGGCAGAGCGACTATGTCCGCGACGGGTGGAACCTCACCGGCGACACGTTCTGGCAGGACGAGGACGGTTTCTTCCACTTCGCAGCGCGCTCCGACGACATGATTGTCAGTGCCGGCTACAACATCGCCGGCCCTGAGGTCGAAGCGGCGCTGCTGGCGCATGCCGATGTCGCCGAATGCGCGGTGGTCGGCGCCGAGGATGCCGAGCGCGGCCAGATCGTCGAGGCTCATGTGGTGCTCGTGCAAGGCGTGGCGCCAGACGCAATGACCGTCAAGCGTCTGCAGGATCACGTCAAGGCCACGATCGCGCCCTACAAATATCCGCGCTCGGTAAAATTCATCGCCGCTTTGCCCAAGACGCAGACCGGCAAGATCCAGCGCTTCCGGCTGCGTGCGGAGAAGATCAATTGAGCAAGCCCTACGACCCGTCCGCCGAGGGCGCGGAAATGTCGTTCAAGGAGCGCATGTCCTACAGCGACTATCTGCATCTGGAAAAGGTGCTCGAGGCGCAGGAGCCGCTTTCGTCAGCCCATGACGAGATGCTGTTCATCATCCAGCACCAGACATCGGAACTCTGGATGAAGCTCGCGCTGCACGAAATCGGCGCCGCAATCCGCTCCATCCGCGCCGACCGTCTCGAACCGAGCTTCAAGATGCTTTCGCGCGTCGCCCGCATCTTCGAGCAGCTCAACAATGCCTGGGACGTGCTGCGCACGATGACGCCCAGCGAATACACCGAGTTCCGCGACGCGCTTGGCCAGTCCTCGGGCTTCCAGTCGTGGCAGTACCGTGCCATCGAGTTCATGGCCGGCAACCGCAATCTCGCAATGCTCGGACCGCACAAGCACCGGCCGGACCTCAGCGAGAAACTGGAGGCGATCCTGGCGCAACCGTCGCTCTACGACGAGGCGCTGCTGCTGCTCGCCCGTAACGGCTTCGACATCGGTGCCGACGCAAGGCGTACGGACTGGCGCGAAACGCGGACCGAGAACGAAGAGGTCCTTGTCGCCTGGCAGATCATCTACCGCGACCCGCAGCGCTACTGGATGTTCTACGAACTCGCCGAGAAGCTGGTCGATTTCGAGGATTATTTCCGCCGTTGGCGCTTCAACCACGTCACCACGGTCGAGCGCATCATCGGCATGAAGCGCGGCACCGGCGGCACATCGGGCGCGTCCTACCTGAAGAAGATGCTGGAGGTGGAGTTGTTCCCGGAGCTGTGGAAGGTCCGCACCCGGCTCTGACGTAGCTTTGCCGACTGCATATCGTTATCCCGAACCCACTGCGCTTTTCTGAGCGACAGGCTCTTAAGTCACCGCCGCCTTGACGGCGAAACGCGCCTCCTGCCACGCGTCCGTGCGCAAAATGTCTTCCAGCACCTCGACAGCCTGCCAGACATCGACATAGCCGACATAAAGCGGCGTAAAGCCGAAGCGAATCGTGGATGGCGCGCGGAAATCGCCGATCACGCCGCGCTCGATCAAGGCCCGCATCACCTGATAGCCATGCGGGTGGAGGAACGAAACCTGGCTGCCGCGCTCATTGCCATCGCGCGGGCTTTCGAGTTCGAGGCCGTAGGCGCCGCATTTTGCCTCGACCAGTTGGATGAACAGATCGGTCAACGCCATGCTCTTCCTGCGCACCTCTGCCATGTCGACCTCGGCCCAGACATCGAGCGCCCCTTTGAGCGCGCGCATCGACAGCACAGGCTGCGTGCCGCAGAGAAACCGGCGGATGCCTGTGCCGGCAGCAAAACCCTGTTCGAAGGCGAATGGCCGCGCATGGCCCCACCAGCCGCTGAGCGGCTGGCGGACATCGCCATGGTGGCGCTCGGCCGCGTAGATGAAGGCCGGGGCACCCGGGCCGCCATTGAGATATTTGTAGGTGCAGCCAACGGCGAAATCGGCATTCGAACGGTCGAGCTCGACGGGCAAGGCGCCGGCGGTATGGCAGAGATCCCAGACAATCAGCGCGCCGGCATCATGTGCCGTCCGCGTCAGCGCGGCCATGTCGCGTAACTGCCCGGATTTGTAGTTGACGTGGTTGACCAGGATGACCGCGACCCGCTCGTCGATCAGTTCTTCTATGGTCGGCGCATCGACACCCTCGAGCCGCAGCACCGTGCCCGGCCGCGTCGAGGCAACGCCTTCGGCCATATAGAGATCGGTCGGAAAGCTGTCCCCCTCGGCGATGATGACTGACCTGTCCGGCCGCATCCCGAGTGCCGCATGCAGCACCTTGTAGATGTTGATCGAGGTGGTATCGCAGACCACCGTCTGGCCGGCGGCGGCCCCGATCAGGCGCCCGAGTTGGTCGCCGAGTTCGACCGGCATGTCGAACCAGCCGGCGGTGTTCCAGGCGCGGATGAGATCCTGCGCCCACTCCTGCGTGGCGGCCTTCTGCAGCTCGCCGAACACGGCTGGCGAAGCGGCGCCCAGCGAATTGCCGTCGAGATAGATCACCCCCTGGGGCAAGGTGAAGCGGTCACGCATGGCACGCAGCGGATCCGCGGTGTCCATTGCCTCGATCGCTGCGAGATCGGGAATTTTGCTCATGGTCGCGATGTTCCTCGGTGAGAAGAGCGCCCTGGAAACGGGCCGGCTGTTTTGCCGCCCGGGCAAGGGCTGGCCGCATAGAGGCGCAAGAACAGGGTGAACGCCCGGTTCGATCTTTGCTCGATTTCCGCCCGAGGCAGTTCCTCGAGCACCCCAACGATCCGGCGAACCTGGAGATCGCCGATCAAAAGACTGATGTAGATGTCGGCGGCTTCGGCAGGATCGTCACAGGCGATCAGGCCGGCCCGACTTGCGGTTCGAAGCAGGTCGCCAACAAGCGGCATTATGGTATTGCGGCCGAATTGCGCGATCGATTGGCCAAGCGTGCCTGTATCGTTGACGTCGCCGGCCGCGGCGCGATTGAGCGCCACCGCCTTGTCGCCCGTCACGAGGGTCAGCAGGACTGGCCCGAGCAAGTTCAGGGTTTCGAGCGGATCGCGCGCCTGGTGAAGGGCGTCCTCCAGCAGCTTCCTTGCCTCTCCCGCATTGGCTTCGATCAAGGATCGAAACAGGGTCTGCTTGTTGCCGTACCAGTTGTAGAGGGTTTCGTTCGAGGCCGATGCCCGCTTGGCGATAGCAAGCAGGGAGGCGCTCTTGTAGCCGGCTTCCCGGAGCACCGCATAGGCGGCCTCCTCTATCCGTTCGCGTCGCGCGGCCTGCTTCGGCGTGGTCATTGGTGTTCCTCTTCGAAAACCGTACATTATTATACGGTTTCGTCAAGCGAACGAACGAACGCAGCCCGTCGCGACCAGTGGTGGTGTCTGGCCGTTTTCCGGCGGAAGTTGGCATTTTGGTTTCGTTTCGTTCACGAGCCGCAGGGGTTTCTAATCCGCCCAAACGCACCCCGCACCTGCCGGTCACCCAGCTTGCAGGCTTGTGCCAAGAGTGGAGACCGGTCGGGCCACAGGCCATTAACCAAAATAGTTTCAAAGGGCCCGGGAGCGCATTGACGACGGACCGCGCTGGCAGGATGCTGGCTGCGGGAGGGCATTTCGTTTCCGTCGCCTTAACAAATTCATTAAACTTTAAATGGTTGCGGAACACAACTGGAACAGATAGTGTTTGTTCTGGGTTTGTTTTCTGATTCTGGTTCCAGACCCTTCGTGCAATGCCTTTGGGGGCCGCCATGCTCACGCGCAAGCAACATGAACTCTTGATGTTCATCCATGAACGGCTGAAGGAAAGCGGCATTCCGCCGTCCTTCGACGAGATGAAGGAAGCGCTGGACCTCGCCTCCAAGTCGGGAATTCATCGGCTGATCACGGCGTTGGAGGAGCGCGGCTTCATTCGCCGCCTGCCCAACCGGGCGCGCGCGCTGGAGGTGCTGCGCCTGCCGGACTCGATCGCGCCGGGTCTTAACGCGGCAAAGAAGTTCTCCCCGAGCGTCATCCAGGGCAGCCTCGGACAGGGCAGCAGCCCTAGCCGGCAGATCAAGCCGGCGACGTCTTCGCGTCTGCCCGCTGCCGGCAATGACGACGACGCGGTTTCAGCGGTGTCGATCCCGGTCATGGGTCGCATCGCAGCGGGTGTGCCGATCGACGCCATCCAGCATCAGACGCATTCCATTTCAGTGCCGCCTGACATGATCATGGGCGGCGAACACTATGCGCTGGAGGTCAAGGGCGATTCGATGATCGAGGCCGGCATTTTCGACGGCGACACGGTCATCATCCGCAATGCCGACACCGCAAGTCCCGGCGAGATCATCGTGGCCCTGGTGGACGAGGAGGAAGCAACGCTGAAGCGCTTCCGCCGAAAGGGTGCTTCGATTGCGCTCGAGGCTGCCAATCCGGCCTATGAAACACGTATTTTCGGACCGGACAGGGTCAAGGTGCAAGGCAAGCTGGTCGGCCTGATCAGGCGCTACTGAGCGGGGTCGGCGATGGGCTTTTCGGGTTTACGGTAAGGCGGCAGTCCCCTTGCCTCGCGTGAGAATTTCCGCTGTTCGTGCCAGGGCCGATATGGCCTGTCGACGGCAAAGCTGACCCGTGCCGGTGCCGTCGCCGATTGCTGGTCGAAGAAGACGGCGGCACTTCCCTTGCGAGCGAGCTGCCGCTTGGTGATGACGAGAACCAGCGGATTGTGGCAGGGATCGTAGCCCGCGGGGTCGTTGATGACGATCAGATCCGCATAGGAGCAGGCCCTCCAGGCGTCCTTGCGATCCTCCACCTGCGCGATGATCGCCCCCGAGGTATGCCGGGCCATGCACAGGCCCGTGAAGCAATAGAAAGGCGCTCCCGCCGGAAGTTGCGCGGGATCGAAGATGTCGAACTGTCGGTCTCCGCTGTCGAACAGTTCCGGCGCAACGATGGTTTCGGACTTCAGCGCGCGTTTCCAATTATCGACGGTGAATTCGTTCGGGCGCGCCCGGTTGATCGCGAGCTCGCCGCCGCCGATCGGCAACGCCACCAGGCGGGCATCCTCCGAAATCAGCACGTCCGGCGTGCGCGTGTCCGAGACGGTCAACAGGCCGGCGAGCGCGAAGGGAAGTGCCGCCAGCCGCAGCCATGTCGTGGCCATCGTCGCGATGACCAGGGCGATCGCCACCAGAAGGACGGATTGCTGCGAAATCAACCCGACCGCGTCGACCGGCGAGCGTTGCGAGATCCATCCTGATATGGCGATCATCGCGGTCAGTCCCTTGCCCATCAGATAAAGGGATGGTCCATCGAACCCGAACGGCATCAGCAGCGCGCTGGCAACCGCAAGGAACATCACGACCGAAACGATCGGCATGACGGCAAGATTGGCGAACAGGCTGAGCGGCGACACGCGCTGGAAATGCCAGATGGCGAAAAGCGCCGTGGCGCTTCCCGCGATAATCGAGGTCATCGCCAGCCCACCTGTCGCCAGCAGCAATTTTCGCGTCAGCAGGCTAGGCAAGGTCCGTTGCGGCGGCGGGGTCCGCGCTTTGTCGGCTTTGCGATCCGACCAGCCGGCATAGGCGCCGACCAGGGCCGCGGTGGCGGCGAAGGACATCTGGAAGCTCGGCCCTACCACCTCGTGCGGCGACACCACGATGACGGCGATCGCCGAAATAGCCAGATTGCGCATGGTGAGTGCCGCCCGATCGAACAGAACGGCGATCAGCATCACCGCCAGCATGATGAAGCTGCGTTCGGCGGCGACAACGACGCCCGAAATGACGAGGTAGGCGGCGATGGAGAAAAGTGCCGCCGCGGCCGCGTATTTCTTGACCGGCCGGCGGGAGGAAAAATTCGGGAACAGCGCGAAGCCGCCACGCAGCAGACCCATGACCGTGCCGGCGACCAGCGCCATGTGCAGCCCGGAAATTGAGATGATGTGGTAGATGCCGGTGCGTCGCATCGCTTCATTGATCTCGTCGGGAATCCCGGCGCGCACACCCACGATCAGCGCCGCGGCGATCTCGCCCTCGGCGCCGCCGATGCTGCCCCTGATATGGTCGGCAATGCTTTCGCGAGCACTCTCGATGGCGGCTGAAAGGGCGGCCCACAGCGGCCTGTCATCGGCTGAGACGATTTTGGGGTTGCCGAGAAAGAAGCCGCTGGCGCCTATGCCGGCGAAGTAGCTGTCGAAGGAAAAGTCGTAGCTGTCCGGCCGCACCGGTCCGGTCGGCGGCAACAGCCTGGCATAGCCGGTCACGAGCGAACCGGCCGTCACTTCAGCCGGCACCTTGCGTGCCGAAAGGCGAACGCGCTCCGGCGCGTAGAGTAGTTTCGGCCGCGCGGTCGATGTCACATCGATGGTCAGCCGGATGCGCCCGGTCTCCATCTGGTCGACCGAAACGACGCGGCCGGTGATTTGCGTGGAGATTTCCGAGCCCAGCATCCGCGTTCCCGCTCGCCACGTCTCGACTTTGCCGGCGAGCATGCCGAGCGCGCACAACAGCGCCGCCATGAAGCACAGATGCGTTTTCGGCCATGAGCGTGAAACGAGCGCGCACAGCGACATCAGGATCGCGACCGCGACAGGCTTGGCAAAGCCCGGCTCCGCCGCCAGCGAAAAATAGGCGATCGATCCGCATGCCAGGAACACCGGCACGAGCAGGAAGGCTATGCCCCGATCGAGTTCGAGCTCGGACGCTCTGGCCACGCCGTTGCGCAGACGAGGCCATGAAGCACGGCCGAACTCACGGCGCAGACGCACGGCCGCGCCGGCTGCGGGAATGCCGGGCGGCGTGGAAACATCCGCCGGCGGCGACTTGCTCGGCTGCTGTAGGGGCGACAACGCCAGCGGCAATGAGGCGGGCGCGGGCGTGGCAAAAAAAGAGCGTTCGCTGACGCCGGCAACGACGTCCTCGCCTTCCTCCGCGCCCCTGCCCGCTCCAGCCATCGGGTCTGCCCCTTGCGCCCTCGACACCCTATGCTACATGAACGCGCGACGCGCGAAAGTGCGTGTGATCCGCACCCCGCTCCAGACGTTTCCCGAGAGTTGTATGTCCGACAAGGTTGTCACCCGTTTTGCCCCCTCGCCCACCGGCTACCTGCACATCGGCGGCGCGCGTACGGCGCTCTTCAACTGGCTCTACGCCAAGCACACCGGCGGTACGATGCTGCTGCGCATCGAGGACACCGACCGCGAGCGCTCCACCGATGCGGCGACAGCAGCCATTCTCGAAGGACTGACTTGGCTCGGCCTCACCTGGGACGGCGACGCCGTCTCGCAGTTCGAGCGCGCGCCGCGCCATCGCGAGGTGGCCGAGGAGCTGGTGCGCATGGGCAAGGCTTACTACAGCTACGAGACCCCTGCCGAGCTTGAGGCAATGCGCGACGCGGCGCGGGCCAAGGGCTTGCCGCCGCGCTATGACGGAAGCTGGCGTGACCGCGACCCTTCGCAGGCGCCTCCTGGCGTCAAGGGCGCGATCCGCATCAAGGCGCCGACCAAAGGCGAGACGGTGGTGCATGACCGTGTCCAGGGCGACGTGCGCTTTCCCAACAAGGATCTGGACGACTTCATCATCCTGCGCTCGGACGGCAATCCGACCTACATGCATGCCGTCGTCGTTGACGACCACGACATGGGCGTCACCCACATCATCCGTGGCGACGACCACCTGACCAATGCCGCCCGCCAGACCGTGATCTACAACGCCATGGGCTGGGATGTGCCTTCAATGTCGCACATACCGCTGATCCACGGCGCCGACGGCGCCAAGCTGTCGAAGCGGCACGGCGCGCTGGGCGTGGAGGCCTACCGCGCCATGGGCTACCTGCCCGAAGCGCTGCTCAACTACCTGGCTCGGCTCGGCTGGAGCCACGGCGACGACGAGATCATGTCGATCCAGGACATGATCGCCTGGTTCGATATCGGCGATGTGAACAAGGGCGCCGCCCGCTTCGATTTCGCCAAGCTGGAGGCGCTAAACGGCGTCCACATGCGCCGCATGGGCGATGCCGAGCTGTTCGACATCTTCATCGCCACCTTGCCCTATCTCGAGGGCGGCCCGGCAATGGCCGCACGCCTCGACGACCGGAACAGGGCACAGTTGCTGGCAGCGTTGCCAGGGCTGAAGGAGCGCGCCAAGACGCTGGTCGAGCTTGTCGATGGCGCCGCCTTCCTGTTTGCCGCGCGGCCACTGCCGATCGACGAGAAGGCAGCCCTGCTGCTCAATGACGATGCGCGCAAGGTCCTGCGTGGCGCTCACGACGCCCTCGAGGCGGTTTCAGGCGACTGGACGGCGGCCTCGACTGAAGCCGCGATCCGGGACTATGCGACGGCCGGCGGCCACAAGCTCGGCGCCGTCGCCCAGCCCTTGCGCGCCGCCTTGACCGGCAAGAGCACCTCGCCCGGCGTGTTCGACGTTCTCGCCGTGCTTGGTCGCGAGGAGAGCCTGGCGCGCATCGCGGATCAAATCGATTAGGAGCAATCTGGCCCAAGAAGATTGGCATTGAAAGGCGCGTTTCGCAGTGCAACATTGAGCCTTGGCCCAATCTGGCACGCACTTCCTAAAATGCGGTCGCGAATACGCGCATTCGGTGACTTCGACGTGTCGCTTTGCAGAATTTGCCTTTGCCGGCATGAGGAAACAAGAAGGAGTTTGCAATGACCGAAGCTGCGACAAGACGGGAACTGGGCGGCAAGACCCAGGAAGCCACGGCAAAGCTGGAATTCGCCGGCAAGACGCACGAATTCAAGGTGCGAAGTGGTTCGGTCGGGCCTGACGTCATCGACATCGCCACGCTGTACAGCACCACCGGCGCCTTTACCTACGATCCCGGCTTCACTTCGACGGCAAGCTGCGAGTCCGAGATCACGTTCATCGATGGCGACGCCGGCATTCTCCTGCATCGCGGATATCCGATCGATCAGTTGGCCGAACATGGCGACTTCCTCGAAGTCTGCTATCTCCTGCTCTACGGCGAACTGCCGACCAAGGCGCAGAAGGACGATTTCGACTACCGCGTGACGCGCCACACCATGGTGCATGAGCAGATGTCGCGCTTCTTCACCGGCTTCCGCCGCGACGCGCATCCGATGGCGGTGATGTGCGGCGTGGTCGGCGCGCTGTCGGCCTTCTATCACGACTCCACCGACATCTCGGATCCTTACCAGCGCATGGTGGCGTCGATGCGGCTGATCGCCAAGATGCCGACGATCGCGGCCATGGCCTACAAATACCATATCGGCCAGCCCTTCATTTACCCGAAGAACGAACTGAATTTCGCCGCCAACTTCCTGCACATGTGCTTTGCCGTGCCGTGCGAGGAATACAAGATCAACCCGGTCCTGGCGCGCGCCATGGAGCGCATCTTCATCCTGCACGCCGACCACGAGCAGAACGCTTCGACCTCTACCGTTCGGCTCGCCGGCTCGTCTGGCGCCAATCCGTTCGCCTGCATCGCCGCCGGCATCGCCTGCCTGTGGGGCCCGGCGCATGGCGGCGCCAACGAAGCGGCGCTGAACATGCTGGGCGAGATCGGCCATGTCGATCACATTCCGGAATTCATCGCCCGCGCCAAGGACAAGGACGATCCGTTCCGGCTGATGGGCTTTGGCCACCGCGTCTACAAGAACTACGATCCGCGCGCCAAGATCATGCAGAAGACCGCGCATGAGGTGCTGGGCGAACTCGGCATCAAGGACGATCCGCTGCTCGACATCGCCATGGAACTGGAGAAGATCGCGCTCACCGATCCCTATTTCATCGAGAAGAAGCTCTACCCCAATGTCGACTTCTACTCCGGCATCACGCTGAAGGCGCTGGGCTTCCCCACCACCATGTTCACCGTGCTGTTCGCCGTCGCCCGCACCGTCGGCTGGATCGCGCAGTGGAAGGAGATGATCGAGGATCCGCGCCAGAAGATCGGCCGCCCCCGCCAGCTCTACACCGGCGCGCCGGAGCGAGACTATGTGCCGATCGCGAAGCGGTAAAAAGGAAGAAGTGAATAAGTGAGTAGTCAGTAGTCAGTAGGGAAAGAGCGGTAATCCTACTCACTACTCACTACTCACTACTCACTACTCACTCTCTTGATATACCCCATCACCACCTGCGCGGCGATGTCGCCTGACGACTTGGCGGTTGTCATGCGCCGGGCGATCTCGGCGAACCCGTCCTTCTGCCATCTGCGCATGCCTGTGTCGGCGAACAGCGCTTCGAGCTGGCGGGCCAGATTGTTCGGCTTGACATACTCGTTGTAGAATTCCGGGATCAGCGCCCGATCCGATATCAAATTGGGCAGCAGCGCCGACCAGACCGAAACGAGATATGGCGCCACGATGCGCGCAACCGGGTCCAGCCTGTAGCAGGAGATCATCGGCACGTCAGACAGCGCCAGTTCAAGCGAAACCGTGCCGGACGCGATCAGCGCCGCGTCAGCCTTGCCGAAGGCCTGCCACTTTCGCTCAGGGTCGAGGATGATCTCGGGCTTCTCGTCCCAGCGAGCGACCGCCGAGCGCACGACATCGGCGACATGCGGCACGGTCGGCAACATCAGCCGCAGGCGATGCCCGCGTGCCCGCAGCATCGACACGGTCTCCCCAAACGGCTCGAGCAGCCGCCGCACTTCGCTGCGTCGCGAGCCGGGCAGGACGAGCAGCGTCTTCAGGCGATCCGGCGAAAGATCCCGCGGTTGGGCCTGCGTCCTGGCTGCCGAGAGCACGCCCGCGTCATGGGTGAGGCGATGTCCGACATAGGTCCCTGGCGGTCCGCCGAGCCTGCCTAGCTCCTTCACCTCGAAGGGCAGGATGCAGAGGATGTGGTCGACATAGGGCTTCATCGCCACCGCCCTGCCCGGCCGCCATGCCCAGACGCTGGGACAGACATAGTGGATAATCGGGATGGACGGGTTGGCCGCGCGCACTTTCCTGGCCACGCGCAGCGAAAAGTCGGGGCTGTCGATGGTGATGAGGCAGTCGGGCTTCGCATCCGCGACCGTGCTGGCCAGCTGGCCGATCCGCCGCATCAGCCGCGGCAGGTCACGCAAGATGGCGCTGAAGCCCATGAGGGCGATCTCTCCGGCGTCGAACGGCGAAACCAGGCCGAGCGCCTGCAGATGGCGGCCGCCGAGACCGACGATCTGCACCTCGCGCCCCGTCGACTGCTTGATCGAGCGCACGATGTCGGCGCCAAGCAGGTCGCCGGATTCCTCGCCGGCCACGATTGCGATCTTCAGCGCCTTGTCAGCCATGCGCCGGCTCCGCCGCTGGCAGGCCGACGATGAACAGACCGAGCGCGTTCGCCCGCGACAGCGTTGCCGGCCCTTCCAGGATCAGCGAGCGCCCCGCTTCGACGGCAATGCCGGCAAGCCCCGCCGCATACGCTGCTTCCACCGTTTGCGGCCCTATCGACGGCAGGTCGGCCCGCAGCTCCTGGCCGGGTTTGGCGCATTTGACCAGCACTCCGCGGGTCTTTCCGGCAAGCCTGCCATGGCCGCGCAGCGCGCGCGCTCTTTCGAGCAGGCCGCTCGTGCCTTCGATGCCTTCCAGCGCGATGGCCCGGCCTCCGATCGCAATCGCCGCCTGCCCGATATCAAGCGCGCCGATGGCCTTGGCGGCCAGCCTGGCCGCCTCGATGTCGCGCCAGTCCGATTGCTTTGGTTTCGCAGCGGTCAGCGTGCCTTCGCCGGCGGCCAGTTCGGGAACGACTTCATGCGCGCCGACCACTTTGATGCCCCGCTTCTCCAGGCCGCGTGTCACCACCTTCAAAAGTCCGTCATCGCCGCGCGCCAGCGCCATGATCACCGACGGCACGATCGCCAGCAAGCCGAGGCTCGGACGGATGTCGGTCAGCCGGGGCCTGCGTCTGATTTCGCCGGCAAGGACCACATGAGTGATGCCGTGGCGCTTCAGCGTCGCCACCAGTGAACCGATCTGCTCAAGGGCGAGGCTGTCGTGTTCGTATCGGAGCAACTCCTGCCGGCGGTCGGCCTCACCTTCCATCAAGAGGATGAAGGGCGGGTAGCCATGCGCGGCCAGGCCTTGCGCGACTTCCACCGGCAGGCTGCCACCGCCGGCGACGATGCCGACCCTGGCCCCCGGCGAGAGAACGAAATCCGCTGCCGCCGCCTCAGTCTTCGTCATCGCCGTCATCGCCATCGCTCCCCTTGAGCGATGGCACAGCATAGTGCCGCTTGCCGCGACTGGAGATGAAATCGATGATCTTCATGGCGGTCGGTGACGTGGCGAATTCCGCCTTGGCGAATTCGATGTTCTCGCCAACGGTGCGCGAGCGGTCGAATATTGTCTTATAGACCCTGCGCAGCAGATAGATCTCGGATCTTGGCAGACCGGAGCGCTTGAGCCCGATGATGTTGAGGCCGCGCAGGCTGGCCCGATTTCCCGCCGCCATGGCATAGGGAATGACATCACCCACAAAAGCCGAGCACCCGCCAAGAAAAGCGTTGTCGCCTACCCGCACGAATTGATGAACGGCGCTGAGACCGCCGATATAGACGTTGTCGCCGATTTCGCAGTGTCCGCCCAGCGTCGCGCCGTTGGCGAAGGTGGCGTTCTTGCCGACGACGCAGTCATGGGCGATGTGGGCGTAGGCGAGAAAATTCCCATTGTCGCCGACCGTCGTTTCGCCGCGGCTGGTATCGGTGCCGACATGCATGGTGACGCCTTCGCGGATCGTGCAGTTCTCGCCGATGACGAGCGTGGTGCGGCCGCCCTTGTGCTTGGTGTTCTGCGGCGGCCCGCCCAGTATCGCCATCGGATAGACCTTGGTCGACGCGCCGATCGTCGTCGCGCCTATCACCGAGACATGGCTGACCAGTTCAACGCCGTCGCCAATCACGGCATCTGCGCCGACATAACAGAGCGGTCCTATGCGGACGCCTTGGCCGATTTGAGCGCCTTCCTCCACGACGGAGGAAGGATGGATGGATGTCTTGATTTTCATAAGCATTCGATTGTCAGTCGCCGGTGACCATCATGGCTGAGATCTCAGCCTCGGCGGCCTTGTTGCCGTCGACCAGGGCTTCACAGGCGAATTTGAGCAGGTTGCCGCGTTTCTTGATTTTCTTGACATGGATCTTCAACTGATCGCCGGGAACGACCGGTTTGCGGAACTTGGCGTTGTCGATGGTCAGGAAATAGACCAGCGACGGCTTTTCAGTGCGAAGACTGCGGATGCAGATGGCCCCGGCAGTCTGTGCCATCGCCTCGACGATGAGCACGCCCGGCATGACCGGCTGCTCGGGGAAGTGACCCTGAAAATGCGGCTCGTTTATGGTCACGTTCTTGATGCCGGTGGCGGATTCGTCGCCATCAATGTCGACGATGCGGTCGATCATCAGGAACGGATAGCGATGCGGCAGGAGCTTCATCAGCCCCAATATGTCGACTGCTTCCAGCGTCGTCCCGGTGATGTCAGCCATTGCTCCCCTCGCCCTGTTTGCGGGTCCTGGCGAGCTTGCGCAGCATGGCTATCTCGCGCATGGCTTCCGCCATCGGCTGTGCCGGATAGCCGCCCCAGATCTCGCCCGCGGGCACATTGCTCATGAATCCGCTTCTCGCGGCAAGCTTCGCGCCCGACCCTATGGTCAGGTGATCCGCAAGCCCGACGCCGCCGCCCATGGTGACATTGTCGCCCACGACGACGGAACCGGAGATACCCGAAAGTCCGGCCACGATGCAGTTGCGGCCGATGCGGACGTTATGCGCGATCTGCACGAGATTGTCGATCTTGGTGCCCTGGCCGATGATCGTATCGGACATGGCGCCGCGGTCGACCGTGGAATTGGAACCGATCTCGACGTCGTCCTGGATGATGACGCGGCCGATCTGCGGAACACGTTCCGGCCCCTTGGCGCCGGCAACGAAGCCAAAGCCGTCCTGGCCGATCCGGGCGCCGCCATGGATGATGACGCGGTTGCCGATCAAGGCATATTGGACGCTGGCGCCCGGGCCGATATAGCCGTCACGCCCGATCTGGCAGGAACGGCCGACGACGGCGTGAGGCGCGATGACGGTGCCGGCGCCTATGGACACCGCAGGACCGATCACCGCGCCGGCTTCGACGACGGCACCTTCCTCGACATGTGCGCTCGGATCGATATGGGCATGCGGCGAGATACCGGTTTCACCGGTCATTGGCCCCGGGGTCGCCGCCGTCGGAAACAGCAGTCGTCCGACCAGCGCGAATGCCTGTTGCGGACGGGGATGTACAAGGACGGCGATGGCGGCAGGCGCCTTGCCGGCGAACTCCGCCGGGCACAGCACAGCGGCAGCCCGCAGCGACGGCATCAGCACGGAATTGCGTTTGCCATCGACGAAAACGAGCGCATTCTCGCCGCCTTCGTTGGCAGGCGCCAGCGCGTCGATGAAAACGCCGGACTGGCCGGAATCGACAAGCACCGAGCCGGTCAGATTCGCGACTTCGCCCGCCGTATACCGGCGTGATGGCGCGAAGAACACCGGATCGGTCATTCCAGAAGCTATATCCAGCTAGATCGGAACATTTTCTCCCGGATCTCAACGACCCGGGAGCATCGTCATCCGCCGGTCAGAAGCGGGTCGATATGCCGAAGTTGAATTCCTGCACGTCGTCCCTCGCTTCCTTCTTGACCGGGATCGCATAGTCGATACGGATCGGACCGAACGGCGAAGCCCACATCAGGCCGACACCGACCGAGGCGCGCCATTTCATGCCCACGGATGATTGGTCAACCAAATCATTGGCAACCTTGCTGCCATAGAGTGTTGCCGCGTCTGCAAAGACCGCGCCGCGCAGACCGAAGCTTTCTGGAACGACCGGCAGCGGGAATTGAGCCTCTGCCGACGCGTTGAAATAAGTGGTGCCGCCAAGGTGGTCACCCGCACCGTCGCTGTCGACTGGGCCGATGCCGCCATAAGCGAAACCGCGGATCATGCGATCGGTGCTCTGGAAGTGATCGAAGATGCGCAGATCGCCGTCGCCGCCGTAGCCTTCGACATGGCCGGCGCCGCCCGAAATGAGGCCGACAAGATCGAACTGCTCGGACAGCGTCTGATAGACGCTGCCGCGTCCGGTGACCTTCACGAACTTGGCGTCGCCACCGAGGCCGGCCACTTCAACCGTGGAGGTGGCATAGATACCCTCATGCGGGTTCTTCATGTCGTCGATGGTGTTATAAACCAGTCCCAGACTGACCGACGACTTGATCCAAGGGCTTTGCTCGATGCCATCCAACACGGCTCTGGAAATGTCGCAGGTGCCGCTGGGATCTACATCGGTGGCATCGCAACCGTCGTCTACCTCATACTTCTCCCGGGAGATATTGTAGGCCAGCTGGGTCGAGATGCTGTCTGTGATCGGCAGGCCGAAGCGCACCGTCGCGCCCACAGTATCGCTGTCGTAGTCGTCGTATTCCCTGGTCCGCTTGTAGATGTCGAAGCCGGCGGCGATACGGCGCCCGAGGAAATAGGGCTCGGTGAACGAAAGGCTGTAATCGCGCGAGTTCTTGCCGCCACCCGCCGACACCTTGATGAACTGGCCGCGGCCGAGGAAGTTGCGCTCTGTGATCGATCCTTCGACGGACGGACCGGCGGTGTCGCCACCGGTCGAATAGCCGGCGCCGACAGAGAATTCACCGGTCGACTTTTCGACCACGTCGACCACCAGCACGACCTGGTCCGGCGCCGACCCGGGGACCGTCGAAACCTCGACTTTGTCAAAGTAATTGAGATCTTCCAGCCGCTTCTTCGCGCGCTGGATCAGCACCTGGTTGAACGCGTCGCCTTCGCTGACGTCGAACTCGCGGCGGATGACATAGTCGCGCGTGCGGTCATTGCCGCGGATCTCGATGCGCTCGACATAGGCCTTGGTGCCCTGGTCGATGGTGTAGACCACCGAAATCGTATGATTCTCGAAATTGCGGTCGCCACGCGGCGTGACCTGCGCGAAGGCGTAGCCGGAGCCGGCCACCTTCTCGGTCAGGGCAATGATGGTGTCCTCGACGTTCTTGGCGTTGTAGACGTCGCCCTTGTGGGTCTCGACCACCGATTCCAGCGCCTTCGAGTCGACTTCCGGAATCGTGCTTTCGACGCTGATGTCGCCGAACGTATAACGCTCGCCTTCCTGCACGGTGATGGTGACCGTGTACTTGTTGGTCGCGTTGTCGAGCTCACCGACGGCGGACACGACCTGGAAGTCGGCATAGCCGTGATTGTAGTAGAAGCGCCGTAGCAGCTCCTGGTCGGCGCGCAGCTTGTCGTCGTCGTAGACGTCGTCGCGCAGGATGAACGAAACCCAGGACGAGCGCTTGGTCGTGATCACATCCGAGAGGCGGCGGCTCGAATAGGCGCTGTTGCCGACGAAATTGATCGCCGCGATCTGCGTGCGATCACCTTCATTGACATGGAAGACCACGTTCACGCGGTTGTCGCCGAGCTGCATGACCTCGGTGGTCACGGCGGCATCGTCACGGCCGATACGTCTGTAGGCGGCCTTGACCGACTCTACATCGGCGTCGAGCGCCGCCTGCGAGAACGTGCCGCGCGGCTTCAACTGCACGGCAGCCGCAAGCGCGTTGTCCTTGAGCTTCTTGTTGCCCTGGAACAGCACCTGGTTGACGACCTGGTACTCGGAAACCTTGACCACCAACGTCGAACCGACCTGATTGATCTGCACATCCGAGAACAACCCGGTTCCGAACAGCGCCTTGACCGCGCTGTCGATGTCGGAGCTGGAGAAGGATTTGCCCGGCTTGATGGTGATGTAATTGCGGATGGTATCGGCGTCGACACGTTGGTTGCCGCTCACCTCCACCCTGCTGACGACAGCGGCTTCGGCCGCCGATGTGGCAACGAACTGCACTGCGAGCGCACCTGGCACGACCAAAGCCGCGGACAGGGCTGCCGCGGAAGCGGCGCTCAAAAACTTGGATGCTGCCTTCATCGGGCTTAATAACCTTTTCTCGTAGTCCCCACGGCGAGAAAACCGGACGTGCGGTAATTTCTCGTACCGTATTAACCGGATTTTCCCTACACGCAAGGCTTCTGGTTAATTTGTATTTACTTAACCCTGGTGCGTGGCTTTCGCGTCACTCATATCCCCGTGCATGGTAAACGGCGTCTCAACATCGACCATGCCGAAGCCAAATTTCTTCATGATTTCAGCATCCAAACAGATCGTTCCAGAATACGAAACCCATGAAGCCCAAAACCAGAAGCAGACCGGCCCGATAGGCCATTTCCATCATCCGTTCCGACACCGGGCGGCGGATGACGGCCTCCACGCCGTAGAACAGGAGATGGCCGCCGTCGAGGGGGGGAATCGGCAAAAGATTGAGGATGCCGATGCCCACGGACAGCAGCGCAACGAGCTGCACGAGCCATTCGAAGCCGAGCTTCGCCGCCTTGCCGGCCATGTCCGCGATCTTCACCGGGCCGCCGAGCTGGCACTTGTCCTCGCGCCCGACGACGAAACGCTGCAGGAACTGGCCGGTGCGCTGGATGACGTGCCCGGTTTCCTCCACCGCCGCGGCCAACGCGCCGGCGGGGCTGTAGGTGATCAGCCTGGGCTGGCCGAGTTCCTGGTTGTTGACGACGCCGATCACGGCCACCTTGACCTTGTTGCCGAGCGCGTCCTGCTGCTCCATCAGCTGCGGCGTGGCGGTCACGGTCACTTCCTTGCCGTCGCGCAGCATGACGAAGGTGATGCTGTCGCCGGCCCGGCCCGAAACCAGGCGTTGGACGTCACCGAAGGTTTCGATCTTGCTGCCGTCGACGCTGACGAATCGGTCGCCGGGCAGGATGCCGGCTTTCGCCGCCGGGCTGCCGGCGGTCACCTCGGCCACCATGGGTTCCGCGACATAGCGGCCATAGGCTGAAAACAGCACCGAAAAGACGACGATCGTCAGCAGGAAATTGAACAGCGGCCCGGCCACCACCGTCGCCGCCCGCTTCCAGATCGGCTGGGTGTGAAAGGCGACCTTGCGTTCCTCGTCGGTCAGCGTTTCGATCTCTTCCGTCGACGGCTGGCTGGAGGTGGCGTTCATGTCGCCGACGAATTTGACATAGCCGCCAAGCGGTATGGCGCAGAGCTTCCAGCGCGTGCCGTGCCTGTCGTTGAAGCCGAAGAGTTCCGGGCCGAAACCGATCGAAAAGGCCCTGACGCCGATGCCGCACCAGCGGCCAACGAGATAGTGGCCCATCTCGTGGACGAACACGACCACGGTCAGCACGAACAGGAAGGGCACGAGCGTGCCGAGAAGGAAGCCTTCCATGCCGAAGATCGCGTGAAGAATCTCGTTCAACTCAAATCCTCAGTTCTTCCGCGACACCGTTGCGCCGCGACTGTGACATCAATCCAGGCGAATCCAAGGCGCGCCCGCATCGATCGTGGAACGATGCCGCTCAAATGGGAAACAGCCCCTGTGCCGGCTGATCGGCGCCCGCCGAAATCCAGCCGATGACGTATAGGGCGAAAGCCGCCGCGACAAGCCCGTCGACGCGGTCCATGACGCCGCCATGGCCCGGAATGAGCGCGCCCGAATCCTTGCGGCCGTGGCGGCGCTTGACCCAGGATTCCAGGAGGTCGCCAGCCTGGGAGACGATTGAAAGCGCGAGCGCGACGAGACCGAGCATTGGCAGGTTGCCCGCACCGGCGGCGACGGCCAGGATGAGCCCCGCAACGACCCCGCCCACGGCGCCGCCGAGCGCGCCACTTCGCGTCTTGCCGGGAGAGATGGACGGCGCCAGCCTCGGGCCACCGACGGCCCGGCCGACGAAATAGGCAAAGATGTCGGTCGCCCAGACCACCGCGAACAGGAACAGGATGGCGACGAGGCCGGAATGGTCGCCGTCACGCAGAAGCGCAAGGGAAAGACCCGAGACGGCTGCATAGGCAAGGCCGGAGGCATCCCACTGCCCGGCCCCGCGCAGTTGGGCAGCGATGGCCGTGACGGCGACCAGTGCAGCCACTAGAAGCAGCAGCCACAAGGCAGGCAGGCCGGTGATCAGGGCGCCGAGAAACACCAGCAGCAGCGCTTCCGGCAAAAAACCGAGCCCGGTCGTCCCGGAAGGGCGAGACATGCGCGTCCATTCGTAGAAGATCACCGCCGAAATCGCGGCTGAAAGCAGCCGGAACGGCAGGCCGCCGAACCAGGTCAGGCCAAGCGTCGCGATGGCAAGCACGACCGCCGAAAGAACGCGAAGCTGGAGATTGCTCATCCCGCGGCCGGCCGCGAAGCGACATCTTGCGGATCCAGCCCGCCAAAACGGCGTTCGCGCCCGGCGAACTCGCGCAAGGCCTCGGCTAGATGCTCTCGGCTGAAATCGGGCCAATAGCAGGGCAGGAACACAAGCTCGCTATAGGCAGCCTGCCACAGAAGAAAATTGGAAAGGCGAAGCTCACCGCTGGTGCGTATGACCAGTTCGGGATCGGGAACGCCTTGCGTGTCGAGGCAGCCGGCAAAGGATTCGGCGGTGATCGCCTCGCTGTCGAGCTCGCCGCGCGCGACGGCCGAGGCAAGCTTGCGCGCCGTGCGCACGATCTCGTCGCGTCCGCCGTAGTTGAAGGCGATGATCAGCGTCAGCGCCTCGTTGGCCGACGTCAGCGCTTCGGCTTCTTCGAGCAGGAGCCTGATATCGGGCTGCAGCCCTGCCCTGTCGCCGATGATCCTGACGCGCACGCCGCTGCGGTGCAGTTCGGCGAGATCGCGGCGAATGAACAGCTTCAACAGGCCCATCAGGTCGCTGACTTCGGATTTCGGCCGCGACCAGTTTTCCGAAGAGAAGGCATAGACAGTCAGGTAGGAAATGCCGAGATCGGGCGCGGCGCGCACCGTCTTGCGCAGTGCTTCTACGCCCGCGCGATGGCCGGCGAGCCGCGGCATGCCGCGCGCCTTGGCCCAGCGTCCGTTTCCATCCATGATGATCGCGACATGCGCGGGCGTTGCCATGATCTCGCTTTCGGGCCAGCCGCCGGCCAGACCCTAAACCTGCATGATTTCAGCTTCCTTGTCGGAAAGCAGGTGGTCGATGGTGCTGATCGTTTCGTCGGTAAGCTTCTGGACCTGGTCGGAGCGCTTGCGCTGATCGTCCTCGCTGATGACGCCGTCCTTCTCCGCCTTCTTCAGGAAGTCCATGCCGTCGCGGCGCACATGGCGCGCTGCGACACGGGCGTTCTCGGCGTAGCCATGCGAGATCTTGACGAGTTCCTTACGGCGCTGCTCGTTGAGTTCCGGAAGCGGAATCCTGAGATTGGTGCCGTCCACGATAGGGTTGAAGCCCAGATTGGATTCGCGGATGGCGCGATCGACCGCGCCCACCATCGACTTGTCCCAGACCGACACCGAAATCATGCGCGGCTCAGGCACCGTGACATTGGCCACCTGGTTGATCGGCATGCTGGTGCCATAGGCCTGCACCTGGATAGCGTCGAGCAGGTTGCTGGAAGCGCGACCGGTCCGCAGCGAAGCCAGGTCATGCTTGAACGCGGCGATTGCCCCATCCATGCGCCGCTTGAGATCGTCGTACTCACCACTCATCTTAGTCTCCTCGACCCGTCTGACGCGGGTTCACTGCTTTCGGGGCAAGGCCCCGTGTTCGAGCCTGATTTCGAAACCGGTTTTCGCCTTTTCCGCGATCAGGCCCCGGATCAATCGTCCGCGACGACCGTGCAGCGGCCGCCGCCCCTTAGAATATCGCCGAAACCACCTTTTTCGTGGATCGAATAGACGATTATCGGAATGTTGTTTTCGCGCGCAAGTGCAATCGCTGCCGTATCCATGATGGAAAGGCCGCGATTTATCACTTCGGCATGGCTGATGCGCTCGAAACGCGTCGCGTTCGGGTCCTTCTTCGGGTCGGCAGAATAGACGCCGTCGACCTGTGTGCCCTTGAACAGCGCGTCGGCGCCGATTTCAGCGGCGCGAAGTGCCGCGGCCGAATCAGTGGTGAAGAACGGATTGCCGGTGCCGCCGGCAAAGATCACCACCTTGCCCTGGTTCATGTAGGCGGTTGCCTGGCGCTGCGAAAAGCTCTCGCAAAGCTCAGGCATGGCGATCGCGGAAAGAACCACCGCATCGACGCCGATCTTGTTCAGCGAGGTGCGCAGCGCTAGCGAATTGATGACGGTGGCGAGCATACCCATATGGTCGCCGGTGACGCGGTCGCCACCCTTGGAGGCAACCGCCACACCGCGAAAGATATTGCCGCCGCCGATGACGACGCCAACCTCGATGCCGAGCGCGCGGGCTTCGGCGATGTCGCCGGCGATGCGGTCGACGACCGAGACGTCGATGCCGAAATGCTGTTCGCCCATCAACGCTTCACCAGACGCTTTCAGCAAGACACGTCGGTAGAGGGGCTTCACCGTCATCTGGTCCTCGAAAATCTCGGCGCGGCAAATCAGGAGGCGAAACTGCCCCGCTTCGCCTGGCGGCGCTGGCATGATGGTTCGACCCGATACACGAAGGGCGCGGCGATGTCACGCCGCGCCCTTGCGCAAAATCCCAGGCTTTTTCGATCAGTTGCTGCTGATGCTGACCGCCTCGCCTTCCACCAGAACCTGCGGCGAATAGCCGGAGGGCTTGTCGCCGGTCACGACACCGCCGGCCACCCTGACCTGGATCTCGGGCCCGAAATAGGAATGCGGGAACGGCGCCGGCATGCTGCTCACCGAATCCAGCCGCTTGCGGAGTTCGGGGGCAATCGAAAAATCCAGCGCCGCGAGGTTGTCCTGCAGTTGCGCGAGCTTGGTCGCGCCCAGGATGACGGTTGCGACGCCGGGCTGCGTCGCCACCCAGTTGAGTGCCACCTGGGCCATGCTGCGGCCGAGTTCGGCGGCCACCTTTTCGAGCTCGGCCACGATCGCCCAATTGCGGTCGCTGAATTTCCGGAAGCTCGGATGCGTGGTGTTGCGGAAACCGTCGAGCCGGCCGGCATTGCCGGCTTGCGTCGGGCGATATTTGCCGCTGAGCAAGCCGCTGGCCAGCGGGCTCCAAACCATGACGCCGGCGCCATGATGCGTGGCGAAAGGCACGAACTCATGCTCGATCGAGCGTTCGGCCAGCGAATATTCGAGCTGCAGGGCCGAGATCGGCTCATAGCAGCGCAATTCTGCGATCGCCTGCGCCCGCCCCGCATACCAGGCCGGCACATCGGAAAGGCCGACGTGGCGCACCTTGCCCGCGCGCACCAGGTCGTCCAGCGTGCGCAGCACCTCCTCGGCCGGCGTCAGCCTGTCCCACACATGCATGAGATAGAGGTCGATATAGTCGGTTCCGAGCCGCTTCAGAGAGGCGTCCACGGCGCGCATTATGTTCTTGCGGCCATTGCCGCCGGCGTTCGGATTGCCCGGTTCTGAATTGAAGGTGAATTTAGTGGCGATCACCGCCTTGTCGCGCAATCCGCGCTCGGCGACGAATTCGCCGAGCCAGGTCTCGGCGGTGCCGCCGGTATAGAGATCGGCCGTGTCGAAGAAATTGCCGCCCGCCTCGACATATTCGTCGAAGATTGCGCGGGCTGTATCCCTATCAGTGCCCCAGCCCAATTCGGTGCCGAAGGTCATGGTGCCCAGCGCCAACCGGCTGACGCGCAAGCCGCTATTGCCAAGCGTGTAGTAGTTCATGGTCATGATATTCTCCGATCGAGTTTGATGTTGGGTTATTGGCCGGGTGTCGTCTTGACCCAGGGATTGCCGCGCTCATGGGTCACGCGGAAGGTGAAGCCGTCGACCTTCCAACCCGCGCCGGAGCGGGTCAGGTGGTGCTCATATGTGCCCCAGACTTCCCAAAGCGGGTCGCCATCGCCTTCCATCCGGTTCCAGGCATAGCCGTTCGACAGGACGGTCGCCGTGTCCGCTTCGAGAACGACCTGGTAATTGGTGCGCAGATGCAGGCTGGTCTTGCTGCCCTTGAGGTTGCCGGCCCAGGCGCCGATCAGGTCGTCGGAGGCAATGTTGGCCGCCGGCTGTCCGGACAGGCTGCTGAAATCTGCGGTAACCCGATCCGCGAAATAGCTGCGGGCAAGTTTCCAGTCCTGTGCATCGACGGCGCGGTCGATGGCATCGGCGATGCGGATGACCGCGCGCTCGTCGGCAAGCACCTGCCATCTGGCCGGTTCGGCGCCACCGGCATCGATCGGCGCCAGCGCCAATCCTGCGGCGAAGGGAACGTGTTTCAAAGCGTTCATGTCTCGTCTCCAGGAAATCAGCCCGCCCGCTGTGTCGAGGACAATGTGGGTCAACGGGCCGCCATCGATAAGATTGCATTGTTCGCAAAGACTATGCGATATCATTCATGAATGGACCGGGACCTGCTTACCCACCTGCCCGTCATCGTTGCCGTGGCGCGACGGGGCGGCTTCGCGCTTGCCGCGGCCGAGCTCGGCATGAGCCCGTCGGCGGTCAGCCATGCTGTGCGGCTGGTGGAAGAGCGCATCGGCCAGCCGCTGTTTGCACGCACGACGCGCAGCGTCTCGCTGACCGAAGCCGGCAAGGCACTGGTGGAGACAACGGGCCCTGCCCTCCAGGACATCGCGGAGCGGATGGACCGCATCCGCGGCGTCAAGGGGCGGCCCTCTGGCCTGCTCAGGATCAATGCCTCCAACATCGCGATCCCTTTGGCGGTGACGCCTGTGATCGCAGCCATGGCCGATCGCTATCCGGATGTGACGGTCGAGGTTTTCGCCGATCAAGCCCTGGTCGATATCGTCGGGGAAGGTTTTGACGCCGGCATTAGGCTGGGCGAGATGATCGCGCAGGACATGACCGCCATACGGCTGACGCAGCCCTTCAAGGCCGTGCTCGTCGCCTCGCCGGACTATATCGGAAGGCACGGCCGTCCCTGCGACGTGGCCGACCTCGCGAACCATAATTGCATAGGCTACAGGCTTCTCCGCTCCGGCGCGTTCTATCGCTGGGATCTGAACGACAATGGCAAGGAGGTCGTCGTCGAGACGCGTGGCACGGCCGTCGTGACCGATTCGCTGGCGGCGATCGATCTTGCGCTTGCAGGGGTCGGGCTCGCCTATGTGTTCGAGCCGCTTGTACGCGCCGATCTTGCCGCAGGACGCCTCGTCCAGGTCCTGCCAAAGACGGCAATCGAGGAGCCCGGCCTTTTCCTTTACTTTCCGCGCCGGGCTTCGATGGCGCCGAAGCTGAGGGCCTTCATCGACGCCGCACAAGAAATCGGCCGGGCATCCATGCGGACACCCGGCCGAGTTGCCTGAGCCGTTTAGCCTTACTTGTTCTTCGGGCTATTTCTTGACCGCCGCCGCGACTTCCGCCGCGAAATCGGTCGCTTCCTTCTCGATGCCTTCGCCGAGCGCGAAACGCAGATAGGCCGAGATCTTGGCCGGAGCGCCGATCTCCTTCTCGGCATCCTTCAGCGCCTTCTCGACGGTAATGTCGGGATTGAGCACGAAGGCCTGCTTCAGAAGCACGACTTCCTCGTAGAACTTGCGCAGCCGACCCTCGACCATCTTCTCGATGATCGCCTCCGGCTTGCCGGACTGGCGCGCCTGGTCGGCGAAGATCGCCTTCTCGCGCTCGACTGCCGCGGGATCGAGTTCCTCGGTGGTCAGCGCCATCGGGTTGGTGGCGGCGACATGCATGGCGACCTGGCGGGCGAATGCATTGGCCGCGTGCTCGTTGCCCGTGGTCTCGATAGCGACCAGGACGCCCAGCTTGCCAAGGCCGTCGGCAACCGCGTTGTGAACATAGGTCGCGACGGCGCCGTGCGGAACGGTGAGCTTGGCCGAACGGCGGAAGCCCATGTTCTCGCCGATGGTACCGACGGCGTCCTTGATGGTGTCGGTGACCGACTTGTCCGAACCCGGGTACTTCGCGGCAGCCACGGCCTCGCTCGTGCCATAGGCCAGTGCCACCTTGGCGACGTTGGCGACGATCTCCTGGAAGGCGGCGTTGCGGGCGACGAAGTCGGTCTCGGAATTGACCTCGACGACCGCGGCCTCGCGCACGCCGGAATCGACGCCGATCAGGCCCTCGGCCGCGGTGCGGCCTGCCTTCTTGTCGGCCTTGGAGATACCCTTCTTGCGCAGCCAGTCGACGGCTTCTTCCATGTTGCCGTTGGTCTCGTTCAACGCCGCCTTGCAGTCCATCATGCCCGCGCCGGTCAAGTCGCGGAGTTCTTTGACCTGTGCAGCCGAAATGCTCATTGTCGCCTCTTTGTTCAAATGCGCCGACGCACCATCGAATCTCGACGGTGCGTCCGTTTAACGCGTCAAAATATTAGAAAGATGAAGGCCGTGACCGGCCCTCGCTATCACGCTTCCGGAGTTTCCGCCGCCGGAGTTTCGCCGAGCACCGGCTCGACCGGAGCTTCCACCGAAGCGCCGATGTCGACACCCAGCGCGCCCTGCTGGCGGGCGATGCCGTCGATGGCAGCCTTCGCGATGAGGTCGCAATAGAGCTGGATGGCGCGCGCGGCGTCGTCATTGCCGGGGATCGGGAAGTCGATCTTGTCCGGATCGCAGTTCGAATCGATGATGGCGACGACCGGAATGCCAAGGCGCTTGGCCTCGAGGATGGCGATCGCTTCCTTGTTGGTGTCGATCACGAACATCAGGTCGGGCGTCGAGCCCATGTCCTTGATGCCGCCGAGAGCCTTGTCGAGCTTCTCGCGCTCGCGGTCGAGATTGAGACGCTCCTTCTTGGTCAACCCTTGCGCCTCGCCGGCCAGCATCTCGTCGAGCTTGCGCAGGCGCTGGATCGAGTTCGAGATCGTCTTCCAGTTGGTCAGCATGCCGCCCAGCCAACGCGAGTTGACATAGTACTGGGCCGAACGCTGCGCGGCATCGGCGACGATGTCGGACGCCTGGCGCTTGGTGCCGACGAACAGCACGCGGCCGCCCTTGGCGACGGTGTCGGAAACCTGCTTCAGCGCCTGGTGCAGCAACGGCACCGTTTGGCTGAGGTCGATGATGTGGATGTTGTTGCGGGCGCCGTAGATATAGGGCGCCATCTTCGGGTTCCAGCGGTGGGTCTGGTGGCCGAAGTGAATGCCAGCTTCCAAAAGCTGGCGCATGCTGAAATCAGGCAGAGCCATTCTCATTTTCCTTTCCGGTTAGCCTCCACGGACACAGGCATTTTCGGACGAAGTCCTCGACGCCACCGGAGGTTTCAGCCGGATTTCTCCCGGGCAGACACCAAAGTCCGTGTGTGGAATGAGCGCGCATATAGAGGGGAAGTGCTCCAAACGCAAGCGCAACGACGCATTGCGGTGCGCCTGCGGCGATCCGCGCGTGCCCTCAACGCTTTATCTTACCCTTTGGCACCCTCACCCGCCGGAAGATCGCGACGATCTCCTCGCGGCTGCACTCGATGGCGCCGAGCCGCACCGCGCGGTCGCGCTCGAAACCGGTTATGTCATAATGCGGCGCCGATGTCTTCGGCGGCCCCTGGTAGGATGAGCGCTTGATACCGAGTTGCGTGGCGAAACGATGCAGTTCATCGGTGTCGTCGGCCATCAGATGGCACCAGCGATGGCCAACCCATTTCCAGATCGCCGCGTCGACATAGACCGCCATGAGGCTCGCCGCATTCCTTCTTTCGCCGACAGGTGCCCGCGACGAGCGATGATAGAAGGGATTCGCACAGAAGATGAAGCGGCCGGCGGCCTCGAGAAGATGAGAAGCCGCCTCGGCGCCGTCAAGCCGTGGACACGACGGCGCTGCGTCGAGGCAAATCGGAGCTTATTTCGTCGGGCAGGCCTTCGTCTGGTCGAACAGCGACAGATTGACCAGCTTGCCGGTCATGGAGAAATCGCCATAGTCCATGGTTAGATCGCGGGTGATGCCGTTCTCGTGCAGCTTGAAGCTGATCCGGTATTCCGGCGTTTCTTCTCCGTTCTTGGCACTGTCGTCGAAATAGGCGATGTCGACCGGCCAGTATTTGTCGGTGGCAAGCTTGGCCAGCGCCGGTGCTTCCGGATCGGCCTTGTCGGCATCGGTCCTCTTGCCGACGACGACGGTGGTGGACATCACCTTGTTGGCGTCCTCGGAGCCGTCGAACAGATTGGTTTGATAGAAGTTTTCACCTTTCTCGGCCTTGTCTATCAATTCGACCAGATGCTGGGTCGGAAACTGGGTGGCGGCAAGTTCCAGGCTGCTCTTCTCGGGCTTGTCGATGTCGACCTTTAGCCCTTGCGTTTCTTTCGTGGCGACACCCTTGACCTCCTTGTCGAGGTTCTGGTCGACGAAGGATTTGGTCACGAACGAGAAGGTCTTGCCTTCGGCGTCTTCGAACGTCGTCGTCTGCTGGTCGGTCAGCTTGGTGTTGTCGCTGGTGGCAATCTGGGTGACAAAGCGGAATTTCACCGTATAGCCTTCGCAGGCCGAGCCGTTGAATTCATAGACCATGCGGCCGGTAATGCCGGTGATCCCGGAGCGGTCGTCCGCCTTCTTGAGCGTAAGGTCGTAAACGGCGCGATGCGCCTGCAGCGCCGGCACGGCGAAAGCGGGACCTATCGAAAAGACCGCCGACAACAGGACGGCATGGAATACAAGGCGCGTTGCGCGCATGAGAGGCTCCGATCATCGCGGCTGATGGCAGGCCGCAGGGAAAGATGGTCCAGCTTAAAAAAAGTCGTGGCGGAAGCGAGGCAAAAATAGCAATTTCGGCCCGGCCGGCGCGGCACCTTCCAGCAATAGGGAAAAGCAATGAGTGAAACAATCGAAAAGCGGCTAAGCGACCTCGGGGTCACCATTCCCGCGGCCGCGGCGCCTGCCGCCAACTACGTGCCCTATTGCAGGACCGGAAACCTGCTTTTCACCGCCGGACAGTTGCCGCTCAAGGACGGCAAGCTGCAGGCGAGCGGACTGCTTGGCCTGGACGTCGACACAGCAACCGGCAAGGAAGCGGCAAAATACTGCGCGATCAACATTCTGGCGCAGGCCAAGGCGGCACTTGGCGATCTCGAGAAGATACGCCGGCTGGTCAAGATCACCGTCTTCGTCGCCTCGGCGCCGGATTTCCTCGAGCAGCATCTGGTCGCAAACGGCGCCTCCGATTTCCTGGTGGCGGCGCTCGGCGAGCGCGGCAAGCATGCCCGTTCCGCCGTCGGCACGGCTTCGCTGCCGCTTAATGCCGCGGTGGAAATCGAAGCGATCTTCGAAGTCGAGTGAGCGAGCCTGACATGACCGACCTTTCCTGGCTGATTGCCCGGCCTGTCGCCCATCGCGGCTTTCACGACATGAACAAGACGCGCTGGGAAAACACCCTCTCCGCCTTTGCCGCCGCGGCCGAACGCGGCTATGCCATCGAATGCGACGTGCACCTGTCGTCGGACGGAGTTCCCGTCATTATCCATGATGGCGACTTGCAGCGGCTGACTGGGCACGACGGTTTCGTCTGGCAGCGCACGGCGGCCGAACTGGCAGCGCTCAAGGTCGGCGGCACGTCTGATCATGTGCCGACGCTGCGCGAGGCGCTCGATCTGATCGACGGGCGGGTGCCGCTGGTGGTCGAACTAAAAGGCGTGGCTGGATACGACAATGGCCTTGTGGCGAGCGTCGGTAGGCTGCTCAAGCGCTACAAAGGCAAGGTGGCGATCATGTCGTTCGACCACTGGCTGATCCGCGATTTCGCCAGGGATGCGCCGGGCATCCCGGCTGGATTGACCGCCTATGGCAAGGACGACAGGCTGATTGAAGCGCATTTCGCCATGCTGGCGCATCAGATCGCCTTCACCTCCTACGCAGCGGGCGACCTGCCGAATCCATTCGTCAGCTTTGTCCGTGAACGGCTCAAAATGCCGGTCATCACCTGGACGGTGCATGACCAGCCGGCGGTCGATCTTACATTCAAATATGCGGACCAGATGACGTTCGAAGGGTTCGAGCCCGATCTGGTCAAGGTCGCTTGATATGGGTGCCTAGAACGTGACTTGTAGCGGTCCGGATGGAGCTTAAATAAGCCTCATGGATCAGGGCGACGACGGCGACGGGCAAACGGTTGATGCGGAGTATGCGATCCGCATTGCGGCGGGCATCGGCGCCTTCACCTGCGAAGAGTGGGACGGTTTCGCCGGGACTACGCGCAGTGATGCCGAAAACGGTTATAACCCCCTCGTTTCATATGCTTTCCTGAGCGCACTCGAGGATTCCGGCTGCGCCGTGCGGCGCACTGGCTGGCAAGGTCATCATCTCAGGCTGGAGAATGGTCAAGGCACGCTGCTCGGCGCGGTCCCTTGCTATCTCAAGTCACACAGCCAGGGCGAATATGTGTTCGATCACGGCTGGTCGGATGCCTTCGAGCGCGCCGGCGGCCGTTATTATCCCAAGCTGCAATGCTCGGTACCGTTCACGCCGGTCACCGGCCCTCGCCTGCTGGTGAGCAGGGGCCAGCATTCCGGCACCGTCAAGGCCGGGCTCGCCGCGGGATTGAAGGCGGTGGCGGAAAAGCTCGGCGTCTCTTCCGCGCATGTCACCTTCGCGCAGGAGAGCGACGTGGACGTGCTGGAGGCGGCGGGCTTCCTGCATCGCACCGACCAGCAGTTCCACTTCGTCAACGAGGGCTTCTCGACCTATGACGATTTCCTCGCCACGCTGGCCTCCCGCAAGCGCAAGGCCATGAAGAAGGAGCGCCGCGAGGCGCTTGCCGACGGCATCTCCATCGACTGGCTTACCGGCAAGGACCTCACCGAACGGGCCTGGGACGACTTCTTCGCCTTCTACATGGACACCGGCAGCCGCAAATGGGGCCGGCCCTATCTGAACCGCGAATTCTTCTCGCTGATCGGCGAGCGCATGGCCGAGGACATCCTGCTGGTGATGGCCAGGCGCAACGGCCGCTACATTGCCGGCGCTATCAACTTCATCGGCTCCGATGCGCTCTACGGCCGCAACTGGGGCTGCATCGAGGATCATCCGTTCCTGCATTTCGAGGTCTGCTATCACCAGGCCATCGACTTCGCCATCGAACGCAAGCTGAAGGTGGTCGAGGCGGGCGCACAGGGCGAACACAAGCTGGCGCGAGGCTACCGGCCGGTGACCATGCATTCCGCGCATTACATCGCCCATCCCGGCCTGCGCAACGCCGTCGCCGATTATCTCAGGCGCGAACGGCGCGAGGTTGAACGCATGGGCGAATACCTGGAAGAGCACACACCGTTCCGCAAGGATCTCGAGGAGTAGGCCCATCCTGCAGGGCAGGAGCATATGTCAGGTTCGGCATCCCTGGGTTGGCAGTGCACGCCTGTCGAGATCGGCTTCATCGATCTCGCCCGATCGTCTTGCCGCTCACGAGAGGCTTCGCTACACCAATTAGCGAGGCACAATCCGGAGCGTTCGCCATGGCCGAAACCGCCTATGACACCGACAACATCTTTGCCAAGATCCTGCGCGGTGAAATTCCCTCGCACCGCGTCTACGAGGACGAAGCGGTCGTTGCCTTCATGGATGTGATGCCGCAGGGAACGGGCCATACGCTGGTGGTGCCGAAGGCGCCGTCGCGCAATCTGCTCGACGCCGATCCGGCAACGTTCGGCCCGCTTTTCACGGTCGTGCAGAAGGTGGCGCTCGCCGTCCGCGAGGCATTCAAGGCCGATGGTGTCACCGTGATGCAGTTCAACGAGCCGGCTTCCGGGCAGACCGTCTATCACCTTCACGTCCACGTCATTCCGCGCTTCGAAGGCATCGCGCTGAAGCCGCATACGGGCCAGATGGAGAAACCCGAGGTGCTGGCCGAGAATGCCGGCCGGATAAAGGCGGCCATGCCACTATCCTGACGCCTGGCTTTCAGTGGTTCCCAGCAGCTGCGGCCGTCTGGGAAGGTTACGCGGTTGCGCATCGAAAATCATGGATCCGAGCCGCCGGGACATCAGCGTGATCGCCATTCCGCCGAGCACATCAATCAGATTATGCCCGCCGTAGATGAGGAGCGGGCCGCGCGGCTGAGATTCATTCTCATCGCCGCTGAGCGCGCGATCAGGACAGCTTGTTTGCGGAGAACGCCAAAAGCCTCTCAAACGCCGTCGGAGGCTCTACATTTTGCCTGAGCCGCCCGCGGATCGCATCCGCACATTGTGCCGGCGTCAGCAGCGATGTGTCCACTTCCAGATCATACACGCCAGGCCGGTGTACCTCCTCCTGCCACAGACGCACCGCCAACGGTACAGGGTCGTCAGGCGATCCCGTCACATATCCCCTCCCCGCCGGACTGTCGGCGCGCCTCTGCATGATGATTTCGATCGGGCAGCGGACACCGACAAACAGAACCGGCAGGCCTGCGAGGCGCCGGGCGCAATCGACAAGGCAATCAAGGGGTCGCGAATAGCTGTCGTGATGACCGAGATCGGCCACGACATTCAACCCCACTCGGCTGTGGGCGGCGATCGATTCGTAGAGCGCGGCGTAGAACCTCGGCACGAGACCCTCGATATCCGGGCGCTCGCCGCCGGGCCGCAAACCTATCCCCGGGCGACAGCGCAGCGGCGTGACCTGCTCATAGGTGTCGACCCCCAGGTTCATCCATGGGCCCTCGAAGCTCTCCTGAACTGCCTGGACGATGCTCGATTTCCCCGATCGCGGTGCGCCGTTGAGGATGATGATCTGGCCTGGTCCGGACATAAAATTCCCCATCCCATGGAAATGAACGCACGCAGCCATCTGGCGAACGGCTGTTGTTCGCAATGCTGCTGTAATCCTGACGGATGACAAGGCACCGGCGAGACGTGGACGTGCAATGCGGGTTCTGTTGATCGAGGACGAAAGAGAAATGGCTGACGCGCTCACCAGGGCGCTTGGCAAACAAGGCGTCGTTGTCGATCACACCATGCTGCTTGGCGATGCTATCGAACTGTCGTGCCAGCACGTCTATGAGGGCAATCCTGCTCGACCGAACATTGCCGGATGGAGAGGGACTGAGCTTCATTCCCAGGCTGCGGGCGGCAGGTGTCGATGCGCCGGTAATCGTCCTGACGGCCCGCAACGAGCCGAAAGAGCGCATTGAGGGGCTCGATGCCGGCACCGACGACTATCTGGGCAAACCCTTCCTGATCGATGAACTGATGGCGCGGCTGCGGGCGGTGTTGCGCAGGAGCCGCGGATTACCGTTGGCATGGTCACCATCGACCCGCTGAATTTCAGCGTGACGGTCGGGTCCAGCTCCGTCGATATACCGAGACGCGAACTGTCCGTCCTGCTCGCCTGGCAAGCGGCGCGGAAAGACCGTCATCCGAGATCGGCGATGCGTACAGTCTGGGCGCTACTTTCGGAAACGACTTTTCGCGCATGCTCGTCACCGGCAAGGCGCCGTCGGGATTGCATATCTCGATACCGTCAGGCCAACGCATAAAATCGTTCCTCGGCGGCAAGCCGAAATACGCGGCCTGCGAGGTCTTTGGCCGCGCGCCCGGCCTGTTCGGCATGGTCGGCGCCAACGTGGGAGCACCACCGTCCTGGACGGACAAATCAGCCAAAACCCGCCCAACGCCGCTTGCTGTCCAGGGGCCGACAGCAGCGCTTCAGTGATCGTCGCTTTGTGCCAATGAAAAAGCCCCGTCTCCGGGGCTTTTTCGAGGGAGTGACTATCAGCTCTTGCGCGGCAGTTGCGGCACCAGGCTGCGCTTGCCACCGTCCTTGCCCTTGGGCTCGGGCTTCTGCGCGACGGCCTTCTTGGCCGCCGGCTTCTTGGCCACTGCCTTGCGCGGCTTGGGGGCGTCTTCCGGTTCTTCCTTCTTGGGCTTCACCGGTGCCTCGTCGGCGAGCGATTCGAGCTTCAGGCCGGTCTCGCCGGTTTCCTTCTTCTCGACGCTGACGCGCACCGTGCCGCCCTTCTTGAGCTTTCCGAACAGCACTTCGTCTGCCAGCGGCTTCTTGATGTGCTCCTGGATCACGCGGCCGAGCGGACGCGCACCCATGCGCTCGTCATAGCCCTTGTCGGCGAGCCAGGCGATCGCATCCGGCGACAGGTCGAAGGTGACGCCACGCTCGGAGAGCTGGGCCTCCAGCTGCATGACGAACTTCTGCACCACCTGATGGATAACCGGCACCGGCAGCGAGCCGAACGGGATGATCGCATCGAGACGATTGCGGAACTCCGGCGTGAACAGCCGGTTGATCGCCTCGACATCGTCGCCTTCGCGCTTGGTCGACCCGAAACCGATCGCCGCGCGCTGCGCATCCGACGCGCCCGCATTGGTGGTCATGATCAGGATCACATTGCGGAAGTCGATCTGCTTGCCGTTGTGGTCGGTCAGCTTGCCATGGTCCATCACCTGCAACAGGATGTTGAACAGGTCCGGATGCGCCTTCTCGACTTCGTCCAGCAGCAGCACGCAATGCGGATGCTGGTCGACGCCGTCGGTCAAAAGGCCGCCCTGATCGAAACCGACATAGCCGGGAGGCGCGCCGATCAACCGAGAGACCGTGTGGCGTTCCATATATTCCGACATGTCGAAACGGATCAGCTCGACGCCGAGCGAAGCGGCCAATTGCTTGGCGACTTCGGTCTTGCCGACGCCGGTCGGACCCGAGAACAGATAGGAGCCGATCGGCTTCTCCGGTTCGCGCAGGCCGGCACGCGCCAGCTTGATCGCCGAGGTCAGCGCGGTGATCGCAGTGTCCTGGCCGTAGACGACGCGCTTCAGCTCGATGTCGAGACCCTGCAGCACCTTCTCGTCATCGGCCGAAACAGTCTTCGGCGGGATGCGCGCCATGGTGGCGATCGTCGCTTCGATCTCCTTGATGCCGATGGTCTTCTTGCGCTTGGCCTCCGGCACCAGCATCTGCGAGGCGCCGGTCTCGTCGATCACGTCGATCGCCTTATCCGGCAGCTTGCGGTCGTTGATGTAGCGCGCCGACAGCTCAACCGAAGCCTTGATGGCTTCCGTCGTGTAGCGGACCTTGTGGAACTCCTCGAAATAGGGCTTCAGGCCCTTCATGATCTCGATGGCGTCCTCGATGGTCGGCTCGTTGACGTCGATCTTCTGGAAGCGACGTACGAGCGCGCGGTCCTTCTCAAAGAACTGGCGGAACTCCTTGTAGGTTGTCGAACCGATGCAGCGGATCGCACCCGAAGACAGTGCCGGCTTCAACAGGTTGGACGCATCCATGGCGCCGCCCGACGTCGCGCCGGCGCCAATGACGGTGTGGATCTCGTCGATGAACAGCACAGCGCCCGGATAATCCTCGAGCTCCTTGACGACCTGCTTCAGCCGCTCCTCGAAATCGCCGCGATAGCGCGTGCCGGCCAAAAGCGTGCCCATGTCGAGCGCGAAGATGGTGGCGTTGTGCAAGACTTCCGGAACATCACCCTCGACGATGCGCTTGGCGAGGCCCTCGGCGATCGCCGTCTTGCCGACGCCGGGATCGCCGACATAGAGCGGATTGTTCTTGGAACGGCGGCACAGCACCTGGATGGTGCGGTTGATCTCGGACTCGCGCCCGATCAGCGGATCGATCTTGCCGGCCTTGGCCTTGTTGTTGAGATTGACGCAATAAGCGGTCAGCGCGTCCTGCTGCTGCTTCTTCTTGCCGCCTTCCTCTTGCGGCTCGGCGCCGTTCGCGCCACCCTGCTCGTCATCGGCGCCGCGCGGCGAACGCGTCTCCGACGCGCCCGGACGCTTGGCGATGCCGTGCGAGATGTAGTTGACCGCGTCGTAACGGGTCATCTGCTGTTCCTGCAGGAAATAGGCGGCATGGCTCTCGCGCTCGGCGAAGATGGCGACGAGCACGTTGGCGCCGGAGACCTCTTCGCGGCCGGACGACTGCACATGGATCACCGCACGCTGAATGACGCGCTGGAAGCCGGCGGTCGGCTTGGAATCCTCGTCATAGCCGGTAACCAGATTGTCGAGCTCGGTGTCGATATAGGTGAGAACAGTGTGCTTCAACTCGTCGAGATCGACATTGCAGGCGCGCATGACGGCGGCCGCCTCGGTGTCGTCGATCAGGGCGAGCAGCAGATGTTCAAGGGTTGCATATTCATGGTGCCGCTCGTTGGCGAGCGTCAGCGCTTGGTGAAGCGCCTTTTCCAGGCCTTGGGAGAAAGCCGGCATGTTACCTCACTTCTTCTCCATCACGCATTGCAGCGGATGCTGATTTTGTCGGGCGAAATCCATGACCTGGGACACTTTGGTCTCGGCCACCTCGAATGTATAGACCCCGCACTCGCCCACTCCATGATTGTGAACATGAAGCATGATGCGTGTGGCGGCTTCGCGGTCCTTCTGGAAAAAACGCTCCAGCACGTGAACCACGAACTCCATCGGTGTGTAGTCGTCGTTCAGGATGAGGACCCGATAGAGGCTGGGTTTCTTGGTCTTGGTCTTTGTGCGCGTGATGACCGCCGTGCCGCGGCCGGCCTCATTGCCGTCGCCGCTGCCGTTCTGCATCCGTGCCCTGGTGGCAGTCAAACCGATCGTCACGTAATCCTGCCTCTTTCGAATCCTCATGCGAGTTCGACATGTAGGTGTTCGATGGACGATTTTAAGCCCTTCTGGTTAGCTGACAATATGGCTAGGTGCCCAACTTGGCGGATTTTCGCAATCGTGAAGGCGAGCCAGGCCCCTGATCGGAAATTGACATGAAAAAACCCGGCCACGCTGGCGCGGCCGGGCTCTGTCTTGGCCCAATGGGCCCAGATCTCGTACTGCCGAACGAAATTACTTCGCCTTGGCAACGATCGATTCGAACGGCTTGTAGGCTTCCTTGGCGAGTTCGGCATAGAGGTCGCCGATCTTGGTGGCCTCGGCGACGAACGCCTCATAGGACTGCTTGGCATAGTCGGACTGGACCTCGATCGCCTTGTCGAGCGACTTGGCCGAGACAATCTTCTCGAAAGCGGCGCTGCCGGCTTCGAAGCTCTTCTTGGTGTATTCGCCGGCCTCGGCCGCAATTGCCTGCGCGCCCTTGGACAAGGAGGCGAAGCTCTTCAAGCCGGTGTCGGCGAACTCTTTGCCGTATTTGCTGAAGTCCTCATAGGTCTGCGTCATTTCAATTCTCCCTGGACGGTTGATGCGCCCTGCCCCGAGCGCCTTGTGCAATGCACTCGAATATATTGTGCGACGCACAAAAGTCAAGAAATCGCCAGCTTCCGTCCTAGCCGGTGTGGGCAATGGCTAAAATTCGAATAAACAGAGGCTCAAACCACCAGAAAATGGTGAACGCGGCGGTTACCATAAACGGATTGGTAACGCTGCCCCGATAGCTTGCCCGGAAGTGAGGCAGGATCCCTTTGCCGCCTCCAGCGCAACAAGAAATTCAAAGGAACTATCAGTGCGTCAGGCGTTGTCGGGCATCGTTTCCAAATCCGCGTCCCCTTTCAAAACGGTCATGATCATCGCCGTGGCGATGACCATCGTCGTTGCAAGTGCGGCCTCGTCGCTCGCCGCGAAGTCCGCGGCCATCGTGGTCGACGCCAAGACCGGCAAGGTGCTCTACTCCTCGGATGCCAACGCCCGGCGTTATCCCGCCTCGCTCACCAAGATGATGACGCTTTATTTGACTTTCGAGGCTCTGGCCAAGGGCAAGATCAGCCGGAACTCGCCGGTCGTCTTCTCGGCTCATGCCGCGGCAGAGCCGCCGACGAAGCTCGGCGTGAAGCCGGGCGGATCGGTGGCGGTCGAGACCGCCATCCTGTCGATGGTGACCAAATCGGCCAATGATTCGGCCACCGCGCTCGGCGAAATGCTCGGCGGCAACGAGACCAACTTCGCCCGCATGATGACTGCCAAGGCGCGGCAGCTCGGTATGAACGGCACCGTGTTCCGCAACGCCAACGGCTTGCCCGATCCCGGCCAGTTCACCACTGCGCGCGACATGGCAACGCTCGGCATCGCGCTGCGCGAACATTTCCCGCAATATTACGGCTATTTCTCGCAGCGCTCCTTCCTCTATGGCCGCCAGCGCATCAACGGCCACAACCGCCTGCTTGGACGCATCAAGGGCGTCGACGGCATCAAGACCGGTTACACCCGCGCTTCGGGCTTCAACCTGGTTTCATCGGTTTCGGACGGCAACCGTCGCATTGTCGGCGTAGTCATGGGCGGCACCTCGGGCAGCAGCCGCGACAATCAGATGGCGGCCCTGATCAACACCTATCTGCCGCGGGCATCGACCCGAGGCGGCGGCGATCTGGTCGCCAAGGCCGATAGCGGCAACCCGGTGACGGCATTGGCCAAGGTGCTGTTGCCCAAGCACGACGCACCGACTCCGGATGAGAAGCCGATGGCGGTGGCCAGCGCCGATGACGCGGACGAGGCCGTTGCCGACGACGCGACGGTAGCCCAGGGCGACAGCGAGGACGCCGACGATAACGCAGCAGAAGAAACCAAAGTGGTTGTTCCGGCAAAGAAGGTGAAGACGGTTATCGTCTCCGCCCCCAAGGTCGCCACGGCACAGGTGGTGTCCGCTTATGCCGAGCCCGCGCCGGCCGTCGACCCGGTCAATACCGCGTCGGTGCCGTCGGGTTGGGCCATTCAGGTCGCCTCGTCGCCGAAACAGTCCGAAGCCCAGGCCTTCCTCGACAAGACCACCAAGCAGGCGCCCAAGGTGCTGGCAGATGCCTCCGGCTTCACCGTCGCCTTCGACAAGGACGGCGTCACGTACTACCGCGCCCGCTTCGGCGGCTTCGGTTCCAAGACCGCGGCCTGGAAGGCCTGCACCGCCCTCAAGAAGAAGAAAATCGAGTGCTACGCCGTCCAGCAGTAGGGACGGCGTAGAAGATATCTCCCGGAAAATTTCTGCGTCGAAGGAGACTAGTTGTGATTGGAGAGCAAGACGTCCTTGGCTTCGTTGATCCGCGCCGCCAGGAAAGACGTGCCGCCGATATCGGGGTGCAGGCGTTGCATCAGGCGGCGGTGCGCCTTGCGGACATCCGCCGCGGCGGCCCCCGCTTCAAGACCAAGGACCTTGTAGGCCTCCTCCTTAGTCATGGCGCCCGGACCTGGCGCAATACCCAGCCCTTCGCCACTGTGCGCCTCAGCGTTTTTGCGCCAGACGGGAAATCTGCCGTCAAGATACGTCTCTAGCAGTTGCCGGCTCTCCGGGTCACCGGAGAGTTCGCGAAACAGCTGCAGCAATTCGGCTTTGCCCATCGCACCAAGCATCTTGCCTTCATGGCGGCCTGCCAGGACAAGGCCTTCAAGGCCTCCTGTATCGTGATCGAGGTCCATTTCCAGCGCCGCCGTGCGTACGGTCGAGCGTCTCCGCGCCGGCATCACGGCTCGCCGGTTCAGCCGCATCGAGCCGTACCAGGCGATCGCTGCGAGCAGGATGATACCGCCGAGACCTCCGCGCCCGACCAGCAGCACGGCGCCGCCGACCAATGCCAGCAAAACCGGCCCAACCTTCCTCATGTCGCCTGCCAGCCTGCTCGGGTCGGCCTGCACGAAAGCCGTTGCCAGGCCCATCAGCACCAGCAGCAATGCGACGACAGCGATGATCGCGCCTATCATATTCCACTGCCCCGTGAGTGCCCGGCGATCGGCCGGTTTTCCAGACTATTCCTGAACACGAGCATGCCGCCACCGGGTGTTATTTCTGAGCCGCAAATCATGACCTTGCGCGACACATGGTCCGCATCCCACCACGCCGCGGCGCGATGTGGTCGGCGCGAATGCGTCAGATATCGAAACCGGATGGTTCCTATCGCTCATGATTTTCAAGATGTGGCGTTGTCGCGACGCTTGCAAGTCCAACGGACAGCAACATTGAGGGCCAGCAACCGCAGTCCGCCTATACGGGCCGACCATGCCGCCAGATTGCCCCGGAGCAAGCCAACTGGCGGCTCGGAGAAAGCCAATGGGCGGCTCGGAACAAGCCGATTGTGACTTAGAGCAGGCCGAGATCGGCGAGCTCGCGCCGGAGTTTCGGCGGCATTTCGACCTGCCCCGGCTTGCCCTTGCCGAGATCGGCAGGTGCATCCGATGGCTTTAGATAGCGCCAGCCCTGAAAGGCGCGGCGCGGCTGCCAGTCGGTGCGCACCACTTGCGGATCCAGCATCAGATGGCAGCGGCCGATGCCCTCGTCATCAGTGAATGGCCGGATCTCGGTGATCAACTGCCGGCATTGCACACTTCCCTTGATCACCCAGTAGAGCGAGCCGCCGTCGGTAACCTCATCGGCGCGCGTCGGCACCATGCGGGTGGTGTGCCAATGCTCGGCCGGTTCGCCGGCACGGCGCCGCTCGTCGAGGCGGAACGCGATCCATTCTTCGAGATCCTCGACGCTGTCGCAGCCGACGCAGAGCTTTAGGAGGTTGAGAGCCATCGCCCAAGATTTAATCCGTCGCACGGATGCGTCAACGGCCTGAGCAAGTTCTCCACAGTGCCAGCGGGCTCAACACTCCACCACATTTACCGCCAGTCCGCCGAGGCTGGTCTCCTTGTACTTCTCGTTCATGTCGAGGCCGGTCTGGCGCATCGTCTCGATCGCCGCATCCAGCGGCACGAAATGGGTGCCGTCACCTTTGATGGCAAGCGAGGCGGCCGTCACCGCCTTGACCGCGCCCAGCGCGTTGCGCTCGATGCAAGGCACCTGCACCAGCCCGCCGACCGGATCGCAGGTCATGCCCAGATGGTGCTCCAGCGCGATCTCGGCGGCGTTCTCGACCTGTTCGGGCGTGCCGCCCATGACGGCGCACAGGCCGGCCGCTGCCATGGCCGAAGCCGAGCCGACTTCGCCCTGGCAGCCGACCTCGGCGCCGGAGATGGACGCATTGGACTTGATGATGCCGCCGACGGCGGCTGCCGTGAGCAGGAAATCGCGAATGCTGGGCTGGTCGGCCTCGGGATGGAAATGCAGCCAGTAGCGCAGCACCGCCGGCAAGGTGCCGGCCGCGCCGTTGGTCGGCGCGGTGACGACGCGCCCGCCGGCCGCATTCTCCTCGTTGACGGCCATGGCATAGATCGACAGCCAGTCATTGGCGAGCAGCGGATTGGGCCGGTTCTGCTGCCACTGCTCCTGCAGCTTGTCGTGCAATTGCCTGGCCCGGCGGCGCACCTTCAGCCCGCCCGGCATGATGCCGTCCTGCGACAGGCCACGCTCGATGCAACTCTTCATGGCACCCCAGATGGCGTCGAGGCCGGCGTCGAGCTCATCGCGCGACATTTGTGTTTCCTCGTTGACCCGCTTCATCTCGGCAATGGAAAGGCCGCTCTTGCCAGCCATCTTCAGCATCTCGAGGGCGTTCTTGAAGGGATAAGGGACTTTTTTGCCTTCGGTCGTCACCGAACCCTTGGCTTTCATGCGCTGCAGCTCTTCTTCCGAAACCACGAAGCCGCCGCCGATCGAATAATAGATGCGCTTGAGCAGCAGGCGGTCGCCGGCATCATAGGCATAAAACGCCATGCCGTTGGCGTGGCCGGTGAGCGGCGTCTTGCGGTCGAGCACCAGGTCGCCGGCCGTATCGAAACGGTAGGAGGGGTGGCCGGGCGGTGAAACCAGCTTGTCGGCGGTGATACGAGCGACAATGCCGTCCGCCTGGTCAGGGTCGACCGTCTGCGGCGTCTGCCCGGCAAGGCCGAGAATGACGGCACGGTCACTGCCATGGCCGATGCCGGTATAGGCGAGCGAGCCGTGCAGGCTGGCGCCGATGCGAGCAACCTTGGCGCCGGCCGGACGCGGCCAGTCGTCTCCGGCGATCTCGTCGAGGAAACGGCGGGCGGCCGTCATCGGTCCCATCGTGTGCGAACTCGATGGTCCGATGCCGATCTTGAACAGGTCGAAAACCGAAAGGAACACGCGCCACAATCTCCCGAAGCCGCTCTGGGACTACATATAGGAACTCCTGCGATGTTTCCGCTGTTTTGAACGGCGCGGCGCAGCGCCTGCCGACCTTGTTTGCTCCGGCAGCGACATATCCGTCGCTGCCGCGGACGATCGAAGCAATCGCACTGGATGTGATAGGATTCGCCAATGGGCGATTCCCTCGATCTTTCGACAGCCGATCTCGCGGCGTTGGCGTTCTTCCTCATTGCGTGGGTTTTGCATACGCTCGCCTCGGACGGTGTGCTGGTCAGCCGCATGTCCCTGACAACGGCGATGAATGCGCAGCGGCAAGCCTGGATGCACCGGATGGCCGAGCGTGAGATCCGCATCGTCGACACAGCCATCATGGGTGGCCTGCAGCAAGGCACCGCCTTCTTCGCCTCCAGCTCCCTGATCGCGCTTGGCGGCTGCTTTGCCTTGCTCGGTGCCTCCGACCGCGTCCTCGAGGTGTTGAGCACCCTGCCTCTGGGCGGCGCCCCGTCGCGCCCGGCTTTTCAGATCAAGGTGCTGGGACTGGTGCTGATCCTGGCGTTTTCGTTCTTCAAGTTCGGCTGGGCCTACCGTCTGTTCAACTATTGCTCGATCCTGATCGGTGCTGTGCCGATCCCACATGGCGAAGCCTCGCGCAACCCGGTCACCGAAACGGCGGTGTGGAGGGCGGCGCAGATGAACATGCTGGCAGGCAAGCATTTCAACTCCGGCCTGCGCGGCGTGTTCTTTTCGATCGGCTATCTCGGCTGGTTCGTCGATCCGGTGGTGTTCGTGCTGTCGACGCTTCTGCTCCTGGCCGTTCTGGTGCGGCGCCAGTTCTTCTCGGCGGCGCGCCGCGCCGTGATCGGTCAGCCGCCAGGTGCGGAAAAAGGCCGATCGATGCGGCCGGACAGCCAATAGGCGAACAGCCCTATCCATTCGCGGATCGCCATGGTGGCCGCCTGCAGCGCATCGGCCGGATTGTCGCGGAACAGGCCGATGCCTTCGTCTCCCGACGTTCGATAGTCGACCGGCCAGGGGACGGTCGCGAAGCCGGCCTTGTCGAACAGCGCCTTGGCGCGCGGCATATGGTAGGCAGAGGTGACCAGCAGCCAGGTTTCGCCCGGCTTCGGCGCTATCAAGGCCTTGGTGAAGACGGCATTCTCATAGGTGTTGCGCGATTTGCCCTCGAGGATCAGGCGCTCCGGCGTCACGCCAAGCGCGCCAAGCAGGCGCGGCGCGGTGGCGGCATCGCCCTCGCCGTCGAGGAACAATTCGCCATTGCCGCCGGAGACGACCACCTTGGCGTCGGGAAAGCGCCGCGCCAGCACGGCCGTCTCGACCATCCGGTCGCCGCCGCTGTTCAGCTCATAACCGCCGCGCACCAGATTGATGCCGCCCTCGAAGCCGCCGCCGAGCACGACGATGCCATCGACTTTTTGCGGCAGCGGCGGGCGCGGAAAGCGTTCCTCCAGCGGGTTGAGCAGCAATGCGCCGAGCGAGGTCCAGGCCGAAAGCGCCAGAACCAAAAACGCCAGCACGCCGCCGGTGGCTGCCAGCCGCGGGCGGCCGAAAAATGCCGAGACCAGCCCCGCCAGCAGCAGGAAGATCGTCAGGTTGAGCGGCTGGATAAAGAACCAGAAGATTTTCGAAAGATAAAAGAACATCCCTCACCCCTTAGATGAGAAACGATCCTACCACCACTTCTCCGGCTGGAACGTTCCGGCCGCCTGCTCGATGACGGCAGCGGTCTGGAACAGCGTCTCTTCTTCGAACGGCCTGCCGATCAGTTGCAGGCCGAGCGGCAAGCCCTTGGGGTCTAGGCCGGCGGGCACCGCAATGCCCGGCAGGCCCGCCATGTTCACGGTGACGGTGAAGATGTCGTTCAGGTACATCTTCACCGGATCGGAAGCCATGTCCTCGTCTGCAATGCCGAAGGCGGCAGATGGCGTCGCCGGTGTCAGGATGACATCAACGCCGGCGGCAAAGACGTTCTCGAAGTCCCGCTTGATCAGATTGCGCACCTTCTGCGCCTGCAGATAGTAGGCGTCGTAATAGCCCGCCGACAGCACATAGGTGCCGATCATGATCCGGCGCTTGACCTCGCGGCCAAAGCCGGCGGCGCGGGTCTTCTCATACATCTCGACGATGTCCTTGCCCGGCACGCGAAGGCCGTAGCGGACGCCGTCATAGCGCGCAAGGTTGGACGAGGCTTCGGCGGGCGCCACGATGTAATAGGCCGGTAGCGCGTATTTGGTGTGCGGCAAGGAGATGTCGACGATCTCGGCGCCAGCATCCCTGAGCCAGGCAATGCCCTTCTGCCAAAGGGCCTCGATCTCCTCCGGCATGCCGTCGACGCGGTATTCCCGGGGAATCCCAACCTTCATGCCCTTGATCGGCTTGCCGATCGCCGCCTCGTAGTCCGGCACCGGCCGGTCCACCGAGGTCGTATCCTTCGGATCGACGGAGGCCATCGATCTGAGCAGGATCGCGGCATCGCGCACGTCGCGCGCGATCGGCCCGGCCTGGTCGAGCGACGAGGCGAAGGCGACGATACCCCAGCGCGAGCAGCGGCCATAGGTCGGCTTGATGCCGACCGTGCCGGTGAACGCGGCCGGCTGGCGGATCGAGCCGCCAGTGTCGGTGGCCGTGGCGCCCGCGCACAGGAAAGCCGAGACGGCGGAGGCCGAGCCGCCCGACGAGCCACCCGGCACCAGCTGCGCATTGTCCAGGGTGCGCGCGGTCCTGGTGCCGCCGGCCGAAACGAAGCCGCCATCGCCCTGATGCGTGGTCGGCATCACCATCGTATCGACGCGCGAACGCCGCCACGGGTTGACCACCGGCCCGTAATAGGACGTCTCGTTGGACGAGCCCATGGCGAACTCGTCCATGTTGAGCTTGCCCAGCATGACCGCCCCGTCAGCCCACAGATTGGAGGTGACGGTCGATTCGTAATGCGGCTTGAAACCGTCGAGCACATGGCTGCAGGCCTGGGTGTGCACGCCCTCGGTGCCGAACAGGTCCTTAATGCCGAGCGGAATGCCTTCCAGCGCACCGCCCTCGCCTTTGACCAGCCTGGCGTCGGAGGCCTTGGCCATGTCGCGCGCCTTGTCGCCGGTCACCACGACGTAGGCGTTGAGCGCCGGATTGGCGCGCTCGATCGCAGCAAGATAGGCGTCGGCGATCTCGGTCGCGGTGATTTCCTTGGCGCGCAGCTTGGCGCGGGCCTGCGAAATCGTCAGTCGGGTCAGGTCGCTCATCAGGCAAGGCTCTTTTCGTAAAACACCGACCACTCGGAATCGGGATAATCCAGCACCGGACCGCAACGCGAGAAGCCGGAACGTTCATAGACAGCCCAGGCGGCAGGATGGCGATCGCCCGTCTCCAGCACCAGACGCTTCAATCCTTCCTCGCGCGCCAGCGCTTCGACACGCTCCACGATCCTGGCGCCGATTTTCTGGCCGCGATGCGTGGGCCGCGTGTACATGCGCTTGACCTCGCCGACGGCGCCGTCATGGCGCTTCAGCGCCCCGCAACCGATTGCAAAACCGTCGTCGCGGACGACGAAGACCGTGGTGTCCGGGCCGGCCATCTGCTCGACGGTCAGGTGATAGCAGTGTTCCGGCGGCGTCAGTTCGAGCAGCGTCTCGTTGAGCTCCGCGACCAAGCCGCGCACATCGTCCTGCAGCGGCGTCTCGATGGCGATTTCGATGGCCATCGGCCTGTTACTCCACGACCTTCGGCACGAGGAAGAAGTTCTCTTCCGTGGCAGGCGCGTTGGCGACGATGTCGGCAGCCTTGTTGCCGTCGGTGACGACGTCCTGGCGCTTCTTCATCCCCATCGGAGTTACCGAAGTCATCGGCTCGACCCCGGAAACATCGACCTCGTTCAGCTGTTCGACGAAGCCCAGTATGGCATTCAGCTCGCCGGTCATGCGTTCGGCATCTTCCTCGCTCACCGCAATGCGGGCGAGACGCGCGACGCGCTTCACTGTCTTGACGTCAACGGACATGTTTGTGCCTCGGGAAAACCAGCCCCGGCCTATAGCGGCGCCGCGCGCGGCGCGCAACATGTGCATGCCCACAATGTCGTAAGCACATGAGTTGTCCGGATTAGGTAGCACGTGAGTTGTCCGGTTTTATCGCCAGCGGATGGAGGCTGGGGATGAAGCGGAC